>JAAWBS010000039.1 GCA_022792815.1 Hungatella sp.
GTCATAAATTTTCCAAACACCAGACCGATCAGCCCTCCGGCCAGGATGCCGGCAGTGTTGATGAGAGTTCCGAGTCCTGTCATGGTGAAATTCCCCGTTTCGTGAAAGTATGAAATAAAATTCATGGACGATTATAGCACTTTGAAGACTATTTTAAAAGTGATTTTTTCTTTGCTGTGTTCCTCTTTTTGACATCGATCGTGTCAACTATTTAAGGATCGCGGCGGTGAGGGAGAAAAGATTATAAAAACGGTCTGACTTTTGTAAAGAAACCTAAAAAGAAGAAGGATCATGGAAACAGACTTGTCTTACCGCCACCTCTATTGTATAATATACCTTATGGTACAAAGTGCCCTACTCCGAAGGAGTCTGCATCGGGGTGTGCCCTTTGGGTATAGCTTATGGGAATCATGCCTTTGATCCCATGGTCTTGGCGCCGTCCGTGCGACCATAGGAAGCCGTTCTTCTTTCTGATCGTATCGCTTCCAAGAAGTTCACCTTCTTGCAGGGGGGAAAATCGTAAGCGGACCAGCGGCTATGCCGGGAGTGATAAGTAAATAAGAGCCAGAGAAAGGGGAAATAAGACACGATGAAGTCAACAGGAGCGGTGCTGGTGGCGGCGGGGCTGTCCTCCCGCATGGAGGCCTTTAAGCCCATGCTTCCTTTCGGAAACTCTACCATCTCCCGCCACATGGTGACCATGTTGAAGGACATGGGGATTGATCCTGTGGTGGTGGTGACCGGATACAGGGGGGATGAGCTGAGGGAGCACCTTTTTTTTACAGGCGTTCGTTTTATAAAAAACGAACGATTTCGAGAGACCCAGATGTTTGACTCCGTTCAGCTGGGGATCCAATCTATCAGTGGAGACTGTGAGCGCTTGCTGATCCTCCCCATTGATCTTCCGGCCATTATGCCGGATACCATACGGCAGCAGCTGATGATCGATGCCCCCATTATCCGCACGGTGTGCCGCGGAGAGCCGGGACATCCGATTATGCTGTGGAGTGAGGTGGCCGAGAGCCTGCGGGGCTATGAAGGGCCGGGGGGACTGAGGGGCGCGATCGAGCACTCCGGCATCGCCATCACCAACCTGGAGGTGGATGACGAGGGAATCTATCGGGATTTAGATACCAGGGAACAGTACCAGGAGCTTTTGGACTGGAATTACCAGAGAGGCCAGGGCTATCCTGTCCGCCCTCAGACTCAGGTGCGGCTCACTGCCAGCCAGCCTTTTTACGGGCCAGGCACTCAGCAGCTCCTGAACTGGATCGGACAGACAGGGTCCCTCCAGGAGGCCTGCGCCCACATGGATATCTCCTACAGCAAGGGCAGGAAGATGGTAAAGCAGCTGGAACAGCAGCTGGGATTTCCCGTGGTTCAGAGGTGGACCGGAGGCAGCGGAGGAGGCGGTTCTGTTCTCACGGAAAAAGGAGAAAAACTGATGGAGGCGTACGAGAACATGGTGGCGGAAATACAGGATTTTACAGATCAAGCTTACCAGAGATATATGGGGAAAGGAATTTAAGATGAGAGAGCTGTATCTGGTCCGCCACGGACATGTGGATTTCCCCGGCGGGATCCGGCGGTGTATCGGCCGGACCGATCTTCCTCTGGATGAGAAGGGGAGAGACCAGGCGAGAGCGCTGGGAGATTATTTTCGGCATATGGTGGGCCAAGGGATACCGGTCTTTGCCAGCCCCCTTAAGAGAGCCGGAGAGACGGCCCGGCTTTTGGCTGGGGACAGGCCTTTCGTGTATGTGGAGGAAGGATTAAGAGAGCTGAACATGGGAGCGTGGGAGAATAAGCCCATGGACCAGCTGAAAAAGACTCTGGAGTCCTGGCCGGACACAGGGGAGAGCCGGGAGGAAGGGCTCACACGGATCAGGAGGACTTTGGAGAAGATCCTGGCCCGGACTCAGGGTGACGTGATCTGTGTGGCCCACGCAGGTCTCAACAGCTGCCTTTTGGCGGATATCACAGGGACTCCCCTGGAGAGGTGCCGCTCTCTGCCTCAGCCTTACGGAGGATTCAGCCGGATCCGGGTCAGGGACGACGGACAGCTGGAGGCGGCACAGATCGGGGTGATGCCCCGGGAAGCACCGGATGAACTGGAATGCCGGAGGATTTGGGATCATTACGGCACACCGGAGCCTGTGAGAAGACACTGTGAGGCAGTGCGGACCCGGGCAGAGGACATAGGAAAACGGCTTTTGGAGGCAGGAAGACAAGTGAACCTTGAGATTGTGGGAAGCGGCGCTCTGCTCCATGACGTAGCCCGGACAGAAAAGGATCATCCGGAAAGAGGCGCTGTAATCCTCCTGCGGGAAGGGTATCCTAAAGTGGCAGAGGTCATCAGGCATCATCACGACTTGGAGCCCCTTTCCTATGAAGAAATGGAAGAGAGTCCTTCCGCCCTATGGCTGGAGACGGCTGCGGTGTACCTGGCAGACAAGCAGGTTAAGGGAGACAGGGCAGTGACCTTGGATGAAAGGTTCGCTGCCAGCAGGAGGAGATGCCGGCAGGCACGGGACAGGGACGCGGCGCTGGCGGCCCACGAGAGACGGTACATACAGGCGAAGAAGATTGAGAGCTTGATCCAGACAGAGACAGAGGGAGGACAATAAGATGAAACTGATAAGGACAGTGGAGGCGGAAGGCGCAGTGCTGTGCCATGATATCACCCAGATCATCAGGGGAGTCACAAAAGATGCGGTGTTCAGGAAAGGTCACATCGTGACCAAGGAGGATATTCCGGTGCTCCTTAGCGTGGGCAAGGATCAGCTCTACGTGTGGGAGCAGGAGGAGGGGCTGCTCCATGAAAATGACGGGGCCGAGATTCTCTGTCAGATGTGCAGAGGAGACCACATGGCCCGCTCCGAGGCCAGGGAGGGGAAGATCGAGCTTGTGGCAGAGTGTGACGGCCTCCTGAAGGTGGACAACCAGGGGCTTAAGGCGGTCAACGGATTCGGCGAGATGATGATCGCCAGCCGTCACGGAGATTTTGCGGTGAAAAAGGGGGACAAGCTGGCAGGAACCAGGATCATCCCCCTGGTCATCAGTCAGGAGAAAATGGAGGGGGCCAAAAAGGCCGCCATGGAGGCAACCGGCGGAAAGCCCATCCTGGAGCTGAAGCCGTTTGTCCATAAAAAGGTGGGGATCGTGACCACGGGGAATGAAGTGTTCTACGGGAGGATCCAGGACACCTTCACCCCGGTGATCCGGCAGAAATTAGAGGAATTCGACACGGAGGTCATCGATCATGTGATATGGAACGACGACGATCAGAAGGTGACGAAAAGTATTCTCGACATGATCGGCAAAGGCGCTGATGTGGTGATCTGTACTGGCGGTATGAGCGTGGATCCGGATGACAAGACGCCTCTGGCCATCAAAAATACGGGGGCGAGGATGGTCTCCTACGGGGCCCCGGTGCTGCCGGGAGCCATGTTCCTGCTGGCCTATTATGAGGCAAAGAAAGAGGGGCAGAAGCGAACGGTGGCCATCATGGGCCTGCCGGGCTGTGTCATGTATGCCAAGCGCACGATTTTTGATCTGGTGCTGCCCAGAGTCATGGCGGAGGACGAGGTACACAAGGAGGAGCTGGCGGCTCTGGGCCAGGGAGGCCTGTGCCTGAACTGTCCGGTCTGCACCTTCCCTAACTGCGGGTTTGGAAAGGGAAGATAGGAGGTAAAAACATGCAGGAGTTTTACAGGGCCGTCTCCCAGTGCGACCCGGAGAAAAAGCATATGACAGCCGTGGCTCTCGACGGGCCGGCCTTTGGACAGAGGGCCCTGTTTACCGACGGCTGCCTGGTGTGGCAGTCTGAGAGAGACGGTATTTTTACAGACCTGGAATCCCGGCTGTGGGAGGAGTCCCAGGAGAAAAAAGAAGGGCAGAAGGGGCTGGTGGAGATCGGAGGAATCCGGGTGTTCTGCGACCGGCTGGGCCAGGAGATGCATCTGGTGATCTGCGGCGGCGGCCATGTGTCCATCCCGGTGATCAAAATCGGAATCATGACGGGATGTAGGGTGACGGTTCTGGAGGACCGGCCCATGTTTGCGGACCATGCCAGACGGGCGGGAGCCCATCAGGTGCTGTGCGAGCCCTTCGGTCAGGGGCTTGAAAGGATCGAGGGAGGAGACAACACCTATTTTGTCATCGTCACCAGAGGACATCGGTATGATCGGGAATGTCTGGAGCATATCGTCAGAAAGAGACATGCCTACATCGGCATGATCGGAAGCCGGCGAAGAGTGGCCGCGGTGAAGGAGCAGGTGATGGAGGCCGGAGGGGACAAGGCGGCGCTGGATGGGCTTTACAGCCCCATCGGTCTGAACATCGGAGCGGAGACGCCGGAGGAGATCGGAGTGGCCATCATGGCAGAGATCATCGAGGTGAAGAACCGGAGGAGAAAGACCTGGGGATATTCCGGGGAGATGCTCCGGGAGATCTTAAATCCGGGAGGGACACAGGAGAGGACAGAGCTGCGGGTGCTGGCCACCATCGTGACCAGGAGGGGCTCGGCGCCCCGGGATGTGGGGACCAAGATGCTGGTATGTCCCGACGGCAGATGTGTGGGCACTATCGGCGGCGGCTGCATGGAGGCAGAGGTGGTCCGTAGGGCGCTTCACATGATTCAGAGCGGTGAGAAGAGACAAGGCCTGTGCCGTGTGGATATGACAGGGGAAGCGGCGGAGGAGGAAGGCATGGTCTGCGGCGGAGTGGTGGATGTGCTGTTGGAGGTGGTATGAGTCTGAGAGATCAATGGGGACGGGAAATTGACTATATGCGGGTCTCTGTTACGGACCGCTGTAATCTGCGGTGCCGCTACTGCATGCCTCACGGCATCGAGTGTGTGTCCATGGAGGAGATTCTGACCCTGGAGGAGTACGTCCGGGTCGGAGCATGCGCGGCGGCCCTGGGGATAAGGAAGATTAAGATCACCGGGGGAGAGCCGCTGGTGCGCCGGGGGTGCTGTGAGCTGATCCGCATGCTGAAGAACACCGAGGGCATAGAGAAGGTGACCATCACCACCAACGGAGTCCTGCTGGGACAGTATCTGGAAGAGCTTTTGGATGCCGGGATCGACGGGATCAATATCAGCCTGGATACTCTGGATCTCGATTTGTATGAGGCGCTGACAGGGGGCGGAGACTTAAACCAGGTTCTTGAGGCTGTCAGAAGGACGGTAACCGCCTGTGAGGGCCGGAACATCCCGGTCAAAATCAATGCGGTTTCTCTGGATCTGAAAGAGGTGGCAGGACAGTTAGGCTGCCGCTATGAGGGGCCGGGATGGACAGAGCTTTTGGAGCTGGCGCGGCGATACCCTCTGGACGTGCGCTTTATCGAGATGATGCCCATCGGATGCGGGAAGCAGTATCGGTCCGTGGATCATCAGGAGATCGAGAGAGAGCTGGCGGGACGGTATCCCGGGATGGAGAGAGATGAGAGGGTCCATGGATATGGACCGGCAGTGTATTATCGGATTCCGGGATTTCGTGGAAGCGTGGGACTGATCAGCGCTCTCCACGGAAAATTCTGCTGCAGCTGCAACCGGGTCAGGCTGACTTCCAAGGGGTATTTCAAGACCTGTCTGTGTTATGAGGACGGAGTGGACCTGCGCGAGATCCTGAGGGGAGGCGGGAGCGAAATACAGATGCAGAAGAAGCTTTCGGACACCATGAGAGCGGCTGTCAGGGGGAAGCCGAAGGCCCACTGTTTCGAGCATCCGGAGCAGATGACAGAGACCGGGCTTATGGCGAGAATTGGAGGATGATATGGAATTTACACATTTTGACGGCCAGGGCAATGCGTGGATGGTAGATGTGGGGGAGAAGGCAGATACCAGGAGAGAGGCAGTGGCCAGAGGGAGCATCTTCTTAAGTCCCCGGTGCTTTGCCATGGTAAAACAGGGCTCCATGGAGAAGGGCGATGTGCTGGGCGTGGCCAGGGTGGCCGGAATCATGGGGGCCAAGAGGACCTGGGAGCTGATTCCCCTCTGCCATGTGCTGAATCTGACGAAACTGACCGTGGATTTTATACTGAAGGAGGAGACATCGGAGATCCAGGCAGTGTGTACGGCCAGGACTACAGGAAAGACAGGGGTGGAGATGGAGGCCCTGACCGGAGTCAGTGTGGCTCTTCTGACCATCTATGACATGTGCAAGGCCGTGGACAAGTCCATGGAGATCGGCTCCGTCTACCTGGAGAAAAAGACAGGGGGGAAGAGCGGGGTGTTTATCAATCCCAGGGATGAGGGGCAGACACAGGACCCGGAAGCAGAATGAGACACAGAGGATACAAAAAAGGAGAACGCTTATGTTGAAAGGAACCGTGAAAGCAGTTTGTATCAGCGAACAAAAGGGGACGGAGAAACGGCCGGTGGACCGGGTCCATGTGCGGCCGAACCATGGAATCGTGGGGGATGCCCATGCCGGCAGCTGGCACCGCCAGGTCAGTTTTCTGTCCTACGATCAGGTAAAGGCCTTCAATGAGCGGGGGGCCGATGTGGGCCACGGGGCATTTGGGGAAAATATCGTGGCCGAGGGAATTGATTTTAAAAGTCTTCCGGTGGGAAGCCGGCTTCTGGCGGGCACCGCGGAGCTTAAGATGACTCAGATCGGAAAGGAGTGCCACAGCCACTGCGCCATCTTCAAGCGCATGGGAGAGTGTATCATGCCTCACGAGGGCGTGTTCGCGGAGGTGGTAAAGGAGGGGGACATCGCCGTGGGTGACGAACTGACGGTGCTGTTCCCGGACCCTGACCGGCCTTTTACGGCGGCCGTGATCACCCTGAGCGACAAGGGGGCAAGGGGAGAGCGGGCGGACGAAAGCGGGCCTGCGGCCAGGCAGAAATTGGAGGAAGCAGGCTATGAGGTGGTGGAGACCATGATTCTTCCCGACGAGCCGGCTGCGCTGAAGACCCAGTTAAAACGGCTGGCAGACGGGCGCCAGGTGGATCTGGTGGTGACCAGCGGCGGAACCGGATTTTCCATGAGAGATCAGACTCCGGAGGCCACCATGGCGGTGGCTGACCGCAACGCGCCGGGGATCGCGGAGTATATCCGTTATCGGTCCATGGAGCTTACGGGAAGGGCTATGCTGAGCCGGGGGGTATCGGTGATCCGAGGGAAGACTCTGATCGTGAATCTGCCCGGCAGCCCCAAGGCGGTGAGGGAGAGTCTGGACTTTATCCTGGACTCTCTGGGGCACGGCCTGAAGATTTTGCGGGGGACCGCGTCAGAGTGCGCAAGAACGTAGGAAATTTCCGTATCACAGGAAATTTAACAGGAGGACGATATGAGAAGACCATGGGCAGGTATGGCAACGGTACTGCTGGCGGTAAGTCTGCTGGCAGGGTGTCAGGGTACAAAGACGGGTGCGGATGATGGTCAGGCCGGGGAAGAGGCGGCACAGACCACATCAAAGACGGAGCTGATCGTGTTTGCGGCTGCCTCCCTGACGGAGACTTTGACCGAGATTGCAGAGATGTACAAGGAGGTGAATCCGGATGTGACCGTCATCTATACCTTTGACTCCTCAGGCGCATTGAAGACACAGATTCAGGAGGGGGCAGACTGTGACATCTTTATCTCTGCTGCGCAGAAGCAGATGGACCAGCTGGACTGCAGGGCGGACCCGTCTGTCAACACGGAGGGGCTGGACTTTGTCCTCTGGGAAGACCGGTTTGATCTGGTGGAAAACAAGGTAGTTCTGGCGGTGCCGGAGGGCAATCCTGCCGGAATCGAGACCTTTGAGGACCTGGGGACAGAGAAACTGAAGCTGATCTGCCTGGGCAATGAGGATGTGCCGGTAGGCGTATATTCCGCAGAGATTCTGACCAATCTCGGAATCTTAGAACAGTTGGAGGCTGACTCCAAAATAACCTATGGCTCCAATGTAAAGGAGGTGACCACACAGGTGAAGGAGGCTTCTGTGGACTGCGGCATCATCTATGCAACCGATGGGTTTTCGGCTGGTCTGACAGTCGTGGACGAGGCCGGAGAGGGACTGTGCAGGCGGGTGGTCTATCCGGCGGCCGTGTTGAATTGTTCCGGGAATCAGGAGGCGGCCCGGGAGTTTTTAAACTTTCTGGTGACGGATGACTGCAAAGCGGTGTTTGAGGCGGTTGGCTTTTCCATGGCACCATAGATTCGGGTCCTAAGACACAGAGTTAGGAGAAATGATTATGGACTGGTATCCACTGTGGAATTCGCTGCGGATCGCCCTGATCTCCGGCGTGATCGTGTTTTTTACAGGAATTGCGGCGGCCTATTATATCTCCAGGCTGAACCGGGTGGTGAAGGGAATCCTGGACGTGATCCTGACCCTTCCCCTGGTTCTGCCGCCTACAGTGGTGGGATATTTTTTGCTGCTGTTCTTGGGGAATAGGCGCCCTCTGGGCATGTGGTTTTTCGAGCATCTGGGCGTAAGGCTGGTGATGACCTGGTATTCGGGGGTTTTTGCGGCGGCGGCGGTGGCATTTCCCCTGATGTATCGGACGGCCAGAGGGGCGTTTGAGAGTTTTGACGAGACTTTGGCTTTCGCCGGTCAGACTCTGGGACTGAGTGGCACCTATATTTTCTGGCGAATCCGGATGCCGGCCTGCCGGCAGGGGATTCTGGCAGGGGCGGTTCTGGCCTTTGCGAGAGCCCTGGGGGAATACGGCGCCACCAGCATGCTAGCAGGGTATACGCCGGGGCGAACTGCCACCATCTCCACGACGGTCTATCAGCTGTGGAGGACGGATCAGGGCGATCTGGCGTTTCGATGGGTCATGGTCAACATGGCGATCTCGGCGGCAGTGCTTCTGGCTGTAAATCTGCTGGAACAAAAGAGCAGAGATAAGAGGAGAGAGCGAACCGGGTCAGGGGAGCTTTCTCTGCCGGGAGGCGAGGGATGAGGGAAGGAGGAGTCGGGCCATGTCCTTATATGTAGATATCCGGAAAGATCTGGGAGGCTTTCGGCTCAGAGTGACATTTGAGGCCGGGCAGGAGGTCATGGGGATCCTGGGAGCCTCCGGATGCGGCAAGAGCATGACGCTTTGCTGCATCGCAGGGGTGGAAAAGCCGGACTGGGGCCGGATCGTGCTGGACAAAACCGTATGGTTTGACTCGGAGAGGGGAATTAACCTTCCGCCCCAGAAGCGTAAGGCGGGACTGCTGTTTCAGAACTATGCCCTGTTTCCCCATATGACGGTGGAGCAGAACCTGATGACCGGCCTGAGGGCAGCGGAGAGGGACCAGAGAAAGGCGAGGGCAGCGGCGGAGGAGATGATGGACCGGTTCTGTCTCACCGGACTTCGCCGTCACCGTCCGCCCCAGCTGTCGGGAGGGCAGCAGCAGAGAGCAGCGCTGGCCCGGATTCTGCTGGCAAGGCCCAAGGTTCTCATGCTGGATGAACCCTTCTCCGCCTTAGACGGGTATCTGCGCTGGAAGCTGGAGATGGAGCTGATGGATATTTTGGGAGAGTTTGATGGTCCTACCCTGTTCGTGTCTCACAACAGGGATGAGATCTATCGGCTCTGTCACAGGGCCTGTGTCATGGACCATGGGACTTCCACACCGCCGTCTTCGGTGAAAGCTGTCTTTGAAAAGCCGCAGACTCTGTCTGCCTGCCTTATATCCGGCTGCAAGAATTATTCGGAGGCAGAGCGGGACGGGGGAGAGGGGCAAGGCACCCGGCTCTATGCCAGGGACTGGGGTGTCAGCCTGGACTGCGGCGAGAGAGTGCCAAAGGATGCAGCCTATATCGGCGTCCGCAGCCATTATATCCGTCTGGTCCGGGACGGGGAGCGGAAAGAGCTGCTCAATTCCGTGGAGTGCCGGATCTGTCGGATCGTGGAAGATGTATTTCATATGATAGTGATGGTGCGTCCCCTGTCTGCGCCTTTTGACTCGGACAGGGGGCAGCTGCGGCTGGAGATGCCAAAGACCCTTTGGCAGGAATATGCGGGGCAGAGCCAGGCCAAAGAGGGCGATACGGTCTGGATCAGAATTGCGCCAGAGGACATTTTGGTTTTAAAAATGTAAGAATTTGGAAGATTGCCGAATCGTTTTGTAAGAAATATTCAGGTTTCTTTAATAGCCATTTCCCGTCACATGGGATATAATGAGTCTGCGCTTCCAAAAAGAGCAGACAGATCAGGAGGCGAAGATCATAATCGGAAATAAGAGGAGGAACAAGGATATGAGAAAAACATTTGCGGCATTGACAGCAGGAGTCGTTGGGGCTATGATGATAATGAGCGGCTGTTCCGGTCAGAAAGCGGATACAACCACCACAGCGGCAGAGAGCCAGGTGACTACCGAGGCGAAAAGTGAGGAATCCACCGAGAACAAGGAAGAGACTTCCAAGACCCAGGAGTCCGAGAGCGAGTCTGTGGCAGAGACTGCACAGGAAGAAGCCGGCATAGCGGACATGAAGGCTCCTGTGAGAATCTGGGGCGATGTGACCGAGGTGACAGACAGAGCCATCTACGTGGATAATCAGTCGGAGAATTCTTCTTCCGGAGAGATCATACTGACCATCGATCCGGAGACCACCCGGATTCTGGACGGAGCGACCGGCTTTCCGGTAGACCTGGAGGATATCGAGAAAGGTCCCTTTGAGGCGTATTTAGGGCCTGCCATGACTATGTCTCTTCCGCCTCAGTCCATGCCCTATGTGGTGATTGTCAATATTCCGGAGGACGTAAAGGCGCCCCGGTATGTGGTGGCTGCAGGCAGTGTGGAGGAGAAAGAGGGCAAAAAAGTACTTGAGGGCAACGACGGAACCGAGTACACACTGACGGAGGATGTGACCGTCGAGCCCTATCTCACCAAGCAGATCGTTCGGCTTGAGGACATCAAAGAAGGATCCGAGTGTCTGGTCTGGCTGGACGAGGAGGACATGGGAATTCGCCTTGTGCTTTTCAACGAATAGGGGTCAAAACACGTTTTAACTCCCACATCATAGTATAGAAGAAAGAGAGTCAGGGCCGTAAAAGGCCCTGACAGGAGAGAGAGATGGAAAAACCATTGGAGCTGGAAGTGCAGGAGCTGGTAACGGATATTCTGGAAGACTACAAGGGAGATCGGGCCATCGACCGGATGGAGGATTTTTTAAATCAGCCGGATAAAGATGTGATCATTGATATTGTGCACAAGATGCAGAGGATCCTGTTTCCGGGTTACTACCGGGACAGAACCTACCGGGTATACAATGCTGCCAGTCAGCTGTCTCTGCAGATTGAGGACGTGATGTACTACTTAAACAGGGAGATCGCCAAGGTCTTGAAGTACAGTCCCGCCCACGACAGTGACGGCGAGGAGGAGCGGCGAAAAGAGGCTCAGAAGATCACCGTTGCGTTTTTGAAGAAGATACCGTCTATCCGGGAATTCCTGGAGACCGATCTGGAGGCGGCTTTTGACGGCGATCCGGCGGCGGCAAGCAAAGATGAGATCATCCTGTCTTATCCGGGGATGCTGGCCATCACCGTTTACCGCATGGCCCATGAGCTCTTTCTGCTGTCAGTGCCTTTGATTCCCAGAACCATGACAGAGTACGCCCACAGTGTGACAGGGATTGATATCCACCCGGGAGCCTCCATCGGCAGATATTTCTTTATCGATCACGGGACGGGGATCGTGGTGGGCGAGACCACAGTCATCGGGGAACATGTAAAGGTGTATCAGGGAGTGACCTTGGGAGCGCTCTCCACCAGCGGCGGACAGAAGCTGAAGGATAAGAAGCGGCATCCCACTATCGAGGATTGTGTGACCATCTATTCCAACGCCTCGATTCTGGGGGGTGAGACCGTCATAGGACGGGACTCGGTCATCGGCGGCAATACCTTTATCACCCGGTCCGTGGAGGCCGGAAGCAGAGTCAGCATCAAGAGTCAGGAATAATCTGGCTTTCTATTAAATTCATTCAGGAGGAAGCGCATGTTAAATGAACGATGGGTATTTCATGAGAATGTAACACCACAGCCTGCAGGCGAGGGTGTGGAGAGAAGGGTACTGGCCTACAGCAAGGACCTGATGTGTGTGGAGAACAGATTTGCCCGGGGAGCCCGGGGAGCGCTGCATCATCACCCCCATACCCAGATTACCTATGTGGTCAGCGGCGCTTTTGAGTTCGAGATCGAGGGGGAAAAAAAGATCGTTAGGGCAGGGGATACGATGCTAAAGAGAGACAGTGTGGAACATGGCTGTGTCTGTCTGGAGGAGGGAGTCCTTCTGGACATCTTTAATCCCATGCGGGAGGACTTCGTCTGAACGATTTTTGTCCGCGGAGATCAGGCGGCGGAAAACAGAATATGGAGACAGGAAGTACCTCGGGTGACGATGACCCCGGGGTATTTTTGCTTACAGGAAAAAGTGCTTGCATGTTGTGGGTAAATGAGGTAGACTGTACTAGTACAGTTAATACACTAAAAATTTTGAAGACCAAGGGGAACCACTGTCGTTATAGTAAGTGAGAATCCATATATGTGCAGGAAAGGGGAGAAAGATGGAAGAGAACAGAACATTGCCCGACAGCCAGGAGAGAGAAGAGATAGAAGAAGAGAAACGACTTTTGGAGGAGGAGAGGCAGTTCGAGGAGGAGCTTGCCCAGCTGATGAAGGCAGAACCGGCGGGGAAGAAGAAAAAGAAAAAGGCTAAAAAAGAGAAGGACGGAAAAAAGGAGCGAAAGCCCTGGAGCAGGAGGCGAAAGATCCTGACAGCGGCTGCTGTGGCCGTTGCGGCGGTCGGAGGTTTTATGACCTTGGGAGGGGAGAAGGAGCAGGTCGTTATGGTGAGCACGACTCCTGTGGGGAAGGGGACGATTCAGGAAGAGCTGACCATCAGCGGCCCGGTGTCCGGCACGGACAGTGTGGATGTGGTGTCAAACCTTCACGCGGAGGTGGCTGACATCAAGGTGAAAGAGGGAGACCATGTGGAGAAGGGGCAGCTCCTGGCCGTCATCGATGACAGTGACGTGAGAAAGGAGCTGGATATGGCCCAGAACTCCTATGATCTGGCGGTATCTACCTACAACGAACAGCAGATCCTGGCGGAGAACGGCTATGCCAGGGCCCTTCAGGAGCAGGAGGCGGCCCAGAGGGAGTACGACAGGACCAATGTGCTGTATCGGAGCGGAAGCGTTTCTCAGCTGGAGTGGGAGACAGCCGGAGATAAGCTTAAGGAGGCCCAGAGACAGGTGAGGACCTTTACCATAAAGGACGGAAAGGCTGTGGCCAACGAATCCTATGCTCTCCAGGTGAAAAATGCGGAGTTTGAGCTGGAGAAGAAGAAGGAGCAGCTTTTGGATACTCAGGTGGTAAGCCCCATATCCGGCACAGTGGTCCGGGTGAACATCAAGGTGGGCCGGTTTGCGGATAAGCTGGAGGACGACAAGCCTATGTTTATCATCGAGAACCTGGATGTGCTGGAGATGAAGGTCAGTGTCAGCGAGTACTCCATCGGCAATATCCAGGTGGGACAGGAGGCGGTGATCAGCGCGGATATCTTAAACGGAGAGACGGTGGCAGGCCAGGTGACGGCCATCTCCCCCACAGGAGAGGAGAAGGGAGGAGGCTCCACGGAGCGGGTGATCCCCACCACCATTCAGATCATGGAGAACAACAGCAGGCTCATCGCCGGGATTACGGCGCGGGCGCGGATCATCTTAGATGAAGCGGAGGATGCGTGGATTGTCCCCATCTCCTCGGTGCTTGAGACGGAGGAGGGAAATTTCGTGCTGGCAGTGGAGCAGGGGGTTATCCGGCGGATTCCCGTGGAAAAAGGCGTGGAGAGCGATATTCAGATCCAGGTGATCCCCGTGGAGGAAGGGAGTCTGACGGAGGAGATGATGATCGTGGCAGCTCCTCATGAAGGGCTGACAGAAGGCTTGAAGGTAGTGGAAAACGGAGCCGGAAGGTAGGTGTGCTATGGCGGAGGAATTGATTCGGCTGAAGGATCTGGTGAAGATCTATGACACGGGGGCTATTAAGGTTCTGGGACTTAAGAGGATTAACCTGACCATCCACCGGGGAGAGTTTGTGGCGATTATGGGCAAATCCGGCTCGGGGAAGTCGACTCTGATGAACATCTTGGGATGTCTGGACCGGCCTTCCATGGGACATTACTATCTGGACGGCATCGATGTGGCTTCACTGAATCCCAATCAGCTTTCGGAGATCCGGAACAGGAAAATCGGGTTTGTGTTCCAGTCTTTTAATCTGATCTCCCGGACCTCGGCGTTAAAGAATGTGGAGCTTCCCATGACCTATGCCAAGGTGGGGAAGAAGGCGAGAAGAGAGAGGGCTATGAAGCTTTTGGACCGGGTGGGGCTTTTGAGCCGCGCGGAGCATATGCCCAATGAGCTGTCCGGCGGACAGCGGCAGAGGGTGGCCATCGCCAGGGCTCTGGCCAACGAGCCGCCTCTGATCCTGGCAGACGAACCTACAGGCAACCTGGACACAGCGGCCTCAGAGGAGATCATGGGACTGTTTTCGGAGCTCCATGACGAGGGAGCCACGGTGGTAGTGGTTACCCATGAGGAAAACATCGCGGAGTTTACGGACAGGATCATCCGGTTTCAGGATGGGCTGGTGATCAGCGATGTGAGAAAGGGGGAAGAGGGCAGTGTTGTTTGAGAATATGAGTATGGCGTTTTCGGCCATAAAGGTGAATAAGATGCGGTCCTTTCTGACCATGCTGGGGATCATCATCGGCATCGGGTCGGTGATCTCCATCGTCTCCATCGGTGATACCATGAGGAGCTTGTTCTCGGATCTCTATAAGGATGTAGGTGTGACCCAGGCATATATGTGTGTGGGCTACTGGATCGACGACCGGAGGATGAGCGACTATTTCACCCTGGATGATATGGAGAGGGTGAAGGAGGTGTTCGGAGACTCCATCTCTTACATAGACAGCGCTGCCTCTACAGGGGCGGAGGCCGTCAACAAGAAGACAAAGGTGAACTTTGATTTTACGGGCATCGATTACAACTATATCGATGTGCAGCCGGTGGATATGGTCTACGGGCGGTATCTGAATGAGGGGGATATCCTGGGCAGGAAAAAGAACGTGGTTATGGATGTAGACAGCGCCATGCTGCTGTTCGGGATGGAGAATGCGGTCGGGCAGACTTTTCGGACGGACCTGTACGGAAATGTGGATGAGTTCACGGTGGTGGGCGTGTATAAGAAGGAGATGAACGCCTTCCAGGCGCTGATGATGGGAGGGCGGTCGGACCGGGGCTCGGCGTTTCTTCCCTACACGCTCCTGACCTGGCCCAATGATTATTTTTATTATCTGCGTCTATTTGCCAGCGAGGATGTGGATCTGAAGGATTTTTTTGATCAGCTGAAAGCCTATGTGGCCAACTTAAAGGGCAGGAACCCTGAGGATATGTATATGGAGACAGCCATGGAACAGATGAACTCCGTGGATACGGTTATGGGAGGGTTGTCGGCGGCAGTGGGCGGCATTGCGGCGATTTCCCTGTTGGTCGGAGGTATCGGAATTATGAATATTATGCTGGTGTCGGTGACCGAGAGGACCAGGGAGATCGGGATCAGGAAGTCTCTGGGAGCTAAGACCAGGGATATTCTGATACAGTTTCTGACGGAGTCGGCTATTCTTTCGGCCTGCGGAGGAGTGATCGGGATTCTGATCGGAGTGGGGCTGGTGTCAGGCATCGGGATGGTATTTGGCATCGGAGCGGTGATCCGGCCGTCGGTGGTGATTCTGGCAGTGTCGTTTTCGGCGGCGGTCGGGGTGTTTTTCGGACTTTACCCGGCGTCCAAAGCTGCCAAGGCAGACCCCATCGATGCTTTGAGGTATGAGTAGGAGACGGGCTGCTCCGGCACCCCTATAAAAAATAAAAACACAAGTGGCCTTATGTGAGCAAGCTTGCAGCGTCCATTTGTGTTTTTATTTTTCGGTTTTTATTTTTCCGCACAGCTCATTGCCACCGCGGGAAATCTGTGCTATACTAAATTGATATGTTTTGTTTATGGATCGACTTAGGCGGTGATTGGGATGTTGAATGAGGAAAAGATTAAGCTGATGACAGGGATTGGGATGTTTGAGAAGCGGGAAGGGAAAAGGGTCTTTCTGTCTAATCGGTTTTTTCGGAGTGATTATATCGGAAGATATCTGCTGAGGGGATTTCTAGGGTTTACCTTTTGCTGGCTGATGGGGACGGCTCTGGTGGTGTTATACCGGGCGGAGAGCTTTTTGTCAGCGTTTGATTTTCGGATTCTGCAGGATTTCCTGGGTATGTATGTGACCGGATATGCAGGCGGGCTGGCGCTGTATCTTCTGATTACCTGTGTGGTGTACTGGAGGCGGTATGAGTACGCTGCCAGAGGCATGAAGGTCTATGTGGCAAAGCTGAAGCGGCTGGAGAAGCGCTATGAGCTGCAGGGCAAAATGGGACATGGAGGTAAGAAGTTATGATGGGCCTGTTGGTGTTCAGAGAAAAGCTGAGAGCTTTCTACGGAAAGTATGACGCACATCTGATTCCGCTGTTTAAACTGGGGTTGAGCCTGTCGGCGTTCTACTTGATCAACAGCAATGTGGGATATATGGAGAAGCTGAAGAGTACGGGAGTCTGGGTGGGGTTGTGCCTGCTGTGTGCCTTCCTCCCCTACGGTATGATCTCTCTGCTGGCAGGGATCGTGCTGCTGGCTCATATCAGCAGTGTGTCGCTGGAGATGGCGTTGATTCTCACGGTTTTGCTGGCGATGGTGGTGATTCTTTATTATGGGTTTCAGCCGGGAGACAGTTATCTGCTTCTGCTGACGCCGATTTTTTTCTATTTAAAGATTCCTTACGCGATCCCTCTTCTGGTGGGGCTCTCGGGAAGTCTGGCCAGTGCGGTTCCGGTGGGATGCGGTGTGTTTCTATATTATATGATCCAGTACGTGAAACAGAACGCGGGAGTACTGACCAACGATGCATCTCTCGACCTGATTCAGAAGTATACCCAGGTCATAAAGAATATGATGTCCAATAACCTGATGTTTGTGATGATTGCCGCCTGTGCCGCCGGAATTCTGGCAGTGTATCTCATCCGCATGCTTTCTGTGGATTATGCCTGGCATATTGCCATCGTCACAGGGGCTCTGGTACAGCTGGCGGTGATCTTCGTGGGAGATTTTCTCTTCGACGTGTCCGTGCCTATGGCCCAGCTTCTGGTAGGGGTTCTGGTGTCCATGGTTCTTGCGGCAGTGTATAATTTTATGATTTTTGCCGTAGATTACAGCAGGACGGAATACCTGCAGTTTCAGGATGATGACTACTATTACTATGTAAAGGCGGTCCCCAAGATCACGGTTTCCGCGCCGGATGTGAAGGTGCAGAAGATCAGCTCCGCCAAGAAGAGACGAAGCAAGGATTTTTGACCGTCAAAGAACCGGATAACGAGGCAGAAAAGAGGGAGGTGAGGATATGGCAGATATCGCAGCCGTGCTTCACAGCTGGATGTCATTTTTACCGAAGATTACATATATGAATATCGTAGAGATCATCATCATCGCGTTTCTGATCTATGAGATCCTTCTGTGGATCAAGAATACCAGGGCATGGATGCTTTTGAGAGGTATCGTCCTGATTCTGGGATTTGCCATATTCACGTATCTGTTAAAGCTGGATACGATTATGTGGATTTTAGAGAAGACGGCACTGATTGCGACCACGGCTCTGGTGATTATCTTTCAGCCGGAGCTGCGGAGAGCCTTGGAGCAGCTGGGCAGCAAGAATCTGGCCAGCATGCTGCTTCCCTTTGACGACGGGAAGGCAGACACCGGTTTCACGGAGAAGACAGTCAGTGAGCTGGTGAGAGCCTCCTTCGAGATGGCGAAGGTGAAGACGGGGGCACTGATGGTCATCGAGAGAAGTGCCTCCTTAAAGGATATCGAGCGGACCGGCATCGATGTGGACGGCATCGTCACCAGTCAGCTTCTGATCAATATATTCGAGCACAATACTCCACTCCATGACGGCGCCGTGGTGATCAGAGGGAATCGGGTGGCAGCTGCTACCTGTTACCTTCCGCTGTCGGACAACGGCACCATCAATAAAGCTCTGGGCACCAGGCACAGGGCAGCGGTGGGAATCAGCGAGATGACAGACAGCCTTACCATCGTGGTATCGGAGGAGACAGGCCGTGTGTCTCTGGCAGAGCACGGAAACTTAAGAAAGGTGAATGATGCCGATTCCCTGAGCCGGGAATTAGGTGAGCTTTTTGTGCAGGAGGGATCCGGCAGCCGGTTCAAGTTATGGAAGGGAAGGCTGAAAGATGAAAAGAAAACTGACAAATAATCTGGGACTGAAGCTTTTGTCCATCGGCCTGGCCATAGCCGCGTGGCTCATGGTAGTTAATGTGGTAAACCCTCTGGTGGTGGACTCGGAGGAGGTTCCGGTAGAGATGGTCAACGAGGATATTTTAAGCAAAGCCAATCTGACCTATGAACTGATCGGAAAAAAGACCGTGACCGTGACCTATGAGGTGAGAACCAGGGATCGGTATAAAGTATCGGCAAAGGATTTCTATGCCTATGCGGATCTGGCCAACCTGTATGACGTGACGGGAGCCATTCCTGTCAACGTGGAGGTGATCAACCGGGACATCAGAAGCCTGATTGAGGGAGGGGTGACCGTGAAGCCGGGCATCGTCCGGATCCAGACGGAGGAGCTGCAGCGCAAACGGTTCGAGGTGATTCCCCATGTCAACGGCAAGGCGGAGGACGGCTACGCCATCGGTAATGTTTTGATAAAACCTGAATATGTCCATATCACCGGGCCGGTCTCCGTCATCGGGCAGATCAGTTCCGTGGGAGTGGAGATCGATGTGACCGGCGCGGATTCGGATACCTCCGGCAGCAGCTGGATCCGGCTCTATGATGCCAATGGCAATGAGCCGCCGAATATCAAAGATGATGTGTCCATAAGCCGGGCGGAGGTGGATTACCAGATCAATATTCTGAAGGTAAAGGAGCTGAGTCTGGACTTCCAGATCTCCGGAGAAGTGGCTGACGGATATCGGTTTACCGGGGTGGAAAGCGACGTGAAGGTCATCTCCGTGGAGGGGATGAGGTCGGTTCTGGCGCCGTTGGGAACCATCGTTGTGCCCGGGGAGCTTTTAAATGTGGAAGGGGCCATGGCTGATGTGACGGTAGAGGTTGACTTAAACGAACTTTTGCCGGACAATGTGAGTATGGCGGCCTCTTCGGCATCCACGGCCATGATCACCCTGAAAGTGGAGCCTCTCGAGGAGAGGAGTCTGATCTTTAAAACCAGGGATCTGGAGCTTAGGGGAACAAAAGAGGGCTATGAGTACAACTTTGAGGAGAATCAGGTAAGCGTCTTTGTGAGAGGGCTTCCCGAGGACTTAGACCGGCTGGACGAGAGCGCTCTCAAGGGATATGTGGACGTGTCCATGCTGCAGCCCGGGGACGCGGATGTAGAAGTGGAAGTAGAATTGTCGGAAGGATTCGAGCGGATGGGTTCTGATTCCCTCCAGCTTCACATCATCGATACCAATGCGGTTGTGGAGGAATCGGAAGAAGGCATGGAAGGAACGACAGCGGCAGATCTAGAATAACGGAGAGGAACGGATATGGTAAGAGCAAAAGTAGTGATCAGGAATCTGACCGGACTGCATTTGAGACCGGCAGGGGTTCTTTGTAATAAAGCAATTCTTTATAAGTCCAGAATTCAGTTTCAGACCAACACTACCACGGCCAATGCCAAGAGCGTCTTAAGCGTTCTTGGGGCCTGTGTGAAAAGCGGGGATGAGATCGAGTTCATCTGCGAGGGAGAGGATGAGCAGGAGGCGCTGGATTCCATGATCAAAGTCGTAGAAGACGGCTTGGGAGAATAACTATTTCATAATCAAGGAGGGGACGCATTATGTTTAAGGGAACTAATGCATCAGCAGGCATCGGCATCGGAAAGGCCGCTGTCATCAAAGAGGTGGAGATGGTGATCCGCCCGGACAAGGTTGCCAACGCACAGGCGGAAGTGGAGAGGTTCCGGGATGCGTTGTCAGAGACCGTTGCCCGGACCAAGGCGCTGGCGGAAGATCTGGCCACAAAGGTAGGGGAGAAGGAAGCCGAGATCATGCAGGGACATCTGATGCTTCTTCTGGATCCTATGATGACCGGAGAGATCGAGAACGGAATCACAGGGGACAGCGTGTGCAGCGAATATGCCATCGAGACGGTGTGTACCACCTATGCGGATATGTTTGCTTCCATGGATGATGAGTTAATGCAGCAGAGAGCTACAGATATGAGAGATATTAAGACCAGGATGCAGCAGGTTCTACAGGGGATCAAGCCGGTGGATATCGCCGCTCTTCCCGCGGGCAGCATCATCGTGGCAAAGGATCTGACTCCGTCCATGACAGCGGGGATCAATCCGGCCAATGTGACAGGCATCGTCACGGAGCTTGGAGGAAAGACTTCTCACAGCGCCATCTTGGCAAGAGCTCTGGAGATTCCGGCCGTGGTGGCGGTAAACGGTGTGATGGATCAGATCAAGGAGGGAGACAGCATCGTGCTGGACGGCAGCGAGGGCGTTGTGATCGTAGGCCCCACTGATGTGGAGCTGGCAGAGTACACGGCCAAGAGAGATGTGTTCCTTCAGGAAAAGAAAGATCTGGAGAGATTCATCGGCATGCCCACGGTGACCAAGGATGGTGTTCACATCGAGCTGGTGGCCAATATCGGCAATCCTGAGGATGTGACAAAGGTACTCCAGTATGACGGAGAGGGAGTAGGCCTGTTCCGTACCGAGTTTTTGTTTATGGACCGCACCTCCATGCCTACGGAGGAGGAGCAGTTTGAGGCATATAAAAAAGTAGCAGTGGGACTTTCCGGAAAGCCGGTGATCATCCGCACCCTGGACATCGGCGGCGATAAGGAGATCCCCTACATGGGGCTTAAAAAAGACGAGAATCCTTTCCTGGGATATCGGGCGATCCGTCTGTGCTTAGACCGGAAGGAGGATATCTATCGTCCTCAGCTTCGAGCTCTGCTTCGGGCCAGTGCCTTCGGCGGAATCAAGATTATGATCCCTATGATCACCTGCATCGATGAGATCCGGGAGGCAAAGGCCCTGATCGAGGAGGTGAAGAGAGAGCTGGATCAGAAAGGGATTGCTTACAACAAGGAGATCCAGGTAGGGATTATGGTGGAGACGGCTGCCGCTTCCCTGATGGCGGACGTGTTTGCCAAAGAGGTGGATTTCTTCAGCATCGGCACCAATGATCTGACCCAGTACACCATGTCCGTGGACCGGGGCAACGAGAAGATATCTTATCTCTACTCCACCTTCAACCCGGCAGTTCTGCGCAGTATCCGCAACATTATCCGCTGCGGAAGGGAAGCCGGCATCATGGTGGGAATGTGCGGTGAGGCGGCCAGCGATCCCATGATGATCCCGCTTCTCCTGGCATTTGGCTTAAATGAGTTCAGCATGAGTGCTTCTGCCATCTTAAAGTCCAGAAAGATGATCACAGAGTACAGCGCAGAGGACCTTGAGGCAGTGGCAGAGAAAGCCATGAGCTTTACTACAGCCAAGGAAGTAGAAGCTTACATGAAGGAATTTGTAAATCAGTAATCACTCAAAGGATAGGGCGTATGTTAGTTTACAGCATCTGCTACGCTGCCAGTTACGGGTTGGCCCGCTTCGGACGGTATTATCTGTCCGGAGGGGTCCTGCTGGCCGCAGCCGCTTACTTATATTATTATGATTACCATAAGTCTGGCAACCTGGTTCATCTGCGGGGACTGTTCTGCGCATTTTGGGTGGGTGGGCAGGCTTTGGCCTGTCTCAAGCTGAGTCATCTCCAGAGCGACTGGAACGGTATGACATGGGTGTGTTTTTATCTGGCGTTGGCAGGGTTTTGGGCGGTTTATGAGGTGGTTTGCCTGCAGTTGGGAGATGAGGGTCAGTATGGCAGGAGAAACAGGCGGAGAAGGAAATCTTTCGTGCGCCCGGTATTTCGATGTATGCAGGCAGTGACGCTGGTGAGCGTGTCCGCCTTTGTTTTCGAGGCTGTAGTGTTGGGATTTATCCCTCTCTTTGTGAGAGGGGTACCCCATGCATATTCAGAATTTCACATCACAGGAGTCCACTATTTTACGGTGTCCTGTGTGCTGGTTCCGTCCTTGTGTGTCCTTTTCTTTCTGGAAGGAGGCAGCAGACGGACTTACCGCAATGTCCTGGCGCTCGTGATGACCGGCATCTCCTTGGCCATCCCTCTTCTGTGTGTCTCCAGATTTCAACTGATTTTTTCCGTGCTCGTGGCATGCTTTACCTTTGGGGCATATAGGCGGCAGATGAACCCGGTGATTCTGCCGGCGCTTTTGGTGCTTTTGATTCCCCTGTATGTCCTGTTATCCGTGGCCAGAAGTCATGATGTGACCTATCTAAACGGAATTTTCGAGATGAAAAATGCCCGGATGCCTATTTTTATCTCACAGCCCTATATCTATATCGCCAATAACTATGAGAATTTTGACTGTCTGGTGGAGGCTCTGCCGGCTCATACCTTCGGACTGCGTATGCTGTTTCCGGTGTGGGCGCTGACAGGACTCAAGTTTTTGTTTCCCGGTCTGGTCAATTTTCCGCCGTATGTGACCAAGGTCGAGCTGACCACAATGACCCTGTTTTACGATGCCTATTATGATTTTGGAGTTGTGGGAGTCCTTTTGTTTGCCTGCCTTTTGGGAGCAGCGGCAGGAGTCCTGTCAGTAAAGCAGAATCAGATGAGAACACCCATAGGATACCTGGTCTATGGACAGTTTGCGATTTATATGGTGCTGTCGTTTTTTACCACCTGGTTCAGCAATCCCACCACCTGGTTTTATCTGGCGGTGACCGGGGTGATGGCTGTGTACTGTGACGTGAGACGATAGAAGATAGAAGATCATAAAAGTCAGAGAAAATGGAGGAATCTGCCTATGAGACCATGGGAAAATTATATTAGAGACGTGGTTCCCTACGTGCCGGGGGAGCAGCCCCAGGGGGATGGGATCATCAAGCTGAATACCAACGAGAATCCCTATCCGCCTGCCCCGGGTGTCTTAAAAGCCCTGAAGGAGATGGACGGGGAACAGTTCAGGAAATACCCGGATCCTTCCTCCAATGTGTTGGTGGAGGAGTTGGCCAAAATCCACGGTTTGGAGAAAAACCAGATTTTTGTGGGAGTGGGTTCTGATGATGTACTGGGAATGGCCTTTCTCACATTTTTCAACTCCAAAAAGCCCGTGCTTTTTCCCGATGTGACCTATTCCTTCTATCCCGTGTGGGCCAGACTGTTCGGGATCCCTTACGAGACGATTCCGGTAGATGAAGGGTTTCAGATACGGATGGAGGATTACGGGGGGAGAGAAAACGGCGGAATCATATTCCCCAATCCCAATGCCCCCACAGGGATCGCTCTGGCTGCGGGACAGGTGGAGTGGATCGCGAAAGCCAATCCGAATGTGGTGGTGATTGTAGACGAGGCTTATATCGATTTCGGAGGACATTCGGCCAGGTTTCTCCTGGACCGTCTGGATAACCTTCTGGTGGTCCGGACTTTCAGCAAATCCAGGTCCATGGCAGGGATGAGAATCGGATATGCCATGGGTTCCGAGACGCTGATCAAGGCCTTACAGAATGTGAAATACGCCTACAACTCCTATACCATGAACATGCCGTCCATCATCCTGGGCACAGAGGCGCTGAAAGATCAGACCTATTTCGAGGACACAGTGGCAAGGATTGTCCTCACAAGGGAGAGTACAGCCATAAAGCTGCGGGAGCTGGGCTTTTCCTTCCCCAAGTCCAGTGCCAACTTCTTGTTTGTCACTCATGAGAAGGCGCCGGCAAAGGAGCTGTTTTGCGCTCTGAGGGAGGCCGGGATCTATGTGAGGTATTTCCCGGAGCCCAGATTAAAGGATCACTTGAGAGTGACCATAGGAACGGAAGAGGAGATGGAAGTGTTGGTTCGTTTTTTGACGTCTTATCTGAAAAAGATATAGGGCTGGTGATGAAATGGGAGACGGAAGACGGATTCTTAAGATTTTGCTCAATATCCTGATTCCTGTAATCAAAATTTTAATGGTGTGTATGTTGGGGCCATGGCTGATCAAATTCTTCATGCCGTTTTTTATCGGCTGGCTCATCGCCATGGTGGCCAATCCTCTGGTGAGACTGCTGGAGAGACGGCTGAATCTGGTGCGCCGCCACTCGTCGGTGCTGATCGTGGTGGTGGTCCTTGCCGGCGTCATCGGAGGATTTTACGGACTCATCGGTTGGATTGGGGCGGGAGTCAGAAGGCTGGCAGCAGATATGCCGGTGATTTATGAGACAGCCAAGTTGGAATTTGCGGCTGCCATGGACTCGCTGAACCGGATGATGGCCAAGATGCCTCCCACAGTCCAGGAGGGATTTAACCGGATCAATGACAACCTGGGAGAATTCATCAGCAGCCTGATGGGGAAGATGGCTTTTCCCACAGTAACTGTGGCGGGCAATGTGGCCAAAGGGATTCCGGCGGCCTTGGTCTACTCGATCGTGGTGATTCTTTCCTCCTATTTTTTTATCGTGGAGCAGGATCACATCCGCTCCTTTGTAACGAGAATTATCCCGGAGAATGTCCGATCCTATATAGGGCTGTTTAAAAAAGATTTGAGAAATCTCATCGGCGGTTATTTTCTGGCCCAGTTCCGCATCATGTTTGTGGTGGCCGCGATACTGGCTGTCGGCTTTGTAATCCTGGGCGTTCCATACGGACTGCTGCTGGCAGTTCTGATCGCGATTTTGGATTTTCTGCCGTTGTTTGGGACGGGGACAGCGCTGTTTCCGTGGGCTGTGGTAAAGCTTCTCTCAGGGGAGACCGCCTTCGCGGCAGGCCTGATTCTTCTGTATGTGCTGACTCAGGTGGTGCGGCAGATCATTCAGCCTAAGATTGTGGGAGACTCCATGGGGCTTCCCCCGCTGCTGACCTTACTTTTTTTGTACATCGGATTTAAGGTAAGCGGACTCTCCGGCATGATCCTGGCAGTGCCGGTGGGGATAGTAGGGCTGCGTCTGTATCAGTACGGGGCTTTTGACGCCCTGATCGGACAGATCCGACTTCTGATTCAGGAGATAGACAGGTTTCGAAGAGAGGAATGATGAACATTAAGAGAACATGGGGCAAAACAATCCTTGGCCTGACGGTAATTCTTGCCGTCTGCCGTCCGATTCTGACATGGGCCTTTGAGCCCTGGACCAATGTCAACGGGTACTGGATCTCCGCAGACGGAAAGACTCCCATAAAAGGTGCCCTGAAAAAAGGAATTACCATCACAAAGTATCAAAACCGGGCAGGGGATATCAATTGGAAACAGGTGGTAAAGGATGATATCTCCTTTGCCATGGTCCGTCTGGGGTACTATGAGGATCCGGATCCATATTTCGGCAGCAATATGGAAAACGCGGCCAGTGTAGGACTGGAGACAGGGATCTGTTTCTATGGAGATGCCTTGGATGTGGAAGGGGCCAGGAAGGAGGCCAGATATGTCCTGGATCGGGTAAAAGAGTACCGGGTTTCCTATCCCATCGCCTATGATGTGGAGTCCCAGAGGCTTTTAGACCTGGGCTTTACCAGGGCAGAGATCACCAGCCAGGTGGAGGCGTTCTGCAAGGTCATCGAGGATGCCGGGTACAAGGCCGTTATCTTTGGAGACAATGAATGGCTGACCAAGCACATGGACACAGGAAAACTTCCCTATGACGTGTGGTACAGCCGCTACGGACTGGCCAACAGCTTCGAGAACAGGACTCTGTGGCGATGTACGGATATGGGAAAGGTTCGCGGAATCGAGGGAACGGTGTGTCTGGAATTTGTGTTTGAGGACTACACAGAGACTTTTGAGGGCACCGGATGGAGAACTATCAACGGGAAGCGGTATTACTATAAAGATCATCAGATGGTGAAAAATACGGCTATGCGCATCGATGACGCTCTGTACTTTTTTGACAAAGACGGTAATTCCCGCCTGACCAAATAGGTTTCCCCTTACTTTAGGGAGACAGGCCGGGCGGGGACGATCTCCGGATGAAAGGAGGTCTGGGATACCGGCCGGATGTCGGGGCGCTCATGAGGCATCGAGGATGCCGCCTGACGAAGGTTTTGACGAAGAAAAGTCTCCAAGGTCTTTATGGCCAGCAATACAATTGCAAAAGGGAGGACAAAGAGAAGAAAAATCTTTGCTTTTATGAGGAAAATTTTCTTTTTCAGCTTTTTCATAAGGAATCAACTCCTTTCTTTCTAAGAATCGGCAAAAAGAGATTTCATGATGTAAGAATAGATCTCCTGGCTTTTTTTTTCCCACTGACTGCACATGGATTCCGCCTGACCCTGGTCCGGCACGGAAAGCTTCAGATCCAGAAGAAGGCTCTTTCCCTCCCGAATCTCGCAGTGGACCATATAATCCTGATTGTCTGTCTTATAGTAATCTGCCGTCAGCCCCGCGGCGTTGCGCATGCGGAATCGATGTTTCTCCAGGTATTCCTCCATGTCTGTCACGATGGCGGGAGGGATGTTCTTCCCGAAAAATTCCAGAGTCTCCTCCCCTTCCCGGGTGATCTCATAGCGGGTCATATTGTGATTGGACTGCATACGGATGAGACCGGATTCGGACAGCTCGTTCAGAGCCTGCTGAAGCGTGAAGTACGTGGCATACTCATGGGCAAGAAAAAAATCCGTCAACTGGGAATTGGTCAGCGGAAAATTGACATGTTTTAGCATATAGAGATTCATCAATTTATACAATGTCATGGGGTCTGACAGCATCGCTACACTCCTCATCACCTGACAATCACTGAAACAGCAAAAATAAAGAGCCCCGTCGGCCGGACTCTCGCACCGGAGCGCGGCCGCAACCAGCTACCCTATGAAAAAAGTCGACTGTGCCGGCAATTGTGATCCGGAGAAGGGCGGCGGTCTGAGGGAGGGGACCTTTATAAAGGGCTTTGTGCAATTTTTGATGTTGCATCGGCCGCCCTATGAAAGTCGATTGCTCCGCAATCGCCGCCGGTATTCGCAATCCGAGCTGTCGCTCTCCTTGCTCATACCGGCTTGCCCATCCGATATCCATGTGCCGGTTCATGCAAGCATGACCGGCACATGGATACCGTCTGGGACTTTCATAGTAAATAAAAAAATGGAAGCAATGGGGCTCGAACCCATGACCTCTCGCGTGTGAGGCGAACGCTCATCCCAGCTGAGCTATGCTTCCATAAGGGGATATACGTGGAGCATATGGGATTCGAACCCACGGCCTCAACAATGCGAATGTTGCGCGCTCCCAACTGCGCTAATGCCCCATGCCTCTATTCTACCACGTTGTGAAAAAAATGCAAGCACAAATTCAATAGAATTTTTGTAATTTTTCAGAAATTCGGAGAGGTTTTTGGAGGAACAAAGTTTCATGTAGTAAAACAGGAAGAAATGTGCTAGAATGGTTTCAAATGACATTGACCAATGAGAATAGGTGAAGAAACATGAGAGAGCGGATTAACCGCCTGGCAAAAGGCATCATAGATATGGAAGTGCCGGTTCTGACCATTCAGCCTTCCGCGATAGAAGAAGAGATCAGAGCAGGGGAGAGGAGCAGACGGGAGCTGGCACTGTCCAGCGAAAACGGACTTCAATGTAAGGGGCTGGTCTATTCCTCCAACCCTAGGGTGAAGATACCCAACTCTTCTTTTGGAGGGCTGCAAAGCCGTGTGGGCTATGAGGTGGACAGCCGATATCTGGAATATGGCGATGTCATAGAGGGAGCCTTTTATCTGGTCACCAACGGAGGGGAGAAAGAGGTTCCCTATTCTTTCCGTGTGGCGGCCGGTAATTCGGGAAAGATTCTCTCCAGCCTGAAGGAGCCAAAGGATTTTGCCGCTCTCGCCAAAAGAGATTATGATCTGGCACTGAGACTTTTTGAATTTCGCGATTTCCCGGAGGCTCCCTTTATGCGGGATCTCTCCATCCGGGCGGTCTATGACGGACTTCACGGACAGGGGAACCGATTTGGGCAGCTGGAACAGTTCTTTATCGCTCTGGGAGTGAAGGAGCCGGTGAGACTCTCGACCGGACAGTTAAGGCGGGAGTATTATGGGGCAGACCAGGTGATCTCGGATGTGATAGAGATCAGAAAGGAAGGGTGGGGATATCTGCCGGTCACCGTCAGGGTGGAGGGAGACTTTATCCAAAGCTTCAAGAAGACTATAAGGGACGAGGATTTTCAGGACGGGCGGTGTGAATTTCCCTATGAGATCAATCCGGCGGCTCTCCACGGCGGCAAAAATTACGGAAGTATCTCCATAGAGACCATGTATGAGACCATAAAAGTGGTCATAGAGGCCCATGGGGCTTTGGGGAATAAGGAGAAGCCGGAGGGAAAGCGGTATCATCGGTATCTGTCTCTTCGCCTGGAGTATGAGGCACAGAAGAGGAGAGAAGAAGGGCTTGGAAAGTTGATGACAGAGGAGCTTGAGCAGTTGCGCATGAGCGGCGGAGGTTCTGCCCTGCTGTCTCTCATGCAGTCAGAGCTGATGGCGGTTCTGGGCAGAAACGAGGAGGCAAAGCCTTATCTTGGGGAATGCGAGGAGGCGGTGTACGAGAGGCGGATGGAGCAGCCCGGGTGGTACTGTCTGTATGAGTATGTTCATGTCCTGGTGTATCCGGATCCGGAGAGAAAGGATTCTTTAAAGAGGCTTCTGGGAAAGTACGTGGAGGACGGGCGGGCCGATTATCTGCTTTTTTATCTGTACACCATGTGTGATGAAAACTGGTGTTTTGAGAATCCGGGCGAGGTGTTGAGTCAGCTGAAAGTACTGTTTGGAGAGGGATGTACCAGTCCCTTTCTCTACCAGCAGGCACTGGAGGTGTGGAATCAGGCTCCTCAGCTTTTATACGGAATCGGGGCCATGGAGCTTCAAGCCCTAAACTACGGGGCAAGGAAGGGGCTGGTCAGCGAAGAGCTGGCGGTGAAGGCGGCCAGGCTGTCCGGGATCAATCGCCGCTATCAGCCTCTCTGCTGCCGGATGCTGAAGGCACTTTATGAGAAGTTTCCCTGCAAGGAGATTTTGGAGGCGGTGTGCAGCCTGATGATCCGGGGAGAATGCCGAAGGGAGGCAGATTTTGTTTGGTATGAGCGGGCGGTGGACAGCCAGCTGTCGCTGACTCGCCTATATGAATATTTTATGTATTCTCTGCCGGGAGATTACAGGCAGGCTATCCCCAAGCAGGTATTTTTATATTTTTCCTATGAATGTGATTTGGACCGGAGCAGCAGGGAGGCTCTCTACGAAAATTTGATTCGGTATGTGAACGCGGACACGGCGGTGTATCAGGAGTATGAGAGGACAGTCAGCAAGTTTGCCGTGGAGCAGGCGCTGAAGTCCCGGATCAGCAGGCGTCTGGCGGTGATTTACCAGGAGATGATCTATCCGGATATGGTGGATTCCAGCCTTGCAGGGACATTACCGTCGATCCTGCGCTCTTATCGGATCCGCTGTAAGAACCCAAAGATGAAGTATGTGGTGGTGTGTTACGAGGAGCTGACAGAGGAGGCGGTATATCCTTTGGAGGACGGTGTGGCCTATGTTCCCATCTTTTCGGGGGAGGTGACTATCCTCTTTCAGGATGCCTACGGCAACCGGTACACCCGGATCAGTCATGTCAAGACCAGAGTCCTGGACATGCCGGAATTGGAAAAGAAGTGTTTTGAGCTGGATCCGGGGCAGCCTATGCTTCTCCTCACAGCCTGCAAGGAGGCAGTCTCTCACGAAGTTACCGCAAAGGAGGACAGAAAGGTTATGGAGCAGGCCCTAAGCCAGCTGTCCCTTCATCCTCTCTACCGCCAGATGCTGACAGAGAGGCTGATCGCCTGCTATCAGGATGGTCGGGGAAAGGATGCCAAGATTCTTCCCCTGCTGGCCTCGGACACAGGACTGCTCTCTAAGGATCAGAAGAACAAGCTGTGTGAGGCCCTCATCCATCATGAATATATCCGGGAGGCCTATGACATGATAAGCCGGTTCGGATGTCAGGTGAAGGCGGAGCGCTTAAAAGAGCTGTGCAGCCACATGATCCTGGAGCAGATGTTTGATCAGAATGACCTGCTTTTGGACCTGTCCTTTCAGGTCTATGAAGCAAAGCTGGCGGATACGGTGATTCTGGACTATCTGTGCGAGCATTTTAACGGGACTTCCCAGCAGATGTACGGGGTGCTGCGAAAAGGGGTAAAGGGACAGGTGGAGACCTATGACCTGGAGGAGCGGCTTTTGGCCCAGATGATGTTTGTCGGGGAGGTGTCCAGGATCGATCAGGTTTTTGCCTTTTATGTTACCAGAAAAAAGACGGGGGAATCCATCGTCAGAGCGTATTTTACCATCAAGAGTGCGGAATATTTTCTTCACGATGCCCCTGTTTCTGATAAGGTTTTCGACTATCTGGAGGCCATGATTCAGAGTGCCATCGAGAAAGGGCGGGTCTCCACCATCTATCTTCTGGCCTTAAGCCGGTATTACAGCCAGCAGCCGGCGCTTAAAGAGGAGCAGAGGCAGCTGTGCCAGACCATCGTGGATTATCTGCTGGACCAAGGCATGGTATTCCCCTATTTCAAACAGTTTGCGGGGCAGATACGGGTTCCGGAGGAGATCATGGACAAGGCCATGATCCAGTATGTGGGGCAGAAGGGATCCAAGGTGGAGCTGCAGATCCGCATCCTTCCTGACGAGGAGCGGTTCCACAGAGAGGATATGAGACGGGTATATCAGGGGATTTTTGTCAAACAGAAGGTTCTGTTTGAGGGAGAGATCATGGAATATGAGATTTATGAATACCAGGGCGGCGCGAGGACTCTGATGAAGGAGGGGAGCGTGACCTGCGACCTTTCGGACTCCGGAGATCAGGGAAGCAGATTCGGCCTGCTGAATCAAATGTCTCTGTGTCTGAACGTGAAAGAGGAAGATGGTTTGAGGAAAGCCATGGAAGAATATGTGAAGAAAACTGCGGCGGTGGAGGAACTGTTCGGACTGCTGTAGAGGATTAAGGAAAAAAGGAGCATCGATGGATGGATTAATACTGGGCATCGATCTGTGTGACGCCTACACGCAGTTGGTCTGTGAAGAGGGAGAAACAAGTTTTACTCTGCCTACAGTGATTTGCAAAAAGAAAAACGAAGATAAGTGGCTGGTGGGAGAACCTGCCTACGCCAGTGCCCTGGCAGGTGAGGGTGTTATGGTGGATAAGCTGGTGAAATTGGTGCAGAAGGACGGCACGGCCACCATAGGCGGAGTCAAGTATGGCGGGGTGCAGCTGATGGTCCAGTTCCTTTTACAGGTGCTTTCTCTGGCCAAGGAAACGTACCGGACAGACCAGGTGAGGGAGCTGTTCCTGACGGTTCCCAGGATTGAGCCAGGGCTCTTGCAGCGTCTTTTGCAGACAAGGGAATATCTGGGAATAGAAAAGAACCGGTTTCATGTGATCAGCCACACGGAAAGCTTCCTGTACTATGTGCTGAGCCAGAAGAGAGAAGTGTGGAACAACCAGGTGGGCATGTTTGACTTGTCCGCAGACAGTCTGTGCTACTATGAGATGAAGGTGCAGAGGGGAATGCGCCAGAGTATGGTTTTGGCGGAGAGGGAGCGCTTGGAGGAGAGCTTCAGCCTGGATATCCTGAATTCTCAGTCAGGAGCCAGGCTGGCAGACAAGATTTTGTGTTCCTGCGGCAGCAGGCTTCTGCAGAAAAAGCTGTTTTCCTCCGTGTTTCTCACTGGAAGGGGTTTTGAGAACCGGGAGTGGGCAAGGGAATTCATGAAGCTGGTGTGCAATCGCAGGAGAGTCTATACGGAGCAGGCGTTGTTCGCCAAGGGAGCCGTATACCGGGCGGCAGATCTTCTCAGGGACAAAAGCGCGTATCCGTTTGTGTGTATCTGTGAGGGAAGACTGGACTGTACAGTGGCCATGAAGGTGATTTCCAAGGACCAGGAGAATCAGCTGATTCTGGCTAAGGCAGGAGATGTGTGGTATGAGTCGGACATCGAGGTGGAGTTGATTTTGGACCATCAGGATTATCTGGAGTTTCTGATTACGGCTCTGAATACCAACCGGAAAAAGGCGGTTAAAATTCAGCTGGAGGGATTTCCCAAAAGAGACGAGAAGACTCTTAAAGTGCTGGTTCAGCTGGGATTTCTGGACGAGAAGACCATGGCGGTGACGGTAAAAGACCAAGGATTCGGGGAGTTTTTTCCGTCTACCGGGGCTTTGGTGAGACAAGAGGTTATGCTATGAGTGTGATAGTTTGCAGACAGAAAAAGGCGGAACATCCGTTTTATATAGAGGGCCTGGGGATCCATATTCACTCTTCACAGGAATTGTGTTATGCTGTCTACCACCATCCTCTGCTCTTTACCGATGGGTTTGTGGATCAGAATCTGGTGGAATTTGTCAGAGAGGAGCTGGGGATGGGCTTTGTGGCTGCCAGGATGGAGCAGCGGTTAAAGAGCGGCGACCGATCGGAGGAGATCTTGCTCTTGTTTATGCAGGAGTGCGATTACTATACCACGGCAGAGTTAAACCGGCTTAGGCAGAACCTTGGGGCGCTTCGGAAGCTGCCGCCCCTGGAATACGCCAAGAAAAAGGCAGACTATCTGGCGGAGTGCGGGCAGTACGGCAGAGCCATCACCGGATATAGGGAGATCCTGGATGCGGCGGGAGACAAGGCGGACGAACAGCTGATCGGAAGGATATGGAACAACCTGGGAGCCTGTTATGCCCGGATTTTTCAGTTTCAGAAAGCAGTGGATGCGTTTGATAAAGCCTACGGCAAGAAGAAGGACCAGAAGATCCTGGAAAAGATGTATTATCTGGCAAATTTGTCTCCGGCTGTGCAGTTAAAGGAGCGGTATCGGTCCATGATTTTGGAGGATATGAGTGAGAGGTGGGATAAGACATTTAAGGAGGCAGGGGAGAGAGCAGGCGAGTCCCGGAGAGTAAAGGAGATCGAGGAACTGTTTGAGAAGGATTCCGTGAAGAGGCTGGAAGGGGCGGCCCATCTGGTGGAGGAGTGGAAGGAGGAGTACCGGAATATGGCCTAGAGCATGTATTTTTTCAAACACAGGGTAGATAAAATACCGAGAATTCCTCTTGAATTTGGCGGGACAACGTGCTATATTAGGTCCTAAATCCTTTTAAGACGGAGGAGAAAAATAGGGCAGAAACCCTAGTGGGAGACAATCATGGAATTACGAAAAAAATCAAACTCTTATGAGATGGACATGTGCAGCGGCCCGATTTTTGTCAAGATCGTGGTATTTGCCATCCCCCTGATTCTGTCAGGGATCCTGCAGCTGTTATTTAACGCGGCGGATATTATTGTGGTGGGAAGATTTGCGGGAAGCGAATCCTTGGCAGCGGTCGGCTCCACCTCCTCCCTGATCAATCTGCTGGTCAATGTGTTTATCGGTATGTCTGTAGGCGCCAATGTTCTGGTGGCCAGATACTACGGCGGCCAGCAGATGAGAGATCTGGAGGAGACCGTACATACGGCCATGGTGATGGCGGCAGTTGGAGGAGGGATCCTTATCCTGGTGGGAGTGGTTCTGGCAGACCCCCTTCTGACTCTCATGGGAACGCCGGAGGACGTGCTTCCTCTTGCGACCCTTTACATGAAGATTTTCTTTGTGGGAATGCCGGTGAACCTGGTCTACAATTTCGGAAGTGCCATCCTGCGGGCGGTGGGAGATACCAAGAGGCCTCTCTACTTCCTTCTGGCTGCCGGAATCATCAATGTGGTGCTGAATCTGTTTTTTGTCATTGCCCTGTCCATGGGAGTGGCGGGAGTGGCCCTGGCCACAGTGATCTCCCAAGCGATATCAGCCTTTCTGATCGTGAGGTGTCTGATAAAAAGCGATGCCGGCTACAGGTTGGAATTGGGAAAACTGCGGATTGTGAAAAATAAGATGCGCTCCATCGTAAGGATCGGCCTGCCGGCAGGTCTTCAGGGAGCTATTTTTTCTATCTCAAATGTCTTAATCCAGTCCTCCGTCAACTCCTTCGGCTCCGTGGCCATGGCGGGCAACACGGCGGCTCAGAACATCGAAGGATTCGTGTACACCTCCATGAATGCGGTGTATCAGACGGCATTGAGCTTTACCAGCCAGAATTTCGGGGCGCGCAGGTATGACAGGATGAAGAGGATCCTGATTTACTGTCTGATCCTCACTTCTCTGGTAGGTTTCGTCATGGGGGATGGTGCAGTGTTTCTGGGCAGACGGCTTTTGGGAATCTATTCCTCGGACCCGGAGGTCATCCGATTCGGCATGAACAGGCTGCGGATCATCGGAACCACCTACTTTGTCTGCGGGCTGATGGACAGCATGGTGGGAGCTCTCAGAGGCATGGGGTATTCGGTGATGCCCATGCTGGTATCTCTGACCGGCGCCTGTGCCTTTCGGGTGCTCTGGATTTACACCGTCTTTGCTGCGAACCGGACTCTGCCTACCCTGTATCTGTCTTATCCGGTGTCGTGGGGAATCACATTTGCCGCCCATCTGATCTGTTATCTGGTGGTGCTGAAGAAGGTGAAGAGGAAGATGGAGGCAGCATAAAAGCAAAAAAGGTTTGACAAATACACGGAAATTGGCTATGATATCAGGTAAAAAGCAATAGACAACGGCTGTGAAAAAGAGGAGTATGTCTCAAACTCCGGCAGAGAGAACCGTCCGCAGGCTGAAAGGCGGTTTCGGAAAGGGGAGACAGAAGGTAGCTTTGGAGCCGGAGCGGTGAAGGCGGCCTGGATATCCAGGTCCGGCAGAACGTAGCCGCTTCCGTCTGGTCCGCGTTATGGGACTTGAGAGTGACAGAAGAGAGACCGGAGGAATCCCGGGATTCGGGCTTCTGTAAAAAAGGTGGTACCGCGGAGAATTCGCCCTTTGTGTGAGAGATTGCACAGAGGGCTTTTTTGCTCTATGGGAAAGTGTGCCCAATAGAACAAAAGCCATCCGGGCAGGATCGCACTGCGGCAGAGCGGAATCCTGTCGCTAAAGCGGCCCGCCGCAGGCTGAGGATCCTTAGCAGCAGGATTCTTTTTGCTAAGGGATGCAGGGGTTGAAGGGAAAGGCAGGTGATGCCATGAAGGCAGCCAGAGACAGGAGTCTTAGCAGCTGTGACAGCTGTGTCAATTATGTCTATGATGAGGATTGCGGATACTATGTGTGCGAGGCTGATCTGGACGAGGACGACATGGTAAAATTTTTGAGCAGTCAGAAGTTTCACTGCTCCTATTACCGGCTGAACGATGAGTATTCGGTGGTCCGCCATCAGATGTAGAAGCCGGTGGGATCAGAAGACATTCAAATCATAGGTAATTGCAAAAGTCAAAGTTAAGAGAATATTCTGACAATATATTCCATACAAAGCCTTCGTACGCTAGGCATTCCGCTGAGCCCAGCAGGACAAAAAACACTCGGGCAGAGGGCCCTCCTGTTTTTTCTGGTCTCAGCTCCATGGCGTAATGGCTTTTCCTGGAATATATTGTCAGAATATTCAGCCAAGTTTTGAGTTTCGCAAATGCCTACATTCAAATCAGGAGAAAAGGAGAAAAAGAAGATGAAAGAACTGGAAAAAACCTATAATCCATCTGCCATCGAGGAGAAGATCTATCAGAGATGGCTGGACAACAAGTATTTTCACGCAAAGCCTAACAGGGACAAGAAGCCTTTTACCATCATGATGCCGCCGCCCAATATCACGGGTCAGCTCCACATGGGACATGCCCTGGACAACACCATGCAGGATATTCTTACCCGATATAAGAGGATGCAGGGCTTTGAGGCCCTGTGGCAGCCGGGCACGGACCACGCGGCCATCGCCACGGAGGTGAAGGTCATCGAGAGCCTGAAGAAGCAGGGCATCGAGAAGGCAGACTTAGGCCGGGACGGATTTCTGGAGAAATGCTGGGACTGGAGAAAGGAGTACGGCGGAAAGATCATCAACCAGCTTCACAAGATGGGATCCGGCGCCGATTGGGACCGGGAGCGGTTCACCATGGACGAGGGCTGTTCCAAGGCGGTTCAGGAAGTATTTTTAAGGCTCTATGAGAAGGGATATATCTATAAAGGATCCCGGATCATCAACTGGTGCCCCGTGTGTCAGACCTCCATCTCGGACGCGGAGGTGATCCATGAGGACCAGGAGGGATTCTTCTGGCATATCAATTATCCCATCGTCGGGGAGGAAGGCCGGTATGTGGAGATCGCCACCACCAGGCCGGAGACCCTCTTGGGGGACACGGCGGTCGCGGTGAACCCGGAGGACGAGCGGTATCAGGACCTGGTGGGGAAGATGTTAAAGCTGCCCTTGACGGACCGCATGATCCCGGTGATTGCAGATGCCTATGTGGACAAGGAGTTCGGCACCGGCTGTGTCAAGATCACACCGGCCCATGACCCCAATGACTTTGAGGTGGGGAAACGCCACAATCTGCCGGAGCTTGCTGTGATGAACGACGATGCCACCATTCATCTGCCGGGGAGCAAGTATGACGGCATGGATCGGTATGAGGCCAGGAAGGCGATAGTGGACGATCTGAAGGCTCTGGGGCTGCTGGTGAAGGTGGTTCCTCACGCCCACGCGGTAGGCATCCATGACAGGTGCAAGACCACAGTGGAGCCTATGATCAAGCCACAGTGGTTTGTGAAGATGGAGGAGATGGCAAAGCCTGCCATAGAGGCTTTGAGGACGGGAGAGCTGAAATTTGTCCCCGAAAGTTTCGGAAAGACCTATCTTCACTGGCTGGAGGGGATTCGTGACTGGTGTATCTCCAGACAGCTGTGGTGGGGGCACCGGATTCCGGCTTACTACTGTGACCGATGCAGCAAGATCGTGGTGGCTGCCGAGAAGCCGGAGGTCTGTCCGGAGTGCGGCAGCACCCATTTCACTCAGGACGAGGACACGCTGGACACTTGGTTCAGCTCGGCTCTCTGGCCGTTTTCCACTCTGGGGTGGCCTGAAAAGACAGAGGATCTGGAGTATTTCTATCCCACGGACGTTCTGGTCACCGGCTATGACATCATCTTCTTCTGGGTGATTCGAATGGTGTTTTCCGGCATCGAGCAGACGGGGAAATGTCCTTTCCACACGGTGCTGATCCACGGGCTGGTGAGAGACTCTCAGGGGCGTAAGATGAGTAAATCTCTGGGAAATGGCATCGATCCTCTGGAGGTCATCGAGAAATACGGCGCAGACGCACTCCGCATGACCCTGATCACAGGCAATGCCCCCGGCAACGACATGCGGTTTTACTGGGAGAGAGTGGAGAACAGCCGGAATTTTGCCAACAAGATCTGGAATGCCTCCCGGTTTATCATGATGAATCTGGAGAAGGCACAGGACACCTGCGTGGAGTTGGCGGACCTGACTATGGCGGACCGGTGGATCCTGTCCAAGGCCAATGACCTGGCAAAAGAGGTGACAGACAATTTAGACCGGTATGAGCTGGGCATCGCCTTACAAAAGGTATTTGATTTCGTGTGGGAGGAGTTCTGCGACTGGTACATCGAGATGGTGAAGCCCAGACTGTGGGAGGAGGAGGACACCACCAAGGCCGCGGCCATCTGGACCTTAAAGACGGTGCTGAATCAGTCCTTAAAGCTTCTTCACCCCTATATCCCCTTTGTAACCGAGGAGATCTTCTGCAATCTCAACGAAGAGGAGGAGTCCATCATGAACGCCTCCTGGCCTGAGTATCGCCCGGAGTGGAATTTCCGGACAGAGGAGCATGCGGTGGAGGTCATCAAAGAGGCGGTCCGCGGCATCCGAAACGTCCGCTCTTCCATGAATGTCCCGCCCAGCAAGAAGGCCAAGGTCTACGTGGTATCCGAAAACAGGGAGCTGCTTGACATCTTCGAACACAGCCGGGTATTCTTTGCCACCCTGGGTTATGCCAATGAGGTGGCGCTTCAGGAGGACAAGACGGGAATCGCCGAGGATGCGGTGTCCGCCGTGATCCATCAGGCCACCATCTATATGCCCTTTGCGGAATTGGTGGATATAGAAAAAGAGGTGGAGAGGCTGAAGAAGGAGGAAGAGCGGCTTGAGGGCGAGCTGGCCCGCGTCAATGGCATGCTGAACAACGAGAAGTTCGTCAGCCGGGCTCCCCAGGACAAGATCGCCCAGGAGAGGGAAAAACAGGCCAGGTACAGCCAGATGATGTCCCAGGTGAAGGAGAGGTTGGTGCAGTTAGGCCGTCAGTAAGCTCTCGTCCCGGGCTTACTGACAGGGAAATGGATAAAAAATCCTATGATTTTGTCGGATTCCGCGAAAAAAATCAGTTGCATATTGGTTGACATATATTATAATGATGATACCAGGGTCAAAAGGTCATGGTCACAGGAGGAGGTGTCTATGGAGGCAGAAGAATACTTAAACCGAATTCCCATGTGGGCGTCTAAGAAGAACAGCCTTGAGGCCATCCGTGACTTTCTGGGAGAGCTGGGGGATCCGGACGACTCCATGAAGCTGATTCATGTGGCAGGCACAAATGGGAAGGGTTCCGTGTGCGCCTATCTGACTTCTGTGCTGAGAGCGGCAGGGTACCGGACAGGAACTTTTATCTCCCCCCACCTGGTCTACACCAGAGAGCGGTTTCTCATAGACGGCAGACCTGTGGAGGCACCGGCGTTTGAGAAGGCCTTTCTCAGGGTAAAGACTCTGGCGGACAGGATGACAGCCGAGGGATATGAGCCCCCCACCTATTTTGAGTTTCTGTTTTATATGTTTCTGGTGATCTGTCAGGAGAAAGCGCCGGATTTTGTCATTCTGGAGACGGGCATGGGAGGGCTTCTGGACACGACCAATGTGATCCGAAACCCGCTTCTGACAGTGATCACCTCCATCAGCATGGATCACATGCAGTATCTGGGACATACGGTGGAGGACATCGCCGCCCAGAAGGCAGGGATTCTTAAGAGGCATGTGCCGGTGGTCTGTGACTGCAGCTGTCCTCAGAGTACCCAGGTGGTCCGGGCGGCGGCAGAGAGACTGGACTGTCCCTGGTATCCGGTGGGGGAAAAGGATTATAGGTTTTTGGGCCGAAGCCATGGATTTGCGGAGATTTCCGTGGAGACTCCATGGGGAGCAAGACCGATCCGCGTCTTCTCCGAGGCGGACTATCAGATGAACAATGGTGCTGTGGCGGTCTTCGGGGCAGAGATTCTCAACCAGACAGGGGCCGCAGACATCACCCCGGACCAGATCAGGCGGGGGATGGAAGAGAGCAGGTGGCCCGGGCGGATGGAGGAAGTGCTTCCCGGCATCTATGTGGACGGAGCCCACAACGGGGGAGGGATGGAAGCCCTGACCCGGACTGTCAGACGGATGGTTCTGGAGAGCAGAAGGAGTGTGTCCCTCATGTTCGGAGTGGTGTCGGACAAGGAATACCACAGGATGATCGAGGAACTGTGCAGGGATCTGCCCATCAGCCGTGTGACCATCGCCCATATGGCCACAGAGCGGAGCGCGGACACGGGGGAGCTGGCGGAGATATTTCGGCGAGAGATCGGGTGTCCGGTGGAGGTCTTTGACACGGTGAGGGAGGCATGGGATCATTTTCTCTCCTGCCGTGGAGACGGGTTGGCTTTCTGTGCCGGTTCCCTCTATCTGGTGGGGGAGATAAAAGAGATCCTGGCAGCTCAAGGAGGAAGGACATGATTGATTTCGAAGAAGAATTAAGCCACTATAAACCCAGCCTGGAGATTGAGGCGGTAGAGGATGCCATCGGAAAAAATGATCTGACGGATATGACGGACCTTATGATGGAACTGATCAAAGAGAGAAAAGAGTAGTTTTATGGATTATGCGAGAAGATGCCAGCTGATAGCCAACGGGTACTACAACCAGGGGCTTGAGAAGGCGAAGATACGAGATCTGACGGGGGCGGCAGAGTGTCTGAAAAAGAGTCTTCATTTTCATAAATACCAGACAGAGGCCAGGAATCTTCTGGGGCTGATCTACTATGAGATGGGAGAGACAGCGGAAAGTCTGGTGCAGTGGGTCATCAGCATGAATCTGCAGCCTGACGGCAATCGGGCGGCAGTGTACCTTCGGGAGATCCAGGAAAAGCCCGGAAGGCTGGAGGCGGAGAGTCAGAACATCAAAAAATATAACCAGGCCCTGTCCCACGCCCAATCGGGCAGCGATGATCTGGCCGTGCTTTTGCTGGGCAGGGTGGTGGACTACAATCCTCATTTTGTCAAGGCTCATCTGGTGCTGGCTCTGCTGTACATGAGCCATGGGGATTACACCAAGGCGGGCAAATCCCTGCAGAAGGTGCTTCAGATCGACAAGAATCACCCGAAAGCTCTGTGGTACATGTCCATCGTCAAATCTCACACCGGCCGGGCTGAGGTGGAGCGAAAAAAGATGGATGTGGCGTTTTCCCATCGCCAGATGCAGGACGACGACGTCATCCTTCCCCCTACCTATCGGGAGACCACGGGATGGATGACCATCATCAACATCGCGGTGGGACTGGCCCTGGGAGCCGCGGTGATCTGGTTTTTGGTGATGCCTGCTCTGGAACAGGAGCTGAACAATCAGCACAATCAGGAATTGACCGGTGTGCTTCAGGAGGTCAACCAGAAGAATCTGGAGATTGGGGCTCTGGGGCAGAGGCTTTCGGACATGGAGTCGGAGCGGGATCAGGCGGCCTCTCAGCTTTTGACCATGCAGGAGGACGAGGAGGGACGGATCAGGCAGTATCAGAGGCTGGTTCAGATCTTAAAGGCCCGTGAGGCCCAGGACATGAGGGTCGTGGCCACCGTGTATGCGGACATGGATCTTGGCCTTATCACAGACCCGGATACGGCGGCAGTGGCGGCGGAGATTACCGCATACATGGAGACAGAAGGGTATCAGGTCCTGGCAGACATGGGCAATGAGGCCCGGGATGCCGGCAATCAGGACACCGCTCTGGACCTTTATCAGAAGAGCCTGAACATCAAAGGGGACAACCCCCAGGTGATCTATGACATGGCATTGATCTATCAGGCCAAGGAGGAGCGGGACAAGGCCAACGAGCTGTTCGGCCAGGTGATTATGAACTTTTCCAGCAGTGAGCTGGCAGCTCTGGCCAAGGAGGCCAGGGGATATTGAAGGGCTGGTTTGAGGAAGACACTACAAAAGAGAGGTTTTTTTGTGGTGTCTTTTTGTATTATGGGGGTAAGGTGTCAAAAAAAGAAAGAGAGGACGGATACATGGCAGAATCCACATTTACCTATGAAGCGAAAGGACAGGTGCTGGTGATCCATATGCCAAAAGAGCTGGATCATCACAACTGCCGAAATCTGCGGTACGAGACAGACCTTTTGCTGGCGGAGAATTATATCACGAAGATCGTCTTCGATTTTTCGAAAACCCAGTTTATGGATTCCTCGGGGATCGGGATTTTGTTAAACCGCTACAAACAGATGGAGCGCAGCGGAGGAAAGGTGGCCATCTACGGGGCAGGAGTGCAGATTCTCAGGGTGCTGACCATCGGAGGAATCGGAAAACTGGTGCCCAGGTATGATTCAAAGGAAGCCGCCATTGCGGGGTAAAGGAGAGTGGAGAGGATGGCAGAAGTCAGAGAGAAAGAGGAGAGACAGGGGATGGACCAGGGGAGAGAGACGTTTCGGATGGAACTGGAGAGTCGGTCTGAGAATGAGGAATTTGCCAGGATGACGGTTGCCATGTTTATGAGCCGCATGGACCCGACGTTAGAGGAGATCGATGATGTGAAGACCGCGGTGTCGGAGGCAGTGACCAACGGGGTCATCCACGGATATCAGGGAAAGGAGGGAATTATCTACATAGAGGCGGCTGTGGAGGGGAAAGATTTCACAGTATCCATAAGGGATCAGGGGATAGGGATGGCAGATGTAAAGAAAGCCATGGAGCCTATGTACACCACAGATGAGACCGGAGAGAGGTCAGGAATGGGATTTTCCTTCATGGAGGCCTTCATGGACCAGGTGGAGGTGAGGTCCGAACCGGGGAAGGGAACAGAAGTGATCATGAAAAAACGGATAGGCAGGTGAAATCATGGACGAGACCATGACCCTTATAGACAGAGCGCACAAGGGGGATAAAGGGGCCAGGGATCAGCTGGTTCTGGATAATTTAGGGCTGATCTGGAGTATCGTCCGGAGATTTCAGGGCAGAGGGTACGAGATGGAAGACCTGTTTCAGATCGGAAGTATCGGACTTCTCAAGGCCATCGACAAGTTTGACTTATCCTATGAGGTGCGGTTTTCCACCTATGCGGTGCCGATGATCACCGGGGAGATCAAGAGGTTTCTTAGGGATGACGGTATGATCAAGGTCAGCCGTTCTTTAAAGGAGATGGGCATGCGGGCCAGAAGCGTCAGAGAGAGTCTGACCTGTGCGCTGGGGCGGGAGCCTACGGTGGAGGAGATTGCCAGAGAGATGGGGGCCAGCAAGGAGGAGGTGGCAGCTTCCATCGAGGCGGGGGCGGAGGTGGAGTCCCTGTACAAGACCATTCAAAAGCAGGATGACAACAATCTGTGCCTTATGGACCGGATTGAGGATGAGAATCAGGACCAGGAGCGGCTTCTCAACCACATGGTTTTGGAGGAGCTGATCGGGCAGCTGGAGGGAAAGGAGCGGGAGATCATCCTGCGGCGGTACTATCAGAATCAGACTCAGACAGAGGTGGCGAAGGCTTTGGATATTTCCCAGGTACAGGTATCGCGGCTGGAGAAAAAAATTCTGAAACGGATGCGGGAAAAATTTTGAATCAGGTGATATCCGTATGATTTGCAAAAAAAATGCCATACTACTCACAGGCGGCCCAATCTTTTAGGGCCCGGCAGATCAATAAGAAAAAGAATGGATGTGATGTGGAATGGAATTTTTAAAGCAAAAGTGGGGATATCTCTTGGCTCTGGCCCTGGTCCTCATAGGAGCGGGGGTCGTGTGGTATCTTCTCTTTTTAAACGGGGCCAAGGACTATACAGGAGGAATGCTGGTTTCGCTCCCCTCCATGGCGAAGGAGATGATGTGAGATGTCAAAAAGCCTGTATCTGAAGCTGAACCAGATCTCCGAGGTCCACGACAAAGACGTCTATCTGAAGGACATCGGCACACTCTTTTGCGACGACGAGTCAGTCCTCAACCGCTGTAAGGCCTTAAAGGTGAAAAAGATCCAGTCGGATCAAGATCACCGGTACATCGGAAGCGTGCTGGACGTGATCAGCCTGATCTCTCAGATGGATCCCGGGATCCAGGTGGAACATGTGGGGGAGTCAGACTACATCATCGACTACAAGGCGAAGAAGAAGCCGGCCAAGGTGTGGGCCTGGTGCAAGACTGTGTTCGTCGCAGTCATCTGTTTCTGCGGCGCGGCCTTCGCCATCATGACCTTTAACAATGATGCCAGCGTCACAGACGTGTTTCAGGAGATCTACCGTCTCAGCCTGGGACAGGAGGCCGGGGATTTTACGGTTCTGGAGCTGTCTTACTCCGTCGGCCTGGGGCTGGGTGTCATCCTGTTTTTCAACCATTTCTGCAAATGGAAGCTGAACACGGATCCCACTCCTCTGGAGGTGGAGATGCGGCTCTACGAGGACAATATTTCCAAGACCCTGATACAAAATGACGGGAGGAAGGAGTCCGGAGTTGATGTCAGTTAAACTAGCTGCTCTGGCAGTGTTCGGGCTTTGCGCCGGAGGCATCATCGCCGCCGGCGTCTTTGCGTTTCTGGCTATCATCGGCGTCTTTCCCAGACTCATAGGAAAGACGGGAACCAAAGGTCATATCCTGCTCTATGAGACCATGATTATCCTGGGTGGATTTATGGGGAATATCCTGGATCTGTTTGAATTTCCCCTTCCCTTTGGGAATCCCTGGCTCCTGGGAATATTCGGGGCCAGCGTGGGGATCTTCGTGGGCTGTCTGGTCATGTCCCTGGCAGAGACCTTAAAGACGCTGCCGGTGATGAACCGGCGGATCCATATGTCTGTGGGGCTCCAGTACGTGATCCTGGCCATCGGTCTGGGGAAAATGCTGGGGTCTCTGTTCTATTTTTCTGCGGGGATAGGAAGGTGACAGGATGTGCCGCCTGCTGCAGCCGTTTCCGGGGCATGGGAACGGCTGAGGCAGGGCGGCCGTCTGCGGCAGGAATCAGTGATTTCTGTTCATTCCATGAAATCATCACTGTGCGGATCAGTCATGGGTCAGCACACGAATGAGCCAGGGCATATGCCTCACCGCCGCAGGCGATCTCTCAATAGGCATATGGGGCAGGTTCACCGGTACCCTGTGAGCCTAACGATGAAGAGAACGAATTCCGATGATTTTGTGATTTCTCAGGTAGAAAAAAGACACGGCGTATGGTATAATGGGCCATAACGTGCAGTTATATCAAATATAAAAAAGAGGAATGGAAGCAAAAGATGAAGACAAAGAATCTATGGGCAAGCAAACTTGGATTTATCATGGCCACCGCAGGTGCGGCGATCGGACTGGGAAACTTATGGAAATTTCCTTATCTTATGGGAAGAAACGGCGGTTTTCCTTTTCTTATAGCCTACCTGTTTTTTATCGTAGTACTGGGACTTCCGGTGATGATTACGGAGATGTCCATGGGAAGAAAGACACGCCATGATCCGGTGCAGGCATACAGAGACATCGATCCCCATGCAGGCATCGTGGGGATCTTCGGGGTTCTGGCAGCATTTATCATTTTATCCTACTACAGCGTCATCGGCGGCTGGATCATCAAGTACATCGTCAGCTACGGGACCACTATGGCGGCCCCGGCGGACTTTGACGGGTTTATCAGCAGCACGGAGCCGGTGCTGTGGCATCTGGCGTTTATCGCAGTCACCATCGGAGTGTGTTATTTCGGAATCAGCGGAATCGAGAAGGCCAGCAAGATCATGATGCCTCTCCTGTTTATGCTGCTTCTCATCATCATCGTCAGGAGCATCAGCCTTCCCGGCGCCGCAGAGGGGCTGGCCTTTATGTTTGTGCCTGACCTTTCTGCCTTCAGCTTAAACTCTGTCAGCAGCGCCTTGGGTCAGGTGTTTTACTCCCTGAGCCTCTGCATGGGAATCACTATCACTTACGGAAGTTACCTGAGTGAGAAGGAAAATATTCCCAGAAGCTGTGCTTCGGTGGCAGGGCTGGACACGCTGATCGCCATCCTGGCCGGAATCGCCATCTTTCCCGCGGTGTTCGCCTTCGGGCTGGAGCCGGGCCAGGGCCCGGGGCTGATCTTCGGGACTCTGCCCAAAGTATTTGCGGCTATCGCCGGCGGAGGGATCTTTGCCTGCCTGTTTTTTATCCTGGTGTTTTTTGCCGCTGTCACCAGCGCCATCGCTCTCTTAGAGGTGCCGGTGTCCTTTGCCATCGACACCCTGAGATGGTCCAGAAAGAAAGCCACTCTGATCATCGGAACCGCCATCTTTCTCCTGGGGATTCCAAGTGCCCTGTCCTTCGGAGCCCTGGGCCAGGTGCAGATCTTAAACTACAGCGTGTTTGACTTTGTGGGCATGATCACCGACAATATCCTCTTACCCATGGGCGGCCTGACCATGTGCTATTATGTGGGCTGGAAATGGCATCCGGAATATCTGGTGGAGGAGATCGAGCGGGACGGAATTCCCTTTAAGGTGAAAAAGATGTGGGTGATCTGCATCCGCTACCTGACCCCGGTTCTGGTGGGCATCGTGACCCTGACAGGGTTTTACAGTATTTACCAGGTAGTGTTTTGATGGTATGATTTTTGGAAGACAGGAGCATACTGACAGTAATCGTACTGTGAAAGTTCGGCGCTCCGGCGCTGAACTGTGCGAAAACGGGGCCGCGAAGGAGCATCTTCCACTCCCGTTTTCTGCACATCCCCGGAGGATTCACAGTAACCCCCTTTTATTCATGGCGGCGCCCCAAACAGGGCATGGGGGATACTGTGAAAGTGCAGCGCGGAAGCTATGGTAAATGCGGACTTACTTGCACGGAACCATAGATATCCGGCAGCCAAGCCGGTATGAGCAGACAGAGTGCCTGTTCTCTGGCGGAGGTCCGTTTCCCACGGACCGAAGGGGAGCAAAGACCGTAAGCTCGGATTGCGAATACCGGCGGCGATTGCGTGAAGGCAAAACCGGCTGCAATGGACTTTCACAGGGGAGTTGGTGCAGCGTCAAACGCTGGATGAATGTTCAGAGACAAGGAGGCAGGTTTATGGAGATCAATAAGGACGCGTATAACGCCTATGTGAAGGAAGTAACTCCCGTGAATCCGGTTTGGAAGAATATTGTCAGGGCTTTTGTCACAGGAGGAATCATCTGTACAGTGGGTCAGGTGATGATGAATTGGCTTCAGTCTTATGGTATGGACGAGAAGACCGCAGGGGCCTGGAATCTGCTGGTACTGATTTTAGGGAGTATCGTGCTGACTGGATTCAATGTGTATCCTAAGATTGTGAAGTGGGGCGGCGCCGGGGCATTGGTGCCGATTACCGGATTTGCCAATTCTGTGGTGTCGCCGGCGATTGAGTATAAGGCGGAAGGACAGGTGTTCGGGATCGGATGTAAGATCTTTACCATTGCGGGGCCGGTGATTTTGTATGGGATATTGGCTAGCTGGGTGCTTGGGGTGGTTTATTGGATTGGAGGGGTGATGGGGGTTATTTAGCAGAAACAGCAGAGAAATGAGAGGATAATTCAGTAGTAAGTTCTATAGACAGAGTGATGAATGAGTAAAGTGGTTCATTACTCTGTTTTTATTGTATTTTTACTTTTTATAGACTATAATTAAGAAAGAATGAGAGCTTGATCAAGCAGAGAAAATCTGTTGGAGAACCGTAATAACTTATTAAATGTGGCATAACTAGAAAAAATCTGTCAAAACAGTGCAAGATTTTTTGTGAAAGTGAGGGGTTTATGAATATAAAGGAAAAGATTGATGATTTATTAAAGTATTGCTCGTCTTATCAAGGTCATACTTACATGATGGATGAACGAAGAGAAGATCAGACGTTTCAAGTATTGCTTCCGGAAGAGCAGGATATCATGGAACATATGGATAAACTTCAGTTTGTTCTGCTTACAGGAGAAGCAGGTGATGGGAAATCCCGGCTTTTGCGAAGTTTAAACCAGCAATTGTTGAGACATGAATTTGAAATTTATACGGACTTTTCTGCTATGTTAGAAACGGAAAAGCAGAAGGTTCTGCAGGTTATTTCAAACATAGTGAGCGGAGAAACGGAAAAGCATATTATTATTGCTGCTAATATTGGTATATTTACAAAATCTGTATTGAGATATCAACCTGGTCTATTAGAAAAACTGGACATTGATAATGAGAAAGTTAGAATTATTAATTTTGAAAAAAGAAATCTGGCATCAGATAAAGAAGTATTTGCCCAGATTATCAAAGGCTTTTTGGAATATGATGGATTTGAATGTCAGGAATGCTCAATTTGCGGACAATGTGTGTTTAGAAATAATTTGGAATATATTAGGACAGAAAATGGGATAGAAAGCATAAGAATATTGTGTGATGCGGTATATCTTATAGGAGAGCATATTACATTTCGCGAGTTGCTGTCGATGGTAGCATATATGATAACATTTGGTGAAAACTGTTATGACCGAAAGAATATTCCCAGTTCTCTGTTATCATCAAGAAGTTATGAAAACATTTTCAATTTCGATAATGACAGGATTCTTCAGCATATTAAGCGTATGGATCCGGCCCATGCGAAATTTGGATTAGATATGTATGATTCCATAGAAACGTGTATTAGCCAAAAAAGAAGTGATTTTTTTAAAGAAACAGGAGATAAATATGCCCTATTGAATATTGATTATTTGCCGGAATTTCGTGAGGCAATCCGATTTTTTCAAGAAAAGGCTTATACTGATTCAAGTACAATTCAACAAGGAGTATTATATTCATTAAAAAGAGGGCTGGGAAGGCTGACCCGCAAAGGCCAAAGCGATTTAGGAATGACTGTGGTTGATACGCCAGCGATGTTGGGCGACAAAATTCAAACGGAATTTGAACTAGGCAATATGGATATCGTATGGAATCGTTATGGATTAGATTTTAATAATCTAAACGAAAAGAAGATAAAGGAAGAATCTCGGAATCGTTTTTGTATGAGCTATATCTATAATGATTCGAAAGGGCAAATAAAATCAATCACCATGGTCATTGATTACCGGTTATTCCGTTATCTGATGATGGCAAACGATTATTATTATCTCGGACATAGTAACCAATCCGTGGAAGAGTATACGATTAATACTTTTTTTAGAAAAATTTTAAAGACGCGTAAAGATATTTATGGAAAGATGTTAGTGAAATTTACTGAAAAGAACGAGAAAGGAGTATGTAATTTTTCATTGAGTCTTCAAAAGAAAAATAGCATACTTTTTCCTGGAGAGAAAATTGTAAAACTAAAAAGAGAAGGATAAATTTATATGAGTGATAACATAAGCGAAGAGACGCTGGCTTCTTATATTGGAGTTTCTGGACCTGAAACGCCCAAATTCTTGCTGGCAAATAATTTTTTGTCGGAATTTTTCCAACCTGATCAATCAGATAAATTAAAACGATTTATGTATGATGATTTTAGCAATGCAGGAATATTAAAGTGTGAGGAGGATGACGAACAGAAAAAGCAAGTACTAAAGGAATCGTTTGATCGTTTTTTTCGGCATTTCTCTGGAGAGGATATGATACACTCCCGCTATAAAAATCAGTATTTTTATTTTCCTGTAAAGCCTCAGATGCTGAAAAGTTCCTCCTATAATCTTCGGCACCTTTTGTTTAATATGATTCCTAATATTGAAGATAAAGATAAATTTAATCATCTTCGGCATCTTATGGAAGATTACCTTTATGCAGAGTCTACAGGTGTTGATTACCTTTTAGGCGAATTATGTGGTCATCTCAATGATAAAGGACATATGCTGAGGAATGGAGGGCGCAGTAGGGAATTTTCATATTTGCGTAAACAGTTATATCGGGATATGTGTAATAAGTTTAATGAGGATTTAGAATGTCTATTGACACATCCTTTCTTTCGGGAGTTGGATTTCTATAGACGGTATGATTATCTGGCAACGCTTCTAAATAATTATGTCATACAGTTTATCTTGAAAAGAAGCAGCGAAAGTGGTGGGACAGAAAAAGGATATATTATTTGCCAGGGAGCAGCATCAAGCCATTTGTTAAACACGGGTGAATTTCATCGAGCCTGCGTGCAAAATTATGCTGAAATAAGAAGTGTTTTTCCTAAAAAATTAAAGGAATTCTATATACATAGATTGGAGGCTGTAGTAGGAAAAGATAACAAAATAGAATTAATAGCGGAAAGAGGAAGTCTGAGAGTGAATAGAGAAACTTTTGAAGGCTTTATTAAAAAGGTATTTAATTCTAATTTAAAAGAAACGGAATCATTATACAACTCAGTTAAAAAAGTCTATAAGATAATGGAAGAGGGAAAGGCATATCTTTTTACGGCTAATGAATTTGCTATGTATTTTATCGATGTTTCAAAGGCCAGGAAAGGATCTTCTTTAACCAAAATATCATCGACACTGCCGACTGTGGGAAAGGATATGGATTTTATTTTTCCTAAAAATCGTTCCAGGCATAAGTTTTTTGCAATGTCTCCCTCATTGCTGGAATTTCATACACGATTATATCTTGCGAAGCAGGGAAGGATGTATGCTTATTTAGATAGTTTTCTTCAATATCTGGAGGAATACTATCATATCTGTATTATAAAGTCAGAGGCTATGGATCGAGTATTGCGAAAACTTCAAATTAAAGTGCCGTTTCAAGAATTTCGTCTAAATGAACAGGTATTGCTTGAAAATTTAGAAGAAATAAATTGTCTGATCCGACTCTCAGACAGCGGATATGTAATAACGCTGCCAGAGGAAAAGGGGGAATTTAAATTACTATGAATGTCACAGTTGAGACTTTATTTGAGCGATATTTAAAAAAGTACATTGAAATTCTGACAACAAACAGAAAAGTCTTTTTTATTGCAATTACAGACATTGATAAACATCTTGTAAATACGTTATTAAAAGAAGCGACATTTCCTTCAGATTATTTTATAGCCTGGTTTGAAAGAGGAGACTATGCAAAGGCAGTACAATTACGCAATAACAAAAAAATATTAAAAATTATTCTCCTTTCCATTGAAAGCGTAAAGATGATTGATTCTTTAAAAGATTTTATAGAATGTCCCATTATTCCCGAGGATAAAAATACGATGTGGGATTGCCTGAAAGAAGCTTTTGGGCAAGCATTTGACAGTGAAACTAAAAAAATTGTAGAAACAATTATGGAATATAAACAAATTTCTATAGAGGATTTGCTTGGGAATTTAAATATATGTATGATTAATGGAGCATTTAATTCACAAAAGTTGTTAAAGGAATTATATCACTTTGATATTTGGTCAACGAAAAAGAGAGTAAAAGATGTTGGAAAGTTATATTTAAAGAAAATGGTCAGGCATTCTGAACCACAGGTTGTTGAGAAGAGACTGATGAGCGGCATTGCGGATGGTAAGACAAAGCTGAGTCAGAGTAAACAAAAAAGTGTTGTAGGATGGCTTGCAAAAAATAATTTTTCCAAGATCTTCGAAAATGTAAATTATGAGCAGGTAGAAGAGGCATTTAAAGGTCATATAAGGACAGTAGATGACTCGGAACATGAAAAGTCAGAAGAACAAAGCTATGAGAATTCTTATAAATATGTATTCCAGGAGCAGGAAAATCAGGAAATGTTAGCATTGGAAGAACAGTTTTTGGAAGAGCAGATAATAAGCCAACAGCAAGAAGACCAAGAGACTGTTTTTTGGTCCAGCTATCAGCGCTATACATTTCCAGATAAAATATGTATACAAGAAGAATTTGAAGAAATAAAAAGTAGTATTTGCCAAATGAATTTTTCTAATTCTAAGTGTGAAAAAATGTTTAAGGAAATCGAACATCTTCAAGAAACTTGTGAGGAGGCGATCAGAGGAAGCCGAGATTATACACCTGTTTATTTGTGTCATTATGTGCAGAACCAGCAGCCATTTCTTGAATCCTACTTTAGATTATTGGGAAAGTGTCTTTCAGATGAGACGATTTTGCAGACTTGTTATGGAATGGGATTTCTTAATAAAATACAGAATATTTTTTGTAAAAGAAAAGACGATAAACTCTATATGCCTTTTTACCATCCTGTTATGGGATTATACTATTATATTCTAAAACAGAAATATGATAAATTAAAAGAAGATTCTGGGTCATTTGATAATGAGTTTTTCAGCGAAGCAGTAAATGCGCTGGTAGAGAGAGAGCAAATGAGGTTCCCCATACGTTATATGCTCTGGAATAATGAATTGTATCAGATTGATGATACTTGTTTACAGGAATGGTCGGATGAGATAGTGTTCAATAAAGTGGAGGAGACTGTAACCAGTTCATGGATAGATATTCGGCTGTTAAATGAGGACTTGTTGGATTATATTGATCAGCATAAATTTCTCTCTGAAATTAATGTGACGATTGTTGATATTAATGATATGAGAGAGATCATGTCAATTGTTGGAAAATTACGTAAAGCAGCAGAATCTAAGCATTCTATGGTAAATAAGGTTATATTAAATATCGTTAGCGAAAAAGAAGACAAATTGAAAAGGCAGCTTCAAGAACAGATGGAAATGGATATTGATTATCCGCAAGTATTGTTTCGCTTTACCAGAGAGCTTTATTTGCAGGATGGGCATTATGATCTGGATGGAATGATCCAGGACTCGGATATTATGTTTCTGGCAGACGGCAACATTTTATATCAGTCTCCCAAGTTGGTAACATGGAAAGGGGATGGAAATTGGCTGCGGATTAAATTTGAGAATTTATCATTAGAACAATTAATAGACAAGGATCTGAATGAAAATGACAGCATAGCCGAAATTTTATGGGATACGGTTCATCGTGTTGAATGTGAAGAAAATAGTAAGATTGCTTGTTGGAATACGCAGGAATTAAGTCAGCCGTTTTTAAGTAAAATACGAAAAGCAGTTGAAAAGAAGCAGGCTTTAACGGTTGTGATTATGTCATCAAATCGCCAATTGCTGCATCATATCTATAATATAAATGGATTTCAGGTCAGAAAGAGTGTACTGCCGGGCAGAGAAATGTTGATGGTGAACTTTCATCAAGGCTGCGTACGTAAAAAATTAGCTGATGGAGGAAAAGCAAGTTTAACAATTGACTTAAAGCCATTTCTAGAAGAACTTTTAGGTATTCCTGAACTCAAAACCATAATTTATGTGGATAATAATGAGGAGATACCATATTTAACCATAGAATATATAGATAATATTGTGGTTTTTTTATGTGAGGTTTGGACAAAAGATGGACATGATAATAATAAGGAAAGAAAACAGCATTATCTTCATTTGATGGAAGCCATTTTTGAATTATCTTATTTAAGTGATATGTTCAGGAAAAATTTGGCGACGTTATTGTATGGATATGCAGATAACTACAAAACGGCACTAATGATAGATTATTTGGAAAGAGTGGATTTTAGAGGGATAGAGTACCGATATGAGGAAATGTCTCATGTAGAAGAAATTGATAAATTGCTGGATAGTGTGGATGTACTTGCATTCCAGGGAATGTTAAGTTTTATTAGAAAACAAATTCTGATTGATGAATATGCGGTGAATCAGTTTTCTTCTATTTATAGAGAAGATATGCTTAGAGGATGTTTGGAGGCAAATCGAGAGCTAAAATTCTTGGAACACGAAACAGAGGAAAAAGTAACTCAACTATACGATAAGGTGGTCAAAAGGCATGAGTGATAATGGTAAGAAAAATAAACTAATTATGGTTAATTCATTTAAGGGAGGAACCGGCAAGACATCTGTTGCTTTATCACAGTGTATTTATAATTGGAAAATGAGTTCGGAAGGAGGCGGGGAAAACTATCAAGATATATTTTTCGTTGATATTGATCGTTTGGGAACCAGTTTGGCATATTCTTTATTTTTAGAAAAAGATCGAAAGGCCATTCATTATTTTGATGAATATCCGGAGAAAACCTTTGATATAATTTGCAATGAGGTGAATCTTGGGGAACAAAGTGGAAATAAATTATATGCAGTATTACTAAATCCGGTTGCCAAGAGAAAACAAGATTATATGATTCGTGGACGCTTACAGCAGCATGAAGTAGTAAAGCAGGATATATTTATAGAGAGATTATTATCGTTTATTAAGAAATGTATAAATACAGGAGAAAGGTCATTATTTGTTGTGGACTGTTCTCCAGGATTATCTGATTTAGAGAGAGGACTGCTTGAAGAATTTTATAGATTGAAGGGAGAATACTCTCTTTTAATTGAAGAAATCTATGTTACAACTTTTGATGCTTCTCAAATTAGAAAAACGATAGAATGTTTAAATGATTGTTTTGATTATTTACATAAAGGGACGAAGCGGGATGTAAGCATTGTTCTTAATGATTTACACAATTGCCAGGGACTGTCGAGGGATAAGGATACAATTATTTTTGATTGGGAAGATACGGCTAAGAAGATCTTAGATAAGTTAAAAGATAGGACTGGTGTGAAGATTCGCTTTAAACAATATGAAAGCGGTCAGCTGAAGTCCTGTATTATTGAAAATGAACGTCATATTTCCAATAACACGAATTCCTACACGTTACAGCAAGAATATAGAAATGGATATATTAGTATAGAACAGGTGGAAGGACAATGAAACGTGAAAAGATCATTATTAATGATGCCAATATGTATGAATATTTTGAAGATGAAGCTTATATGATTTTTTCGAAATTTTGCCGGGAAGAAGACGATACTGCAAAAGGACCAAATCAATTATCATTTTATGGAGTCAATCGTATCTATAAGAGTTTAAGTGTAATTTATGAAACGGAGGATGTGGAAGAAGAGTTATGCTTGATAGAAAATGTATTGAATATTTTGGATTCTTATGTCAAGATTGAGGGATTGGAGCATCTGCTTATCAATAATTATGCTTCAATAGAAAATGGTATTTTTTTAGAGCATTCGCCGGAAGGAAATCCGAAACGAATCAGAGAACATTATAAACATCAGTTTCGAAATGCGTATTTGGGCCTGCTAATGCTTGACAGAATGCATATAGATGATTGTATTGTTGAATGTTTTATGGATGAAGGTAGCGAGTATGCAAACTATGTAATGTCATCTTTGGATAAAACCAGGAGGAGTGATAAAAGAGAAGGGCAAGAAATATTAAAAGAGATTATATATAAGACGTATCTGATCAGCGCTCTTTTCCATGATATCGGATATCCGTTGGCATACTATTTTCGAATAGCAGATGAAATCCACGAATTTACACCGTTTTTTAAAATTATTAATCCGGTAGTTAAAGGAGAATTTACCGAAATACGGGCTATATTGAATAATAGTTTGCTGTTTCGCACGGTTGATAATAAGAAAATTTCTAAGAAATATCAGGACAGTGATCATGGCTGTCTGTCAGCCCTTAGTTTTCTGATGAATTTTTATTTTAGTGGAAGTATTTATAATTTTGCCAGCAAGGAACGTTGTATTATTGAGATGGCTGCGATAGCTATTTTTAAGCATACAGATCGATATGATGACCGCAATAGGATGCTATTCAGCCAGGATCCGATATCTTATCTTCTGAGAATTTGCGATGACATGCAGGAATGGCAGCGTTTTCTTACAGTAATCGGGCGGACACATAATTATCTGCAATGTAATATTTGTGGTAAGATTATAAAACCTGATGAAAAGGATTCTGATTTATACAGCTGTAACTGTGGAAAGCAATTTTATAAGATTACGCAAATGGATAATAAGAAAATAAATTATATTGATATTTGCGATGCATTGGCCTTGGAAGCAGCTGAAAATAGAATAACTATAAGCTTTATGTATAATGTATACAGTCAGCTGGAATTGCTGGTAAATGATTATGAGGCAGTCATCTACAGAGCAAAAGGATTGGAAAGATTGGAACATATGTTAAGTTTTCAGAAATATTTTCCTGAAATTCAACTGCAGTACTTTCTTTCAAATAACCCTATTGCGCTGATCGAAAATATGATGGCTGAAAAGGGAAAGGATCTAGAAAGTCTAAAGGTATGGGTACTCGGTATCGAATCTGAAAGCAAACGTAAAAATATGGAAAAATTTTTAGAATGTTTTGAAAATGGATTAACTAATAAAGAACGGATATTTGGAAAACAATTAGAAAAAAATTCTGTCAGATATGCAAGAGAAGCCAGACAATTTGTGGAAGATTATATGGGTGAAATCCATATGTTAAAGCACTATTTGGATGGCCTTTAAAAATTGGAATTTATAACTCAAAGTTTGCACATAGATTTTTTCTATACATTTGGTGAGCAGGCACTTATCCAAGTGCGAAGTTTGAGTTAAATAATATTAAATATACCGAAAATGAGTATTTGGAATTAGAGAAGATAACCCACAGAGAGGTAAATAAAGTATAAGGCCGCCTTTCTGAAAAACATCAGATTTAAAGAGAGGAGATGGATTTTATTTCGGAAAAAAGGCTAGATAATACAATATTTTTGATGTATCTTGTGACAGAAAACTATCGTAAAAAATATGGCCTATCCAAGCAGGAGTATTTACAGTTGGATAAGAAATATAGAATTTTAAATTATATTTCAGAATGTCCGGATATTTTTGACAGTATGACAGAAACGGAAATGGTGGAGGAGGTGGATCAATATGTATCGGAATCTTAAATATGTTTTATATCATGGGACAATCGCCACCATTGAGAAAATTGATATAAATCAGGGAAAAGGAAGGAAAGATTTTGGAAAAGGGTTTTATATGGCTGTTTCTCGCAGTCAGGCGATAGGTATGATGCATAAAAAGTATAAAGAGGCAGTCAGGCGAAGCAGGAATA
>JAAWBS010000040.1 GCA_022792815.1 Hungatella sp.
AATTGATCCGCTTCTTCGGCCCTTTCACAATTGGCGAAGCCTGTGCCGGCTCCGCCAATAGGTTAAATCTTCTATTTGTTTTTGGATACTTCCTCGTTGATCTCATTGATGATCTGTTCTCCGCCTAAGGCGTTAAACTGCTCTACAAAATCATCAAATTTGTCGATGCTCTCTTCTCCGGTGATAAACTTGATATAGGCATCCAGTGTAAAGGTCTTTAAGTCGGTCAGATACTGATTCGCCGCATCCACCGGAGGAACCAGGATATCCTTGTAGCCGGGTGTCTTGTACTTCTCGTAGAACTCTTTGGCATGAGGCTCCATATTGGATTCCACCTCTGAGTTAAAGCCCACCTTGAATACCGCTACGCCCTCCTTGGAATATTCCGATGTCTTGTTGTAGGGTTCCAGACGTTTCGGCACACCGTTCTCATTGTATTCAAAGTGCTTTCCCTCCACACCGAAAGAGGTGAAGGTGTAGAAATCCTTATCTGTGGACCGTGCCTCGATGATGGCGAGAATCGCATCTACCTTTCTCGGGTCCTCCATGGCCTTTGTCGTAAAGGCGTAACCGGAGTTTCCGTAAGCGCCCCAGCAGTGTGTGCCGGATTTGCCTTCCGGGCCTTTGATGGCCGGTCCGATGTCAATGGTTTCTCCCCACACTGTCCCCGGATTGAGCGCCGCAAACTCTGCATAGCACTGTCCGCCGCTCTCCCCTTCCTTTTTCGGGGTCAGCCAGTGGGACGAAAGGGCCATACCGGTGACGCCTACCTTGCCGTTGTTAAAGGCCTGGGAGACTGCCCAGTATCCGCCTGTGTTTTCACCGGTGATAAACTCCGGATCGATCACGCCGTCCTTATACCACTGCTGAAGCTTTGCCAGAGCCTCTTTCATCTCCGGCTGGATGCAGGCGAATTCAATTCTGTCGTTTTTCATGGTATAGAACAGACTCTGGGCGCCGGTTCCGCGGAATTCTTTTAAGGGGATGGCTCCATAGGCACCGAACACCGCGTTCAGTCCCGTATTGGAGAGCCCGTAAGTATCCTTTACCCCGTTTCCGTCAGGATCGTTGTTTCGGATGGCATAGAGAGCCGTCTCCATCTCATCGATGGTGGAAGGAATTTTGTCGATGCCCAGATTCTTTAACCAATCGGTCCTCCAGACAAGAACCGTGGGATAAAGGCCGCTTAAAGAGGGAACCTTCAGCTCGTATAACTGCCCCTCATAATAGGCATCGATGAACCCTGTCCCGTCCTCATCCACTTCCTTCAGCTGTCTCATGGTCTCCGGAATCTTGGCCTGCATGTCCTCAGTGATGGGAGCCAGGATGCCCTGCTTGATATAGATGGGAAGGTTGCTGTTGCTGCGCACCTTCATGACATCCGGCATCTCTCCGGAAGAGAGCTTTGCCCCGAGGACATCATCCCATTTCTGGCTGTCCACATACCAGAAATTAAATTTCACGTTAAACCGCTCCTCTACCGCCTTTACCACCTCGGACTCCGGGTCCGGCTGTCCATAGCAGTCGTAAGCCAGCCAGTCGATGGTCACCGGTTCCTCCGAACTGCTCTGTCCGCTTTGTCCGTTCTGACTGTCCTGGCCCTTCTGAGCCGCCGCCGTCTGACCGGCATTGTCAGAACCTCCTGACTTGCTGCTGCAGCCTGCCACGGCGCCTGCGGCCATCACTCCGGCCAGTCCGAGAGCTGCCAATCTTTTCCACGTTTTTCTCATCTTGTTTATCCTCCTTTTTTAACCTTTCACAGCACCGACCATAACTCCCTTTGTAAAGTATTTCTGGAGAAATGGATAAAGCATAATAATGGGTAAAATGGATACTACCAGAGCAGCCATCTTCATCGTGTCGGTATTGACCACCACATCGGTCACATCAATATCCTGGATCTGACCGTCGATCAAAATTCTCTGCAGGGTGTACTGCAGCACATACTTGGCCTCTTCCCTTATGTAAAGCATACAGTCAAACCATGCATTCCAGTGTCCCACGATAGACCAGAGAGACACGGTGGCAAGACAGGGCTTGGACAGAGGCACCACGATCCGAAAGAGTATGGTAATATCATTGGCTCCGTCAATCTTAGCGGATTCCTCCAGAGAATCCGGGATGGATTCGAAGAAGTTGCGCACGATAATCAGGTTATACGCGCTGACAGCCCCCGGAAGAATCAGGCTCCAGATGGTGTTGGAGATTCCCAGCCAGTTATTGATCAGCAGGTAATTGGGAATCAGTCCGCCGGAAAAATACATGGTAAAAATAATAAACAGGGTCCAGAATTTCCTATGTGGGAGATATCTTCTGGATAACGGGTAGGCTCCCATGACATACAAAAGCATGCTCAGACCGGTCCCGACCGCAGTTCTCACAATCGTGTTCCAGTAAGAGGTCCAGATGGTATCATACCCAAGGATGCTCTTATAACCGTTGAAGTCCAGCTTCGTGGGGAACAGATGGAGCCCGTAGGAAGAGGCTACCTCCGGCGGGCTCAGGGAGATCGTCACCACCTGCAGAAACGGCACGATGGTTACGATGGCCACGCCGATCAGAATGATATAAACAACACTGTCATAAATCCAGTTATAGAGAGATTTTTTTCGCCGTCTATTCATACCATCCTCCTACCACAACGAACTGCCGCTTACTTTTTTGGAAAATGCGTTGGTTGCACTGACCAGGACAAGAGCGACGACATTTTTGAAAAGTCCTACTGCGGTGGCATAGCCGTAATTCATCTGCTGCAGTCCCACCCGGTAGGTATAAGTGCCGATTACATCGCCTACAGACATGACCTGTGCGTTCAGCAAGTTGTAAATCTGATCGAAATCATCATTCATAACGCCGCCTACAGCGAAAATCAGCATAATAACAATGGTGGGTATAATACCCGGGAAGGTGATATACCGAATTTTCTGCAGCCGGGAGGCTCCGTCCAGCTCTGCCGCCTCATACAGCTGGCTGTCGATCCCCATGATCGCCGCCATATAGATGATGCTCTGCCAGCCGCAGTTTCTCCAGATGCTGGATAAGACTACCACCGGGCGAAACCATGCTTTGCTTCCCATAAAGAATACCGGTTCGCCGCCAAACAGTTGGATGAGATAGTTGACAAATCCTGTGGACGGGGAAAGCACCTGCTGTACGATTCCCGCCAGCACCACCCACCCGATAAAGTGAGGCAGGTAGGTAATGGTCTGTACCCCCTTTTGAAACCACCGGCACCTCACTTCATTTAAGATAAGGCACAGGATAATCGGCATGGGAAATCCTACGATCAGCTTTGCAAAGCTGATAATCAGAGTGTTCCTCAATACAGGCAGAAAGTAAAGTCCGCTGAATAATTTTTTGAAATTTTCAAACCCCACCCATTCACTGCCCAGAATTCCTCTGGCAGGATAAAAATCTTTGAACGCAATGATGACTCCGTACATAGGAACATAATGGAATATGATAAAATACAAGATAATCGGCGCCAACAACAAAAACAGATATTTGCATTTGACATATTCCTGCCATACACTGCGTCTCTTACTGCTGCTTCCCATAATTTCCTCCTTCCGCTAAGAATATTGATCTGCGTCTTCCGCCCCCTCATTGTTGCATGAATGGTAAAAATTCACAATAGAGAAAGATTTGCAGGAGCTGTAAAAGATATGTTTTCACAAATCAGACCCGTCAAAAATATGTTTTTACCCTATAATCTTTTGACCTGTGCCCTGGTAAAAGCCCTCAAAATGCTCACAAAACAACAAAAAGACCGGTTTCACGAGGATGCCTCTTCCTCATAAAACCAGTCTCTTACGGCTGATACCTGTGTGACCTTTGTCCCGCAGGCAGAACGGTCTTATTTGATTACTCTTTTCATCTCTTCTTCATCGGCCTTTTCCACCTTGATCTCCCAGTGAATCAGGAAAGTCAAAGCAGCTCTCAGCGCGATGATGGCTGCCACCGTAGCGATCTCACTTAATTCCCGGACCACTACGGTCCTTAAGATCTCGCTTCCCAGCTTGAATTCCAGTCCCAGAGCCATGCCGGTGGCCAGGTTGAGACGGATCAGTCGGTTTTTCTTCACATAGTCACGGATTCCCCGAAGACCGGCCAGGACGATGATAAAAACGCCCACAAACTCGAAACCAACGATGGCGATGTCCACCACATACCTTAACAGTATCTCTAAAGCTTCCATAAAGAACTCTCCTTCTCAGTTGGATTTGACTTCCTTCCACAGGTCGTTGTAGACCGTGTCCACCTCATCTCCAAGATACCGGAATACCTCACAGTTGTCAAGAGAATTCACGTCCGGAAACAGTGCTTTGTTGTTCTGCAGCTCCTCGTCCAGCAGATCAAAGGCCCCTTTGTTGGGAGTAGGGTAGGTGATGTACTCAAAATTCATCTTGGCGATATCGGGCCGACACATAAAATCGATCCATTTCTCCGCGTTTTCTTTGTTTTTAGCGTTGGCCGGGATGACCCAGGAGTCGATCCACACGTTGGTGCCCTCTTCGGGAATCACATACTCCAGGCTGTAATCCAGATTCTGGGCCGCCACTTCCTCCTGGATGTAGAGCATCTCCCCAGAGTAGATGACGCCGACGGCCGCCTCGCCGCCGATCATCTTGTCTCTCACCTGATCGATGACATAGGCCTGAACCAGAGGCTTCTGGCTGATCAGCAGGTCCCTGGCCTCCTCAAGCTCCTCGGTACTCTCGGAGTTCATGGAGTACCCCAGAGATTTTAAGGCCACCATAAACGCGTCCCTGACGCTGTCCTGCATGAGGATCTCCCCTTTAAATTTCTCATCCCACAGATCGGACCACTTGGTGGGAACGTCCTCGGGAGCCACCATACCGGTGTTGTAAAGGATGCCCACAGTGCCCCAGCAGTAGGGTACCGAGTATTTGTTCTCCGGGTCAAAACTTTTGGAGCGTTCCATGTATTCCGGGTCGATCTCCTTTACATTGGGGATGTTGTCAAAATTCAGCTCCGCCAGCATGTTATTTTCCACCATCTTCTGGATCATATAGTCGGAAGGGCAGACCACATCGTAAGTCCGGCCTCCTGCCTCGATGACCGGATACATGTCCTCATTGGTCTCAAACATGTCGTAGACCACCTTGATTCCGGTCTCCTCCTCGAACATGGAGATGACCTCCTCGTCGATATACTCCCCCCAGTTGTAGACGTACACTTCTCCGGCACCCTCCTGGCCCTTAGCAGGGGCCTTGCCCCCGCAGCCCCACAGGCTTACGGATACCACCCCCAGCACAAGGCCAGCGGCCGCCACATAACGATTCTTTTTCATACTCCTGCTCCTCCTGTCTTTGGTTTTCGGTCATTTGATGTGCGCTTGGGCGCAAAGTTGGTGATGATCAGCAGCGTGAGCACGGCCACGAAGATGACGGTGGACAGCGCGTACATAGACGGCTTGATGCCCCTGCGGACTTCGCTGTAGATCAGCGTGGACAAGGTGTTGATCCCCGCACCCTTGGTAAAATGGGTGATGATAAAATCGTCCAGAGACATGGTGAAGGCCAGCAAAAAGCCGGACAAGACTCCGGGAAGAATGTCGGGAAACACCACCTTAAAAAATGCGTATATGGGGGAGGCGCCTAAATCCATGGCGGCCTCATAGACGCTCTTGTTGGTCTGTTTCAGCTTGGGCATGACGCTCAGGATCACATACGGGATATTAAACGTGATGTGGGCGATGAGGATGGTCTTAAACCCAAGGGAGATGCCGAAGGCGATAAAGGCCAGCATCAGGGAGATGCCGGTGACGATGTCGGCATTCAGCATGGGGATGTTGGTGATCCCCATAATGACGGTTCTGGGCAGTGTCTTCATGCCGCTGATGGCGATGGCCGCCGCGGTGCCGATGACTGTGGCGATCAGGGCCGATGCAAAGGCGATGACCAGAGTGTTCTGCAGGGCATTCATGATGGTGGCGCTGCCCAGCATCTCCGAGTACCACCGGAGAGAAAATCCCCCCCACTGGGTCCGGGACTTAGAACCGCTGAAGGACAGCACCATCAGGGTGGCGATGGGCGCGTAGAGGAACACCATAATGAACACCAGATAAAAATTTTCCGCCATCCGCTTGATATTATCTTTCGTCTTTTTCATCAAAATGCGGTGCCCTCCCCGTTTTTATCATATTTGGCGATCAATGCCATGCTGGCCAGGATGAATACCATCAGTACCAGGGACAGGCCGGAGCCCAGATGCCAGTTGCTTCCTCTGGTAAACTCCTGCTCGATGACATTGCCGATGAGAAGAATCTTGCTGCCTCCTAAGAGGTTGGAGATGACAAAGGTGGTCAGGGCGGGCACAAACACCATGGTGATGCCGCTGATGATGCCCGGCACACTCAAGGGCAGCCAGATACGGGTCAGGGTCTGCCAGAAGTTTGCCCCCAGATCCTGGGCTGCGCTTATGGTGTTGTCATCGATCTTGCACAGCACATTGTAAATAGGCAGGACCATAAAGGGCAGGAAATTGTACACCATGCCCAGGATGATGGCCCCCGGTGTGTTGATTAAGGACTGGGTGGGCAGGTGAAGCCCGCGGAGGATGCCGTTGATGACACCGTTGCGTTCCAGAAGGGTCTGCCACGCCAGAGTCCTGAGAAGGAAATTCATCCACATGGGGAGAATGAAGATAAACACCACAAAGCTGCCTCTTCCCACATTCCGCTTTCGAAGAATCATAGCCAGCGGATAGGCCAGAACCAGACAGACGGCCGTGCTGACAAAGGAGAGGCCCAGAGACAGCCAAAGAGCCTTGGCGTGCTCTGCCGTGATGATGGAAACCACGTTGGCCAGGGTAAATGCCCCGGTCCGGTCGGTCAGCCCGTAGTACACGATGAGCAGGAGGGGGATCACCATGAAGCCTGTCATCCACACCAGATACGGAAAGGACAATAATTTTTTACTCATTGACTCCCACAGCCTCCTCATCCTCCGACGCGGGTTTGTTCATGATCTGGATGTCATAGGGGTCCACGCGGATCCCCACCTTCTTCCCCACAGGGCACAGATCCGTGCTGTGGACAAGCCACTCGAAACCGTCGGGGGTAGTGACCTCCATCTCATAGTGCACTCCCTTGAAGATCAGATGGGTGCAAACGCCTGTGAGCGTGCCTTCCTCCGGGCTCACCAGATCGATGTCCTCCGGCCGGATCACCACATCCACAGGGGTGTTGGTGCCGAATCCCTTGTCCACACAGGCAAACCTGGCGCCGAAGATCTCCACCAGCTCGTCCCGAACCATAGTCCCGTGGACGATGTTGCTCTCGCCGATGAAGTCGGCCACAAAGGCGTTCTCCGGCTCGTTGTAGATCTGCTCCGGAGTACCCATCTGCTGGATATACCCCTGATTCATGACCACGATGGTGTCGGACATGGTCAGGGCCTCCTCCTGATCGTGGGTCACATAGATAAATGTGATGCCCAGCTCATTCTTTAAGCGGATCAGCTCGTACTGCATGTCCTGCCGAAGCTTCAGGTCCAGGGCGCCTAAAGGCTCATCCAAGAGAAGCACCCGCGGCTCGTTGACGATGGCCCTGGCGATGGCGATCCGCTGCTGCTGACCTCCGCTTAAAGAATCCACACTTCGCTTCTCGTAGCCGTCCAGGTTCACAAGCTTTAAGGCATACTTGATCTTATCCTGTATGTAGGCTTTGGGCTTGTTCTTAATCTTGAGGCCGAAGGCGATGTTCTCCGCGATGTTCATATGGGTAAACAGGGCATATTTCTGGAAGACGGTGTTTAGCTGGCGTTTGTTAGGGGGCAGGTCAGAGATGTCCTGTCCGTCAAAGATCACTTTGCCGGTGTCCGCGTGTTCAAAGCCTCCGATAATCCGCAGAGTGGTGGTCTTTCCGCAGCCGCTGGGGCCCAGAAGCGTGACAAATG
>JAAWBS010000007.1 GCA_022792815.1 Hungatella sp.
ATCCGGATCGGCCGCATAACTCTCCGTTGCACCGGCATCTTTTCCCGGAAGGATGACATAGGAGTAATCCGCTCCGGATGGTTTTTTCCCGTGCTCGAACCAGAATGTGGCGAACTGGTTGGTCTCCTCCCCTTCCGAGGTGCCCTGCGCACTCCAGTTTCCGGTTCTCTTTTCTTTTAATGCCATGATGTCAGCTTTGCCCGGGAAATAATAGCCGATGTCGGAATCTGCGGTATTTCCCTCCAGATAAATCCAGGAGGCAGACGGGATCTTTGTCCCCTTCTCCGCGCTTTCTGCGCCGTCATCCCGGATGGCTCTCTCCGTCCCGTCGATTAAGACCTGATTGCTTCCGTCTGCCTTAATCCTCCGGTTGTCAATCACCGTCTCCACATAGTTTCCTGTGGAAGAGGTGATGCCGCTTCCCACTGCGACGATCTCGTCGTCAAACAGGAACCAGGACTTTTTCACATCCGTTCCGTTTCTCGTGCTTCCGCTGTTGCCCAGGGTCTTATAGTGCATACCGGCTGTTCCGTAATCTCCCAGACCGGAACCTCCCACCCAGCTGTAAATATTCTTTGTGCGGTCTCCTGCGCCGTTGTTCCGGGTGACATATTCTGTGGTCGTACCCGCCAGACGCTTGGGATCCACGGTGGCCCAGTACCCCTCTCCGTACTGATCCCTGTCTCCGTTGTAGAGATAGGTCATGCCGTCCGAGATGTTCCAGGTGCGCTTTCCCTCATCGTTGATCAGCTCATGTCCGTAGGTTCTGCTTGAGTGCATCGACAGAGCAAAACCGTATTCCGGCATAATGTGTACCAGCTTATCCATGCTCGCAAACAGCTTATGAAGCACGTACTCGCTTCTCGGCGTGATGGAATCGTCATTCATGATCTCATTGGCCTTCATCAGGGAGGCGATATGAGTGCTCTGACTGTAGTAATACGCCTCGTCGATGCCCACATAATATTTCATCATGCTGTAAAAACGCTGCCGCTGTTCCTCGGGCATGGCATCTCCTATGAGCATCATGGCATCCATGATCTCGGCGCCTCTCTCCTTGTCATGGGATTCCTTCCTCGTAATGTCTCTTCCCGAGATCATATCCATGCACAGCCCGTCATAGATAAACGGCTCGATCCCTTCAAATACCGTGTCAAATATGATCTGTTCTGCCTGATCGTCATAAGTCAGCTGGTAGTCGGAACCCGCCAGCACGCTGAATAAAACACTCAGCTTCTCATAGAGCTGGGAACCGTATCCGCCCATATAGGCCAGGGCCTGATGCTGAATAAACGAGCCGTCCTCATAGAATCCGTCCCCTGTGGTCACATACTGAAACACGGTCTTATATGCCTTTTTCACATGTTCCAGCTTGCCTCCGTTGTCTGTCAGAAGACCGACCTGGGCCACCACCATGCCCTTATCGATCAGGTTGGCTCCCGTCATAGCCGGCGACCCCGGATATCCCGACGGCTTGTCGCAGACGTTGGTAAAACGGTTGACCGCCGCCGCATAGCTGTTAATCTGTCTCAGTGTCAGATCGTCATACAGGATCAGCGCGGTGTCCATAAATGCGATGGGACCGCCGATCTCCCAATGCCACCAGTTTCCAAAGACCGGAGTCTGCTTGTCACTGCTGCTGTAATGATTCAGATTCATAAAATCAAGGGCCCTGATCAGCTCATTCTTCAGCTGTTCATTCTGATACAGGTCACAGCCTTCTGTGGCCCATGCGATAGCCATCTCTTTCATGCGCTGGAAGGTGGTGGCCACGTTTCCGGAATGTTCCTTCGCCGCAGCGCCTGTTCCCGAGATATAAGTCATATCCAGATCGCTCCAGAGATTCTTCCGGGAGGCGTCGCTGCTCTTTATCATGGTGTTCCAATAGCCTCCGGCTCTCTGATTCAGCCCGTCTATATAGGTGCGGACCGCCTGATTGCCGGTATCCAGCTTTCCTCCCAACAGATTGTTCAGCCATTTTTCTCTCAGCTGTACAAACTCCGGATCCACAGGCTTCTCTGTCTTGGAGCTGCGGGTCACAAGCTTCGGTGCCAGCTTCCCTGCCGCCCTGGTGGAATAGAAGTCAATCATATTGTCATTGGCCTCTGTGGGGCAGCTGATCTCAAAGGAAATCTCCTTTTCTCCTTTGGCCAGGGCGGCTGTCACGGCTTCGCTGACGTCAACCCTCACCATGTCGCCGGATATCTCCGCCTTGGTGATGATGCCGGCCGCCGTTCCCCCGATTCTCGCCGGAGTGGTATTCCATGTGACGGCAGCCCCTGTCCACTGATTTCCGATCTGATACACTTCCGCCGTCGTAAAGTCCTTGGCCGGGTTGGTGTTGCTGATCCCCTCGGTGAGCTGGAGTACCAGTTCCGCCTCTTTCGTATCGCTTCCGGCTTTTGACAGATCGAATTTCAGCAGCGCTTTTCTCGTATAGGACTGATCGTTGCTGTCCGAATACTTCACCCGAAGCTTGGAAGCGTCGTAATTGCTGAATGAGGTACTCACCCGATCTGCATCCTTGCCGCCCTGAAGATAGACGTCCTGGATGGCTGTCACCGTCTGGCCGTTGGGCTTAAGCTCTGCCTCGGCAGCAGTGATCTCTGCCGCCAGCTCATGAATCCGTGCCCTCACAGCAGCCGTGAAGAGACTCTTGTCAGGCGGACCCACCTTTTCATAGGTCAGCTGACTCTGGTCGTACTCGGTCCCGAACAGAGTCTCTGCCTCCTTTAAGAGACCGCCCAGCTTCTGGTAGGAAGCCGCCGTATAATCGTCTTCATTCAGTTCCTTCCCATGTTTGTAAACAGACGGAAGACCCGGCACCTTCACGGTGATGTCGTACTCCGGCATCCAGGTGGACGTCCTAAAGTTTCTCGCCTTGAACACGACACAGTCTCCGTAGATCTTCACATGATAACCTGTTCCGTCTTCCGTCACTCCGTTTTCCGAATCATTGTAGGACGGAAGGTCAATCATGGTGCCGTACCCGCGGTCGATGGCCTCCACCACGCCGAAACCGTTGTGAATATGGCCTGACATGTAGATGACCTGGGGATATTTCGCGAAAATTTCCTTCACCCGTCCGTCCTGATTGCCAAAATCGTTTAAGATGTTGCTTCTCCAGTGAGTATCTTTCAGGGCATTATGGCCCATCACGAAAATCGGTTTATCGGGGCTGGCATTGTCCGCCAGCGTCTGTTCCAGCCATGTCAGCTGTTCCTCCGTCAGATACATGGCATCTTTGATACCGTTTTCCGTATTGATGACGATGAAATGATAGCCGCCCAGCCATCGGTCAAAATACAGCCTGCCGTCACTGTTTGGCATATATTTTGCGTTTCTGTCCAGATAGAGCTTCTTTGCCGTGGGCCAGTACTTGCTGACCACTGTCTCGTCCTTGTTCCAGTCTGCGGAATTGCTCCCCCGCACATCATGGTTGCCCAGTGTGATCATGACCTTATCATCAGAGACCGGCGAATACTGTTCCATGATCTTGTACATGCCGTCATACTGGGCCTCTGTTCCGCTCTGAGTGAAATCTCCCAGGTTCATGATTCCCAGAGTATCCGGATCCATGGTCTTGATATCATTCAGCCCTGCGATCATATTTACCGCATTGGCCTCTGTCAGATCATTGGACTTGATATGCACATCAGCCACCACCTGGAAACTGGCCAGAGGCTCGCTGCCCTCCAAAAACCGATTGTATTTCTCTCTCAGCACTCTCACTGCCTCCATGGCGTCAGTGATTGACATTCCCTCCAGTGCACGTCTCGTCTGTTCGATCTCTCCTGCCATCCCGTCTATCTTATCCTGGGGATATTCGGAACCGGGCTTTATGGAGGCAAGCTGGGCTGCCATCCGATCCACGGCTGCCAGAGCTCCCTCGGCCTCATAGATGGTCTTTACGGCGGAAGACGCCAGAACCTTGTTGTAGACCCGCAGTTCGTCAACCAGGCAGTCGCTCAGACCATTACACTTATTTCCGCTGGCTCCCAGGATAAAATCAAGTCCTGTGTCCACGGTTTCGCCTTTATAGGCAGCCATAGAAGCAGAAGAGTACTTCTCTCCGTCCAGGTAGACCGTCATATTGCCGTCACGGTCACAGGTGCCGACTACATGGTGCCATTGGTCGTCATTGGCGGAAATCTTCTTAATCTCCACCCTTGTCTTCGATGTGGTGGCCAGATTCATCCGCACATCCACATCATTGGCATTATTATAATTGCCGAATGCCCACCCCACATTGTTGCCGCTTGCATAGTTCTTGTTGGAAAGGATGGCCGCGTTGTTCTGCCCGTGATTTTTCGTCTTCATCCAGAAGGACAATGAAAAATCCGAGGTGCCAAACATCAGGTCTTTCTTCTGGCCGTAAGTCACATACTGTCCCACCGGCTCGTTGTCCTTGCCGGCGTCTGCCCCGTTTTGGAACGAGATGGCGTTCCCGCGGACTCCCTTTTCATACGTGGGCCCTCCCATCACGGTTCCGTTGTTGCCCCTGCCGGTTACATCGGTAATCTGGCTTGCCGTCACGCTGTCCTGATCAAAGGTAGAGTGCATGACAAGGCCGTCGTTTATGAGAGCCGTCATGCCGTCCCCGTCCATGACATCCCGGTAAAGGTCCTGGACCTCCCCGGCGCTCAGGGCTCTCGTGTACATCCGCACCTCGTCCAGTGCACATCGGGACATCCCGTTCTTTTTGTTGCCTCCTGCTCCCAGGACAACCGGCAGGCCTGTGTCCGCGGTTTTCCCGCTGTGGCCTGCCATATTTGTGGATGAATCTCTGGCGCCGTCCATATATACCGTCATCTCGCCGTCCCGGTCAAAGACCACCGCCAGATGATGCCACGTATCGTCATTGGCCCTGATTCCCTTGAGCTCCACACGGCTGGACCCGGTTCCCGAAAAATTGGCTCTCACATCCGGGCCGCTGGCTTCACCGGTGAAATTGCCGATAGCAAATCCCACATTATTGCCGTTTTTGTAGTTTTTATTCCCCATAATTGCAGAGTTGCTGCTTCCGTGTTCATCCGTCTTCAGCCACAGAGAGAGCGTAAAATCTCCTGTCCCAAACTTCAGATTGTTCCCCAAATCCACATACTGGCCTGCATCGTTATCATCGCTGCCCGCCTGGCCGCCTGTATTATTCACATACAGCGCTTTTCCCCTGATTCCGTCCACAAAGGTGACGCCGCCTGTGATCGTCCCGTGGTTTCCTTCGCCGCTTAAGTCCGTGACCGCGCTGTCGTCAAAATTAGAATAAAAGACAAGTCCGTCATCCGAAACGGCTCTCGCCGGAGACGTTCCCAAACTTCGGGGTGCTCCATAGGTCAGGTTTCCCATGACCATGGTAACTGCCAGTGCTGCTGCACACAATTTTTTCCATCTTAGCTTCATAAATCATTCCCCCATATTGGTTCTGAAATGCGTATTAAGCATTATTTATTGCTTAATACGCATTTCCGTTTCTAGGAATTACGGAATCCAAGCTCCGTTTTCGTCAACTCGATAGCCGTCAGGAGTTGTGGTGCCGACATAGAGCGCACCGGCAGAACGGCTGCCGCTTTCTGCCTCTTTCCGGCTCCAGTTTCCTTCCTCCGTGTTCTGCCAGCCGGTGTTGCCCTGGGTTACCGGATTTAAATAATACCACTTTCCGTTTATGAGCACCCAGCCGGTCACCATCGCTCCGGATTCATCCAGATAATACCACTGTCCGTCTGCCTCCTCTTTCACCCAGCCGGTGTGCATGGCGCCGTCGCTGCCTAATTTATACCACTTGTCTCCGTCCAGAACCCATCCTGTCTGCATGTCGCCCTTTCCGTTAAAGCGGTACCATTTGCCGTTAATCCTGGCCCATTCGTTGGTCGCATAGGTCCCGTCGCTCTTCTGGAACTTCCACCCATCGCCCTCCGTCTTCTGCCACTGACCGCTTACATCGGCCGGTTCCCGATTGGGCCTTGACGATCCCGAGCCGCCGCCAAAACCGCCGCCGGAGAAGGATTTCCTCTCAACCGTAATCTGGAACGTGTCGGTAAATACCTTGATCGCGTCATTGACTGCCACCCGGTAGGTGACCACCACGTCCTTCGTTCCGGCTGTGGCAGTGCTCACGTCCCCGATCTCATATCCGCTGATCGTCTTCGTGCTTCCGTCACTGTACACGGCCGCTACAATAAGGCCTGACGCACTGAATCGTTCTCCCACCTTGTATTCTGTCTTCATCGGAAGTGTGGTGACTCTGATTCCGGTCATCACCTTCGTCACCGGATCAATCTTTCCGCTGTATTCAAGTCCTTCAATAGCCGCTTTCAGGTTCTCGTACGCCTCATCTACCATAGGCTGGTCTGCCTTGGTCAGCGTCTTGTCCTTTAAGATCGCTTTCGCCTCCTCCAGCGCTTCTTTCATCACCTGATAGGATTCCTCAGTGTAATCTTTCTTCTTCTTTGACTCAGCGATGAGGACAAGGTCTCTGAGCCCGTCGGTATCCGCCTTCTGATTCTCTTCTGACCTCATATTCCAGATTGCTTCCATCAGTTCCGTGTAGGCATTATGTACTTCCCGCTCTGATGCCTTGGTATCCACCAGAACCTCGGCCGCCTTATGGAAGGCCTCCATGAAGCGATCCTTTGCCTCCTGAGTCAGCTGGTCTACCTCGCCGCCGTTTAACAGCGCCGCCGCCTCGGTATATAGTACGAGAAGGGCATTCTTATCCTCCGGCTCGATGATGCTCACCGATATGGTGGCAAACTTCTGATCCGGATTTTCGATATACTCGTGATCTGCCAGATCCAGATAGCCGATACAGGTATAGGAAAACTCTTTTGCCGGATCATAGGCATTGTCCGGGAACCAGTACTCGATGCCAACCTCTGCCTCCTGACCGTTGTCCAGCACCACTGCCGCTGTCTCCGGAAGTCCCAGTTCCTCCCACGGTGTTCCCACCAGCTGGATGATTCCGGCGAAATCCTTCACCTTCACCACCTTATGAAGCGCTTCCATGACATTGACCGTGCAGATGACAGGCAGATTGACCCCATCCGCTTTTCCGTATACCACAAAGGTTCCCTCTGTCTCGTAGCTGGCCGGGTTGATCGTGCCCCATTCCACCGCCGCTTCCCTTGTCTCGTCATTTGAATAGATCACCGTAACCGTCTCCGGAAGAACCGGTTTCTTTCCCGCCGGAGTGGTTACGGACACCGCCTCCACCTTCTTCTCATACACGTTGCTCAGCACCATAGTGGGCGCCATCTTTCCGGCTGCCTCCTTGGAGGCAAAGTCGATCCCTCCGTTGTCTCCGGTCGGATACTCCCCGAAGTAATCGGTCACCATAAGGAAGGAAAATGTCGTCTGATTCTTTTGGGCATATGCTCTTTTCACCCAGTCAGTGACATCTAATTCCACAATATTGTTATGGTTATCTCTGATATCCGTATAGACAATCTTTTTGTCTTTTATCACCATCCTATCTTCCGAAGGCGAAGACACGGAAGCCCATGTCAGAGAAGCATCCTCCCAGGGATTGATCTCATACACTTTCAGATAAAAATGATTGTTGATGTTTTTATAGTCCGCATCGCTGTTTGGCCTGGTCATCTGCAACTTAATGGTAATACTTGCAGCCGACTGAAGCATTGCCTCCTCGCCAGCCAGATCAAACTCGATCAGACCTCTTCTTGTATACGCCGGAGCATTATTGGCCGTCTTCACCTTGATGACATCCTCAGCCACTGCAGCGTCGTTCTCTTGTACATAGGTATCTCTGGACACTACCGACTCTTTCACTGTCTTTCCGTCGCCCAGTTCCCCGATCACCTTGACCACAGCCGTGCAGGGCTGCTCTAATCCGGCCACCCGGCCTTTTACGGTGAACTCCCCTTGATGGGAATACTGATCCAGAGCGATCTGGTCCCACACAACCTCCAGCTCCATGGTAAGGCCGCCGGTAAATACCGCATTGACCCGGTCCGGAAGCTGGGGATAGACGCCGGCGAAGGTGGTAACCTCCACGCTCTCATAGCTCTCCGGCGCCGAGGCCACTACAATCGTCGCCGTAACCTGATTGGAGAGGCCGGGAAGCACACCGGGAAGCTCTATGATGCCGGATTCCATACAGTCCTCTCGGGTCAGCTCTTCCCACTCCACCGGATACTGATAAGTCTCCCCGTCAAGGATAATCTCCAGTGTCTTAGGCAGCTTGGGCACCACCCCTAAGGTCGTGACCAGGTTGACCTCCTCCACCTGCTCTGCCTCCTCATCCTGGCTGGAATATTCCAGGGCTCCGATATCCACACGGCCTGCAATGGTATTGCCCATGATATCCTCTGTGGGCATGCCCTCGATCCTCTGTCCCGCCTGAATACAGGGAGAGCCGGCTGTCAGCTGGTAGGGTTCCACCAGGCTCTGAATCCGCTCTTTTGTAAAATCGGAACCGATCAGAGCTTCCAGATCCTCCAGCGGATACTTATAATCGGAATACTTCTCTCCCGCCTTATAATCCACCAGCATGGGATCTGCAAACAGATTACCCTTTTTCATCAACTCGGCCTTATCCAGAACCGTTCCGGCGCTTGTGTTGGCGATGGTGTCCGGATAGAAACAGTTATTTTCGATGACACTGTCCTCATGGATCTTAGAGCCCTGTTCCAACACCGCAAAATCGATGGTTGCGCCGTCTTTGGCCAGAACGATGTTGTTCTTAAAATCCACGTAACAGGTGCGCTGGCTCTTGCCTCCAAACAGGGAAGTCTTCTTTCCGCTGCCAAATACCACGATGGTATTGTTATAGATCTTTCCCACATTGGGGCCGGCGGAGGTGGTGTTATCATAATGGAAGGTCTGCTGCTGCATCCGGCTTCCGTTGGGATATGTTCCGATTCCGTCATTGATACTGACATTATAGCGGAAAATCGTATCTTTCTGGCTGGCCATAAACAGCATGGCGCCGCCGCCGCAGTCGTGGCTCAGATTATACTGGAAGATATTGTTCACATTCATCATGTCAGAGTCAAAGGCCTCACCGTCATCGTAGCCGTATTTATTGCCGTAGGCTTCATTGTACTGTATGATGACATCGTCGGCAAACATGGTCCAGCACTGGGCGTAATTCACATTTCCCCGATCCATCCCGCAGGAGGAATTAACCATGTTCCCCTCCACCAGACCGCCTTTGGTCTCGGTCAGCACGATTCCGTCTCCGACCACATTCTCCAGATAGTTGTTTCGGATGGTGACATCGGAATAATTTTTGAGGAATTCATTCTTTCCCCATCCGCTGCTGCCGATATCCGTGTTGCACTTATTCCTGATGCCCTCGATGGCCACATTCTTCACGTAGTTGCCCTCGATCAGCACATCCGCAAAGGCAGCCCGCCCCATGGCCTTGGCCGTCGGGTTCCCGTTGTCGTCGATGGTAACCCGGTTTCCGTCCTTATCAAGATAATGTCCCATGACGATGATGCCGCCGGAGGTCTTTCCTCCCTTAAAATTAGAGTTTACATCATGGACATAACAGTTCTTCACTACAATATGTCGGTAGATCTCCTTCTGATTGGAGGAATAGATCAGGATTCCGGCCCGCTCACTGGTGCCGCTGTCCATGGCTTCCCCCATCTTATCCGTATCCTCTAAGTTTGTCACTTCCAGATTGTAGATCTCCCAGTACTCCTGGTTATAGATGGTGACGGCTCCGGTGATGGACGGGCCTGAGGTCCCGTTTCCGTTGATCACAGGACGGTTTCCCTCCCCGTACCGGTCGATGATAATCGGAGCGCCTTCCCGGCCGCTTCCGTTGGGGGTCAGCGGCTGGTTCCAGATACAGTCTGCCCTCAAAAGGATTCTGTCCCCCGGAAGAAATGTCTTGGAATTTACCCGGTCAAAAGATTTCCAAGCCGTCTCCTCCGTCTTCCCGTCTGCCCCATCATTTCCGTCTTTCGCATCCACGTAATAGGTGGTCCCCTCCGTCTGCATCTTTAACGCAGAGGAGGCCGTGGACAAGACGGCATCAGAGCTTGTGGAAGTCAGATCATCTGCAGCATATCTGTCCGAGATGTCCGCTGATACATCAGCAAATCCGACTACATTGACAGGCATGGTGCTCATCATCATGACCGCCGCCATCACGCCAGCGGCTTTTCGCCTGAAAAGCTTACTTGTTTTTTGCATAACGCTCGTTCCCCCTTGCTGTTTTTTTGTATGAAGTGCACATACTTCATACGCTGAAAAGATATAAATTTAGATTCTCATGGAAAATTATATCATTTTGGTCCGTTAGAAAAAATAAATAAATTATATCATTTGTATAATTTTTTAAGGTAGAAAATAATTCGGATGTATTATTTTAATATTTTTATACTTTTTTACGATTTGCCTTCTTCAAGACAAAAAAACACAGGCAGAAAGTCTTCTCGACTCTCCGTCTGTGTCTCTTTGGCTGAATATTCTCTCAGATTTGATTTTCACAATTGCCTGTGTCAGATTAACGCTTACGCCCCCTTCACCAGCGCCACAAAATCCACGGCCTCCTCCGTGGGCACCATCTGAGCGGTGATCTTCACGCCCCGGTCGGCCAGATACAAAAAGTCCTCGACGTCCTTGTCCGACACGCTGACCGCCTTCTTCAGCATCCGGGTGTTCTGTTTGCCTCCCATGTTGCCCACATTGATGTGCTCCATGTGGAACCCCTTGTCGTAGAGGCCTCTCATGGTCCCCGGCCCCTTGGCCACGATGAACACCCGCTCCCCCTCATACTTGCCCGCACAGAGGTTGGCGGCCGCCTTCTCCACCGTCAGGATGGACAGCTTGCACTGCTTGGGGCAGGCCATCTTTAAGGCCTCTTTGTTGACCGTATCCTTCACCACCAGGTCGTCCACCACCATGATCCTGGTGGCCTTTGTGGCCAGACTCCACACCGCCGCCACCTGTCCGTGGATCAGACGGTCGTCGATTCTCACATTTACTATCTCCATCATCTCAGCCATCCTCCTTATTTTTTCACCTTCACAAACACCGGGGAGGTCCATGCCGCGTCCCCGTTCTTCTGCCAGATCCGCAGGCGGACGTTGCCGTCCTCCGAAAACCGAATCTTCCGGGATCCCTTCACCTCATAAGAGCTCTGGGGATAGGCCTTGCCCACCCGGAATTTGTAGGCGTTGTGCCACCAGGGGTCGTCCCGGTAATGGGTGATCTCCCCCCAGGTCTCCTCCGTCAGCTTCCTCACCTCGTCCCACAGGGCAAAGACCCGGGAACCGTCCAGCATCTGCCTCACGGCCAGAGGGTACTCCTTCCCGTCGACGGTCAGCTTCATCACGCTGTCCGCATCCGCCTCCACCTCGAAGATAAACCCTTCCGTGGTCACGTTGCTGGGGCCCATCCACTTGCCCGTGGCCGTGGACTGGTAGGTGGTCATGGAAAATTCACAGGCAGACTCCTCCACCCTTGTCAGCTCCTGGCCGTAATTGTTCCAGCACTTCTCGATGCCCAGGATCCTGCCGTCCACGTCCAGACGGCCCGTCCACTGCTTGATCCACTGGTCCTTGTAGACCCGGGTGTCCGGCCCCCAGCCAAGCTCCAGGCGGAACTTAAACCGGATCAGGCCCTCCGGCCGCTGCCTCTCCCAGGTGCCGGAGTGGACCACCATGTCCTCCAGAACGTTATCCTTCAAAATCTCGATTCTGTCCACTGCAGCCGTGCCTTTGACAGAAAACTCCAGCTGCACCTGGCCGTCCCCGGCCGTCACCTCGCCGCCCATGGGCACGCCGTCTACCGTCTCGTCCACCTCGATCCGGCTCTGGGACACCCCGTAGACCCGGCGGTTCTGCCAGGCCTCCCAGATGGCCTCCTTGGTCCGGTCCGAGGCCAGGGTGCACATGCTCCCGTGCTCAAAGACCCCGGGCACGCTGTGGTTGTCGCCGGCAGCCATGACCCCCACCTTGAAGCCCCTCTTCAAGCCCTGCTCGTAGGTGGTCTCCCCGGTTCTGGGCCCCATGTGGACATGGCGGTTCATGGTCAGGGGACCGTCGTCGTTCTCGCTGCAGCCGTGGCTGGAATAGATCTCCGCAAAAGGAGAGAACGCCTCGTCGTGGGTATCCCAATTTTTCCCTCTGGATCCCGGCTGGTAAGCCAGGTGATGGGGGATGCCGATGACCGGCCGTCCCCGAAACGTCTCCACCAGCTCCTGATACCGGAGGGGATGCCTCTGATCCCCGTCATTGTTCAGGAAAAACACATTGTGGTCGCCGTCCAGCCCTGCTCCCTGCCACTCATAGCCCATAAACATGGGAAATCCCTCTTCGCCCGCCTGCTGCGCCAGCCTCCGAACCTGCTCCCAGTCCTCCCCGATGATCTCATCCTCCAGACGGTCCTCCACCGCCAGACCCGACGGGGTGGGACGCATGATAAAGGGATAGTAGGCGATGGGCCAGAAATCCATCTCCTTCTTGATCTGGTCATACCACAGAGGCAGCTGGGCCATCTGATCGTGATGAATATTGCTGTGCATATCTGTCCAAAGTTTCTTATATTCCATAGGCTCTCCCTCTCTATCGTATCGGCTCCCTGACGGCCCCGGGCGGAAATCTGACCGTGGCCCATTCCTCGGGCCTCGCGGCCTTTCCCCAGGCCTTCAGCCGTTTCTGTCTGTCACAAACCTTTTGCTCCTGCAAGATCAGCCTCCTGACCTCCTGCTCTTCCAGGAAACATCCCGCTTCCACGGCCTCTCTGATCAGCGCCCGGGCTCTCTCCGGCCAGACCTCTGTCAGATTCCGCGTCTCCTCCCCGTCTGTCTCCAGATCATAGACATACCAGGCCTCCCCGGCCCTCATCACCTTGTATCTGCCCCGGACGGCCGCCTCGGCCAGATATTTCTCCCCGCCTCTCTCCAGCATCTGCTGGATGCGGATCCAGTGTCCCGCCAGATCCGGGCTCTTAAGGTCCACGGTTCTTCCCCGGTGCCAGTCAGACAGGTCCTTTACCTCCCCCGCCGCAGAGAGCAGAGTCCGGGACACGTCCAGAAGCCCCACAGGCTCCCCGCACACTCCCACAGGAATCCCCGTTCCCGCCGCCACAAAAGGCACCCGCAGGGCGTGCTCATACAGGGTCTGCTTGCCGAAGATCCCTCTCCTTCCCAGCTGCTCCCCGTGGTCCGACAAATAGAAGAACCGGTGATCCTTATTCCTCCGCCCCTCCCGGAACCGGTCGTACAGAAGTCCCACGTACCCGTCCACCTGCTCCGCCAGGCCGCAGTAGGCAGCCCGGCAGTCTCTCAGCAGGTCTCCGGAACACTCCTTTTGGTACTCCTCATAGATGGGAAGCCCGGGGATGTCCCGATCCCGCTCACACTCCTCTGCCTGAAACCGGCCCTGGTACTTGCGGTACAGATCCTCCCGGCACACAAAGGGAAAGTGGGGGCCGTAAAATCCCACCATGAGAAACAGCGGCTTTTTCCTCTCCCCCTGCTCCCACTGGTCCAGAAATTCCACGGCCCGGTTCTTTACTTCCTCATCATAGATCATCACCGGGGACAGGCCGCCGCCTGCTGCCTCCGTACAGTGGAGCCGGTTGGTGGTTCCCGCGTAAACGCCGAAATCCTCTCTCGCCTTTCCCCCGGTGCCCCAGTACTGGGAAGTGACGTCTCCGCAGATACGCCGGTCAAACCCGTGTCTCTGGTCGTCTCCCTTAAAATGCATCCGCCCCACCAGGACCGTCTCATACCCCAGCCGCCCAAACTCGTGGGCGATGGTGGGCATGTCCGACGGCAGAGCGGAGTCATTGTTGAAAATACCCAGATCCGATGGCAGCTGCCCTGTGAGAAAAGACATGCGGGACGGAACGCAGAGGGGAGCGTTGCAGTAGCAGCGCTCAAACAACATCCCCTCCCCGGCGATTCTTTCCAGTTCCGGCGTATCCACCCGCCTGTCTGCGAAACCGGTGTTCATAAAACAGTGCTGATCCGACATGACCACCAGGATATCCGGTCTTTCGGCCGTCCTCCCGGTCTTTGCCGGCTTCCCGGCAGCGCCGGGCCTTCGATCTTCCCGGTGCACTTCCCCGGGCATCCCGTTTTTCCCGGTCCTGATCTCCTCCATCACATGATTCCCAAAAATACCATCACGGCCGCGAACGCCACGATCCCCAGGACGATCTTCGTGGCAGACCATTTCTTCTTGTCCATGAGATACCACACGGCCAGAGTCAGCAAAAGCGGCAGGATTCCGGGCATGATCTTGTCAAAAACCTGTTCCTGGAGAGACAGGGTCATGTCGCCGTTGACGTACTTGTAGACGAGGCCGGCTTTCACCGTGGTGGCCGCCACTCCGCCGATGACGATCAGTCCCATCATGGTCAGGCCGGTGGTGATCTTCTCCACCAGGCTCTTGTTGGTAAAGAACATGTTGGCGGCGCCGATTCCCATGTCGTAGCCCTTGTGGAACAGATACCACTGGAGCGCCACGACGGTGGTCAGCCACACGACTCCGAACAAGATGGGACCTAACGGATTGCCGTCCTGGATGCACAGGCCCATGGCGATGCTCAAAAGGATGGGGCTGTAGGTTCCGATCAGCATGGAATCGCCGATTCCGGCAAAGGGTCCCATGAGGGCGTTCTTGGTGTTGACGATCAGCTCCTCGCTGACGTTCTCACCCTTGGCCCGGGCCTCCTCCATGGCGATGGTGATTCCGGGGATTAAAGCTCCCAGCTGAGGCTCCGTGTTGTAAAACTGCATGTGGCGCTCTAAGGATTTCTGGTACTCCTCCGAGCCTTCCCCGTAGAGCTTCTTCAAAATGGGCTCCATCACATGGCAGAAGGCCAGACCCATCATACGCTCGAAATTCTGGGTAGCCTGGGCAAAGAAAATATAGGACCAGGCCGCCTTGTCGATATCCTTTCGGTTCAGCAGAGAACCTTCCATCTGATTTTTATTCTTCATAACAGTCATCCTCCTCATCTGCACTCTGGGGGGCCGGGGCAACAGCCGGTGCGCTGCCCTGAGCCATTACAAACACGATGGCCACTGCCGTGGCAAAGATCGCGAGGGCCGTCACGGACATGCTGGTGGCTCCGATCATCACCCAGCCCAGGAGAAACAGCACCAGCATCCACTGCTTGGACAGAGACTGCTTTAACAGCATGGCAAATCCGATGGCCGGAAGCATCTTGCCTGCCACTTCAAAGAAATGAAGCATCCCCGCAGGCATGTTGTTGATCAGCATCTCTGCCACGGGAGTGCCTAAGTAGCACAAAAGCATGGCAGAACCCGCTCTTAAGATAAAGCTGGGAACCGCGGCCAGGTACGTGGCCCTGTGGATCCCCGCGCCGTCTCCCTTAGCGGCAGCCTTATCTCCCATGTGGGGGAAATAGGCGTTGATGGTCATGATAAAGTTAAACAGTCCCAGCCCCAGCATACTCAAGGGAACCGACAGAGCCACAGCCTGCTCTCCCGTACCGCCGGCCGCCAGGGCCAGGGGGATTCCCACGTAAGCCGCCCAGTTCACGTCTGCCGGCATGGCTCCGCCGGGAGTGATCTGTCCGATAAACAGAGCCTGAACCATGGCTCCCGCGATGACGCCGTTCTGCACGTCCCCCAAGATGATTCCCACGATGAGACCCGCCATAAGGGGCCGCCCGATCATGTTCCAGCCGCCTGTCACGCCAAAAAACCACGGGGTCCGCTTACTGCCCAGATAGGCAAACAGACCGATCAGCAATGCCTGAAAAAAAGTCATATTCTTATCCTCCTATAAGATGTATCGGCATGCACCGCCCTGCGGCGCCTGCCCTGTGGCCAAAATGGATTCTTCCCCTCCGACGCGCCGGCACGCCGTCCTCTGCCTCACCCTCACGTCGTCGGAATGCATTTTGCCTACTCCTCGTACTCGTCGTCATCTGCTTCTTCTGATGCCTGAAACCACACAATGGCCTCCCGCCCCGCCGCAAGAGCGGACTGAGCCAGAGCCTGTGCGTCCCCTGCCCCTTCCCTGGCCAGATACCCGTCCAGGATCATGGGCAGATTGGCGCCGCCCACGACCTCCATGGGCTTCTCTCCCTCCATCTTCATTCGTATGGAGACGTTAAAGGGAGAACCGCCGGTCAGATCCGCGTAAACGATAAGATCCCGGCAGTCTGCCAGCCGGTCCGCCGCCTCCTTAAGCTTTCCCGTCAGCACCTCCACCGAATCCTCCGGGAGAAAGTCCACCGACTCATAATGAACCGGCTCTCCCGCCAGAAGCTTCAGCCCGCTGGTAATCCCGGTGGCGAAACTTCCGTGCCCTGTAACAATCATACCTGTCATCCTACCACTCCTTTCCCATCCTGCTCCCTCACACATAGTCCTCCGGATTTTTGGAACTGGCCTTGAGACATTCTCTCTTGTTCACCTTCCAGCCCGGCTTCACTTCCATAAGCCCGTTCCGGACAGGATCATCCGTCTTCTCCTGATAGTCTTCAAGCCTTCTCCTCATATCCAGAAGCACTCCCTCATACTCCTCATCTCCCACCAGATTTCTCCTCTCTCCCGGGTCATAGGCCAGGTCATAGAGGGCCTCCTCCGCCTTCTTCTGCCTGTCAAGATCCCGCTCCATAAAAAAGTCCTTGGTCAGAGACTCGTCGATGTTGGACCGGTTGATCTTCAGATAAGAAGCGTCATAATAGCGGATATATTTGTAACGTCCGGTCCTGACACAGCGGGCCGGTTCGTAGGAGGTATGGAAATTGATCTCTGCGAAAACATCGTCTCTCACCTGGTCCGTCTCCCCCAAAAGCAGAGGCGCCGCGGACACGCCCTCCAGGTAATCCGGCTTCTTTAGTCCCAGAAGGTCACACAGGGTAGGGAACACGTCCACATGGGAGACGAGACCGTCGATGACCCTTCCTCCGGCCGGATCCCCGGGAACATGGATCATCAGGGCCACCCCGATGCCGCTGTCAAACAGCGTGCACTTGGAAAACGGGCTGGCCAGCCCATGGTCCGTGGTAAACAGCACAATGGTATCGTCCCAGAATCCCTCCGCCTTCAGGCACCGGATCACCTGGCCGAAACAGGTGTCCGCGCTCTTTACGCTGGCCAGATACCCAGCGAAATCCTCTCTCGTCTCCCTGGTATCGGGAATCGGATAAGGCGGCAGGGCCAGATCCTCCCGGATATCCTGGTCCCGCCTGTCCGGAAACCTGCGGTGAGTGGCATACATGCCGTAAGACAGGAAAAAAGGTCTGTCACCGTCCCGGTCCCGGCTCCGAAGCCACCGGCACGCCTCCAGAGCGTTCTCCTTGTCCCAGTCCACCAGATCCTCCTGCCGGTATCCCTCATTGGACCTGGTCAGATCTTCCTGATAGCCGATCATGGATGTGGCCTGCCCCCGGTCCAGATACCACCCGGCCTCGTGCTGGATCCCGCACAGGGCCGTGTCAAACCCGTTTTCGCCCAGATACCGCACCAGATGGCGGCTTACGTCCATGGAAAATCCCCTCTGGGCCAACCCCAGCATCCCCGTCTGATGGGGATACGTCCCCGTCAGCATGGCCGCCCTGCTGGGCGAACAGGTAGGCCCCGCGCAGTAAGCATTGCGGAACACCGCCGCCTCCTCGGCGAACTTCTCCATCTCCGGCGTGGGAACCTTATACCCATAAGGACTCAGCACACGGCCCGAATCGTGGGTGTGAATATACAATATATTCTTCAATCCTTTCACCTGCCCTTTTTTTAATTGTGCATTTTCAATAATTCGTTCTCACATGACTATAATATATAATATAATTTTAATAATGTCAATACATTTGTGTTCCTATTTGTATTATCATTTATAGTTCCTATATGTATTATATTTTTCTTCTATAATGTAAATATCTCTCATCCATATCAATCTCCTCTCTCTATCCCTCAACCGCACAACCGGGAACCAACCTATTGTTATTTTCCCTCAAATCCATTACAATAAATACACAAACATCTATACTATGAAAGAAGGGATCCCTCCACACCATGGCAGAGAAAAGAATCGCGCAATATAAACAGATCGAAAATGACTTGCTTCAGAAAATAAATCTCGGCTACTACAAGAAAGACGACCTGATCCCCACGGAGTTAGAACTGTCCAACACCTATCAGGTATCCCGGGTCACCGTCCGAAAGGCCACGGACAATCTGGTGGCCCAGGGGCTCCTCACCCGGGTAGCGGGAGTGGGCACCTTTGTCCGCCACCCCTCCGTCACCTTAAACCCCAGCTCCGTCCAGGGTTTCTCCCAGGTCATGCAGGAACAGGGCATCGCGGTGCGGACGGAAGTTCCCACCTTCATGGTGCAGAACGCGCCGGCCAACATCGCCTCCATCCTGGCACTTGATACCGGGGAGCCCATCTATTTCATCGAGCGGATCCGATATGCGGACGAAAAGATCTTCCAGTTTGAAACCACCTACATGTCCTGCCGTCTGTACCCTGACATGTCCATGCAGGTGCTTCAGCGCTCCAAATACCAGTATATTGAGAAAACAAAGGGATTGAAGATCGCCTACAGCAACCACACCGTCACACCCCTCCACCCCTCCAAGCGGATCGCGGATCTTTTCGACATTCCTCTGGATACACCCATCCTCCGGGTTGCCAACACCACGTATCTGACCAACGGACAGGTGATGGACTACACGGAGCTGACTCTCAACTCCCCCAAGTACCAGCTGACCTACGTAAAAAAATAGGAACACCGTACCTTGACCCCCGCCTCTGTCTTGATTATAATGAATCTTGTAACCTGTTGATCATTCATGGAGGAGAATATGATGAAGAAAAAAATCCTTTCCGCCGGACTGTGTCTGACCATGGCTGTAAGCCTGGCCGGCTGCGCCTCCGGCACTGCCGCTGAGCCCACCACGGCGGCTCCCTCGCAGGCGGCAGAGAGCAGCAGCTCTGCCCCGGAAACCACGGCTGCGCCGTCCCCCAATGCAGGGATCTCCGGCACCTTTACCGGTACTTCCGCCGGCATGCAGGGGCCTGTCTCCGTAGAACTCACCATCGAGGACGGAGTCATCACCAAGGCTGCCGTAACCGAGAGCCATGAGACCGCCGGAGTGTGTGACGTGGCCTTAGAGCGGATCCCCGCTCAGATCGTAGACTATCAGACCACCACTTTAGACTCCGTGACCGGGGCCACCTTTGCCAGTCGGGCTATCATGAGAGCAGCCGACGCGGCAGCCGAGGAGGCCGGCATGGACATGGAAGCCCTCAAAGCCCGGGCATACAGCGCGCAGCCCGGAGTCAACCAGGTGTGGGATACGGACATTTTAGTTATCGGCGGCGGCGGAGCCGGTTTGAGCGCAGCCACCACAGCCGCACAGGATGGGTCCAGAGTCATCCTTATTGAGAAGAGTTCTTTCCTCGGAGGCAACACCATGATGGCCGGAGGCGCTTATAACGCGGTGGACACGGAGGCTCAAGGCTCCGCCATCCTCACCGAGGCTCAGAAGAACACGCTGGACACCTATCTGGCCCTGGATCCTTCCGGCGAATCCCTGAAGTTTGATCAGTTTCCCCAATGGCAGAACGTGCTGACGCAGCTTCAGACAGATATAAAGGACTTCTACGCTGCCAATGAGGGCACGACAGCCGGTGTGGATATGCCCGGATTTGACTCCGTATCTCTACATATGTGGCACATCTATACCGGAGGCCTTCGTCAACTGAATGACGGAACCTGGACTGCCTCTGACATCGATCTGGCGAAAACGCTGGCCGAGAATGCTCTCGGATCTTTTGAGTGGCTGAAGACTCTTGGTCTCGACTTAACCAGCGGCTCCGATGCCTCTCTGTACACCGTACTGGGAGCCATGTGGCCCAGGACCCACCGGTTCCCCGCCGGAACCTCCCTCATCGACTCTCTGGAGGAGGCCGCAAAGACGGCCGGTGTGGATATCTACCTGGAGACCCAGGCCGTCTCCCTTCTCACCGACGCCGACGGCAAAGTCGTGGGCGCCCAGGCCGAACAGGCGGACGGCACCAAAGTCACCGTCAACACGTCTCAGGGCGTGATCCTGGCCAGCGGCGGCTACTGCGCCAACGCCCCCATGGTGAAACAGTATGACAAGTACTGGGGCGACAGCCTGTCCGACCACACGCTGACCACCAATGTGGGCACCAACACCGGCGACGGAATCGTCATGGCCATGGACATCGGCGCTGACACCACCGGCCTGGAGATCGCCCAGATGATGCCCTCCTCTTCCGCGTTAAAAGGAACCATGACCGACGGCCTCTGGGGCGATGCCTCTGAGCAGATCTGGATCGACGGCAGCGGAAACCGTTTTGTCAACGAATATGCGGAGCGGGATGTCCTGACACTGGCCTCTCTGGAGCAGGAAAACGGCATCTTCTACATCATCTATGCCGGTCAGTCCGATGAAAACGGGGTATGCAAAGGGGTAGGTTACGACGAGGCCGCCACCTTTGGCGCCAATGTGGCAGCCCTGGCAGAGGGCGGCCACATCTGGTACGGCTCCACTCTGGCCGAACTGGCCGAGGCCAGCAAGACCTCTGCCGGCGGCGCGGCTCCTGCCTTCACGGAGGAGGCTCTGAGGAATACCATCGGAACCTACAACAGCTATGTAAGTGCACAGAAGGACGATGACTTCGGCAAAGAAGTCCTGTCCGGTTTCATAGACCTGGAAGCCATCGAATCAGACCCCAATATGGGCATCTGCATCTCCCCGAGAAAGGCCTCCCTCCACCATACCATGGGCGGTGTGACCATCAACACAGACGCCTCTGTCCTGGATACGGACGGCAATGTCATCCAGGGACTGTGGGCCGCCGGAGAAGTAACCGGGGGCATCCACGCCGGCAATCGTCTGGGCGGCAACGCGGAGGCCGATATCTTCACTTTCGGGCGAATCGCAGGTCAGAACGCGGCGGCGGCCGGCAAATGAAGAGAAGTTCTCGTCGCGGCTGACCGATAGATTCGTCGGTTACCACAGGAAGGGGACATGGCTTTTGCCATGTCCCCTTCCTGTTTCAGTCTCTTACTATCTGCTCTCCTGACTCTCCTTCTCAGGCTCCGGGATGCCCTTGCACTCCCGGAATATTTTCATAAACTCCTTACCTGTGATGGTCTCCTTCTCGATGAGGAACTCCGCGATCTTGTCCATCACATCCCGATTCTCTCCTAACAGCCGCTTGGCCTCCTCATAAGAATCCTTTAAGATCTTCATGACCTCCTGGTCGATCTCCGCGGCGGTGGCCTCGCCGCAGTTTAACACCATCCGTCCGCTTAAGTACTGATCCTCCTGGGTGGCAAGGCCCATGAGACCGAACCGCTCCGACATCCCGTACTGGGTCACCATGGCCCTGGCGATCCTGGTGGCCTTCTCGATATCATTGGAAGCGCCGGTGGTCACTGTGTCAAAGACCAGCTCCTCCGCCGCCCTGCCGCCGAGACACCCCACCAACATGGCCCGCAGCTCCTTCTCGGTGTTGAGAAATTTCTCCTCCTCCGGAACCTGCATCACATACCCCAGTGCTCCCATGGTCCTGGGCACGATGGTGATCTTCTGAACCGGCTCCGTATCCTTCTGGAGTGCGCTTAAGAGGGCATGACCGACCTCATGGTAGGACACGATGCGCCGCTCCTCCTTGCTCAGGATTCGGTCTTTCTTCTCCTTGCCCACCAGGACCACTTCCACTGCCTCGAACAGATCTCTCTGATTCACCGCCGCCCTTCCGTTCTTCACAGCCAGAATCGCCGCCTCATTGATCATATTGGCCAGATCGGACCCGACTGCCCCGGAGGTAGCCAGAGCGATGGCCTCCAGGTCCACGGTCTCGTCCAGCGCCACATTCTTGGCATGAACCTTCAGGATATTCACTCTTCCCTTTAGATCCGGCTTATCCACGATAATCCGCCGGTCGAACCGGCCGGGTCGAAGGAGGGCCGGATCCAGAATCTCCGGCCGGTTGGTGGCTGCCAGAACCAAGAGTCCTTTGGAGGAATCAAATCCGTCCATCTCCGACAAAAGCTGGTTCAGGGTCTGCTCCCTCTCGTCATTGCCCCCTCCGTACCGGGAATCCCGGCTCTTTCCGATGGCATCCACCTCATCGATGAAGATGATGCATGGGGCGCTGTCATGGGCCTGCTTAAACAGATCCCGGACACGTGATGCTCCTACACCCACAAACATCTCCACAAAGTCCGAACCGGACAGGGAGTAGAAAGGCACCTTGGCCTCCCCGGCCACAGCCTTGGCCAAAAGAGTCTTTCCCGTCCCCGGAGGTCCCACCAGAAGGGCTCCCTTAGGAAGTTTTGCTCCGATGTGGGTGTATTTGCCCGGGTTGTGGAGAAAATCCACGATCTCCACCAGAGACTCCTTGGCCTCGTCCTGGCCCGCCACATCCATAAACGTGATCCCGGTCTCTTTCTGCATATGCATCTTGGCCGTGCTCTTGCCTACTCCCATGATGCCTCCGCCGCCCATGCGCTTCATCATAAAATTCATAAACAGAATGAGAAATCCGAACATCAGCGCAAAGCTGATGAGATTCTCCAGCCACACGCTGCTGCCCGCGTTCTCCTGCCGCCCTTCCACGCCGGCCTCCACCAACCTCTGGGTCAGCTGGTCGCCGCCTTCCATCCTGACGGCGATGTACTCGATGCCGGGCCTGAATCCTTCTGCACCCTCCCGGGTGCGGAAATACACCTCAGTGCCTCTGACCGTCACCTCCTCCACCTTGCCTTCTTCCAGGGCTTTTACAAACTCACTGTACGGAATATCATGGGATGTCCCTTTCCCTCTCAGATAATCGCCCATAAAAAAAACACCGATAAAGGTCAAAAGTGCTGCTATCAGTATAATCATCATAGTCTGACCCTGGCCCGGTGTCTTACCGCCGCCCTTGTTATTATTTTCCATAAACTCCCGTTCTCCTATCTCTGTCTCATGGGTATCCCTTGGGGCGCAAAGTGCCCCGCTCCGAAAGAACCTGCATTAGGGTATACCCTACCATTATAGTGTCAGTCTCTCCATAAATCAAGGAAAGTGTAGTAAAAAAAATATAAACTTTAGCAAAAAACCGCTGGATTTCTCCATAAATCGGTTGTATAATGGGAAAGTTATTTTTTATCAACACGAAAAAGGAGGTTCAGCTTATGTCCGTAAAATATGTTTTTGTCACCGGCGGAGTGGTGTCCGGCCTCGGCAAGGGAATCACCGCCGCCTCCCTCGGGCGTCTCCTAAAAGCCCGCGGATACAAGGTCACTATGCAGAAATTTGACCCCTACATCAACATCGACCCGGGAACCATGAATCCTGTCCAGCACGGAGAGGTCTTTGTAACCGACGACGGGGCGGAGACTGACCTGGATTTAGGCCACTACGAGCGCTTCATCGACGAAAATCTGACGAAGAACTCCAACGTGACCACCGGAAAGATCTACTGGTCCGTGCTCTCCAAAGAGCGCAGGGGAGACTACGGCGGCGGCACGGTCCAGGTCATCCCCCACATCACCGACGAGATCAAAAGCCGTTTCCATCGAAATTTCCGGACTTCCGACACGGAGATCGCCATCATCGAGGTAGGCGGTACCGTAGGCGACATCGAAAGCCAGCCGTTTTTCGAAGCCATCCGCCAATTCCGGCACGACGCGGGTCCAGGCAGCTCTATCCTTATTCACGTCACCCTGATCCCCTATCTAAAAGCCTCCCAGGAACTGAAAACCAAACCCACCCAGGCCAGTGTAAAGAACTTACAGGGCATGGGAATTCAGCCTGACATCATCGTCTGCCGCACCGAGCATCCTTTAGACGATCATATCCGCGGGAAAATCGCCCTCTTCTGCAACGTCCCGCAGAGTCATGTTCTCCAGAATCTGGATGTGGAAGTCTTGTACGAGGCGCCTCTGGCCCTGGAGGAGGAGCACTTGGCCCAGGCGGCCTGTGAAGGTTTACACCTCCCCTGCCCCGAACCGGATCTGACCCAATGGCGCACCATGATCGATACCTGGAAGCACCCTGCCCGCCAGGTTCAGGTGGCCCTGGTGGGCAAATACATCCGGCTTCACGATGCCTACATCTCCGTGGTGGAAGCCCTGAAACATGGCGGTGTAGCCAACCATGCCTCTGTCTCCATCAAGTGGATCGACTCGGAGACCGTCACCCCGGACAATGCGTCCGATCTTTTCGGGGATGTAAGCGGCATCCTGGTCCCCGGCGGCTTCGGAAGCCGGGGCACGGACGGCAAACTTGCGGCTATCCGCTATGCCAGAGAGCACCGGGTTCCCTATCTTGGACTGTGCCTGGGCATGCAGCTCGCCATCGTGGAATTTGCCAGAAATGTGCTGGGGTACGCAGATGCTCACAGCACGGAGCTGGATCCCTCCACCCTTCACCCGGTGATTCACCTGATGCCCGATCAGGACGGCGTCCAGGAGATCGGCGGCACCCTCCGTCTGGGTTCCTACCCCTGTGTCCTGGCCCCTGCCTCCAAAGCCCGTGACCTCTACGGCCAGGACACCATAGAGGAACGTCACCGACACCGTTACGAGGTCAACAATGACTACCGGGACGCCTTGTCCGGCCACGGCATGGTACTGTCCGGCCTCTCCCCTGACGGGCGCATCGTGGAGATGATCGAGATTCCGGATCACCCCTGGTTTGTGGCCACCCAGGCTCACCCCGAATTAAAATCCAGGCCCAACAAGCCCCATCCTCTGTTCCGGGGCTTTGTCGAAGCCGCTCTCATCTTTCAGGAAACAAAATCCAGGATTGACCAGACATAACTTTCCCGCCTTATGCTCATACTGACAGAGAGCGGCAGACTCATCTGCCGCTCTCTATCACTTGGGAGGTGACTGACATGGATCTATTTAAAAACGAAGACGAGGATTTTCTTGACACCCCCATCGCGTCCTCCATGGAGTGCACCGGCCTGATCCCCGCACTTCCGGAGACCGAGGCCGAGATGGAGGCATATGAGGAGATGTTTCCTTACCTCACTCCCCCTCTCAAAAATTCTAAAGACCCAGATGACGGAAATCTTACCAAATAAGGGTTTGAGGGGAATCGAGTAGGGGAGATTTTCTCTCCCCTCTCACACCACCAGTACGTGCCGTTCGTCACACGGCGGTTCAACATAACTTCAACCCATGGCGCTCATTGTAGTAGTCGAAACAACTTACCAATATAGGCTGACGGCATGCCTGTCATACGAAAGAACTGCCGTGAAACCATGAGTCTCACGGCAGCCCTCGCACTGCGAATTACATATTCTGTCTATTGCTGTTGTCACCGAATTCTGGCGCCGTCCGCTCCCACCACATGTCCGTCAGGAGTAGTGGTGTTGGCCAGCATGGCCCCGCTTCCGTCAAGATAATACCACTTGTTGTCCACCTGAATCCAGCCTGTAGCCATATCCCCAGAACCGTTTAAGTAATACCACTTGTTGTCCACCTGGATCCAGCCTGTAGCCATGGCTCCGTCGGTGTTTAAATAATACCACTTGTTGTCCGCAGGCTTCACCCAGCCCGTAGCCATGGCTCCGGAACCCGGTATCAGGTAATACCACCGGCCGCCTTCAGCATGCCATCCCTCCACCATATATCCGGAGGCGTTAAAGAGATAGATGGCTCCGTTGATCTTGGCCCACTGGCTCTTGGGATAAGCGCCGTCTGTCTGCTCCAGCCACCAGCCGGTGCTGTCCTTCTTCCATGTGCCTGTGACAACCGGTGCAGAAGACGGGGAAGTGCCCGGCATCAGCGGCCCGTTAAGGTTCTCTCCCTTACCCTTGGAACCGCCGGAGCTGCTTCCGCCGCCTCCGCCACCTCCGCCGGAACTACTTCCGCCGCCTCCACCGGAACTGCTTCCGCCGCCTCCGCCGGAACTGCTTCCGCCTTTGGTCTTCACCACATTCCGAGCCACCTTCACGTCAGAGACAGAGGCCGGAATCTGAGCCTCAAAGGAGTAGAAGGTCAGATTGCTGCCGTTTGTCACGTACCACATGACCTTGCCGTCCTCCACGATTGGCTGGCAGTCAGACAGGTTTGCCGAAATGCTGCCTGTGCCGTTGCCGGCCAGACGATTGCCCCGTCCGTCAAAGAACGCCAGCTTTACCGCGTTCCCCGAGTTCTCTTCCCACATGAGTACAAACTCATCCTCGGAGATCTTTACCAGGTGAGGAGTGGATACATTGTTGCTGCTTCCCTCGGAGTAATTGGTCACCTGAATATTTCTCACGGACAGGCCGTTCTTATCCACGACGGAAAGATAAATATTCTTTGTTTTGCTGCCCTTGAAATCGTCAAGGTTAATGCTGCTGCCCGCCACCAGATAGCTGCTGTCAGAGAACTCCAGACCTCCCACAGTCACACCGGTGTAGTTGTCTCCGATTTCTCCGGGAATCTCGAGAGTCGTGGTATTCTGGGGCTCCTCAAACAGATCTCCCGTCTTGTAGACACACAGCACCACTGATCTGGGGTACGCATCCCCGTGGTCTGCCGTAACTACCTTGTCCCCGTCAATCTTTAAAAACTGGTTGAAGGAGTGGGAAACATACCCTGTTGAGTCTACGTTGCTTACTCCCACATTGGCGTAGGACTGAATCATGCTCTCCTTGTTGACGACAAGGGTGACATTGGCCTGGTGATGCTTTCCGTCAGCTGACAGGAACATCTCATGAGCGGTGCGAATGTACAGCTCCGTGTCTGTCTCGTCCATGCGCAGGCTGCCTGCGTCAAAAGGTTTGTATGTATTCATGCCATAAAAGCTGACCGAATCCAGGCGTTCCATGGCCTTGCTGTACTTGACAACCCGGAATACCTCCTGTTTGCTGTCATCGTTGAGATTGTCCTTTCCGAACACCATAAACAGCTCATTTTCTCCGGCGAAGAAACCGCCGAACTCAGGCAGTTCCATAGTCACGTTCCAGCTCTTTACAAAGGTCTGGCCAGAGGTGAACTGCTCGATCACCAGCTTTCCGGACCCCCGCTCCACGCGGTAAAAGCTGCCGTCGTCCCCCTTGTACAGGTAGGAATTCATGACATCGTTCCAGTAGTATATGTAATTCTGTTTGTGCTGATTATTGGTTCCCTGAGGGCTGCTGCTGCCTGTCGACTTCAGAGGCGACGCCTCAAGGTCTGCAAGTCTCGCGAACGTCATATCTGTGCCGTCCGGGAAAGCCGCCTGCTCCAGAATCGTCACGGTTTTGGGGATGGTCACGCCGGACACCTTGGTTCCCTCAAAAGCCTGATGTCTGATCACCTGAAGTCCTTCTGACAGCTTCACGGATGTCAGGCTTGCACATCCGGAAAATGCCTCCTCTTCAATGGCCGTCACTTTGGCAGGAATCTCCACGCCGGCCAGGCTTGAACAGTTTTTAAAAGCGCCGCGCTCTATAGAAGTGAGAGTTGCCGGCAGCTTCACACTGGCCAGGTGCTTATAGTTGTAAAATGCGCTTTCCCCGATGCCGGTGATCCCCTCTTCAATAACTATCTCTTTGACAGTTTCCGTCAATGAATAGTCAAATGTATTATACTGTATCTTTCCCTGACCCTTTGCAGTGAGCTGTCCGCCCCTGAAAAGCTCCCAGTTCACTTTCTCCCTGCTGCCCCTGCCTATTACGGCAGTGTCGGGCAGATTGGTGCAATTTTTAAACGCGTTTGCCCCAATACTGGTTACGTTGGCAGATATATTGATCTTCTCCAGGCTGACGCACCCGAGGAACGCGTAGTCTTCTATAGAAGTTAAGCTCTGCTCGGGAAGAGTTACCTCTGTAAGGTTTTTACACCCGTTGAACTCATATCCTCCTACAAGGGTTACGCCCTCTCCTATGACCACTTTTTTCACTTTGTCACGG
>JAAWBS010000041.1 GCA_022792815.1 Hungatella sp.
GCCGGTCTGTACCAGCTCCGGGAATCTGCTGCCTCTCGGAGCTGTCTGGCGTCAAATCCAGGAAGGCAGCAGGCTCCGGCATATTGCAACGTTGCGTTTATTTGTCGGTTTTGGAAAGCAACGCTGCGTTCGGATTGACACTCGAATTTACTCGGATTAAAACAAAACTCACCATTGGGGATTCTGGAGACAGGCAGCAGGCTGCTGCAAAGAAACAGGATCCGTTTCCGAACGTTGCGTTGCAATGGATGTTAAGATTTGTTAGGGTTAAACGCAACGTTGCCATTGGCGATGATCCAGCAGGAATGACGGAAAAAGGCCGAAAACAGCGGATTCTTTGCCATTGGGAGGTATTCGTTTCGTTTTTGAAATGCAACGCAACGTTCGCTATTCATGTTTGTTTTCGATTTTATCTTTTCCCGGGCATGTCCTCTGCCCTGCTCATGATTTGGTTCAGCAATTCCTTATCAAGATACAGGAAAGCTACCGGACATTCTCCCTGCCTGCTACCGTTGAAGACGTCCTCAAGCTCTTCCAATTCAAACTCTCCGAAAGCCTCTAAGATACTGTATAGGGCATACCCCTGACTTTTTAAATCCCTCCCGATCTGGGTAAGCATGTCCACGTCCATTTCCTGGCCTGGCGGTGTGACGGCCTGCATAGGCTTATGAAAATGATTGCCTCGACCATCTCGATAATCTACCATGAGGTTTCTTGTTACAACAGGGATACCTATTGAGCGCAGCAGCTCAGTCATCAACACTCATATACCTCCTAACGATAATCTGAAACACATAACTATATTTACTCACTCTTATCTTTCAGATGTGTGTCAAATGGGACAGTTTGCACCCATTTTCTATATATACCCATATATGGTAAAAACGGTATAATCGGTATGTATACTCATTACCGTTTTTACCATATTTAATATATATATATATAATGTGTCACATAGTGTAACAATGGCTTCAAGCCTCTGTTTTTAGCGAGTTTTTTATGTGACAGGGCAGGTGACAGCTTGTGATACTTGCCCAAGATTTGCGTGACGCTCAGTTGTTGGATTGTGTCACGCCTTTGTGGAACCCTCTTTGCTGGCCGTAATCCGCCCCTGGTCTATATCTCAAGGGTTCCCACCCCGGGATGCCTCCCAGAATCATGTTTATGGCACGTGAATCTCTCTGGGTCATATCCTGCAGGCGATATCTGAAGCATTCCACCCAGATCTCCGCTGCACATATACGTCCGCGTTCCATAGTCGGTCCTGTATAAATACCAGGGTTGTAAAAGAGCCTCCGTTCCATATCCCACGAATACCATTCTGCAGGAATCCGCCGGTCCAAAAATTCAAGTATCATCCCCTCTCTTGGGTCCTCCTGCATGTGATTCTTCTGATGCCGTTCTGCCAACGCTGTCACAGCCGCATCCAAATAGATGGACTCGCCCGCCTTCCAACGCACAACCGACTCAGCCCATATCTGATCTATTTCAGTACGCAGCTGAGTAAAGACAAATTTGCCCGGCGTTCGCTCACCACAGTCTACGGGAAGGAACCGGCGATTCCCGGTTTCATCTGTAAGAAAATCGCTCCGGTTAGATGTCCCTATGAGAATAGACTGCCTGGGGTTCCGCACGATATACTTTCCAAAGGCCGGACGGTACAGATCCTCATTCGCTGAAAGGAAGGATTTTATAGTTGTCTTTTCTGTTTTATTGAATCCGTCCATTTCCGCAAGCTCAACAATCCATGCGCCCTGCAGTTTCTCCGCGGCAGTCTTATCCCTCATGTCTGAAATCTTTACGGCGTCGGTATACCATCTGGCTCCCATTATTTTCACGAAAGTGCTTTTTCCAAGTCCCTGCCTCCCAATAAGAACAACAAGGTAATCATACTTAATTCCAGGCTTAAACACCCTCGCAACCCCCGCACAGAAAAGTTTCCTGGCTACAGCCCGTGTATAAGGTGAGTCTTCCGCCCCCAGGTAATCAGTCAGCACCGTGTCAAGCCTGGCGACTCCATCCCAGTGCAGCCCGTTCAGATAATCTCTTACAGCATGTGACGCATGCGCCTGCAGCACGGTGTCAAAAGCGTCTTGTATCTTTTCCTTCCCGGTTATTTGGTACACAGTCTCAAGATACACTCTCAACCCAGCCATATCAAAATCTGTGATATCCCGCCGGAGCTGCCCCTGATTCCACGGGAGCGTCCCGGCCACACATGTCCTCCTGGAAAATAAGTCATAGAAAAATTTTTCCCGCAGCAGGGGATCATTCTCCAGAATCAGCTGGATATTTGCCGCCGTCTTCTGCACATGGTTGTTTTTCACCTCCAGCTTTTCAAGCCATGCAGTATCGTCCTGACCGTTTTTCGGCACTTTAAAAAGGCCCTGCATATACTCACGATTAACCATTTCATCTTTGCGGCAAAGTTCTGACATTGCGGAAAAACTGGGGAGCTGGTTTCCTTTTAAGTTCTCCCCGGCTTCTTCATCCAGATACCCAAACTTATGAATTCTCACCAGATCAAAAGCGTTGAGTAGCTTTCCTCCCGCCGGATCCGTAGCATGATGACTGTAAAGAAACTTCCCATCTTCATAGAGTACCGCTCCCCCTGCGGTAGTCCCTTGTGTATAGGTGTACCTCCCATCTCCGCAGGACTCGTATATTTCTGGAATAAACGTCTCAATCGCGGTATGTATATCATACACTCTACAGAAGGCACCTATAACATTATCCTTCTCTTTGGGATCCTGCTGCCGTCTCAATCCCTGTTCTATATTTTTCCTTTCCTTTGCCAGACGCGGCCAAGTTGTCATATCATGCCAGTTTCCGCATAAGGAAAGCATACCCTCCACATCGAGAAACGGCTTGTTCTCATAAACACATACCCACTCGCCATCAGCGCACCTACTTGACCAATACATAAATCGGATCGGCTCAAACGTCGTAGGGTCAAAGATGTCCAGCCCGATCCTGAAAGCCAGCCTGCGCGCCACCGGCTCATACTCCTCTGCCGTCATAAATCGGTCTGAGGGTATGACAATCCTGAGCCTCGGCGCGGCGCTCTCATGCTTTCGGGTGGAATAGATGGTATAGGCACAGCCTAAGCCCGACACACGGCGTAATATATCATTCGTTCCTCCCGGAGCTATGTTGTCGGCATCCAGCGTGATTAGGCTGCGCTCCATCAAATGGCCGTTCTTGCGTCTCCCGTCTCGAAGCAGGCCGCCCACATATCCTCCCACATCTTTCAACTCGTCCTGCCGGGTCTTTGGCAGCGCCTTATATTCCTGCAATGTCTCAGGAGAAATAAGCGGTTGTGACACTTTGATAATAAAGTCTGACCACATCATTTTTTGTGGTTTCCAGACTATTGCCTTGCGGCTCCCAGCCACAGACAAAATAATTTCTTTATCGTAGATCAAGCTCCCACCCCTCCCTGGTCAGAAATATGTATTCCATAACATTTTTCTTCAAAATATGCCCGGCTGACCTTGCCCGGGATTGTTATATAGCCTTTGGCCGCCAATTCTCGGTTAAGCTGACGGATAATCTGATAGCTTTTGCTCTCGCTGATCCCCAGAAGCTCCTTGATATCCTTAGCTCCTATCACCTGTTTTCTCATGCCACCCTCCCTTTTGTTTATGTGCCTGATCTGCGCAAATCATAAATTCTACTGATTCATCTCAAAGTTATTTTTAGTCGTCTATAACAGAGAGGACTTCTTTAACTGGTAGATCAAGCGCTTTACAAATATTTCCCAATACTTTAGTAGTTCCGCGGCGTTTTCCATTCAGTATGGTATTCACCGCCGCAGAAGATACTCCGGCGGCTTTTGCTAAATCTGCCCCGTTATAACCTTTTTCTGCCATGGCAAGATATATTTGTTTTGTATCCAACAACAATTTCATATTTTGCTCCTTTCTACATTTTGTTGATTTTTATCTTATAATATATTACATTTTGTTGATTGTCAATAGTTATTATTGACATTTTGTTGATTTTGATGTATTGTATATTTAGAGGTGATATCATGAGCGTATTTGGTGACAGATTAAAAACTCTTAGACAAAAAACAGGGGCCACCCAAAAAGAACTTGCTTCGAAATTGGGCGTTTCCTCTGCCGCCTACTCCCTCTGGGAAAAAGGAGAAAGAGAACCAAAATTTGAGATTATAGAAAAGCTTTGTGCATTCTTTGGAGTAACTGCAGATTTCCTTATGGGCAGAACAGACGATAATCCGGATAGAGAGTGGAATTTTGAAAGATATCTGGCAAGCATCGGATATAACGTATATCGTGATGATCCAGAACACAAACCTTTTTTAATAACTCCCCACGGCGTTTTTGCACTTGAATACGGTGATATACGCCATTTTATGGAGATATCAGAGGCCTATCTAACATATACCATAGATAACACATTAAAGAACAGAGAAAAGATAAGAAATAGCTAAAAATAAAAAGTGCCCCGGTACGCCAATACCGGAGCCTTTCAGATAGATACCATAAGGATTATGATATACAATCTTCCCTCTAAATCAGTATATCACAGTCCTTTGTTAAATGCACCTATTTTTTAGAAAGGACTGATTTTTTATGCCGGCGTACTATGACGATCAAACCAAATCCTGGTACTGCAAATTCTATTATACGGATTATACTGGAACCAAAAAGCAGAAAAAGAAGCGGGGCTTTAAGCTACAACGAGAGGCCAAAGAATGGGAGAGAAATTTCCTGGAGACTCAGCAAGCCGATCTGACCATGAGTTTTGAAAATTTCGTAAAGATTTACAATGAGGATATGAGACACCGCCTCCGGGAGCATACTTTCATACAGAAACAATATATTATCGACAAAAAGCTGCTCCCGTTCTTTGGCAAGCTCCCGGTGTCCCAGATCTCCCCCGCACACGTCCGAAAATGGCAGAACAGTCTCATTGCTTACCATGATTCAGATAATAATCCCTATTCGGAAACCTATCTCCGAACCATCAACAACCAGCTTGCCGCCATTATGAACTATGCAGTTCGATACTACAATTTACGGGAGAATCCCTGTAGAAAAGCCGGCAGCATCGGTAAGAGCCATGCAGACGAGATGCAGTTTTGGACTACGGAAGAGTTTAAAATTTTTCTGAAAAATATCTCCGATAAGCCCCAGGCGCGGGCCGGGTTCCTGACCCTATATTATACCGGCCTCCGCATCGGAGAGCTGTTAGCTCTGGAATATGGCGACCTTGATTTTGAAAGTTGCACCTTGACAGTCAACAAATCATTTCAGCGGATAGGTACCAGAGACGTGATCACACCGCCTAAGACCCCTAGAAGTGTCCGCACTGTATCCATACCGGAATTCCTTCGAGACGAGTTAAAAGGCTATACGGCAAGAATTTACGAACTTCATAAACATGACCGGATATTTCCCTATACCAAACATTTTTTTGAGCATGAAATGAAGCGTGGGACAAAAAACGGTAATGTAAAACGCATCCGGCTACACGATATTCGGCATAGTCATGCCAGCCTACTTATAGAACTTGGTTTCTCCCCTTTGGCTATTGCTGATCGCCTGGGACACGAGAAAGTAGAAACCACCCTCAATACATATTCCCATTTATTCCCCCATAAGAGGGATGAAGTGGCCGCAAAGCTCCAGGGGCTAAACTAGTACCATTTTAGTACCAAAATCATAAGAAAAGAGCCGATTTTCCTTAAAAATTCAAGGTTTCTCGGCTCTCTATTTACTATTCGAACTCGATCGTAGCCGGCGGCTTCGGACTCATATCATAGCACACCCGACACACATTTCCCACTTCGGCCAGGATCCGGTCTGTAATCCTCTCCAGCACATCCCAATCCACTCTCTCCACCGTAGCGCTCATGGCATCCACCGTATTGATGGCCCGGATAATCACCATATAGTCAAAGCACCTGGCATTGTTCTTCACGCCCACAGACTTGAAATCCGGCACCACCGTAAAGTACTGCCACACCTTTTTATCCAGCCCGGCCTTCCCGAACTCCTCCCTCAAGATCGCATCGGATTCCCTGACGGCTTCCAGCCGGTCTCTGGTGATGGCCCCAAGGCACCGCACTCCCAGGCCCGGTCCCGGGAACGGCTGACGATACACCATGGATTCCGGAAGTCCCAGTTCCACGCCGCAGGCCCGAACCTCGTCCTTGAACAGCTGCTTTAAGGGTTCCACCAATTCAAACTTCAAATCTTCCGGCAGCCCGCCCACATTGTGGTGAGATTTCACCATCTTGGCCGTCTTGGTTCCGCTCTCGATGATGTCCGGGTAGATGGTTCCCTGGCCCAGGAAGTCGATGCCCTCCAGTTTCCTTGCCTCCTCCTCGAACACTCGGATAAATTCGCCGCCGATGATCTTGCGCTTCTGCTCCGGATCCGCCACGCCAGCCAGCTTGCCCAGAAATCTCTCGGTGGCGTCCACATAGATTAAGTTGGCGTGAAGCTGATTGCGGAACACTTCGATCACGCTCTCCGACTCATGTTTCCGCATGAGACCGTGGTTTACATGGACACACACCAGCTGTTTTCCGATGGCTTTGATGAGCATGGCGGCAACCACCGACGAATCCACGCCGCCGGAGAGGGCCAGCAGCACCTTCCGGTCTCCCACCTGGCGACGGATCAGCTCCGTCTGGTCCTCGATAAAATTCTTCATATTCCAGTTGGCCTGAGCCTGGCAGACGTCGAAGACAAACTCCTTGAGAGCCGCCTCGTCCGGCAGAGCCGTAAGCTTCCTGTCGCACCGGGCCGTGGGATGATCCACGGCGATCATAGGATAGCCGCAGTCGTACAGCGCCGGGTCGATCTCCACCGCCGCGCCGTCCACCACACGGTTCTCCCCGCCGTTTAACACGATTCCTTTTACATTTTCCAGCCCTTTCAGCTCCTGGGGCGTGATGTCATGGGGATGAATCTCACTGTACACTCCCAGTTCCCGGATCTGCCGGGCAATGGTGGTGTTCTCCGTGCTGCCCAGATCAAGAATTACGATCATATCCTGCTTCATGTTTTTTCTCCTTCATCTTATGATGTACTCCCAAAATCCCTCTTGTGCCTGCCTTTGCGGTTGATTTCCTGTCAGATGTACCTGGATTTAATTGACATACACTCCACGTACGCCTCATCATTTTATGCACATCTGACAGAGAATCATCTCACCAAATCAACCGCAAAGAAACTCCTGAAGTACCTTATGTCCTTCACACACGGTCCGGCGGCCATTCACCGGAGTACAAACCATGGCTAAGGATCAAACTTGCGATACAGCCGCCTTCTCTGTCTACTTCTTCTCCACCCATTTTCCGAAAAGAGTTTTCCTGTATCTGGATAATTCCTCCCTCGCCTCCTGGCGGCCGCCGGCCTTCTGCAGATACTCTACTCCCTTTTTGATGTCCCTGGAAACTCCCAGGCCCCGGCCATAGATGACGCCCAGCATATAGTAAGCCTCCTCATTGACCCAGGTCACCTTCTCCAGCAGCGTCCTGGCCCTGACATAATCCTTCTGAACACCCAGCCCGTTAAAATAGGCCTTCGCCAGATAGACGATCCCCCACTTGTTGTCCTGATTGAGGGCTCTGGTGAGAAGCTCCACCGCCCTGCCGTAGTCCTGGGGAACCCCTTTTCCGTCAAACAGCAGAACTGCCAGACGGTTGCAGCATCCGATGCTGTCTGCAGGTCCCTTCTCATAACACTGAGCAGCGTAGACATAATCCTGGGGAACCACTTTTCCTTCTTCATAGGCCTTGCCTACATAATACCAACTGTCTCTCTCCCCGTTCTCTGCCGCCTTCTTGTGCCACTCCAGGGCCTCCGCCTCTCTCCCCGCCTGCCCTAAGTCCTTGGCATAGAGATACTGATGCACCGGATAGCCAAGCTCGGCGCCGGTCCGCCATATTCCCTCCGCCTTCTGGGGCTGAGGCGCGATCAGGTCCTCATCGCCTTTCTCATAATATCGGCGCAGATTGTTGCCTGCGTGATACATGCCGCCGCGGAAAGCCTTCCAGAACCAGTCCTCACATTTGGCGATATTTTCCCGCAAGTAGGCCCGAAAAGCCCCTGCGTCGGGAAATGATTCTTTGCCCTTCCCCTCGATCTCCAGAAAATCCCACCAAAAATAGGCGTTCCCTACGGTGTATTGGCAGAAGGGTTCCCCTCCCTCCGCCTTCTCCAGGACGATCCCAAAGGCCTCCTTTAAACCGGCAAACGGCATCCTGGACTTTAAGGCTGGGGTCAGCACTCCGCTGCGCAGAGCCAGCAGCACTCCCACGGCGCTTCCCTGCTCCACCGCCCTGTGCATCAGCGCTTCCGCCCTGTCATCGTCCTCCGGAAATCCGTGGCCGCTCCACACATACTGATAACCGCACAGACACCGGGCAAGGATACAGGAAGCATCCCCATCCCCAGCCGCCGAGGCCTGCTCCAGCCGCCGAAAGCTTTCCTGGCCGCGGCCGGTGGTCACCTCATAATAGATGTCTCTCAGCGCCTGCTCCACCACATCACTGAAAAATCTTCCCATCTCTGTCTCTCCTTTGTCGCTAATCCAATCCTGTGTCAGTCCAACCTGTGCACTGCCCTTCCTGTCCTTGAGGCGGGGAAGGCCCAGACCTGTCTGACTTATTACCATCATACCACAATTTCTATCTCGCCGCTACTAAAAGCCCTTGCTTTTCATCAAATCCTAAAATGAATGTTCCAGATGCCCCGGACACAGCTCAGAGGCTCTTCCCATGCCGCACATTTCAGCTCGCCCGCCCCGGCGCCTCCCCGGAATCCGCCGGCAGAATAGAAAGCGGCTTCTCCCCGCCAGATGGGGAAGAAGCCTCTTAGTCTATTTCCTGCGCCCGTACAGAAATGGCTCTGACACATTGGTGTTGAACCACTGGACCACCGGCCCCATAAACAAGGCGGTGATCACGGTTCCCACGCCGATGGTCACATGAAAGACAAATCCGGTGAGGACACAGACAGAGTCTGTGATGATCCTGCAGACGCGGAAAGGCAGGATCTTGTATTTGTTTCCGGCGATCAGAGACCAGGCATCATAGGCCGACACCCCCAAATCCGCAGTAAAATACACGGAAGCTGCAAAACAGGTTCCGAAGATGCCAAAGAGCATCATGGCCACCCGCGCCGGCATGCCGGGCGCCGGGAAGAAACCGTCCAGAATATTTCTCATAAAATCCGCTGCCGCTCCGGTAAAAAACAGGTTGATCACCGTGGCAATGCCGATGTAATGCTTCTCCACAAAGAACACTCCCACCAGAAGGGCGCCGGTGATGATCAGATAAAAAGTACTGTACGTAGAGTGAAAAAGATTGCCGATGCCCGTGACAAAACAGGTAAATGGGTCTGCCCCCAGATTGGCCTTCTGAAATGCGCCTACACAGAATCCTGTGACGATGACCCCGAAAAAGGACATGGCGATCCGTTTCCTTTTTTGTGAATGTTTATTTCTCTCCATCATTCCGCCTCCAACACGATCATTTCTGACCAGAAATTTTCTGCCGAAATACAGCTGCTCCATCTGACCTCTCCACATAGCCTTCATCACACAGCAGCGTGTTCGTCATGGCTCTATTGTATCCCTTTCTCATTTTCTTTCCAGTGAAAAATGAATCAAAAAACTGTCCATTTGTTAGATGCGGCAGGTCATAAACCCCTTAGCCCAGGCCCCTGTCTTCCTGCTGCAGAAGTCTTTCTCCTGTCCCTTTTGACAGACAGCTCTATGTCACGATTCCTCCTCCCACACACTGGCTCCGTTGGTCTCGATCACCTTTTTATACCACTCATAGCTGTCCTTTTTCCTTCTCTCATAACTGCCGCTGCCGTCGTCCTCCAGATCCACATAGATAAAGCCGTAGCGCTTGCTCATCTGATTGGTGGAATTGGAGATCAGATCAATGGGAGCCCAGGTGGTATAGCCCAGAAGCTCCACCCCGTCCTCGGCCACTGCCTGATACATGGCCTGAATGTGCTGTCTCAGATAATCGATGCGGTAATCATCGTGGATCGATCCGTCGGCCTCCACCTTGTCCCTGGCTCCCAGGCCGTTTTCCACGATAAACAGAGGTTTGCAGTACCGGTCATACAGGTCCACCATGGACACACGCAGTCCCGTAGGGTCGATGGCCCAGCCCCAGTCGCTCTGTTTCAGATAGGGGTTCACCACGCCGCTGGCCGTATTCTCCAGCCCCGTCTCAAGGCCGGTAGAGTCATCAGCCGCACAGGTGGAGGAATAGTAGGAAAATGAGACAAAATCCACGGTATTGTTTTTCATGATCTCCCGATCCTCAGGCTCCGTCTTCAGCACAATCCCCTTGTTCTTGTACATGCTCAGCAGGTAGGACGGGTACTCTCCTCTCACCTGGGTATCGGAGAAAGCAAATACGGCTCTCATCTCCTGCTGTGCCCGCAGCACGTCCGCCGGGCGGCAGCTGTAGGGATAGATGGTCCTCTTGGTCAGCATACATCCTACTTTGCTGCCTGGAATATTGTCATGACAGATCTTCGTAGCCAGGGCGCTGGCCACAAACTGATGGTGCATGGCCTGGTACTCTGCCTCCTCGAATTTCTCCGGTGCAAACCGGCTCTCAATGAGCCCTCCTGTCATAAAAGGATGGCGCAGAATCGAGTCAACCTCATTGAAAGTCAGCCAGTATTTCACCTTACCCCTGTAGCGTCTGGTGATCACGTCCACATAACGGGTAAAAAATCCGATAGAGCGGCGGTCATACCATCCGTTGTACTCCATGACAAAGTGAAGGGGCGGTTCATAATGGCTCATGGTAACCAGAGGCTCCATGCCATATTTCAGGCACTCGTCAAACACCTGGTCATAAAACTTAAGCCCCTCCTCATTGGGCTCCTCCTCGTCTCCCCGGGGGAAGATCCGGCTCCAGGCGACAGACAGCCGAAAGACCTTAAATCCCATGCCCGCCAGAAGGGCGATATCCTCCTTGTAGTGATGGTAGAAATCGATGCCGTGGCGCTTGGGATATGCCGTCTCGTCCCGGCTCTTAAGGGCCCTTTGGATATCCTCGTCAGTAATATCGCAAAAGCCGTGTACGTCGGTGATATCTTTCATGGCGTTGGGGTCTTTGTACCTGGCCACATCGCTGACCGATATCCCTTTTCCCCCCTCCTGCCATGCGCCTTCACACTGGTTGGCGGCCACTGCGCCTCCCCACAGAAACCCTTCTGGAAATGTCTTTTTCATGCTTTTTATCTCCTCTCTGCTTTTCTCCGCTTAAAAAGCCAAAACTGCTGGCAAATATCTCATTCTCCTGCTATACTTTTATTGAAAATAAGTTAAAAATCTTTCCAAGGAGCCGCTCCCATGAAAAAACGATACGCTCAGATTATTATCTTGTTCCTCGTCCTTATCCTGGCAGCCCTACCTGCCTCTCCCATCGCAGTACAGGCTGCCGGGCCCGAAGCCATGGAAGTCCATTTCATCGATGTGGGGCAGGGAGATGCCACCCTGATCACCTGCGGCGGTCACTCTATGCTGATCGATGCGGGAGATGACTCCAAAGGCACTGCCATCCAGAGTTACCTGATGAAGCAGGATGTGGAAAAACTGGACTATCTGGTCCTGACTCATCCCGACTCCGACCACATAGGCGGTGCACCGGTTATCATCACCAAATTTGACATCGACCAGGTTTTCATGTCCGATTTTACAAAAGACAACAGCACTTACGAAAAATTAATCCAGGCTCTGGACTACCGCAGGTTGCCGTACGAGACTCCGAAGGCCGGATCCCTGTATTCCCTCGGAGATGCCACTGTCACCATACTCGGACCGGTTAAAACCTATGACAACCCCAATGACTCCTCTATCGTCGTGTCAATCCGGCATGGGAACAACCGGTTCCTGTTTACCGGTGACGCCACAGAGGCGGCAGAAGAGGATCTTCTGGACAGCGGCACAGACCTCTCGGCCGATGTATATCATGTGGGGCACCACGGAAGCAGAACCTCCACCTCTGACCGGTTCTTCCAGGCGGTCAGCCCCTCGGAGGCCGTCATAAGCTGCGGAGAAGACAACGCTTACGGACACCCTCACGCACAGACCCTGAATACCTTCCGGATTCATGGAGTCCGGGTATACCGAACCGACGAGGACGGAACCATCGTGGCCACATCCGACGGCGACGAGATCCTGTTTCGCACACCTCCCTCAGAGACGTGGAAACCCGGGGAACCCACCCAGTCTAATGGCCGGGTTTCCCTGCAAATCACCTATGTCCTGAACACCAACACACACAAATTTCACAGGCCGACCTGCAGCAGCGTCGGGACCATCAAGGAGAAAAACAGGGCGGATACCACTGATTCCAGAGACCAGGTCATCGGACAGGGTTATGTCCCATGTAAAAACTGTCATCCCTAATGACCTGTCACAGACCTGCGATACGGCAAAAGAGAGGCGATTTCGTTTCAACGAGTCCACTCTTTTGCCTTTTTTATACCTGTTCCAAAGACATTTTAGGTAAAATTGCTCAATTTATCCTTTCTGTTTTGTGCACATTTTCTTCTTGTCAAATACTCCTGCCTCCGCTATAATGAAGACACTGTTTTCCAGTATTCTGTGTTTCGAGGCTGAATTCCAGCCAATGCCCACATGAGAGAGCTTGTGAGGTATCGATTCGTATGCGCAGTCTGCATAAACCAAAAAGGAGGTATACACATGGTATACGAAATGTTTCAGTCAAAGGTAACGGACGCTTTACAGTCCCGGTTGGGGAAGGATTACCACCTGATCCTCCAGAAGGTCCCCAAGAACAACGGCATCCTGTTGGATGGCCTCAGTATCATGCGAAAAGATGTGGGAGTCTCTCCTACGATCTATTTAAACAGCTACTATGAGAGATATCAGGATGGAATCCCTTTTCATTCCATTGTCGAAGAGATCTTCCAGATCTATCAGGAAAATTCTGCTGTCACCCGATTAGACTTTTCTATACTCAACGATTTTTCCCTGTTAAAAGATAAGGTGGTCTACAAACTGATCCACACTGCCTCCAACAAGACGCTGCTGTCTGATCTCCCCTCTATCCCCTACCTGGATCTGTCCATCGTATTTTATCTGTTTCTGGAGAAAAATGAATCCGGCCAGATGACGGCCCTGATTCACAATGACCATCTGAGCGGGTGGAATACCAATCTGGACGAACTGTACCGACTGGCCTCCGCCAACACGCCCAGACTCTTGCCCGCAGAGGTAAAGAGCATGTCCGATGTGATGAAATCTCTGGCCGCAGAGCATCTGGGCAGAGACTACCGGGAGGACTTTGTCGATGAACTGCTCTGTGCCCCCTCGGTCTCCCCTCTCTATGTACAGACCAATTCTTCCGGAATCTGCGGGGCCTGCACCATCCTGTATCCTGATCAGTTAAAAACCTTCGCAGATATGGTGAATGCAGATGTCGTCGTCCTTCCCTCCAGTATCCACGAGGTTCTGTTAATTCCCTTCGAAGACACGATTTCTTTTGAAGAGCTGTCGGATATGGTATCCCACATCAACCGCGCCGAGGTGCCTGTGGAGGACCGCCTCTCCGACCAGGTCTATCTCTATTCCAGAAATCTCAACACCGTGATATTTGCCGGTGCGCCGGTCTCGTCCATCTTGTCCTGAAGTGCCTCTGATTTCACCCTATCACAAGACTTCCAGCCTGAAACACAAGCACAGCCATAAGCCACGCCAGGGCCATCTGAAACAACACCATACCGGCTGTCCAAGAGACAGACTTTGTCTCTCTCCGGATCGTGCCGATGGCCGCTACACAGGGAGTGTACATCAAACAGAAAATCATCAGAGCATAGGCGTTCACCGGCCCGAAACCGTCCACCGCCAACACCTTGGACAGCTGTTCCATCCCTGCCGCAGAGTTGATGTTGTTGATTCCGTAGAGTACGGAAAAGCTGGATACCACCACTTCCTTTGCCGACAGCCCGGAGATGAGTGCCACGGCGATCTGCCAGCTGCCCAGTCCCGCAGGCTTTAAGATCGGAATCATCAGCCTGCCGATCATGGCGGCAAAGCTTCCTGACACTTCTTTCACGATTCCGCCCGGCCCCATATTCAGCACGAACCACAGGACGATGGAAGCCACAAAGATGGTGGTCCCCGCCTTGGTCAGATAGTCCTTCACTTTATCCCACACATAGATGGCCACGGTCCTTCCGTTAGGCGTCTTATATTCCGGCAGCTCGATCAGAAGGCCGTCCTCTTCTTCATTTCCCGCCGTCTTGTGGACTACATAGGCGATGGCGATCGCCGCCAGAAGGCCGATAAGGTAGAGAGAGTATGCCACCGCAAGAGCGTGTTCCGCAAAAAACATTTCCGCAAACAGCACATAGATGGGCAGCCTGGCAGAACAGGACATAAACGGGGTGATGAGAATCGTCCTCTTTCGGTCCCGCTCTGTGGCCAGAGCTCTGGTGGCCATCACCGCAGGCACCGTGCACCCGAATCCCAGCAGCATGGGAAGAAACGCCTTTCCGGAAAGTCCCACCCGGCTCATGGTCTCATTCATCACATAGGCTACCCTCGCCATATACCCGCTGTCCTCCAGAAATGCCAGCGCCAAAAACAGGATAAAAATGTTGGGCAGGAATGTAAGGATCCCTCCGACCCCGGCCACAATTCCGTCCACCAGCAGAGAGATCAGCCAGGATGAAGTGCCTATGGCCTCGAGGCCTGCCAAAAGTCCCTGAGAAAAATAGTCCAGTCCCGACTCAAAATACCCCTTCAGGAAGTCTCCTACCATAAAGGTCAGGAAAAACACCAGCGCCATGATTCCCAGAAAAATGGGAATCCCCCAAAACGGATGAGTCAACAGCTCATCGATGCGGTCCGTCATAGCCGCCTGTCTCTCCTTATTGAACAGACACTCGCCTATGACCGCCTCGATATAATCGTATTTTTCATTGATGATATCTTTTTCATAGGAATAATCCACGATACCGCTGAGATTCAGGGGATGATCCTTGTTGACCTCCTCGTCACACTCCAGCATCTTGATGGCATGCCAGCGCAGATTGTCCATATCCCCATACCGGTTCCGCAGCGCGGCCGCCACCTGTCCGATCTTGGTCTCCAACTGGGGAGCATACCGGACCACCACTCCCTGGGGCCCCTCCTCATAGTGGTGGACCACCGCGTGCATCAGGACATCCAGCCCGCTCCTCTTCCTGGCAGACACAGGGACCACCGGAATATGCCCCAGCATCTCCGGAAGACGGTGAAGGTCGATCTCCATCCCCCGCTCCTCCACGATGTCCATCATGTTCAGCGCCAGAATCACCGGCTTTTTCAGTTCCAACAGCTGCAGAGTCAGATACAGATTGCGCTCCAAGGAAGAGGCATCCACCACATTGATGATCACATCCACATCTTCATCCTCAATACATTTTCTGGTGACGATCTCCTCGATGGTGTAGGAGGTCAGGCTGTAGATCCCGGGTGTGTCAATGACACGGATGGGGTGCCCCTCATAGTTGGTCTCTCCCTCCACCCTCTCTACCGTGACTCCCGGCCAGTTAGCCACCTTCAGTTTGGCCCCTGTAAACGCGTTAAACAATGTGGTTTTTCCGCAGTTGGGATTGCCCACAAAGGCCACTGTGATAGGGCAATTCTCTCTGTTCTTCATCTTCCCGCCTCCTTGACCGTGATTCCCTCTGCGATCTGCCTTCCGAGGGCCAGACGGGTGCCCCGCACCTTGATAATCAGGCTTCCGCTCCCCTTTTTATTCAGTACGACGACAGGAGTCCGTTCATTGACTCCCAGCGCCTCCAGACGCCGGGCAACCTGCTGCTTGGCCAAAACCCCTGTCACCACATAATTCTTTCCGATCTCTCCCTCATTCAGCTTCATGGCTGAAACCTCCTTATACCATCATATCAGGGTCCGAGAGGCCCCTATGATACACGAATTACTTTTCACCATGAGCATACTCTTATTGAGAATAATTGTCAATATCTATTTGGTTTCCTTTTGCATTTTCCGTCTTCCTTTTTATTCCAGCTCCAGCAGCATCTTTTTCACTTCCAGCATCCGATCCCGCAAAATGGCGGCCTCCTCGAAATTCAGCTCTGCTGCCGCCTTGTGCATCTTTTTCTGCAGTTCTTTCGTCAGCTTGTTCAGTTCTGCCGCATCCATGGATTCCAGATCTTTTTCATCTGTCCTGGAATCAGACTGCGCTGCCTTGGAGATGGCGATCAGATCTCGGACTGCCTTCTTGATGGTGGTCGGTGTGATCCCGTGATCCTCATTATACTTCTGCTGAATCTTCCGCCTTCTCCGAGTCTCGTCTATGGCCCTGCGCATGGAGTCCGTGATCACATCCGCATACATGATCACATGCCCCTCCGCGTTGCGGGCAGCCCGCCCAATAGTCTGGATCAGGGAGGTCTCAGACCGCAGGAATCCCTCTTTGTCCGCATCCAGGATGGCCACCAGGGAAATCTCCGGAATGTCAAGTCCCTCTCTCAAAAGGTTGATTCCCACCAGCACGTCAAACACATCCAGCCGCATGTCCCGGATGATCTCCGCCCTCTCCAGGGTATCAATGTCCGAGTGGAGATATTTGACCCGGATCCCCACCTCTCTCATATAGTCGGTCAGATCCTCGGCCATGCGCTTGGTCAGTGTGGTCACCAGCACCTTGCTGCCCTTTTCTACCTCTCTGTTCACCTCTCCCACCAGATCATCGATCTGGCCATCCACCGGGCGCACCGAGATCTCCGGATCCAGAAGCCCTGTGGGGCGGATAATCTGCTCTGTTCGAAACAGCTCATGGTCCGCCTCATAGTCCGACGGCGTGGCGGACACAAACAGCATCTGATCGATCTTACTCTCAAATTCGCCGAAATTCAGAGGCCGGTTGTCAAGAGCCGACGGAAGCCGGAAACCGTACTCCACCAGCGTCGTCTTTCTGGACCTGTCCCCCGCATACATGCCCCGAACCTGGGGCAGCGTGATATGAGACTCATCGATGATGATGAGAAACTCCTGGGGAAAATAGTCGATCAGTGTATAAGGCGGCTCCCCCGGCTTCCCGCCTGTCAAATGTCTGGAATAATTCTCAATGCCGGAACAGAAACCAGTCTCCCTCATCATCTCCACATCAAAATTGGTGCGCTCCGCGATCCTCTGCGCCTCCAGCAGCTTGTCCTCACTTTTAAAATGAGCCACCTGCTCTTTCATCTCCTCCAGTATCCCCTTGGCCGCCTCCTCCATCCGCTCCTTTGGCACTACATAGTGAGAAGCCGGGAATATGGCCACATGTCCCAGCTGGGCCTTGGCCTCCCCGGTCAGCGTGTCGATCTGAGTGATCCGCTCCACCTCGTCCCCAAAAAACTCCACACGGTAGGCCTCATTGCCTGAATAGGCGGGAAAGATCTCCACCACGTCCCCCCTGACCCGAAAGGTTCCCCGGTGAAAATCCATGTCGTTTCGGTCATACTGGATATCGATCAGCTTGCGTACCACCTCGTCCCGATCCTTCTCCATCCCCGGCCGAAGAGAGATGACCATCTCCTGGTAGTCGATAGGGCTTCCCAGACCGTAGATGCAGGACACGGAAGACACGATGATCACGTCCTTCCGCTCCGACAGCGCCGCTGTGGCCGAGTGGCGCAGCTTGTCGATCTCGTCATTGATGGCGGAGTCCTTCTCGATGTAGGTGTCCGTGGAAGGGACGTAGGCCTCGGGTTGGTAGTAGTCGTAGTAGGACACAAAATATTCTACCGCGTTACTCGGAAAATACTCTTTGAACTCACCATAGAGCTGTGCCGCTAATGTTTTATTGTGCGCTATTACCAAAGTCGGCTTGTTCAGCTGTGCGATCACGTTGGCCATGGTAAAGGTCTTGCCGGAGCCCGTAACACCCAGTAAAGTCTGGAATTGATTGCCTTCCCGGAACCCTTTTACAAGGGCTTCTATGGCCTGGGGCTGGTCGCCGGTGGGCTTGTATTCGCTGTGAAGTTCGAACATTTTTTGTGCAGTTTGCACAAATACCACCTCCAAAA
>JAAWBS010000042.1 GCA_022792815.1 Hungatella sp.
AGTCCAACTCAGGGAGTTGAGACACGGGAGGAAGGCTAAGGCAGTCGACCGGTGTGTAAGGAAAGAGGGCCCCATGGTCAAGCGGTTAAGACATCGCCCTTTCACGGCGGTAACACGAGTTCGAATCTCGTTGGGGTCATTAAAATTATATAAATATGTGGCGCAGTAGCCAAGCGGTAAGGCGTGGGTCTGCAACACCCTGATTCACCGGTTCAAATCCGGTCTGCGCCTCTTAAGAAACCTCGAAGAATATTAATTTTTCGAGGTTTTTGTTTCGATCATGTTTACAGTCAAAATTGTTTAATTTCCTAGGGGGAGGAGGACATGGGCCATTTTCCGTTTTTCGTTGATTTGTCAGACAAGCAGGGATTGATTGTAGGTGGGGGCAGGATTGCGCTGGGAAAGATCAGGAGACTTTTGCCCTATGGCCCCCGGCTGACGGTGGCAGCACCTGCTATTCTGGAAGAGATCGAAACCATACCGGGAATCATCCTCGTAAAGACGCGGTTTTCTCCTGAAATGCTGGAGGACAAATACTTTGTTATTGCAGCTACAAGTGATCGGGAAGTGAATCATCAAATATCCGGTTTATGCCGTGAACAGGGCCTTCTGGTCAATGTGGTGGACGATAAGGAAGCATGTACCTTTCTCTTCCCGTCCTTGGTCAAAAGGGGGAAGCTGTCTGTGGGAATTTCCACGGAGGGAGCCAGCCCCAGCGCAGCCATTTACCTTAAAGAGCAGATAAGCACTTCCCTTCCGGACAATATAGAGGAGATCCTGGAATTTCTGGACAGCAAGAGACAGGCTGTGAGAGAACGGATTCCTGAGGAGAAACAGCGCGCTCGCTTTTTTTCCGATTTGTTTCGAATGTGTATGGAGAGGGAAGGGATTCCGACAGAGGAGGAGTGGTTTAGGATGCTTTTGGAGAGAGGGAGGCACAGAGAGGAATGACGGAGAGAAGGAGAGACATGGAAAAAACGGGGTGCGTCTATCTGGTGGGAGCCGGATGCGGGCAGGCGGACCTGATCACTGTGAGGGGGCTGCGGCTGCTTCGCAAGTGTCAGGTTTTGGTATATGATGACTTAATCGCCGGGGAGCTCTTGGAGGAGGTGCCGGATTCGGCTCAGAGAATCTATGTGGGGAAGCGAAGCGGAAGACAGGTTACCCCACAGGAGGAGATCAGCAGGATTCTCGTAGAAAAGGCGCGGGAGGGATATGTGGTCGTTCGCCTGAAAGGTGGCGATCCCTTTGTGTTTGGAAGAGGCGGTGAGGAGATGAAGGCCCTGATCGAGGCCGGGATTCCGTGCGAGGAGGTGCCGGGGGTCACTTCGGCTATCGCCATCCCGGCTGCTGCCGGGATCCCAGTGACTTATAGGGGATTGAGCCGAAGTGTCCACATTGTCACCGGTCACACCGCAGACACAGAGGACTGTCTGCCCCGTCATCTGGAGCTGTTGGCTGAGATGGAGGGAACCTTGGTATTTTTGATGGGATTAGGGCAGTTGGAAAAGATTGCAGAGCGATTGATTCAGGCAGGGATGGCTGAGGATACACCGGCGGCTGTGATCTCCGGCGGCAATTCCCGGTGCCCCGCTGCTGCCAGAGGGACACTGGGTACAATTGTGTCGGAGACCAGAAAGAAGAAGGTTAAAGCACCGGCGGTGATTGTCGTCGGGGAGACGGCTGCATTGGAGCTTATAGGAGACGACGGATCCTTTTGTCGTTGCCCGTAGCCCGTCAAGTCCCAGGATAAAGAATACCGGCCAGATTTTCGTAGGCATCTCCCCAGCGGGCGTTGGGCTTTAGGTTGTAGAGCCGGTCATCCAGGATGTGGTAGCGGCCTTCCTGCACGGCTGTAAGGCTCTGCCAGGCAGGGTGAGAGATCAGGTGTTTTTCCAGAGTTTCCGTAACGGCTGCTTTGTCGGCGCCTTGGAGGACTACAAAGATATAATCCGGATCAGCGGCCAGGATGGATTCCATATTCAGGTCTTCCAGGAGGCTGTCGGCACTGTCGGCGATATTGACGCAGCCTAAGTCGTGGAGCATCTCTCCCAGGACACTTCCCCGGCTGTTTTTTACTTTACAGCTGGAACCGGAAGCACGGACATATAGGACTGTCGGCGAAGAACCGTCGGCAGCGGCTTTAGCCCGGTCGATCTGCTCCTGGAGAAGCTCCCCGTACTGGTGATAGCGGTCACGCTCCCCGGTGATCCGGGTACAGATATCCAGCATGTGCAGGTATTCGTTAAAATTGCTGACCTGGAAATAAGCTACATTCATGCCCATGGCCTCGAAGGTGTCCAACAGCTTGACATCCGCCTCGGTATTGCTGCTGGCGATAATAAAATCCGGCTCCGAGGCAGCCAGGCGTTCTAAGTTGGGTTCTTTGGTGTTGCCGATATCGATGACAGAATCATTTAGATCCAGATCAAAATAGGTCCATGTGTCGTGAGCAGAGGCTACCAGGCTTTCTTTTCCGCCGGCCAGACACCAGATGTCGGCAAAGCTGCCGATCATTACAGCTACCCGTTGGGGAGCCGATACCGTCACCTCACGATTCAGGGAATCCAGAAAGGTAACCGGATAGGCAGCCGCAGTATCTTCCGGGGCGGCAGCGGTATCGGCGACGGCGGTATCTTCCGAAGCAATCATGGCAGCTGAGGCCGTCGTATCTTCCTGAGAGATGACGGATTCGCCTGCCGGCGGCCCGGCATTCTCAGAGGCCGGATCCGGGCGTCCGGCACAGCCGGAGAGACATAGAGCAGCAGAGAGAAGAGCTGCAGCAGTCGTCAATAAAATTCTTTTTTTCTTTTTTTTCATGGATTTTACACTCCAAACCATATTTTAAAAATAACAGCCAGAATCGGAATCGTAACCATGGAGCAGATGGTAGTCATAACCACACTGATGGAGCCGATCCGTCCCTGATTTTCATATTTGCTGCTGGCCATAGCTACCATAGAGCCTACGGGCATTCCGATCGTCATGGCACTCATGCAGACGAGAAGCGGGTCATCGGTAAGCAGACTCATGTAGAGGGCTGTCAAGAGAGGCATGACGAGAAGCCGAAGGATGGCCATGACATAGATTTTCCGTTCACAGAAAATATCGTGAAGCGGATAATTGGCCATATTGCTGCCGATGATCAGCATGGACATGGGGGTGGTGATGCCTCCGATAAAACTGCAGGGCTCCAAGATGATCTCCGGCACAGTGATTCCGGAAAAAGGAATAATCAAAGCCAGCAGTGCAGAGATCAGCCCGGCACTGAGAAGTCTCCTGGGCTCAAAACGGGAGGCCTGGCCGCCGTCCCGATCCAGAAGATAAGAGCCGTAGGTGTAGAATAAGAGGTTGTATCCCAGGTTGAAAATGGTGGTGTAGAAGATAGAGGTCTCCCCGTACAGAGCCTGGATAACCGGATATCCCATAAAGGCTGTGTTGGCAAATATGAGCATACACTGATAGATACCGCCGCAGCCAGCAGGGGCATGTACCAGGCGGGCTGCCGCCATGGAAAGCACCGGAAAGAGGCTGTATAGGAAAAGGCCGGAGAACAGCATGAAGAGGATGATACCCTGGCTGTCCCCGGATGTATGGCTGGCAGAACTGATGATCAGAAGCGGGGCAGTGATATTGACCACCATGACAGAAAGCTTTCTGCTGGTCTCCTGATCGAGTATCTTCTTTTTATTCAGATAAAATCCCACAGCCATGGTAAACAAAAGCTTTGTCATGGTAACTGCAATTGTCATGGAAGCGGCTCTCCCTCCTGTTTTTGCAGGCCTCCAGGCCCTGTCCGTTGATATGGTATGACGATCATGACAGTGTCAGGATGATGAACTGTCGGCTGGCTGGAATGATCGCAGACAGCAGACTAATCTGCTGTTGGCCATAAGATACTTCTGGCTGCGCTGATTCCGTTGGCCGAGGCCTGCTGAAGTCCTCTGGTGACGGAAGCACCGTCGCCGATAGCCCGAAGCCCTCTGACGCTGGTCTCGAAATCAGTGTTGACCACCACCTTGTTGGAGTAAAATTTCACCTCCACCCCATAGAGAAGAGTCTCGTCACTGGCGATGCCGGGAGTGACTTTGTCCAGGGCTAAAAGCATCTCCTTGATGTCCACCATGATCCGATGAGGAAGCACCAGGGACAGATCTCCCGGAACCGCATCTTTTAAAGTCGGGATCAGGTTGTTGCGGCAGAGCCGTTCTTCTGTGGTCCTTCTTCCTCTCTGGAAATCCCCGAAAGTCTGAACCAGGATCTTCCCGTCACAGAGCATATTGCTCAGCCGGGCGATGTGTTTGCCGTACTCGATGGGAGTCTTAAAAGGCTTGGTAAAATTCTTGGACACCAACAGGGCGAAGTTCGTGTTGTTGGTCTTGTATTCCTGGGACTTGTAGGCATGGCCGTTGACCACTGCCAGCCCGTTTTCGTAGTACTCTGTGGCCACTTCTCCGGAAGGATTGGTGCAGAAGGTACGCACCTTGTCATCAAAGGTGGGAGTGTAGTACACCAGCTTGGCCTCGTATAAGTTCTTGTTGAGGAACTCCATCACTTCGTCGCGGACCTCCACCCGGACTCCGATGTCCACAGTGCCAACCTCCGTCTCGATGCCATGGCTTTTGCAGATATGGCTGAACCAGTCGGAGCCCTCCCGGCCGATGGCAGCTACGATCTGGGGAGCGCAATAGGTCTCGCCTTTGTCCGTGACCACAGCCTTGGCCTGATTCTCCTCGATGACGATATCTGTCACCATGGTGTTGAATTCCATCCGGATCCCGCAGGAGAGCAGATGTTCCTGGAGCCGGGTGTAGATCTTATAGCCTTCCTCCGTGCCCAAGTGGCGGATAGGACATTCGATCAGCTTTAAGTTGGCCTTGATGGCCTTACGGCGAATCTCCTGGATCTCTTTTTGCTTGTCCACGCCGTATACGCCTGTGTCGGCTCCGAATTTCAGATAGATGTCATCGGACTCTTTGATCAGCTCCGCCGCCTTTTCATAGCCTAAGATCTCCGGCAGGTGGCCTCCCACATCAGGAGACAGGGAAAGCTTTCCGTCAGAAAATGCCCCGGCTCCCGCAAATCCTGTGGTGATGGAGCAGGGCTTGCATCCCACACAGACCTTGGTGGTCCGCTTGGGGCAGGTGCGCTTCTCGATGGGACGCCCTTTTTCGATCATCAGGATTTTCAGATCCGGCCTCTGACGGATCAGCTCGTAGGCACAGAAGATGCCGGACGGACCGGCTCCGATGATGATGACGTCAAACTGACTGCCTGGATTCATACGATCACTCCTTTTCCTGTTTTTGCGGGTTCAAAAGTTATGTATTGTCATGCAGGTATAGTATCCATGACCTTTTGGTCCGGGTCCCCTTGTTCACGGAGAGTATTATGATAATAAAAAACCAACCGGGTAATAGGAGTACAGCAAAAAACGCTTATAGTCAACTATTACAGCAGTTGGTAGAGACGCTCATCCGATTATGAACTTATATAAGCATAACACCTAGATTTTAGCACAGAATTCCGGGAGGTTCAAGGCTTTTTCACCTATATTTTTCTTTACTTCACCCTATAAACCTGCTATGATAATAAAACCAGCGTTAGCAGCGATAAGACAGGGACACCCTGTACCCACAAGTCTGCTAACGCTTAACGTGTTGCTTAAAAAAGAATGTTTTGAATCAGGAGCGGAGAGAATATGTATATCATAGCAGGGCTTGGGAATCCGGGAAATAAATATGAGAAGACAAGACACAATGTAGGGTTTGAGGTCATCGATATTCTGGCAGACCGCATGGGGGTCTGTGTGGAGGAAAAGAAGCACAAGGCGCTGTGCGGCCGAGGAGTGCTGGAAGGGCAGAAGGTCCTGCTGATGAAGCCCCAGACGTTTATGAATCTGAGCGGAGAGAGCATCCGTGCCGCTGTGGATTTTTATAAGGCAGAGCCGGAGCAGGTCATCATAGTGTATGACGACATCAGCTTGGAGCCGGGGCAGCTTCGGATCCGGGCCAAGGGCAGTGCAGGGGGTCACAATGGGGTGAAGAATATCATCGCCCATCTGGGAACCCAGGTATTTCCCAGGGTCAAGGTGGGAATCGGAGAGAGGCCCCGCCAGATCGACCTGGCCGATTATGTGCTGAGCCATTTTTCCAAGGGGGAACAGGAGCTGATGGAACAGGCGTTTCGGGAGGCGGCAGAGGCGGCGGCTGTCATCGCAGGCCAGGGGATCGAGACGGCCATGAACCAATTTAATGGGAAGAAAAATGAGAGGGAGAAGGCATGAGCAGGGTATTTGCGAATCCGCTTGAGGAGCTGGCTGAGTACGAGGAGATGAACCGGGCGCTGAACCGGGGCCGGGGGCCGATGGTGATCAGCGGCTGTATGGATTCCCAGAAGGTCCATCTGATGCAGGAGGCCGGAGAGAGGTTTCCATGGAAACTGGTGGTGACCTATGACGATTCCAGGGCCAAGGAGATCTATGAGGATTTCCGGTGTTTTCAGGATCAGGTGTGGCTGTACCCGGCCAGAGACCTTCTCTTCTATGCGGCGGATATCCACGGAAATTTGCTGACAAAGCAGAGGCTTTCCGTGGTGCGCCATCTGATCGAGGACCGGTCCGGAGTGGTGGTGACGACCCTGGACGGTCTCATGGACCATCTGCTTCCACTGGAGGAGCTAAAGGGACAGATCCTCACCATCGATCAGGAGGAGACCATTGACGTCGAACAGTGCAAGGAGCGCCTGGTGGCCATGGGGTACGAGAGAATGGCCCAGGTGGACGGCATGGGACAGTTTTCCATACGCGGGGGAATCATCGATGTGTTCCCTCTGACAGAAGAGCTTCCTTTTCGCATCGAGCTGTGGGATGACCAGGTGGATTCCATCCGCACCTTTGATCTGGAGAGTCAGAGGTCTGTGGAGCAGGTGGAGAGGGCGGTGATCTACCCGGCCTCGGAGCAGACTTTGGGAAAAGAGCAGCTGGAGGATGGGCTTCTCAGGATCAGAGAGGCGGCCAGAAAACAGGAGAAAATATTAAGGGATCAGAGGAAGACGGAGGAGGCCCACCGCATCGCCTCCATCATCAAGGAGTTTGCGGAGGGGCTGGAGGAGGGATTTGTCAGCAGCGGATTGGACAGCTATCTGACATATTTCTGCCAGGAGACCGTATCCTTCCGAGAGTATTTCCCCCAGGGGCAGACGGCAGTGTTTTTAGATGAGCCGGCCAGACTAAAGGAAAAGGGGGAGACGGTGGAGAGCGAATTTCGGGAAAGCATGATTCACCGTCTGGAGAAGGGGTATCTTCTGCCGGAGCAGACGGCCCTTCTGTACCCGGTGAAGGAGACCATGGCCGGGCTTCTCACCGTTCACACAGTGATGGTCACGGGGCTGGAACAGAGGCTTCCCGGGATCACGGCAGAGCAGCGCTACAGCCTCCAGGCTAAAAATATCAACTCTTATCAGAACGGATTTGAGCTGCTGATCAAGGATCTGAAACGCTGGAAGAGGGAGAAATACCGGGTGGTGCTTCTGTCCGGCTCCCATACCAGGGCCAGCCGTCTGGCGGGAGACTTGAGGGAATATGAGCTTTCCGCCTTCTGCCCGGATGAGGAGGGCGGCAGCGTAAGGCCGGGGGAGATCCTGGTGACCTACGGCAATCTCCACCGGGGGTTCGAATACCCTCAGATCAAGTTTGTGGTCATCACGGAAGGAGATATGTTCGGGGCAGTCAAGAAGAAGAGGAAGCGGAAGAAGACTTCTTACGAGGGAAAGAAGATTCAGAGCTTTTCGGAGCTGTCCGTAGGGGACTATGTGGTCCACGAGGAGCACGGTCTGGGGATCTACCGGGGGATCGAGAAGATCGAGCAGGACCATGTGGTAAAGGATTATCTGAAGGTGGAGTACGCGGACGGCGGCAATCTGTACCTGCCTGCCACCAGGCTGGAGGGTATCCAGAAGTATGCGGGGGCGGAGGCCAGGACACCTAAGTTAAACAGGCTGGGAGGGGAACAGTGGAAGAAGACCAAGGCCAAGGTCAAGGGAGCCGTCAAGGAGATCGCCAGGGAACTGGTGGAGCTGTATGCGGCCAGGCAGGACACAGATGGATTTCAGTACAGCGGGGATTCGGTGTGGCAGAGGGAGTTTGAAGAATTATTTCCCTACGAGGAGACCGACGACCAGTTGGATGCCATCGAGGCCACCAAGAAGGATATGGAGAGCAGGAAGATCATGGACCGCCTGATCTGCGGGGATGTGGGCTACGGGAAGACAGAGATCGCTCTGCGGGCCGCATTTAAGGCGATCCAGGACGGAAAGCAGGTGGTCTATCTGGTGCCCACCACCATTCTGGCACAGCAGCACTACAATACCTTCGTCCAGAGGATGAAAGATTTCCCTGTGAGAGTGGACCTGATGTCCAGGTTCCGCACTGCTTCAGAGCAGAAAAAGACGCTGGCGGATCTGAAACGGGGGCTGGTGGACGTACTCATCGGAACTCACCGGGTGCTGTCGAAGGATGTGGTGTTCAAGGATCTGGGACTTTTGATCATCGACGAGGAACAGCGGTTCGGCGTGGCCCACAAGGAGAAGATCAAACACCTGAAGGAGAACATCGATGTGCTGACCCTGACCGCCACCCCCATCCCCAGGACGCTCCACATGAGCCTGGTGGGAATCCGGGACATGAGCGTCCTGGAGGAGCCGCCGGTGGACCGGGTGCCCATCCAGACCTATGTGATGGAGTATAACGATGAGATGGTGAGGGAGGCCATCAACCGGGAATTGGCCAGAAACGGTCAGGTATACTATGTGTACAACCGGGTTCATGACATCGAGGATACAGCGCTCCATGTGGCGGAACTGGTGCCGGGGGCCAATGTGGTGTTCGCTCACGGCCAGATGCAGGAGCGGCAGCTGGAGAGGATTATGTTCGATTTCGTCAACGGGGACATCGATGTGCTGGTGTCCACCACTATCATCGAGACAGGGCTTGACATCCCCAACGCCAACACTATGATTATCCACGATGCGGATCGGATGGGGCTGTCCCAGCTGTATCAGCTGAGAGGTCGGGTAGGCCGTTCCAGCCGGATCTCCTATGCATTTCTTATGTATAAAAGAGATAAGATGCTAAAGGAGGAGGCGGAGAAACGGCTTCAGGCCATCCGGGAATTTACGGAGCTGGGCTCCGGCATCAAGATTGCCATGAGAGACTTGGAGATCCGCGGAGCGGGCAATGTCCTGGGAGCAGAACAGCACGGCCACATGGAGGCTGTAGGTTATGACCTGTACTGTAAGCTGCTCAATCAGGCGGTGGAGGCGCTCAAAGGAAGAAGAAATGAGGAGGAAGACTTTCAGACCGTGGTGGACTGCGACATCAACGCCTATATCCCAGGCGGGTATATCAAAAACGAATACCAGAAGCTGGATATCTACAAGAGGATTTCTACCATTGAAAATGAGGACGAATATATGGATATGCAGGATGAGCTGATCGACCGCTTCGGGGAACTGCCGGGGGCGGTGGAGAATCTGCTGAAGGTGGCTTATCTGAAAGCCTTGGCTCATCAGGCCTATGTGACGGATATGAATATCAACCGGCAGGAGATCCGCATGACCTTGTATCCCAGGGCCAGACTGAAGACGGAGGAACTGCCGGACATCATCGGGCGATATAAGGGAGATTTGAAGATCCAGATGGGAGATGCGCCGGGGCTCTTCTACCAGGAGCGGAATGGGAAAAACCGGGACAGCAGGAAGATGATGGAGAAAGCAGAGGAGATCTTAAGAGCCCTGTGTGAAGTGACGGCGGGGTGACATCAAAGAAAAAGCTGATTCCTGGCAGTTGCGATCACAAAACCCCAGGGAATCGGCTTTTTGGCAGTTTATGTAGAAGAACGGCAGATATTATTAGACGGTTTATTGATTTAGGAATCCTGCTTTCTTCAGAGGCTTTTGGATCTGTCTTCCCAGTATGACGGCCAGCACAGTGATGGCGATGTCCTTGGGAACAAACGCCACAAAGGAGTAGACCATAATGGCACCAAAAGACATCTC
>JAAWBS010000043.1 GCA_022792815.1 Hungatella sp.
ACTTCACTAGAAAGCAAAAAAGAGTATCTATCTTTCGATAAATACTCCCTTTTGTAATGCTCTTTAACGTGCGCGAGAAGATTCGAACTCCCGACACCTTGGTCCGTAGCCAAGTGCTCTATCCAGCTGAGCTACGCACACGTATCTTTGTCACAAAACTCTAACTCTGCAACGAATATTATTCTAACTCATTCTGCCGTGTTTGTCAATACTTTTTTATCTAATCCCACGCCCCAATCCACGACATACGCATGAATGATTTTCCTATCCCAATTTCTGATTTTTATATTTTTTAAGAGTATAATACCGCCTTCAGAAACCGAATGGGATCTAATCCGATTACAAACCGTTTTGTTCTCATGGACAGCCTCTTGTTCTTTCGGGATAATTCCGCCATGAAGCTTAAGACCTAAAAAACAGGAGGTCCCTCTGTTCAAGTGTTTTTTGTCCTACCGGGTTCAGCGGAAGTGTGCTGATGCGCACGCAGGTCATCAACCTGACGGTTGGTGACATTTTTCAGCAGAGTATTTGACATATGAAGAATTTGTATGGAATATATTGTCAGAATATACTCCTGGCTTTGACTTTCGCAATTACCTATATATAAAATTTTAAAATAGTTTATAGGGCCTTATGGGATTTAATTCCATGGGGCCGCTTTTCGTTTCAGAAATCCGCAGACTCCCCCATGTACCATAAGAACAGGTTATGCAGACCAATTTATTCTGATTTTACAAAAAATATAGTTGATTCTATAATCGGTTTATAAGAAATAACAACAAATCAACAGTCTGTATGGTTCCAAAGCCGGCAGGAATCGACAGAATTGTGAAAAAGGGGGAGATATCATGAAGATTACAGACATAGAACCGATCCTTGCAGGGGGAAGATACCTGTTCGTAAAGGTTCACACAGATGAAGGTCTTACAGGAATTGGGGAGTGCGGGGCTTGGGCTTACCAGGAAGCCACGGTCAGGGTGCTGAAGCAGATGGAGAAGATGATCACAGGTACGGATCCTATGAGAATAGAATTCATCTGGAATGCCCTGAGCAGGAATCTGCATTTCAGAGGTTCTGTGACCCAGGCCGCTGTGTCCGGTATTGACATTGCCCTCTGGGATCTGAAGGGGAAATATTTCGGAGTGCCCTGCTATGAGCTGCTGGGAGGAAAGGTGAGAGACAAGATCAAGATCTATGTCAATGCCAGAGGCAGAAACGGAAAGGAGCTGGCAGCGGAGGCGAAAAAGCTGGTAGATCGGGGATATAAGGCTATCCGGTTTTCCATAGGCCATCCGGAGGACGAAAATAAGAGATGCGGGGAGAGTTTTACTGCTCTGGTGACCAGAGTTGAGGAGAGCATGAGATTGATCCGGGAGACGGTAGGCTGGGAGATCGATGTGGCTGTCGAGTGTCACAGGGGGCTGCGCCCGGCGGAGGCGATCGAGCTGGGAAGAGCCATGGGTCCTTACCGACCTTATTTTTATGAAGATCCTATTCCCGATAACCCGGAGGCTATGGAAAGAGTGATCAGACAGTGTGAGATACCTGTGGCGACAGGGGAGCGATTTATCAACCCCATGGAATTTGATTCCCTCATGACAGACAGTGACGTGCGCTATATACGCCCGGACATGTGTGTGGCAGGGGGCCTGACTGCGGGCAAGAAGATCGCCGCCCAGGCGGAGGTAAAAGGAGTCTATGTGATCCCCCACAATCCCCTGGGACCGGTTTCCACGGCGGCATGCCTGCAGCTGGATGCATGCATCCCCAACTTCGAGGTTCAGGAATATCCCATGTCCAACGGAAATTGCCGTCTTGACAGGGAGATGAAGACGCCCTTTCAGGTAGAAAACGGATACATCGTCCTGCCGGATAGGCCGGGGCTTGGGATTGAACTGATTGACCAGATGGAAGAGATATTTCCGTTTCAGGGAGCTTACGGCGGGATTCATCTCCACGAAGACGGATCTGTGGTTGACAGGTAACGATGTACTCCAGGAATCTCAGGCACAAAGAGACTCCGACAGTACATAACGAAAAAACGGAGGAAAAACATGACTGTACAAATAGGAATTGTTCTGGGTATCTTTCTTTTATTTATCGCGCTGATCCTGTCAGGGAAAACGAAGATCCACGTGGCGGCTATGATGATTCCCATAGCTCTGGAGATTACGGGAGTTCTGGAATTTAAGGAGGCATGGGGCGGCATGCTCAACAACTCCATCGTCATGATGGCAGGAATGTTTGTGGTGGGTGCTGCAGTGGGTAAGACCAGCATCGTCAGCAGGTTAAGCAAAACTCTGATAAAAGGGGAGTCTTCTGATTTCAGGATCATGCTGGGCATCGCGGTCCCTATTATCCTGCTGAGCTGTGTGATCAATGCCACGGCTATCATGACCATTATGATCCCCATGATCACCGGAATCTGCGCGGAGCAGAAGCGGCCTCTGAGTAAATTTATGTTTGCCTCCGCGTGTCTGGCACAGCTGTGGGCCGGATTCATCCCCATCGGCGGCAACGCGGGAGGCTACCTGGCACAGAACACCATCGTCGAGAATCTGGGCGGTGTGGGGACCTTTACATATTTTACCAACATGATTGTCAAGATACCGGCCATTCTTTTCGTGACTCCTGTAGTTATCTGGCTGACGGTGAAGATGGCCCCTGATCTGGGCAATGTACCGGCTATGGCCCAGACCGGCGGAAAGGACAAAACAGAGGCGGGAAAAGGGGGGAGGGGAGCTGTCCTGACTCCCTCCCAGGAAAAGCTGACAGCCCTGATCTTTACGGCCACGATCCTTGGCATCATCGTCTGTGCCTGCCTGAAACTGAACACGTGGTATGCCTCCTCTCTGGGAGCTCTGGCGCTGGTGATCACAGGCATTGTGTCGGACAGGGAGGCCATTCGGGCTATGGGAAACCCGGTAATCTTTATCACCATCGGCACCATGCCGCTGTCCACTGCCCTGAAATCCACGGGAGCAGACGTGCTGCTGGCCGACACATTCAACAGCATGACCGGCGATATGAGCCCTCTGATGACAATGGTATGTATGTACATCGTCTGTTTTGTCCTGACTCAGTTCGTGACTAACTCCGCAGTCAACAATGCCTTTAAGACCCTGGCGGCTCTGATCTGCGTGCAGAACGGATATGATGCCAGAGCGCTGATGCTCACCTGCCAGGAGGCCTCCAGCAACTGCTATCTGACCCCTATGGCGGCTCCGGCTATGACCATGGGCTACGAGGCAGGCGGGTATAAGATGAAGGATTATCTGAAAATGGGAATTTTGCTGTGTCTCATTCGATTTGTTACATTTTTAGTCTATGTTCCGGTTGTATTTCCTCTGAAATAAAGGTACAATGAGAAAAATGGGAGAGGAGGAGGCTTCTGTGACTTTGGTTCAGATGCAGTATTTTCAGGCAGTGTGCAAATACGAGAATTTTACCAGAGCGGCGGAGGCGCTCCATATCTCCCAGCCCGCCATGTCGGCGGCTATGAAGGACATCGAGAGAGAATGTAAGGTCTCTCTGTTTAAGAGAGATAAGAATTCCTTAAAGATCACTGACGAGGGTCAGATCCTTCTGGAGGAAGCCAATCTGGTTTTGGGTCAGTATGGACACCTGGAGCATGTGGTGAAGGACTTAAGCCTTTCCAGAAACTATATCCGGGTGGGACTGTCCACATTAAGCGGGAATCAGGTTTATCCCAGGATCCTGCAGGTTTATAAGAGGAACTATCCTGATGTGCAGATCTCTTCGGTGGAAGAGTCTACTACCAGGCAGTTTGAGATGCTGGATCAGGGAGCTCTGGACCTGATTATCACCATAAAGCAGTATGAGGACCCGAAGGAGCAGGAAGAATTTGATCGGCTCTACGGCCATTGGCCTATGCTTCGGTCCTGCCAGTATCTGTGCGTGGGAAAGGACAGCCCCTTGGCCTGTGAGAGTTTCGTGACTCTGGAGCAGATCGCCGGGGAGCCTATGGTGATGTTGAAGGAGAATTTCAGCCAGAGCAGAGGGATCAGGGGACAGTTTCGGGACAGAGGGCTTAAGTGCAATGTGATCCACTACACCAATCAGATGTATACGGTGGAGCGTTTTGTGGAGCAGAACATCGCCGTGGGCTTTCTTCCCAGAGAGGTGGCGGAGGGGAATCCGAAGATCGTGGGGATCCCCTATGAGGGGACAAAGGAAAAAGTGATCGAACTGTTCTGGAGAAAGGACAGATTTCTGTTTTCGGCGCCGAGAAATTTTATCCGCACGGCCAAGAAGGTGTTTCCGGCTGCGGATCTTTGAGTGGAAAAGGTGATGAAGAGTGAGTTTCCCCATATCCATTAGGTTCAGACCCGGGTGACGGCGCCGGAGTATCAGACAGCCGTCGATACGGTGGTGCGCAGGTCCCTCTGATTTGCCGAAGCATCTGGCGTATCCGGTCATTGCATGGAATAACGTTTCGGATTATGCACAGATGTACCAAAAAATAGCGGATATTTTGGGGAAAGTGCATATTGCAGTCAGGGGACGGAACGGGTATAATTTTTGTATATTAATTTGTATACAAAGTATACAAATAGATCAGGAGGAAAGAAAATGGATGTTCGTTATTCTGCAAACCAGAAGGATGTAAAGCGCTATACCACCGAGGAGCTGAGAGAGGAGTTCCTGATTCAGGATTTATATGCACCCAATGAGGTACATGCCGTGTACTCTCACGTGGATCGCATGGTGACTATGGGATGTATGCCGACTACGGAGCAGGTGGCGATCGACAAGGGCATCGACTGCTGGAAGAACTTCGGAACCGATTATTTTCTGGAGCGCAGAGAGATCGGCATCTTCAATATCGGCGGACCGGGAAAGATCGCGGCGGATGAGGAGACATTTTCTCTAGGGTATAAGGACTGTCTCTATATCACCAAGGGGACGAAGAAGGTTCTCTTCTCCAGCGACGATGCCGAGAATCCGGCCAAGTTCTATATGGTCAGCGCACCGGCTCACACTTCCTACAAGACCACATTTATCTCCATCAAGGATGCGGCCAAGAGAAATTTGGGAGACCAGAAGCTCTGCAACAAGAGGACGATCAACCAGTTTATCCATCCGGACGTGCTGGAGACCTGCCAGCTGTCCATGGGAATGACGGTTTTGGACGAGGGAAGCATCTGGAACACCATGCCCAGCCATACCCATGAGCGGCGCATGGAGGTGTACATGTATTTTGAGGTTCCGGAGAACAACGTGGTGTTCCACATGATGGGTGAGCCTACCCAGACCAGACATATCGTGATGAAGAATGAGGAGGCAGTGATCAGCCCGTCCTGGAGCATTCACTCCGGAGCAGGTACATCCAATTACACCTTTATTTGGGCCATGGGCGGAGAGAACCAGGCATTTGATGATATGGACAATCTGGCCCCGGTTGACTTAAAGTGATGAGGACCGTTTAAAGGGGGCGGCGCAGAATCAGAACTTGCAGCAGGAAAGAAGGAGCGGCCATGGAAGAGGCGACTTACAAGAACCGGGAAGAGATGGTGTATCAGGTACTGAAAGAGGAGATCCTGAATCTGGATCTGAAGCCCGGTCAGGTGGTCAAGGAAAATGAGATCTGTGAGCGCTTTTCCGTGTCCAGAACTCCGGTTCGGGATGCACTCAGGCTTCTGCAGGAGCAGGGATTTGTGGTGACGGTCCCCTATCGGGGGATCTATGTGACTCTGCTGAGTCTCAGCAACATCAAGCAGATGATCTACATGAGAGTGGCGGTGGAGACCATGGTGATGAGGGATTTCTCTCAGATGGCCACACCCCTCCTCATGGAGGATGTGTACTATATGCTGAGAAAACAGAAGGCCCTGGTTCAGACGGGAAATTTTAAACCGGAGCAGTTCTATCGCCTGGACGCCCAGATGCACGGGTTTTGGTTTGAGGCCACGAAAAAGACCTGGCTCTGGAAGCTTCTGCAGGGACAGCAGCTTCATTACACCAGATTCCGGATGCTGGATTTTGTGACGGAGACGGATTTTGACCGGATTATCCATGAACATGAACAGCTCATCGACCTTCTGGTGAAGAAAGATATTGCCGGTATGGAGCAGGCGCTGAAGGATCATCTGTATTTCAGCATGAAGCGGATGCGGCATCAGATCGATGTGGAATACCGGGAATATTTTGAGGAGGAGGACGAGGAGGGCAAGTTTGATATCTGAGAGCCGGATGTCGTCTTTGAGAGAGAAGTGGGAGGCAGCTGTCTTGCGGGGCAGCGCTTCCCACTGTTGCGTTTTGAAAAACAGAGAGACTCCGGGAGGACACGAAAGAAAACGGAGGGATTCTATGGATTCAAGATTGACGCTGGAGAAAAGGATCGAGGCGGAGTTAAAGAGCTATGACGGCACGATGTGCATGTACGCCGATGATTTTCACGGAAATGTGATCTCTCTGGGGGTGGATGAGAAGTTTGAGACCGCCAGCACCATCAAGACCTATATTCTGGCCTGCCTGTTTGACGAGGCGGAAAAGGGAAAACGGGATCTGGACCGGATTCTCACCGTCCGCCCGGAGCACGCAGTGGAGGGAAGTGGGGTGCTCTGGGCGCTGGAGCCAGGGGCATCCATGAGGGTCAGGGATCTGGCCGCGCTGATGATCATTGTCAGCGACAATATCGCCACCAACGTGTTGATCGATTATCTGGGACTGGAGAAGATCAATGACTGTATCAAAAGGCTGGGCTGCCACGATACGGTGCTTCACAATCCCATTCATTTCGACCGGTACGAGAAGCTGGGGACCACCACGGTGCGGGACTATGCAAGCATGTTCGTCCGGCTGGCCAAGGGGGAACTGATCGGCAGGGAGGCTGACCGGCAGATGATAGAGATCTTTAAGAAACAGCATTACAACAGCATGATCGTGAAAGATTTTCCCCCGGTCTATATGGACAGTGACAATACTGACGATATATTGATCGAGGTGGCTTCGAAAAGCGGAAGTATGGATGCCTGCAGAAATGACGGAGGAATCGTCTACACCCCTTACGGACCCTATGTCCTGGTGATGTTTCACAAGGAATTCAGCGATGCCATGTATTATCCGGCACATCCCGCTACGGTGTTTGGAGCCAGGGTCAGCCGGATGTTTTTGGACCAGTTTCTCGCATTGGAGGGGCGGTTTGTGCTGTAGACAGTGAGAGGTACAGGGCGGGGCTGATATGGGGAGACGGGAAAACAGCCGCATCGGCAAGGAGGAGAACGGGATGGGACAGACTGACAGGAAGATCGGAATAGGAAAGAAGGCAAAGAGCAGACGGATCTGGGGATTTCTTACGGCTCTGTGGCTGGTGGCGGCCTGCCTGGCCGGATGTGCAGGGCCAGTGCCTGAAAATCCAGGGGAAGGCAGGGGAGTGGACGCCCGAGCGGCACAGACCGGTGCACAGGTTGCCCGGGAGATGTCGGTGGGAGAAGCACAGGAGGACAGCACATCCCCGGAGGAGAGCCGGTCTCGGGAGAGCGGCGCAGCGCCAGGAGACAGCCGGTCTCCTGAAAGCGGAGAGTCCCAGGACGAGAATGTCTCGAAGGAAAGCGGAGAGCCCCGGGAGGTTGACCCGTCTCGGGAAAGCGGCGCGGCGCAGGGAGCCGGTCTGTCTCAGGAAGAAGAGCCGATCCTGGAGGAGTCCGGCCATTATACTTCCAAAGAGGAAGTGGCCCTGTACCTTCACCTTTACGGCCGCCTTCCGGACAACTATCTTACCAAGAAGGAAGCGGAGAGCCTGGGATGGGACAGCAAGGCAGGCAATCTGTGGGAGGTGGCTTTCGGCATGAGCATCGGAGGCAGCCGGTTCGGCAATTATGAGAAGGCGCTGCCGGAAAAAAAGGGGCGCAGGTACTACGAGTGTGACATTGACTATGAAGGCGGTTACCGGGGGGCAAAGAGGATCATTTACTCCGACGACGGGCTGATCTTCTATACAGAAGACCACTACAAGACATTTGAACAGCTGTACGGCCAGTGAGGGGAGGCAGGATATGAGAAAGGTGCTGTTGGATTTCAATCCGGCTCAGACGACAGAGTGGATTCATGAGTACATAAGCTTTGAACTGGAATTTCCGGAGTATTACGGCAGGAACCTGGATGCCCTGTATGATCAGCTGACATCCCTGACCGAGGACATCTGCCTGGGAGTATTTTGCCCGCCAAAGGACGAGAGCCGCCTCTCTAAGTATCTGAACAGAGTGGGGAAAGTGATGAGGGATGCGGAGGCGGAAAACCCTCATCTGTGTGTCATATTTGGGGAGATGGAAGAGAACTATGAAGACGAATGAAGAGACCGTCCCCTTTGAGATCCTACGGTCCGGGCGAAAAACCATGGCCATCCAGGTAAGGCGGGACGGCAGTGTGGCGGTTCGGTGTCCCATGTGGGTGTCAGACAGCGAGGCGGAGCGTTTTGTCCGGGATCATGCGGGATGGGTCAGGCAGCACAGGCAGGAGGTCTTAAAGAGAAAGGAAGAGGAGGTCACTTACACGGAGGAACAGGTGAAGGAGTACCGCCGGCATGCCAGGTGGCTGCTGGCCCGGAAGACCTGGCAGTGGGCCCAGAAGATGGGCGTGACTTACAGAACCATCACCATCCGGCAGCAGGCCACCCGGTGGGGAAGCTGCAGCGGGAAGGGAAATTTAAACTTTAACTGGAAACTGGTGCTTCTGCCGGAGGAGCTGCTGGACTATGTGGTGGTCCACGAGCTGGCTCACAGGCGGGAGATGAATCATTCCCCCAGGTTTTGGAGGGTGGTGGAGGAGCAGCTGCCGGACTACCTTGAGAGAAGAAAGCAGCTGAGAACCTATGAGACCAGGGTTTAGGGACAGCCTTCAGAGGGCGAGAATGGGCAGAGAGGACAAAAACACGAGATGACGGCAAAATGGATGGTATACGGCAAAAAGGCAGATTTTAACCGGATTGCAGAAGCGTTTCACATCAGCCCGGTGACCGCCAGGGTCATGAGGAACCGGGAGGTGTGCGGTGAGGAGGCCATACGGAAATATCTGTACGGAACCAAGGAGGACTTTTACTCCCCCACACTCTTAAAGGATGTGGAGAAGGCGGCGGATATCCTGGCAGAGAGGACAAAAGAGGGGCGCCCGATTCGAATCGTAGGAGATTATGACATCGACGGCGTGTGTTCCACCTACCTGCTTTTTGAGGCATTGCAGCGGGTGGGAGCCCGGGTGGACTACGAGATACCGGATCGGATCAGAGACGGATACGGGATCAATGAGCAGATCATCGAAGCGGCAGCGGCGGACGGGGTGGACACCATCCTCACCTGCGACAACGGCATCTCGGCGGTGAAGCAGCTTGCCAGGGCAAAGGCCCTGGGCATGACGGTGATCATCACGGATCATCACGACATCCCGAAAGAGGACGGCAGGGACATCCTTCCTCCTGCCGATGCCGTCGTCAATCCCAAGCAGCAGGATTGTACCTATCCGTGGAAAGAGATCTGCGGGGCGGTGGTGGCCTACAAACTGATCTGGGTGCTGTACCAAAGGTTTGGGATTCCCGAGAGAGAATGGGAGGAGATGGTGGAATTTGCCGCCATCGCCACGGTGGGAGACGTGATGAAGCTGCAGGATGAGAACCGGATTCTGGTGAGAGAAGGCCTGTCCCGGATGCCCCGGACCAAAAGCCTTGGTCTCAGAAAACTGGTGGAGAAGAACAAGCTGGATATCACACATCTCAGCGCCTTTCACATCGGATTTGTCATAGGCCCCTGCCTCAACGCAGGCGGAAGGCTGCAGACCGCCAAGATGGCTCTTCGGCTTCTCTTAAGCAGGGAGGAAGAGGAGGCAGACCGGCTGGCTGAGGAGCTTAAGGAGCTGAACGACCAGAGAAAAGATATGACCACCCAGGGAGTGGAGGAGGCCGCCGCCCAGGTGGAAGAGCGGTATATGGCTGACAGGGTGCTGGTGGCCTATCTGCCTCAGTGTCATGAATCCCTGGCAGGAATCATCGCAGGGCGTCTCAGGGAGAGATACCATAAACCCGCCATCGTCCTTACCGACGGGGAGGAGGGGGTCAAGGGCTCCGGGCGATCCATCGAGAATTACCACATGTTTGAGTCCCTTGTGGAGGTGAAAGAGCTGCTGACTAAGTTTGGAGGCCACCCCATGGCAGCAGGACTCTCTATGCCCAGAGAAAACGTGGAGAGATTCCGCCGGGCCCTCAACGACAACTCTCGTCTGACCCAGGAGGACTTAATCCCCAAGATCTGGATCGATGTGGCTATGCCCATGGAGTATGTGACAGAGCCTCTGATCCGGGAGCTGGAGATGCTGGAGCCCTTCGGCCAGGGCAACGAGAAGCCCCAGTTCGCCCAGAAAGACGTACAGATCCGGAGCGCCAAGGTTATCGGGAAAAACCGCAACGCGGTAAAGCTGTCCCTGGTGACTCCCTCCGGAGTTCCGGTGGAGGGAATCCTGTTTACCGAGGGCGATCGATTCGTGGAAGAGATGGGAGCATGCCGGAAGATGGATGTGATCTATTATCCGGGGATCAATGAGTTTAATGGAAAGAGGACGATACAGATGGTAATAAAAGAGTATCAGTTTAGGTGAAATGGATGGGGATAGGAGAGAGGCTGTGAGTATTTTTCTTGACATGGCCGGAGAAATGCACTTATAATAAGTTAACTTTAAATCGCTGAAACCAGGGCTTGGCAGAGCGCTTGACGTACTTGGGCTTTTCCCGGAATAGACGGTCAGAATCTTCTCTCAATCTTTCCTCTGCGCGCCCCTGCTTTCGGCAGCTTGGAAAGGAGTATCACACCATGGTAAATGAAGTGATGAAGTTTATTACACAGCTGGACCCGGAGGTGGGACAGGCTATTGAGGATGAGGCGGCCAGGCAGAGGAGGAACTTGGAGCTGATCGCCTCGGAGAACATTGTATCCGAGGCGGTGATGATGGCCATGGGTACCGTGCTCACCAACAAATATGCGGAGGGGTATTCCGGGAAACGGTATTACGGCGGCTGTCAGTGTGTGGATGTGGTGGAGACCCTGGCCATCGAGCGGGCGAAGAAGCTCTTTGGGTGCGACTATGCCAACGTGCAGCCTCACTCCGGCGCTCAGGCCAATATGGCGGTGTTTGTGGCTATGTTAAAACCGGGGGATACGGTGATGGGCATGAATCTGGACCACGGCGGCCATTTAACCCACGGGAGTCCGGTGAATTTCTCGGGTCTGTATTTTCATATTGTGCCTTATGGGGTCAATGATGAGGGATTTATCGACTATGACGAGTTGGAGAGGATTGCGCTTAAGGCGAAGCCGAAGCTGATCGTGGCGGGAGCCAGCGCCTATGCCAGAACCATCGATTTTAAGCGTTTCCGGGAGGTGGCGGATAAGGTGGGAGCCTACCTGATGGTGGATATGGCTCACATCGCCGGCCTGGTGGCGGCAGGGCTTCATCCCAGCCCCATCCCCTATGCGGATGTGGTGACTACCACCACACACAAGACCCTGCGGGGGCCCAGAGGAGGTATGATTCTGGCCAACAGAGAAGCGGCGGAGAAATTTAATTTCAACAAGGCCATCTTCCCGGGAACTCAGGGCGGCCCCCTAGAGCATGTCATCGCCGCCAAAGCAGTGTGCTTCGGTGAGGCGCTGAAGCCGGAGTTTCAGGAGTATCAGAGCCAGGTGGTGAAGAATGCGGCGGCTCTGGCAGCGGCTCTGGAGAAGCAGGGATTTCGGATTTTGACCGGGGGTACGGACAACCACTTGATGCTTGTGGACCTGCGGGGCATGGATATCTCCGGCAAGGAACTGCAGAATCGGTGCGACGAGGTCTATATCACTCTCAACAAGAATACGGTGCCCAATGATCCCAGAAGTCCGTTTGTCACCTCCGGTGTCAGGATCGGAACTCCGGCCGTCACATCCAGAGGCCTGAAGGAAGGGGATATGGACAAGATTGCCGAGTGTATCTGGCTGGCGGCCACAGACTTTGAGAACAAGGCGGACGATATCCGGAAAGAGGTGACCGAAATCTGTGCCGCTCATCCCATCTATGAGGGATGACAGAGGAGAGTGAGGAGCCAGGAAACAGAGGGGAACGGTTATGACCAGGAAAAAACCTACCTCCAGCGATGTGGCGAAGTTGGCGGGAGTCTCTCAGCCTACGGTGTCCATGATCCTGAATCATTACGAGCATGTCCGTTTTTCCCAGGAGACGGTGCAGAAGGTGATGGAGGCTTGTGAAAAACTGAATTATCGGACACCTTCTGCCAGGAGAGATGACTGGGAGGTGAGGGAGAATAAGAGCCTGCTGGCTATGTGCCCGTCTTTCACCAATCTCTACTATGTCAACCTGCTGGAGGCCATGAGTGTCCAGGCCCAGGAGAGGGGATATTCCCTGAACGTGTTTCCGGGCAGGCGGGACAGGAGTCTGGAGGAACAGTTTGTAAGGCTGGCCAGCCAGCAGGGGGCAGCGGGGGTGCTGCTTCTGTATAAACCGGTGAACGGCAGTGTGCTAAAGCAGCTGACAGACCGTCTCCCGGTGGTAGCCATCTGTGATAAGACAGAAGCTGCGGACATGGATATCATCGAGCTGGACAGCGAGAAGCTGGGAGCCATCGTGGCTGAGCATCTCCTCTGCCTGGGCCATCGGAAGGTGGCCTATATCTCCACACAGCTGACAAAGGAGTATCCGGCCAGGATGCTGCGGCTTAAGGGTATGCGGGATGCATTTGCCAGAGCCAGGGTAAGTCCCTACAATATCCGGGTGTGCACCATGGACAGCGAGAAGATCGACTGTACGCCTCAGATTACCACCTATGAGACCGGGTACTGTCTGGGGAAGCGGGTGGTGGAGAAGTATGAGGACATCACTGCGCTGGTGGGGATGAACGATATGGTGGCCATCGGAATCATGGACGCCATTACGGATAAGAAGTACCGGATTCCCCAGGATTATTCCGTGTGCGGCTGCGACAATACCATCATCTCCCAGTACCGGCAGATCTCCATGACTTCGGTGGAACATTTTGACGTAAATCGGGGAAGAGAGGCTGTGGACGTGCTGATCCGCAAGATCGAGGAGGGAAGCCGCGAAGGAGAGCTGGGGCCTTCCAGCGCAGTCCGGGTGGAATTTGCCCCGAAGCTGGTGGTGAGAGGTTCCACAGGGCCGTGCAGGAGAAAAAAGTAGTTGAAAATTATTGCTAATATTATTAGCGGAAGCCGGGAGTCCGATGCCTGTCAGAAGGGCAGTTATAGGAGGATTCCCCGGCAAAAACAGGAAAGAGGGCGGGAGAGTCAATAATATTACTAATATTATTGACTCTCCCGCTCTGTTTTGGCAGGTGTTATTAAATTTTCGGCGATTTCCGTGAGTTGACAAAGGAAAAGAAAGGTTTATGATGAAAGATACAGGAAGATCACGTGATACGGCAAAGAGTGCCGGGAAAGGAAGAACCGAAAGATGAAGCTGAAGCCAGAAACATTTACCATCCAGGATTATCTGCACCATGAATTCGAGTGTTCCTGTGGGAGGACACACCGCACCGATGTGGAGGAGATCCTTATCTCTCAGGGGGCCCGACGGGAGGTTCCGGGGCTGATTAAGAGGCTGGGATATCGCCATGTCTACATGGTTTCTGACGTAAATACCTATCAGGCGGCGGGACAGGAGTTGGAGGGCATCTTCCGGGAGGCAGGGGTGGCCTGTACCTCCCACAGGATTCCCAGAGATCCGGTGGTGCCGGACGAGTACACATTAGGAGAGCTGCTGATCGACTTTGACCGGGACTGTGATGTGATCATGGCCGTGGGGACGGGAACCATCAACGATATGTGTAAGTTCTTAAGCTGCCAGCTGGGAAAACAGTACATCGTCTTCGCCACGGCGCCGTCCATGGATGGGTTCGCCTCTGTGGGGGCGGCTCTGATCCGGGGGAACTTAAAGACTACCTACGACGCTCATGTGCCCCAGGCCATCGTGGGGGATGTAGATATTCTGGCCAGGGCTCCCATGAATATGATCGCCGCAGGTGTGGCGGATATCATGGGGAAGTACACCTGTCTCTGTGACTGGCATCTGGCCCGCATTGTGAACGGAGAATACTTCTGTCCGGTGATTGAGGAGATGGTTCGCCTGGCCATGGGGAAGATGATGGCTCAGGTAAAGGAGATCAAAGACAGGAAGCCGGAGACCATCAAGTCTGTCATGGAGGCACTGGTGCTGACAGGGATTGCCATGAGCTTTGTGGGGAATTCCAGGCCGGCATCCGGGTGCGAGCACCATATGTCCCATTATTGGGAGATGATGTTTTTGTTCCAGGGAAGACCGGCAGTGCTCCACGGGACCAAGGTGGGGGTGGGGACGGTGATGGCGGTCGGCCTCTACCAGAAGGCGGCAGAGAGAACATTTGACTACGAGGCAGCCGGGAGGAAGGCAGAGGCCTATGACAGGGAGACCTGGGAGTCCGACATGAGGAGAACCTACGATGCGGCGGCAGAAGGGGTCATATCTCTGGAGAAAAAGGAGAAGAAAAATGATCCGGAGCAGGTGTTAAAGCGCCTGGAGACTGTCCGGGACCGCGAGGCAGAGATCAAGGGGATGATCCGGGAGCTGATCCCGTCCCTAGAGCTGGTGACAGGAATCCTAAAGGATATGGATGCGCCTGTCTGTGCCGCGGATTTGGGCATCGACAGGGAGATGACCAGAGACTGTATCGTGGTGGCAAAAGAGGTGAGGAATCGATACACCCTCCTGCAGCTTCTGTGGGATCTGGGGCTTTTGGAGGAGATGGCAGAAGAGATCGCAGCTGGACGCTGACCCTGAAGACGGAGGATGACAGATGGAAAGACAGTATGCAATCGGATTGGACTATGGGACGCTGTCCGTGAGAGGGATTCTTCTTGATATGGAGAGCGGGGAGGAGGTCGGGGTCGAAAGCTTCGACTATCCCCACGGGGTGGTGAGCCATCGCCTGCCGGACGGCACGGAGATAGGGCAGGACTATGCCCTGGCAGTACCGGAGGATTACCTGGAGGGCCTGGGAAAGGTGATAAAAGGCCTGTTAAAACGCTGTGAGGTGAAGCCGGAACAGATCAAGGGCATCGGGCTGGACGTCACGTCGGCCACGGTGATCCCGGTAGATGACAAGGGGACTCCCGTGTCCATGCTCCCCGGGTTTGGGAACCGCCCTCACAGCTACATAAAATTGTGGAAACATCACGGGGCAGTGAAGTGGTCGGACCGGATGGAGGAGGCGGCCAGGGAGAGAGGCGAGGAATGGCTGCCTCTGTCCGGGGGAAAGATCCGCTGCGAGATGTTTATCCCCAAAGCCCTGGAGACCCAGGCCATGGACCCGGAGGTGTACCGAAAGTGCGGCGCCTTTCTGGAGGTGGGAGACTGGCTTACCTGGTATATGACAGGGGTCTGTACCAGGAGCATGTCCATGGCAGGAGGCAACAGCCTCTATCAGAGGGGAAGCGGATACCCCAGTGAAGAATTTTTTAAGGCTGCATTTCCGGACCAGGAGCCTGTCACCCGCAAGTTTCGGGGAACCATGATCCCTCTGGGCAGGCGGGCGGGGCGTCTTGTCCGGGAGGCGGCCGAGGCCATGGGACTTCTCTGCGGGACTCCGGTGGCCTCCCCCATGGTGGACAGCCACGCCGCGGTTGTGGGAGCCGGGGCGGACCGGGCAGGAGACATGACGGCAGTCATGGGCACCAGTGCCTGTTATCTGATGAATTCTCACACGGGAGAGGGGATTCCCGGGATCTACAGCAGCACCTATGAGGCCCATATCCCGGAGATGTTCGGCTACGAGGGCGGGCAGTCCTGTGTGGGAGAATGCCTGGACTGGTTTGTCAGCAACTGCGTCCCGTCGGCATGTGAGAGAGAGGCAGAGGAGAAAGGAATCAGTGTCCACGCCCTTTTGCAGAACAAGGTGAGAGAGATGGAGCCGGAGGCCTGGAGGCTGATGGCCCTTGACTGGTGGAACGGGGTGAGGAGTCCCCTCATGAGGCCGGAGCTAACGGGGGTCATAACCGGTCTTACCATCCACACGAAGCCGGAGGAGATCTACCGGGCCCTGATGGAGGCGGTGTGCTTTGGGGCCAAAGGGATCGTGGAGGCGTTCTGTAAAGGGGGTCATCCGGTGGAGCGGCTGATCGCAACGGGAGGCATCCCCGCCAAGAGTCCGCTTCTCATGCAGATGCTGGCGGATATCTGCGGCATGGAGGTCCAGGTCTGCAGGAGCAAGATGGCCAGCGCCAGGGGCAGCGCCATCATGGGAGCGGCGGTGTCTGACGGGACGGAGCAGAGTGCCAGGGCATTAAAAGATTGGATTCGAAAATTAGGTTCTCCCGCAGAAGTGATTTACAGGCCCGACTACCTGAGACGGGGGATCTACGAGGCGAGATACGGACAATACTGCCGGCTGGCGGATTATTTCAGCTCAAAACCGGCAGACTATCAGGAGGATAAGTCGTGAAGGGAAAAAAGAAACTGATCGTATTTTCGGCGGATGCCATGGTGGGGGAGGACGTGGAGTATCTAAAGACTCTCCCCAATTATAAGCGGTATCTGGAAGGAGGATGCCGGATCGAGAGGGTGGCTTCGGTTTACCCTACCATCACCTATCCCTGTCACACCACCATGGCCACCGGGGTGTGGCCGGACAAACACAGGATTCCGGGCAACTGCCAGTTTATCCCCGGGGCAGACCCGCTGCCCTGGAGGTGGGATTACCGGTTTGTGGAGTGGAAGGAGGATATCTTTACCGCAGCAAAAAAAGCCGGGTATACGACGGCGGCCGTGTTCTGGCCGGTGACAGGCAATCATCCCTACATCGACTATCTGATCGACGAATATTGGACTCAGGGGCCGGAGGACACGCCCCGCCAGGCCTGGAGACGGATGGGCTCCAGCGAGGAGATGCTGGACATTGTGGAGCGGCATATCGGAGAGAATCAGATTAGGAAGCATCCGCCTACAGAGGAGTTCATCATCGGCTGTACCTGTGATATCATCCGCCGGTTTCAGCCGGATGTGCTGTTTCTCCACCCGGCCAATATCGACGACTACCGACACAAGACCGGTCTGTTCAACGACAGAATCCTGGAGGGAATCCGGGAGACGGACAAGTGGATCGGTGAGATCATGAGAGCGGTGGAGGAGGCGGGAGAGCTGGAGAACACTAACTTGGTGCTGACCAGTGACCACGGACAGCTGGAGATCAAGAGGGTCATCAACATCAATGTGTTTCTGGCGGATCAGGGGCTGATCCGAAAACATGAGGACGGGTCGTTGAAGGACTGGGACGCCTGGAGCCTGTCCGGAGGCATGTCGGCCGCGGTATACCTGAGAGATCCAAAGGACAGAGAGGTGTATGAAAAGACTTACCGGATCTTAAAAGATATGGCCCAGGAGGGGATCTACGGCATCAGCCAGGTGTTCACCAGGGAGGAGGCCAAGGCGCATCACCTGGACGGAGATTTCTCATTTATCCTGGAGACAGACGGCTACACGTCCTTTGGGGATGCCATCAACCGCCCTGTGGTGACCAATTATGACCTGGAGGACTACCGCTACGGCAGGGCCACCCACGGCTATCTGCCCGGCAAGGGGCCTCAGCCTGTGTTTCTGGCAAAGGGGCCTGATTTCCGGGAAAATGTGACTCTAAAGTCCGGGCGTCTGATCGATCAGGCCCCCACCTACGCAAAACTTTTGGGGGTGGAGCTTCCCCGTGCAGACGGAAAACCGCTGGGATGTTTTCTGCGGTAGCCGTCAAAGCCAAAGAGTTTGACTTATGGTTTCCACGAGAATCAATGTTTCATCCATCAGTGAAGGAGGAATCTATGGATTTAGATTTAGAGAGAACATCAGTAAATGCCATTCGGATCCTGTCGGCGGACATGGTGCAGAAGGCGCAATCCGGCCATCCCGGCCTTCCCTTGGGAGCTGCGGCCATGGCCTATGAGCTGTGGGCTCATCATATGAGCCACAACCCGGCAAACCCGAAGTGGGAGAACCGGGATCGCTTCATCCTGTCCGCCGGCCACGGTTCGGCTATGCTCTACTCCCTGCTCCATCTCTTCGGGTACGGTCTGACCAGGGAGGACTTAAGACAGTTCAGGCAGGATGGCTCCCTGACTCCGGGCCACCCGGAGTACGGCCACACCACAGGCGTGGAGGCCACCACCGGTCCTTTGGGGGCAGGTATGGCCATGGCGGTGGGGATGGCCATGGCACAGGCCCATCTGGCGGCGGTGTTCAACCGGCCTGATTTCCCGGTGGTGGACCACTACACCTATGTGCTGGGAGGGGACGGCTGCATGATGGAGGGCATCTCCACGGAGGCATTTTCCCTGGCAGGCACACTGGGGCTGGGGAAGCTGATCGTTCTCTACGACTCCAATCAGATCTCCATCGAGGGAAGCACGGACCTGGCATTTACGGAGGATGTGCAAAAGAAGATGGAGGCACTGGGATTCCAGACCATCACTGTGGAGGACGGCAATGACAGGGAGGGCATCGGGGCGGCTATCAGGGCGGCTAAGGAAGACCGGCAGAGGCCTTCCTTCATCACGGTGAAGACTCACATCGGCTACGGCTGTCCTGCCAAGGAGGGGAAGCCAAGCGCTCACGGGGAGCCTCTGGGAGAGGACAATGTGGCTGCCCTCAGAGAGAACTTAGGCTGGGAGAACCGGGAGCCCTTCCAGGTACCGGAGGAGGTGTATGCCCACTACCAGGATCTGGCAGAGGAGCTGGGAGAGACAGAGAAGAGGTGGAATCGGCTGTTTGACGCTTACCGGACTGAGTACCCGGATCTGGCCCAGCTGTGGGATCGGTACCATGATCCGAATATCGCTCAAACGCTGTATGACGATGAGTCCTACTGGACTTTAAGCGGGAAACCGGAGGCAACCAGAAGCCTTTCCGGGACCATGATCGGCAGGCTGAAGGACCGGGTGCCTTCCCTCATCGGAGGTGCGGCGGATCTGGCGCCCTCCACCAAGACCTACATGAAAGATGAAGGGGATTTTTCCAGGAAGGACTATGCCGGGAGAAACATCCACTTCGGTGTCCGGGAGCTGGCCATGGCCGCCATCGGCAACGGCCTGGCGCTCCACGGTCTGAGGCCCTTTGTGTCCACGTTTCTGGTGTTCGGAGATTATACTAAGCCCATGGCCAGGCTGTCGGCACTGATGAAGCTGCCGGTGACCTACGTGTTCACCCACGACAGCATCGGAGTGGGGGAGGACGGGCCCACCCACGAGCCGGTGGAGCAGCTGGCCATGCTGAGGGCCATGCCGGGGATCCATGTGTTCCGGCCGGCAGACGGGACGGAGACTGCGGCAGCCTGGTACCATGCGGCCGTGTCCAAAGATACCCCCACGGCTCTGGTGCTGACCAGACAGGCTCTGCCTCAGCTTAAGGGTTCCTCAAAAGAGGCGCTGAGAGGTGGCTATATCCTGGAGGACTCCGAAAAAGAGGTGCCGGATGCCATCATCCTGGCCTCCGGATCTGAGGTAAGTCTGGCCGTGGAGGCCAGGAGGCTTCTGACCGGGGAGGGACTGGATGTGAGGGTGGTCAGCATGCCGTCCATGGACGTGTTTGAGGAACAGCCAGAGGAGTATCGGGAGAAGGTCCTTCCCAGAAGAGTGAGAAACCGGGTGGCCGTAGAGGCCTTGTCAGAATTCGGCTGGGGGAAATATACGGGACTGGACGGGGCGTGCGTGTGCATGAATCGTTTCGGCGCTTCCGCTCCGGCGGACATTCTGTTCCGGAGATTTGGCTTTACACCGGAGCGTGTGGCGGAGGCAGTGAGGAATAACATGACTTTGGGATCTGCAGAACCATGAAAAGGCAGACCGATAGACGGGAAAGGACGAGAGAGAACCATGAAATTTTTTGTAGATACGGCCAATGTGGAAGACATCAGGAAGGCCAACGATATGGGGGTCATCTGCGGGGTGACCACCAACCCCTCCCTCATCGCGAAGGAGGGGAGAGACTTTAAGGAGGTGATCAGGGAGATCACTTCCATCGTGGACGGACCCGTCAGCGGAGAGGTGAAAGCCACGTCCGAGACAGCCGGGCAGATGATCCGGGAGGGACGGGAGATCGCCGCCATCCATCCCAATATGGTGGTGAAGATTCCCATGACTATAGAGGGCCTGAAGGCGGTGAAAGTCCTGACGGCAGAGGGGATCAAGACCAATGTGACTCTGATCTTCAACGCGGCACAGGCCCTTCTGGCGGCCAGGGCAGGCGCCACCTACGTGTCCCCGTTTCTGGGGCGGTTAGACGACATCTCCATGCCGGGCATCGATCTGATCCGGGAGATCACGGAGATCTTTGAGGTGCATCAGATTGAGACCCAGATCATCGCCGCCAGCATCCGCAATTCCATCCATGTCCTGGACTGCGCCAGGGCCGGGGCGGACATCGCCACAGTGCCTTTAAAGGTGCTGGAACAGATGACCATGCACCCGCTGACCACCTCGGGCATCCGCAAGTTCCAGGAGGACTACCGGGCAGTGTTCGGGGAGTGACGGACTCCCCTGACACCGCCTATGACGTCTGATTCAGATTTTTCTGTGCCGTGGCCAGCATGAGCTTGATCCGGTTTAACTGGTTGACCTCGCTGGCCCCCGGATCATAGTCCACAGCGATGACGTTGGAATCGGGATAGGCCCGCCTCAGCTCTTTGATGACGCCCTTGCCCACGATGTGGTTGGGCAGGCAGCCAAAGGGCTGAGTGCAGACGATATTCTTCACGCCGCTGTGAATCAGCTCCAGCATCTCGCCGGTCAAAAACCAGCCCTCCCCCGTCTGATTGCCCAGGGAGACAAATTCCTGCGCCATCCCCGCCAGTTCCTGGATCCGGGCTGGAGCAGTAAAGTGAGCGCTCTTTCTAAATTCGTTTCTGGCGGCTTTCCGCAGGTATTCCAAAAGAGAAATTCCCACATTGCACAGTCTGGCGGTGGAGATACTGCCGCCTAAGTTCTCCGCTTTAAAGTTATTGTTGTAGAAGCAGTACAGCAGAAAATCCATCAGATCCGGCATCACCGCCTCGGCGCCCTCGGACTCTAAAAGCTCCACGATGTGGTTGTTGGCCAGAGGGGAGAACTTTACCAGGATCTCGCCTACGATGCCCACCTTGGGTTTCTTTACGTCAAGTCGGGGAAGATGGTCAAAATCCCGGATGATCCCCTTGATGTTTCTGTGGAACTCCATCATGGAGGGGGAGCGCTTGGACAGGGAGGCGATACATCGCTTTTTCCATGCCCGGTGAAGCCGGTCGGCTGCCCCCGGCTCCTTCTCGTAAGGCCGTGTGGCGTAGACCACCCGCATAAAGATGTCCCCGTAGACCACGGCCTGCATGCACTTGATCAGCATGGGAACCGTGATCTGGAATCCCGGATTGGTCTCCATGCCGTTGGCATTGATGGAGATCACGGGGATCTGGGCCATGCCGGCTTTCTCCAGGGCCCGGCGGATAAAGCCGATATAGTTGGAAGCCCGGCAGCCGCCGCCGGTCTGGCTCATGAAGACAGCGGTGCGGTCCAAGTCATAGTTTCCCGACAGAAGGGCTTCCATCACCTGCCCGATGACAATGAGGGACGGATAGCAGGCATCGTTGTTTACGTACTGGAGCCCCACGTCGATGGCGGACCGGTCGTCATTTTTCAGGATCTCGATCTGATACCCGAAGGCGCGGATAGCCGGCTCCAGCAGATCAAAGTGGATCGGCGACATCTGAGGGCACAAAAGGGTATAGGTCTTCTTCATCTCCTTGGTGAAGAGCACCCGGTTGTAGGCGCTGCTCACCATCTTTCTCTCGAAATGATTGATATCCCGGACCTTCAGAGCGGCGATGAGGGAGCGGATGCGGATCCGGGCTGCGCCTAAGTTGTTGACCTCATCGATCTTTAAGACCGTATAGATCTTCCCGGCAGCGGAGAGAATATCATGTACCTGATCCGTGGTCACTGCGTCCAGGCCGCAGCCGAAAGAGTTGAGCTGTACCAGGTCCAGACAGTCGCTGGTCCTCACATAGGAAGCGGCGGCGTAGAGTCTGGAGTGATAGGTCCACTGGTCCGTGACGATGAGAGGCCTCTCTACCTTCCCCAGATGGGAGACCGCGTCCTCGGTCAGAACCGCCAGCCCGTAGGAGGTGATCATGTCAGGGATGCCATGGTGAATCTCCGGGTCCACATGGTAGGGCCGGCCGGCCAGGACGATGCCGTGGCGGTTGTGTTCCTTCAGCCAGGCGATGGTCTCCTCCCCCTTTCGCTGTAAGTCCAGGCGGGAGTGCCAAAGTTCCAGCCACCCCAAGTGTACGGCAGCCCGGATCTCCTCCGGGGGGATGGAGAACTCTCTGCCAAACTCCTGCACCAGTTGGGCGGACAGGATCTCCTCGCTGGTAAATGCCATAAACGGGTTTAAGAACCGGACGCCCTTTTCTGCCAGCTCCTCCACATTGTTCTTGATATTTTCCGCGTAGGAGGTGACCATAGGGCAGTTGTAGTGGTTGCCCGCTCCCTCCTGCTCCTTTCTCTCGTAAGGGATGCAGGGGTAGAAGATGGTGTGAATCCCCTGGGCGATGAGCCAGGAGATGTGTCCGTGGACGATCTTGGCCGGGTAGCACTCGGACTCGCTGGGGATGGATTCGATGCCCAGCTCGTAGATCTTCCTGGTGGACTGGGGGGAGAGCACGGTGCGAAAGCCCAGTTCCTTAAAAAATACGGCCCAGAATGGGTAATTCTCGTAAAAGTTCAGGACTCTCGGGATGCCGACCGTGCCCCGGTGCGCCAAATCCGGAGTCAGGGACTCATAGTCAAACATGCGCTGGTATTTGTAGTCGAAGAGGTTGGGAACCTCCTTCTTTACCCGCTCCTTGCCAAGCCCCCGCTCGCAGCGGTTGCCGCTGATAAACTGGCGGCCCCCCTCGAACCGGTTCACCGTCAGGACGCAGCGGTTGGTACAGCCCTTGCACCTGGCCATGGAGGTCTCGTATTTCAGGGAGATGATCTTGTCAAGGGGCAGCATGGCGGTCTGACGGCCCTCCTCAAACCGCTCTCTGGCGATGAGGGCAGCGCCGAAGGCTCCCATGATGCCGGCGATGTCGGGGCGGACCGCCTCACATCCGGATATCTTCTCGAAGCTTCGAAGCACGGCGTCATTGTAGAAAGTGCCGCCCTGCACCACCACATGGGAGCCTAAGTCTGCCGGGCTGGTGATCTTGATCACCTTGTAGAGGGCATTCTTGATGACAGAGTAGGCCAGGCCGGCGGAGATGTCGGCCACGGAGGCGCCCTCCTTCTGGGCCTGCTTTACATTGGAATTCATAAATACGGTGCACCGGGTGCCCAGGTCCGTGGGATTTTGGGCAAACAGAGCCTCCTTTGCGAAATCCTCCACAGAGTAGTTGAGGGATTTGGCAAAGGTCTCGATGAAGGAGCCGCACCCGGAGGAACAGGCCTCGTTGAGCTGGACGCTGTCCACGGTGTTGTCACGGATCTTGATGCACTTCATATCCTGGCCTCCGATGTCCAGGATACAGTCCACCTCCGGATCAAAAAATGCGGCCGCATAGTAGTGGGAGATGGTCTCCACCTCTCCTTCGTCCAGCATCAGGGCGGCCTTTAAGAGAGCCTCCCCGTACCCGGTGGAACAGGACCAGGCGATGCGTGCCGTGTCGGGCAGCAGGGCCCGGATCTCCCGGACGGAGCGGACGGCGGTAGCCAGGGGACTTCCGTTGTTGTTGCTGTAGAAATGGTACAGGAGAGAACCGTCCTCTCCCACCAGAGCCACCTTGGTGGTGGTGGAGCCGGCGTCGATGCCAAGATAGCAGTTGCCCTCATAGGAGGAGAGGGGGGACTTGCGGACGCTGTGACGGTTGTGGCGGTCCACGAACCGGTCATAGTCCTCTTGGCCGCAAAACAGGGGTTCCATCCGCTTCACCTCAAAATCCAGGGCGATGCCTCTGGCCAGACGGTCCGCCATATGGTCTAAGGAGACGGATACCTCCTCTTTGCTGTTCATGGCAGCCCCCAGGGCGGCGAACAGGTGGGAGTGGTTCGGCGCGATGATCTGCTCCCCGGACAGATTCAGAGTGCGGATAAAGGCCTGGCGCAGCTCGGGCAGGAAGTGTAAAGGGCCTCCGAGAAAGGCCACATTGCCTCGGATGGGCTTGCCGCAGGCCAGGCCGCTGATGGTCTGATTGACCACAGCCTGGAAGATGGAGGCGGCCAGATCCTCCCTGGTAGCCCCCTCGTTGATCAGAGGCTGGATGTCGGACTTGGCAAACACGCCGCATCTGGCGGCGATAGGGTATATCATCTGATAATGTGCGGCATATCGGTTGAGACCGGAGGCATCCGTCTGCAGCAGGGAAGCCATCTGGTCAATAAAAGAGCCGGTACCGCCTGCACAGATTCCGTTCATGCGCTGGTCGATACCGCCGGAAAAATAGATGATCTTGGCATCCTCGCCTCCCAGTTCGATGGCCACATCGGTCCGGGGCGCCTCTGCCAAAAGAGCTGTGGACACCGCTACCACCTCCTGGACGAAAGGAACTTCCAGATGAGAGGACAGGGTCAGCCCTCCGGAGCCGGTGATGGTAGGGTGTACCGTCAGGGCTCCCAGGCTCTCTCTGGCTCGCCCCAAAAGCTGTGCCAGGGTCTCCTGGATGTTGGCATAGTGTCTCTCGTAATCGGAAAACAGTATATGTTGTGCGCCGTCTGTGATGGCTATTTTTACGGTAGTGGAACCAATATCGATTCCTAAAGAAACATAATTATCCATATCATGCGGGGAAAATCCCTGCCTCCTTTGCATAAAAGCATGTTCTGTCTGAAACCGTCCGGACGACACTCCGGGCAGACAGAGGACTTTGTGGGAACATACCGTAGCTAGTTTACCATAAAATAAATGAGAAAACAATTGGGGGCAGCTGTAAAAAATGTGTTAACAGGTCATAAAAATATGGTGAAAGTGCTGATGCATTTGACAAACCTAAAGTCACAAACTATAATAATAAAATCAAAGGTGTGCAAAAGAATGCGGACAGGGAAAAGGGTGAGATCATGATTCAGATCTTTATGACAGAGGATGGAGCGATCCATCAGAAGGATGAAGTACAAAACGGTACCTGGATGGCTCTCACGGATCCCACAGCCACAGAGATTCTGGAGATTTCGGAAGCCTACGGCATCGATCCGGACCATCTGAGGGCGCCTCTGGACGAGGAGGAGCGGTCCCGTATCGAAGTGGAAGACAACTATACGCTGATCCTGGTGGATATCCCTTCCATAGAGGAGAGAAGCGGCAAGGACTGGTATGTGACCATTCCCCTGGGCATCATTATGACAGAGCAGATGATGATCACCGTGTGCCTGGAGGAGACCCCGATTCTGACCGCCTTTATGGACGGCAGGGTGAAGGAGTTCTACACCTACATGAAGACCCGGTTTATCCTGCAGATCCTCTACAAGAATGCCTCCATGTTTCTTCAGTACCTGCGGGTCATCGACAAGAAGAGCGACGTGGTGGAACGCAAGCTTCACAAGGCTCAGAAGAATCAGGAGCTGATGGAGCTTTTGGAGCTGGAGAAGAGCCTTCTGTATTTTTCCACATCCCTCCGCTCCAATGAGGTGGTGCTGGAGAAGCTGATGAAGACCGACAGGATCAAAAAGTATCCCGAGGACACGGAGCTTCTGGAGGATGTCATCATCGAGAACAAGCAGGCCATCGAGATGGCCAATATCTACAGCGGCAACCTGAATGTGACCACAGAGGCAGTGGCCTCGGTGATCTCCAACAATTTAAACATCGTCATGAAGCTTCTGACCACCATAACCCTGGTGATGGCGATTCCCACCATGGTGGCCAGCTTTTACGGCATGAATGTGCTGGGGATTCCCTTTGCCGCGCACCCTTACGGGTTCTGGGTGGTCATCGGATTTACGGTGATCCTGTCCCTTGTGGTGACACTGATTTTTTCCAAGAAAGACCTGTTTTAAGAAAAGGACGATCATATGAAATTTTTTCGCAAATTGGAACAAAAATACGGACGTTACGCCATCAGCAATCTGATGTATTACATCGTGATTCTCTATGGCATGGGCCTGGTGCTCAACTTGTTTGCCCCCAAGTTTTACTGGGTCTACTTGTCCCTTGACATTGGGGCGATTCTCCACGGTCAGATCTGGCGGCTGGTGACATTCCTCATCTATCCGCCGGCTCTGGGAACCTGGGTTCTGGGAGACATCTTTTTCGGCATCCTGGCCCTGTTTATGTATCACAGCCTAGGGCAGACTCTGGAGAGAGTGTGGGGGTCCTTCCGGTTCAACGTGTTTTTCTTCATGGGCGTCATCGGGCAGATCCTGGCGGCATTGGTGGGATATCTGGTGTTTCATCAGAGCTACTATATCACCACGGGATTTTTGAATTTTTCCATATTCCTGGCCTTTGCCATCTGTTTTCCGGATGTGCAGTTTCTGCTGTTTCTGGTGATCCCCATCAAGGCCAAATGGCTGGCCGTGGCAGAGACCGCCGTGTATGCTTACAGTTTCATCAGGGGGAGCGCCAGCACCCGGTGCGAGATCATTCTCTCCCTGTTAAATGTGCTTCTGTTTGTGGCTATGACCCGCAATTTCCAGAAGTACAGCCCCAAGGAGATCAAGCGGAAGCGCAAGTTTCAGAGCCAGATCAAGGTGATGCCCAAGGGCCGCACCATCCATCGGTGTGCCGTCTGCGGCAGAACGGAGCAGGACGACGGGAACCTGGAGTTCCGCTACTGCTCCAAATGTGCGGGGGGACTGGAGTATTGCCAGGACCATCTCTACACCCATCAGCATGTGACGGAGGAGATCCCCCACCTGCACGACGACTAGAAGGAGGAGATTATGAGAAAGACAAAGATTATATGTACCATGGGTCCCAATTCCGATGACCGGCATATTATGACAGAGCTGGCCAAAAACGGGATGGACATCGCCAGGTTCAATTTTTCCCACGGCGACCACGAGGAGCAGAAGACCCGCTTAGACCAGTTAAAGAGTGTCAGGGAGGAGCTGGGACTTCCCATCGCCGCCCTCTTGGACACCAAGGGACCGGAGATCCGCACCGGTCTGCTGAAGGACGGCCGGAAGGTGACGCTGCTGGAAGGACAGGAATTTACCCTGACCACCCAAGTCCTAGAAGGCGACGAGACCATCTGCCATATCAACTACAGAGGGCTTAACGAGGACGTGGTACCCGGCAACCGCATCCTCATCGACGACGGCCTCATCGAGCTGGAGGTGGAGAAGGTAGAGGGGACGGAGATCCGTTGCCGAGTCATCAACGGCGGAGAGCTGGGCCAGAGGAAAGGGGTCAATGTGCCCAATGTGAAGGTGAGGCTTCCGGCCCTGACCGAGAAGGACAAAGCGGATATCTGGTTCGGGATCGAGGAGGGCTTTGACTTTATCGCCGCCTCCTTCGTCCGCAGCGCGGATGCCATCATCGAGATCAAGCAGATGCTGGATGTGGCAGGTTCCGGCATCAAAGTCATAGCCAAGATCGAGAATGCAGAGGGAATCGAGAACATCGACTCCATCATCCAGGCCAGCGACGGCATCATGGTGGCCAGAGGCGATATGGGAGTGGAGATTCCGGCCCAGAGGGTGCCATATATCCAGAAGGAGATCATCCGCAAGTGCAACGAGGCCAGCAAACCGGTGATCACGGCCACCCAGATGCTGGATTCCATGATCCGCAATCCCCGGCCCACCAGGGCGGAGGTCACGGATGTGGCCAACGCGGTCTATGACGGAACCGATGCGGTCATGCTGTCAGGAGAGACCGCCATGGGCAAGTACCCGGTGGAGGCCTTGAAGATGATGGCTCAGATCGCGGAGGAGACGGAGAGCCATCTGGATTACAACGCCTACTTAAAGCGCAGCGTATCCGCGGAGAACCTTCGCAGGATCTCCAACGCCGTGTGCTTCTCCTCCGTGTCCACGGCCCACGATTTGGATGCCAAGGTGATCATCGCCCCCAGCATCAGCGGCTTCACGGCCGGGCTCTTGTCCAAATACCGGCCGTCTGCCCGGATCATCGGCTTGTCTCCAAGCGGCACCGCGGTGCGCCAGATGCAGATCATGTGGGGTGTCACCCCGTTCCTGGCCAAACGCGCCGACTCTACGGACATCCTCATCGCGTCCTCTGTGGATCTTCTCAGAGGCAAAGGGATTCTGGAGTCCGGCGATGTGGCGGTGGTTACCGCCGGAGTGGTCAGCCACGAACGCCGCCACGAACCGGCACAGGATACCAACATCATGAGGATCGTAAACATACTCTGAAAACTGCTGGACAAAGACGTCTGTTATCCGGTACAATGGGTTCATTGTACTGCGTTTAACAGACGTTTGTTCTGTGAGGAAAGAGAAAGGAAGGGAGAAACATTATGGAAAAAAGACCGTTTGTGACGTTAGAGCAGTTAAAGGAGATTACAAAGACTTATCCAACTCCGTTTCATCTCTACGACGAGAGAGGGATTCGGGAGAACGCAAGGCGTTTAAAGGAGGCTTTTGCCTGGAATCCGGGATTTAAAGAGTATTTTGCAGTGAAGGCCACTCCAAATCCCTTTATCCTGAAGATCTTGAGAGAGGAGGGCTGCGGCACAGACTGTTCGTCTATGACGGAACTGATGATGTCGGATGCCTGCGGATTGAAAGGGCGGGAGATCATGTTTTCTTCTAACGATACACCTCTGGAGGAGTTTCAATTTGCCCACGACCTGGGGGCAATCATCAATTTGGATGATTTTACCCATATTTCGTGTCTGGAGGAGACTATCGGGAAGATCCCGGAGACCATCTGCTGCCGTTTCAATCCAGGCGGAGTCTTTCAGATCAGCAATGACATCATGGATAACCCGGGGGATTCCAAGTACGGCATGACCGAGGACCAGATGACCGAGGCATTCCGGATCCTGAAGGACAAGGGGGCCAGACGGTTCGGGATTCACTCTTTTCTGGTCAGCAATACGGTGACCAATGACTATTATCCCATGCTGGCGAAGATCCTGTTTGAGCTGGCGGTGAGGCTTCGGGAGAAGACCGGCGCGGATATTCGGTTTATCAATCTGTCCGGCGGAATCGGTGTTCCCTATCGCCCGGACCAGAAGGCCAATGACATCATGGTCATCGGAGAAGGGGTGAGGAAGGCCTACGAGGAGGTTCTGGTTCCCGCCGGCATGGGGGATGTGACCCTGTTTACGGAGTTGGGGAGATTTATGCTGGCTCCCTACGGATGCCTGGTGACAAAGGCTATCCATGAGAAACATATCTACAAGGAGTACATCGGTGTGGATGCCTGCGCGGTCAATCTGATGCGGCCGGCAGTCTATGGGGCTTATCACCATATCACCGTGGCCGGGAAAGAAGATGATCCCTGTGACCACACCTATGACGTAGTGGGCTCTCTCTGTGAGAACTGCGATAAATTTGCCGTCGACAGACAGCTTCCGGCCATCGACAAGGGAGATCTTCTGGTGATCCACGACACGGGAGCTCACGGTTTTTCTATGGGCTACAATTATAACGGAAAGCTGCGGTCCGCAGAGCTGCTTTTGAAAGAGGACGGCTCCGTGGAGCTGATTCGCCGGGCAGAGACTCCCAAGGATTACTTTGCCACCTTTGATTTCTGTAAGGTGATGGAGCCATACGGCTGATCTTCCTATGTCCTTTTGAGCCCTGTATCAGAGAGGCACGTTTGGGACTGAGCAATGCCATCTGAATTTCCCCGCCGTAAATCTCATGCCCCGTCACCTTGCTGAGGGACGTGAGATTCGGCGTTGGTTATAGAGAGACAGAAAAATCCCCACATCGCCAGGATGCGGGGATTGCTTTTCTTTAGGATTAGGATTAAAAGGATTTAGGATTAAAGGTTTGTGCATTTCTTATGGTCTTAGTATATCATATGGCGCTGGAAAATGTTTGTAGAATGTTTAAATAGATTATGAAGAAATTCTTAAGGTTTTTCTTCGCAAATCCTACAATTTTATTCCTGGACGTTAATAATCACTTTCATGGTGGATTCCCGGTTTTCATCAATATACTGATAGGCCTTCAGATAATCCTGAAACCCAAAGTGCTTGGACACTAAGGGAGCCAGAACCACCTTCTTCTCGTTGACCAGGCGGATGGCCTCGATGTAATCCTCGTTGCGGTACATCATGGAGGTGTTCAGATCCAGCTCGTGGTCGTTTAACACGGCCAGGTCCACTTTCGCCTCCCCGGCAAACACGGCTACCAGGATGATGGTGCTGCCCTTTCTGGCATACTTGATGGCCTGCCCCATGGTGATGTTGTTGCCGGCACAGTCGTAGATCACATCGGCTTTATCCGGCCCGAAGTTCTCGATCATGGATTCTCCGAAATCCGCGGTTTTGGTGTTGACACAGAAGTCTACGCCGCATTCCTTCGCCTTTGCCAGGCGGACATCGCTGATGTCGGTGATCATCACGCTCTCGGCTCCCATGCCCTTTGCGGTCTGGGCCACCAGGATGCCGATGGGGCCTGCGCCTAAGACGGCGATCTTCTGCCCTGTCACGTCTCCTGCTCTCCTCACCGCATGGACGGCCACGGCCAGAGGCTCGATCATGGCGCCCTCGTCAAAGCTCATCTCCTGGGGAAGGGGAGTCACCTTCGCCGCATCCACCGCGAAATAATGGGATGCCACGCCGGTGGTCTGGAAGCCCATAACCTTCAGGCTTTCGCAGAGGTTGTACTTGCCGTGGCGGCAGGGGTGACACTGCCCGCAGACCACCTGGGGCTGGATGGTCACCTTCTGGCCAGGTGTGAAACCCTCCACACCCTCGCCGACTTTCGCGATCTCTCCCGACACCTCGTGTCCCTGAGTCACCGGATAGGAGGTGAATGGGTGCTCTCCGTGATAGACATGGATGTCCGAGCCACAGACACCGATCTTCATGATCTTGATCAATACTTCTCCCTTTTGAGGCTCCGGGGTGGGAATCTCGCGAAACATGATCTCTCCCGGGGCTGTCATGACCTGCTGTAACATAACACATACTTCCTTTCCATGGATATTCCCGTGAAGGCAGCAGATCGAGGACCCGGAGCTGCTGTTCTCACGACTATTTTATAAAATGCTTTACTAAAGTATCTATATTATCCCACGTATCATGAAATTTGTCAATAGAAACCTTGGCCTTCTGTCAGATGTGATCGATAAACTGGTCCACAAATGTCAGGGCGATGCCCACCGCGGATGCCTCCTTTGCATAGCGGCAGAGGCGGATATAGGAGGAGTCCTGATCGAACCGGTTATATCTGAGAGTCCGCTGTCCCAGCTCCATCACATAGGGCTCCAGAAAACCCCCCACATATCCGCCCAGGATGATGTCGCAGTCAAAGCTCATGCGCAGATTGGCTATGGTGACGGCCAGGTGCTCCAGATACTGATCCCATATGGCAGCGGCCTTCGCCTCCCCCCCGGACAGCTGCGAAAAGAATGCCTCCAGGCTGTCACCGCTTTGCTGTGATAAAACCTTGGCAGAACAGTAGGCATCGACACACCCCTGTTTGCCGCAGTAGCAGGGCTTTCCCCCGGGGATCAGGGTCATATGCCCGAATTCCGCGCTGCGGAAATGGTCTCCCGGATACAGTTCCTGGTTGATGTAGACGGCGCCGCCGACGGTATTGCTCAGGGAGAGGTAGACGGCATTGCCGCTCTGGCATTTCAGCTCTGCCATGGCGGCGGCGTTGGCATCATTTTCGTATGCAGGCTCCCGGTCAAAGTACTGGCCGAAGATTCGAAGGCTCAAATTCTCCACATTCAGGATATGGGATTTGACCAGAGTACGGCTGGACTTGTCGATGATCCCAGGCAAAGAGATGCCGGTTCCCAGGATCTTGGAAGTATCCGCCCCTGACTCCCGGATAAAGAGAGCGAGAGCATCCCGCACCGACTGGTAGTAAGCTTGTGAATGATCGTAGCTCAGCCGGTTCCGCCTCCAGTGCAGGATGCTGCCCTTTAAGTCAATGAGCACAAAGCTGACATGATTGGCCGTGATATCGATGCCCACGGCATAGCGGATATCCGGGACGATGGCCAGAGCCTTGGCCTTCCTCCCTCCGGTGGACTCGTATTCTCCCACCTCATGGACCACTCCGGCTTCCGTCAGTTCTTTGATGTTCTGAAGCACTGTGGGCATGCTGATCTTCAAGACGGAGGCGATCTCCGGCTTGGAGGTGGTTCCCTCTCTCAAGATGAACCTGGCGATTCTGGATTTGTTCAGTTGTTTCTTTTCGTAGCTGACCGGTAATCCCATGTTGTCCCTGCTTTCATTAAGTGTTTTATAAAAGAATATTACTACAAATTCGCCGGGAAAACAAGGTTTGTTTGGCTGATAGGGAAACCATTGGACCCTGTGAGGAATATTCTAAAGAAAAGAGAATATAAGGAAAATCAGGTGAATCGGGCAAAACAATTGATTCATTGTGCCGCCGGTACCGACAGAGTCTGGACCGGCAGCGGGATCGGCGTGGCGGTGCTTGACACCGGCATCTATCCTCATATAGATTTTGGACAGCGCATCGCTGCCTTCCACGATGTGGTCAGGCGGAGGAGGGAGGCCTATGACGACAACGGACACGGAACCCATATCTCGGCCATCATAGGAGGCAGCGGCCAGGGCTCGGAGGGGCGGTACGAGGGGGTGGCGCCGGGCTGTCATATCATCAGCGTCAAGGTGCTGGATTCCAGAGGCGGCGGGTATGCCTCCGATGTGCTCATGGGATTAAAGTGGATCCGGGAGAACCGGGAGCGGCTGGGCATCAGGGTGGTCAACATCTCTGTGGGCTCCTACTCCCGGAGAAATATGGGGGAGAACTCCGCCCTGGTACGGGGGGTGGATGCTGCGTGGGACGACGGGATGGTGGTGGTGGTGGCGGCAGGCAACAACGGTCCCGGCCGCATGACCGTGACCACGCCGGGGATCAGCAGGAAGGTGATCACCGTAGGCTGTTCCGACGATGACCAGGAGGTGACGGTCATGGGAACCAGGATGGTGGATTACTCAGGGAGAGGCCCCACCGGAGCCTGCATCTGCAAGCCGGAGATCTTAGCCCCCGGAGCCGCCATCATCAGCTGCTGCAACGAGGAGGAGCGATATTCGGTGAAGAGCGGAACCTCCATGTCCACCCCCATCGTGGCCGGCGCCATCGCCCTCCTGCTGGAGAAATATCCGTCCATGACCAACAGGGACGTGAAGCTGCGGCTGCGGGAGCGGGCAGTGGACTTAGGGCTGCCCAGGAACAGGCAGGGCTGGGGGCTTTTGGATGTAGAGAGACTGCTGGCGGATCCTCAATAATGCGCTACCTCCCCGGCCCCGCAGATTCTTTCCATCACCTCCGCCGCCTCGTCGCTCTGAAAGTACTCCAGCGTGGAGGGAGGCACAAGCTCCTTGAGGGCCTCAAAATCCCTTTTCTGGAGAAGCTGCCGGACCGCGGAGGCGCTGATGGGCCGCCCTCCGGCCTGCTTCCTGGGAACCACGATGCACTCGATCCCTGCCAGTGGAAGCCGGGAGGCCATGATCTGGTTGTAGATGCCGGTCACCTGGCTGAAGGGCTCCTCCCCCACATAGCGGCGGGTCACATGGAGGGCCTGGGCGATCCTTGCAAAAACCACCAGATCCAGGCTGGCGTGTCCACGGATGACCTCCTCCTCGTCTTTGAGGAAATAGCTGGGGAAGGTGGCGTTGCTGATGATGTAGGGCCCGCTGTCGTGGCAGATCACATTGGGCAGGTGGGAGGTGCCGGAAAGCGCCAGCCTTTTCCGGACGGAGAAGGGAATCAGGCTGGCATCCTCGCTGACGAGGAACAGGTGGAGCGTGGTGCACTCCGCGGCGGCCCGTTCCACGAGATACCGGTGGCCCAGGGTAAAGGGATTGGCGTTCATGACCAGCGCCCCGGACACTCCGTCGGTCCTGGTCCCGGCCAGCCCGGCAAGATAGTCTTCAAAGCCGTTTCTGCGGTTTTCCATAAAGACAAGGGTATTGTCGACCCTTGCGATCTCATAAAAGCCCAGATCCCGGAAAAATTTTGCAGAACGGATCTTGGTGTAGAGAAATAGCCGGAGGATGCCCCGCTGGTACTGAACCTCCATCAGGTGGGTGACGACCTGGTTTAAAAGCCCCTCCCCCTGGTGGGCGCGGCTGACGGCAAAACACCGCAGCGTGTTGGCGAAGCAGCTTCCGGTGGCGATGATCTGATAATCTTCATCATACATGGCGCAGATATAGTCCAGATTGGAATCCCTCTTTACGCCCTCCTGCTCTAAGAGGGCGTCGATCTGGGAAAGGCTGCGCCGGTCTGTGGGATGGACCCGTGAAATGGTATATTCTGACATATTACACCTCATTTTCCAGAAAATATAACAGGTAGCAGACTGCCAGCAGGTCCGCGCTTCCGCCGGGAGAGAGATTCTTCTCCACGAACTCCCGGTCCAGCCGGCGAAGCACCTCCCTGTCCGGGTAGGGATCCCGCTCCAGCAGCTCTCTGATCCCGGCCGAGGTCTCCTGCTGGACGGCCAGGCTGCTGCGGGCGATGAGATTGGTGTCAACGGCAGCGGCCATGAGGGCGAGAAGGGAGCCGCAGCCGGCGTCGTTGAGGTCAAGCCCCCGGGCGATCCCCTCTTTTAGGGCGGGAAGCCCCGCATCCCTCACGGCGGGAAGTCCTTCCTCCATCTGCCCCCGCACTCCCGCGATGCCATGGTGCAGGTATAACTTCTGCCCCGCAGTGACGGCGTTTTCTTCTGTCAGTCCGGCGAAATCAGCGGCCACCAGACCTCTGGTCATGGCAGCGCAGGCATCCAGAACCGTGTCCGTGTGCTTCCACTGCTCTCTGGGCAGGCGGCCCAGTGCGCCGCAGAGGATTCCCATGGAGAAGACGGCGCCCTTGTGGGTGTTGACTCCCCCCGTGGCCGAGAACATAGCCGCCTCCGCCCTCCTTCCGGCAAATCGGATCCGGTCAAAGGTATGAGAGGCCGGCTGATCTGCCGTCTGCCTCCCCATGCGGACGCAGGTCTCAAAATAGGGCCAGAGGGCGCTGGCGCTGTCCAGGAAGGTGAAGATGTCCATGTCCCTGTGGCTGCCGTTTCCCTCCCGGTCTACCAGCCCCGGCTTGGGGGTGGTGCATGCCTCGTAGAGCAGGGCCCGGCAGGCCAGCCGGGCGGCCAGGCGGGCATCCTCATCCTCCGCGGCTCTGGTCAGAATCTCTCCTGTCTTTGCCTGGAGCTGTTCTACGGTGTGGGCGCGGCTGCGGGCACAGTCTCTCCCCGGCCCTCTGCAGATCAGGCATGGGCGGGGGGAAAGCCCCAGTTCGGACCGCTCCGCCTTTTCCCCGGCAGAATTCAGCACATCCATGTCCAATAATCTTCCCAGATCCGAGCCGTCCTCCACGGCACAGGTGATCTTCTTGATAAAAAGGACGTCCGCATCTATGACGTAGTAGGCCTCATTTCCGGCAGGTTCATGGAATTCGGTAAAATAGACCGGAACGATCCCGAGAGAATCCAGCTGTTCTTTTAAATATTGTTTCCCCAGATCAAAGCCTTTTCGGATCAGGGGACTGTTTTTGACAGGCCCGGCGATGTTCATGGTGAAGCAGATCATGGGCAGCCCATATCGGGCCGTGAGCTCCTGCTGCCGGAGGACCCGCCGCTCCCGGGCAGCGAGCATTTCCTCTAACGTAACGTGATGTTCCATAGTGGTTCCTTTCTGCAGATCAGGCCCAGTGACCCCGGCGGCATCCTTTCGGATTTCCCTGGTTCAGGTCCAATGGCCGTGTGAGAGTTTTTCTTTTTCATCATACTATAGATTTTGGACGGTGAAAAGGTTTTTCCATGACGTTGGCTCAGCAAAGTTTACACTTTGAGAATTGTATTTTTGCAATTTTTTTGTATAATGGAGATATGCATAAGAGTGGAACAGCGGGACTTTGAAGAACAGACATTGAGAGAGAGGGAAAGGAATCTTATGGATAATTTAGAAAAAATAGTGGTGTTGATCGACGCAGACAATACTCAGTTGTCGAAAATGGAAGATGTGTTGAGAGAAGTGTCCATACATGGACGCATCGTAGTAAAGAGGGCTTATGGAAATTGGAAAAAAGAGGTTCTGAAGAACTGGGAAAGCGAATTAAAGCGTTTGGCGATTAAAGCAGAACAACAATTCGATTACGTGTCGGGGAAAAATGCTACGGATATGGCGTTGGTGATCGATGCAGTCAATTTATTGCATAAAGGATTGTATGACGCGTTTGTCATTGTCGCAAGCGACAGCGACTATACTCCGCTGGCAATCAATCTGCATGAATCAGGAGTTTATGTAATGGGCGTGGGGGAAAAGAAGACCCCGGAATCTTTCAGAAACAGCTGTGACGAATTTGTCTTTTTAGAAAATATATCTGGCAAAGTACAGGAGTCCGTGGATGAAGATGATCATCTTCCGTCAGAAAACGCAATTAAAAGCAAAGAGACGGAATCAGTAAACGAAAAAAATGATCATATTGATTCCATTCATAACTTGTTGCAAATTGCCTTTGACAAGTATCAGGATGACGAAGGCTATGTCAACGTAAGTTCCGCCGGGCAGTATATCAAAAGAGCCAAGCCTGATTTTGATGCCAGGACGTTTGGTTATATTAAACTTTCAAGTTTAATTGAAGCGTTTCCGGAAAAATATGAGATAAAGAAATATCCGGGAAAAGGGAAGGTTACGATTGTTACTTACCGCTGCATCGAAAAGAAGAGGAAGTGACGGAGAGTATTTACAAAGGAGGATTTGCACATGTGGTTTCTGTTCGCACTGCTGTCGGCAGTCTTCGCCTCTCTGACTTCGATCCTGGCGAAAGTCGGAATCGACGGAGTGGATTCCAACCTGGCTGCCGCCGTAAGGACCGTCATCGTGGTCGTCATGGCGTGGGGGATGGTGTTTCTGACTCACGCTCAGGACGGGGTATGGTCGGTCAGCAGGAAAAGCTGGCTGTTTCTCATCCTGTCAGGTCTGGCTACGGGGGCGTCCTGGCTGTGCTATTACCGGGCGCTGCAGCTGGGGCAGGTCTCCAAAGTGGCGCCGGTTGACAAATTGAGCGTAGTGTTTACTCTGCTGTTGGCTTTTCTTTTTTTACACGAGGAGTTTACGGCAAAGTCTCTCCTGGGCTGCTTCTTCATCGGCGCGGGGACCCTCCTTATGGTTTTGTAGAAAGCCGCGTCCCGGCGCCGGCGCACGCTTTTTAAGAGAACCGTAATGCATGATTAAAGAAATGTGGCGGAGAAATGTGGTATAATGGATGCAGACAACCAAATCAATCAGCCGTTCTGTTTTATGGAGAGCGGAACGGTTTCAGGCAGAAGAGGGAGGAAACTGCATGAGAAAGAAGATCACAACGGCGGCGTTGACCTTGTTGTGCGCATGGGCGGCGGCGGGCTGTAAGGCCGCAGACACAGAGCTTACAAAACCGGATGCCGGAAAGACGGAGACCACGGCGCCGGGCACAGAAAGAACCCAGAGAGAGGACGGCAATATGGTGAAGGCGGTTTACCCGGATATGGCCTCCTACCCAAATGAAGAGGAATATATGGACCCGAAGACGGGAGAATTCGACAGCGACGGATTTTCTGAGGCATACGACGTCTGGTGGGAGCAGAAGAGGAGCCAAAGAGATCTGTCAGAAGGATGTGCCGACAGTCTGAGACCGTTTTTTGTCTCCTCCATCCGTGAGTTCCTCACGATGGATCTGCCGGGGAGAGAGGGAGAGAACCGGGTCTATTCTCCCATCAACGTGTACATGGCCCTCAGTATGCTGGCGGAGACTGTGGATGGAGAAAGCAGACAGCAGATTCTCACGCTCCTGGGGGCGGATTCTGCAGAGTCTCTGAGGGACCAGGCCGGCCGGACATGGAACGCCGCTTACTGTCAGGACGGAGCCGTGACCAGCCTTTTGGCCAACTCCCTGTGGCTGGATGAGGGCATCAATTATAAGAGAGAGACTCTGGAAGTTCTGGCAGAGCATTATTACGCCTCATCCTACTGGGGAAAGATGGGCTCTGCAGAGCTGGATGACAGACTTCAGGCATGGCTAAATGAACAGACGGGGAATCTGTTAAAAGAGCAGGTCTCAGGCCTGCATATGACCGATGACACTCGGATGGCCCTGGCCTCCACCATCTATTATCGGGCCAAATGGTCTGATGAGTTTTCTGAGTCCAACACGAAAGAAGAGATTTTTCATGGTCCCCAGGGGGATCTGACCTGTGATTTTATGCATCAGAGCAGAACCGGAACCTACTATTGGGGCGATAAATTCGGGGCAGTCTATAAAAGCCTTCAGGAGAGCGGCGGGATGTGGCTGATCCTTCCGGACGAAGGCGTGACGGTGGAGGAGGCAGTGATGGAGGATCAGGTGACGGATCTGATTCTGCAGGAAAATGAGTGGGAAAATGAAAAATTCCTGACCATCAACCTGGCCATGCCCAAGTTTGACGCAGCCTCCAACTTCAGCCTCATCGAAGGTCTGGCGAACCTGGGAGTGACCGACGTGTTTGATGAGAGTCGATCGGATTTTACCCCCCTGACCGAAGACGTGGAGGGGCTCACGCTCTCCCAGGCCAGCCACGGAGCCCGGGTTATGGTGGACGAGGAGGGCTGTATCGCAGCCGCCTACACGGTGATGGCGGCAGCAGGCGGCGCCATGCCGCCGGAGGAACAGGTGGATTTTGTGCTGGACCGCCCGTTTCTGTTTGTGATCACCAGCGACTCGGGGCTGCCTCTTTTTGCGGGTATCGTCAGAAAACCGTGACCGGGGCGTTGGGAGTCAGATAGAAAATTTGAGTGGGAGGGCCAGGTATGGGGAACCTTTTCGTGGAGATGATCGCGGTTGCCTTTTTGAGCTGGGGCTGGATGTGGCGGCCCCCTTTTGAAGAATTCCAGAGGGAAGACCCGGGCAAATCCACCACTAGCCGTCCGGCGAGACGGAAACGCGTCAGGCTGCCAGACGGCCTTTTATCTCCCGGCCATGGCCTCCAGGAGTAGTTCGATGGCGATATAAAACACAGGCGCGTCATCAATGATGGCATCGGGGGCCATCCGGGATACACAGGGCAGAAGAACGGTGACGTCCGCGTGTCGTTCTGCCGGGGAATGGCTGGTCATGGTGAACAGAATGATCCTCGGGCCGTCGGGGCGGTCAAAATACCGCAGATCCTGAACAGGTGATCCGCTTTGGGCCCCTCCGCTGATGGAGAAGACCACGATGGCATCGTCGCCGGTTATAATACCGGCATATTCTTTTAATCCCACGGCAAAATCCAGCACCTCCGCCCGGAGGCCGTTTCGCACCATGCGGAAGGCCGCCTGCTTGGCGGAGTAGCGGGAGTGGGAGAATCCGTAACAATAGATGTGTCTCGCTTTTTTCAGTAAATCTGAGGCTGCGTAAACAGAAGCCGATTTCTCTACGCTTTTCAATTCTTCCAGCGCTTTCATATAATAATCGCTGATAAAGGTACTGCTGTCGCTGACATACTCGTTGAGTTCCTTGGCCAGCCGGATCTTAAATTCATGAAATCCCGAAAATCCCAGCCGCTTTGCCAGGCGCACCACGGCGCTCCTGGAACATCCGGACAGTCCGGCGATGGCATCGCTGGAGGAGTAGCGGACAACGTCTACCGGATGGCTGATCATATATTCGGCCGCCTTGCGTTCGCTGCGGGTAAGTTCCGGCAGCAGTTCTTTCATGGTCTGAGTGACGGACATAATGACTCCTTTTTTAACAATACCATACCACAATTATCTTCCGGCTGCAAGAGCAACAAAAATTGATCATATATGACCAAAAGTGTTCATAAAAGCCTGATTTGTTCAGGTTACACAAATAATTTTGAACATTTTTGGTCATAATACTGTTTACAAATGTTCAAAAATGGTTATAATAGAACCTATAGAGAAAGGGGGACGATGAGATGAGAGCCATTATGATGATGTTTGACACTCTGACACGGAATTACCTGCCCAATTACGGCTGTGATTTCACGAAGATGCCAAACTTCAGGAGGCTGGCAGAGCATACGGTGACGTTCGACGAGTTTTACGGGGGAAGCATGCCCTGTATGCCGGCCAGGCGGGAGCTTCACACAGGCAAGTACAATTTTCTGAACCGGGGCTGGGGACCGCTGGAGCCTTTCGACGAGTCCTGCATCGAGATTTTGTCGAAAAACGGAATTTACACCCACCTCATAACCGATCACACCCATTATTTTGAAGATGGGGGAGGGACTTACCACAACCGCTATGACAGCTATGAGTCGTTCCGGGGACAGGAGGGAGACCGGTGGGTGCCCAGAGGGGAGGCCGATGCTTCCCTCAACCGCTGTAAGCAGAACAAGGTCAATGTATCTGCCGTTCAGCACCTGGCCAACCGGACCAGGATCCGGACCGAGGAGGAGATGCCCAGCGTCCGGTGCGTCAGCGCGGGGCTGGATTTTCTGGATCATCACCATGACAGGGACGACTGGTTTCTGCAGATCGAGTGCTTTGATCCCCACGAGCCGTTTTTTGTCCCGGATCAATACCGGGATCTGTACGAATGCGGAGACTCCCGCGATGCCTTTAATTTCCCGGCATACGGACCGGTGGAGGATCGGTACTCCCAGGAGGACGTCTGCAGGCTGCGGAAAGAGTACTGCGCCCTGCTGTCCATGTGCGACGCCCAGCTGGGAAGGCTGCTGGACAAGCTGGATGAGTATGACATGTGGAAGGACACCCTGTTTCTGGTCAATACGGACCACGGATTTTTCCTGGGGGAACATGATTTTATCGGAAAGAATTTTCCGCCCATGTACGACGAGGTGATCCACACTCCCTTCTTTATCCATGACCCCAGGCTGCCCCAGGCGGGAGGCAGAAGGAGCTCCCTGGCTCAGACCGTGGATATCGCTCCCACGCTGCTGGCCTGTTTCGGGCTGGCGTTTGAGACGGAGACGGACGGAAAGGACCTGTACGGCGCGGTGAAGGAAGACCGGAAGATTCACGATTCCATCCTTTTCGGGGTACACGGAAGCCAGGTGAATCTCTACGACGGCCGCTACTGCTATATGAAGAGCTCTGTGGACCGCAGTCTCCCCGTATACCAGGAGACCCTGATGCCCACCAACATGCGGGGATTTATAGAAAGCTCCGGCACGGACCGGGCGGAGCTGGCAGATGGAGGAAGGTACTCCAACGGTCACAAGGTGCTGCGGATCCCGGTGACTTCCATATATGAGAGGCTGAAACTTGGGACCGCGCTCTACGACAAGAAGGAGGACCCCATGCAGCAGCGTCCTCTGGAAGACGAGCATTTGATGAAGGAAATGGACGGGAAACTGAAAGCAGCCATGGAGGCGGTTGACGCGCCCGGGTGGCAGTTTGAGAGAATGGGATTTACGAAAGGATGAACGAGGAGGTCAATATGTCAGAGAACAGTAAAATGAAATGGGCAAGCGAGAAACTGGTTCCGGCCATCGCGAAATTTACCAACCTGAAATTTGTCAGATGCATGCAGGCGGCAATCACGGCCTGCATGCCGGCTACGATTATCGGTTCCATCTTTATGCTGCTTATGAGCGTGCCGTTTCCGGCGGATTCTACGTTTGGGCTGGCTGTGGCGTGGAGAAATTTCAGCGAGGCCAACAACGTGTGGCTGAATCTGGGATATCAGATCGGATTAAACGCGGCGGGATTCTATATTCTTCTGGGCATGGTTGCGGCGGTGTGCAAGGAGGAGGAAGCGCCCATCGTCAACAACCTGGTTTTGTCGGTCTTCGCCTTCGTCTGCCTCCAGTGCGGATTCCTGGAAGGCGGCGGTCTGGACATCGGATTCTGGGGAGCCAAAGGGATGATGGCGGCCCTGGTCGTGGGCTATGTGGTTCCGGAGTTTAACATCTGGCTGATGAACCACGGCTTAAGGATCAAGCTTCCGGACAGCGTTCCGCCCTTCGCGGCAGAGCCCATTAATGCCCTGTTTGCAAACCTGACCGTAGGCGCGGCCGTCTTTGCGGTAAAGCTGACCCTGGGCGCCTTCGGATTTACCCTGGGTTCCCTGATCAACGGCATCTTCGCACCCCTGTTTTCCGCCTCCGACTCTCTGGCGGCCGTGCTGGCGTACTGCGTTCTGGTCCGCGTGCTGTGGTTCTTCGGTCTTCACGGCAACAACATCGCCGGCAGTGTGGTCAACGTGGTGCTCACCGCCAACCTGGTGGAGAATGCGGACGCCATCCTGGCAGGAGGAAAGGCGACTCATATTTTCAACTCCGCTTTCCAGAACTGGACCACCACCGGGATCCTGGCCATCGTCATCGCCACCATGATCGTGGCAAAGTCTCAGCAGCTGAAGGCCATCTCCAGGATCTCTCTGGTGCCGTCTCTCTTCAACATCGGCGAGCCTCTCACCTTTGGCCTGCCCCTGGTTTTGAATTTTGATATTCTGGTGCCGTACCTGATCGTGTTCGCCTTAAACGGCGCCATCCCGTATCTGGCGTGTCAGATGGGATTTATGAACATCCCTTACCTGTCCATCCCGTTTACGGTTCCGGCTTTCCTCAAGGTGTTCCTGATGTCCATGGACGTCCGGGCCGTGCTGGTGTACCTGGTAAATATGGTGCTGTGCGTGCTGATCATGATTCCTTCTCTGCGCCGATATGACAGACGGCTTCTGGCGGAGGAGCAGAAGGGACAGAGCAGCCTGTAGGCATCCGGAGCGCAAACTGTCTTTTACCCCACGACAACATAGAATGACAGAATAAAACCGGGAACCCCGTCAGCGGGAGTTCCCGGTTTTTACATAGAAACGGTTCGTGGAGACAACAGGGCTCGAACCTGCGACCCTTTACACGTCAAGCAAATGCTCTCCCAGCTGAGCTATGTCTCCAGTACCTTTATTGTACCATGATATCTCAGATAGTCAATAAGGATTTATAAAATATTAGGAGAATTTTTTCCACCGGATGCCGCCTGCTCCATCGCCTCGTGGCTGTCAGAGTCAAATCATGCCCTAAAAGCATAGATCTGCCATACTGCTTAAGTATTTGACCTCTGCCGGAGCAGGGATTACAATATTTTCAGAAACGTACGGAGGAGGTCGTGTGATGGAGTATATAACATTGGGCGGTTCTGATCTGAGGGCGTCCCGCATCTGCATGGGATGCATGGGGTTTGGGGACAGCGGCAGAGGTCAGCATTCATGGACTTTGGACGAGGACCATTCCCGGCAGATTATAAAGCGGGGACTGGAGCTGGGAGTGAATTTTTTTGACACCGCCATAGCTTATCAGGGTGGGACCAGTGAGCAGTATGTGGGCCGGGCCCTGAAACGCTTCGCCAGGAGAGAGGAGGTGATCGTGGCCACAAAGTTTCTGCCAAGGACGGACGGGGAGATCGAGGCGGGAGTTACGGGACGGCAGCATGTGATGCGGATGCTGGATCAGAGTCTTGAAAACCTGGGCATGGACTATGTGGATCTGTACATTTATCACATGTGGGATTACCGGACCCCCCTCTATGAGATTCTGGAGGGCCTTAACTGTGGGGTGAAGGCGGGAAAGATCCGATATATCGGCATCTCCAACTGCTATGCCTACCAGCTGGCCAAAGCCAACGCGCTGGCGGAGAGAGAGGGATTTGCCAGGTTTGTGTCGGTCCAGGGCCATTATAATCTGATCTTTCGGGAGGAGGAGAGGGAGATGGCCAGGCTGTGCCGGGAAGACAATATTGCCATGACCCCTTACAGCGCCCTGGCAGGAGGACGTCTGGCAAAGAGGCCTGGGGAGAGTTCCAGGCGGCTTCAAGAGGATCGCTATGGCAGACTGAAATATGGCGGGACCGAGGAGGAAGACGGAAGGATCATCAGCCGTGTAAGCCAGCTGGCAGACCAGCGTGGGGCGTCCATGACCGAGGTCTCCCTAGCCTGGCTTTTGACGAAAACCGCCTCCCCTGTGGTGGGCGCCACCAAACTTCACCACATCGAAGGGGCGGCAAAGGCGGTGGATCTGAAACTGACCGCGGAGGAGACGGACTTTCTGGAAGAGCTCTATGTTCCCCACAGCCTGGTGGGGGTCATGGCTGAGAATATACCGAATCGGCAGGAAAATTGAAAGGGGAAGACCACAATGAATGTTTATGAGACAGACCCGGAATTTGTGGAGAGGGTGAATTATTTTATTTCCGAGGAAGTAAAAAAGGAACCGGGGCAGGAGCTGGATGACGCCACCCGATATCTGGCGGTTCTGGCTGCTCTGGTGGGTTGTCAGGGAGCCTGAATGCGGCGGCCTGTATAAGCGGCGCAGACCATTGACGTTGTGGGCCGGTCTTAGAGAGGGCCGGCAGGGTGCCTTTGAGAATCACTTTGTCCAAAGGAAGTCTTCTTGACATGGAAGTTCCGCTCTGTTAAAATAGTTTCAACTAAAAGTTTAAACAAAACCCATATCCCGCCTGACGGCTCTGTGGCCACAGGGCGGATTATTAGGGAGGGCTTTTCATGTATCACCCGTTGCTGGACACTTTTCTGGCGGTGGCGGACTGCGGCAGTTTTCTAAAGGCCTCAGAAAAACTGTACATCTCCCCCACGGCCATTATGAAACAGATGAATCAGCTGGAGCGCCAGATCGGCCTTCCTCTGCTGGTCCGCACCAGTCAGGGAGTACGTCTGACGGCGGCGGGCAGATCCATTTACAAAGATGCCGGAGAGATCATGGAGCAGTCCCGGGAGGCGGTCAGGAGAGCCTACCGGGCTGAGAACAGGGACCAGATCACCATCCGTCTGGGGACCTCCGCCCTCTATCCCTGCCGGGCGCTGATGGGAATGTGGCTGGGGATCCGTGACCGCTGTCCTCAGTTCAGACTGAAGGTGGTGCCTTTTGAAGATTCCGGCGCGGGGACGGCCTTTGCCCACGTGGGAGAGAAGTATGATCTCATGGTAGGTCCCTGGGATTCCGTCCGCACGGCCAGATACAACCGATTTGTGGAGCTGGGCCGGTATCGGTTCTGCATCGCCGTGCCGGGAAATCATGACTTTTCGCAGAGAGAGTCTCTGTCCTACGAGGATCTCCACGGGCAGCGGCTTCTGATCCAGAAGGAGGGCAGCAGCCCGGTCAACGACAGGATTCGGAGAGAGATTCAGGAGAAGCATCCCCAGATCACCCTGGTAGACGTGCCTTACCACTATGACCTGGAAGTGTTCAACCGCTGCGAGGAGGAGGGTTGTCTTCTGTTGAGTCTGGAATGCTGGAAGGAGATTCATCCGTCCCTGCACGCCGTTTTCCTGGAGGTGGATTACGGGATTCCCTACGGGATCATCTACTCTGCCGGGGCGGGTCAGGATGTCCGGTATTTTCTACACTGCCTTTCTCTCCATGCTCTGCAGGCTTTGGGGTAGAGCGCCAGTGGGTAGAGGTCGGAGAATCCGGGAAGCCTTCGTACGCCGGACGTCAGAAGATTCAGCCAGGCTTTGCGTTTGGCAAACGCCTGTTATGTACAACACAGAGAAAGGGGAGCATAAGATGAGAATCGGAATTCTGGGGACGGGGATGATGGCCAACCTGCTGATGCCGGCCATAAAGAAACTGGACTTTGACTATGTGGCGGTGCTGGGGAGGAGAGAGTCGGAGGAGAAGGTGAAAGCTCTGTGCCGGGATAACGGGCTGGATGCCTGGTATCTGGACTATGAGGAGCTGCTGGGCAGCGATGTGGACGTCATCTACGTGGCCCTTCCCAATGACCTTCACTGGGAGTTTGCCAAAAAGGCCCTGATCTGGGGCAAGCACGTGATCATCGAGAAGCCGGTCACGGCCTGTTTGGCCCAGCTGGAGGATCTGGCGGAGACGGCCAGGGAGCAGAGGAAGATGATCTTTGAGGCTATGACCATCCACTATCTCCCCGCCTACCGGTCTCTGAGGGAACATCTGGCCGAGATCGGGGACGTCAGGCTGATGACGGTGAACTACAGCAAGTATTCCTCCCGATACGACGCCTTCCGGGCCGGGCGGGTCCTTCCTGCATTTGATCCCGAGAGGGCGGGAGGAGCCATGATGGATCTCAATGTCTACAACGTCCACGGGGCCGTGGGCCTTTTCGGAAAGCCGGGGAGCGTGACCTACAAGGCCAACATGGAGAGAGGGATTGATGTCAGCGGAGTCCTGACCATGGATTACGGCGCCTTTAAGGTCTGCGCCGCCGCGGCCAAGGACAGCAACGCTCCGGCTTCCTGTGTGATCCAGGGCACCGAGGGCTATATTCGGATCCCGCGGCCCATGAGTCAGATGGACGGCTATGAGATCGTGAACAATAAGGGAGAGGTGACGGAGTATCGGCCTGACAGCCAGGAGTACCGGCTCTGCTATGAATTTAAGGAGTTTCAGAGGATGATCCGGGAGCAGGACCGGGCCGGGGAACAGGCTATGCTGGACATCAGCCGTATGGCGGCGCAGGTGATGGAGGAGGCCAGGAGGCAGGTGGGGCTGAAATAGCCCTGCACAATAACGAGGAGGAACGGAAAATGAAAGTACTTATGATCAACGGAAGCCCCCGCAGGGAGGGCAATACTTACATGGCTCTCCGCGAGATGGAGAAGATTTTTGAGAAGGAAGGGATCGAGACCGAGATCCTTCATGTGGGCAACAAGGCAGTCAGGGGCTGCGTGGCCTGTATGTCCTGTAAAAAGGCGGGGAAATGCGTTTTTGACGACATGGTCAATGAAGCCGCCCCCAAATTTCAGGCCTGCGACGGCCTGGTGGTGGCCAGCCCGGTGTACTATGCCTCGGCCAACGGGACCCTGATCTCGTTCCTGGACCGGCTGTTTTACAGCACGCCTTTTGACAAAACCATGAAGGTGGGGGCCAGTGTGACGGCTGCCAGAAGAGGAGGACTGTCGGCCACTTACGATGAGCTGAACAAATATTTCGGAATCAGCGGCATGGCCATAGCTTCCGGCCAGTACTGGAACAGCATCCACGGAGCTGCCCCCGGCGAGGCGGCGGGAGACCCGGAGGGCCTTCAGGGCATGCGGACTCTGGCGAGGAATATGACGTTTCTGATGAAGAGCATCGCTCTGGGGAAGGAGCAGATGGGACTGCCGGAGAAGGAGGCCTTCGAGAGGACGAATTTTATCCGATAGGCGCGCCCTCCGTGGGCCGGGGCGTGCGTCCCCTTGTCCATGGAGTTGTTTTGAAAAAATTTTTGCCTTTTTCCGAAAAAAATTTTCCTCTTGCATTTACGGGGATTTGCGTTTATAATGGCAGGGAGCCAAAGGCTCTCCACAGAAAAAAGAAAGGGCACAGACGTGCAGGGTGAGGGAATGTTTACAAGATAGTTTAATTTGGAACATGCAGCTGGTTGTTGAGGCCTGTTTTTTTCCAGGCCGGGTTTGCATACGCCGAATTAGATTATCCGCATTTGCTCTTGTATGGTTCTGTGTCTGAGAATATACAGGTGTTGTTTGCGTGGGTCTGTTTTCGGGTATGAAAGCAGACCTTTTTTGCATGCAAAGGGGTCTGAGACAGGAAAGGGGGACCTTATATGTTACAGATCAGGAATTTAACGCTGACTCATAAAAAAGATTTGAAAACCATCCTTGAGAATTTCAGCTGTACCTTCAACGACGGCCAGAGGGCGGTGATCATCGGGGAGGAGGGCAACGGCAAGTCCACTCTTCTTCGATGGATCCGGGATCCGGAGCTGGTGGAAGGCTACTGCGAGGCTTCTGGGGAGCGGATTCTTCAGGGGCAGAGGCTGGGGTATCTGCCCCAGGAGCTGTCTGTGGGGAACCGGAAAAAAAGCGTCTGTGAGTTTTTTATGGAGGATGAATCTTTTCTGGACCAGTCTCCGAAGGAGCTGGGCAGGATGGCCAGGGAGTTCGGGGTGGAACCGGATTTCTTCTACCGGGAGCAGGCTATGGAGACCTTGTCCGGGGGAGAGAAGGTGAAGGCGCAGATGATGAGGATTCTTCTGTCAGGTCCTCAGGTTCTTCTTCTGGACGAACCGTCCAATGACGTCGACATAGAGACTCTGGAATGGCTGGAGCGTCTGATCCTTGGGTGGACCGGGATCGTAATCTTTATCTCCCACGACGAGACGCTCATCGAGCGCACGGCCAACATGGTGATTCACATGGAACAGATCAGGAGAAAGACCGAGAGCCGTTACACCGTGGCGGCCATGCCCTATGAGCAGTACCGGAGGGAGCGCCTTGGCCGGTTTGAGAAGCAGGCCCGCATGGCGGAAAATGACAGGCGCAGGAAGAAGATCCGGGATGAGAAATACCGGCGGGTCTGCCAGAGCGTGGAACATGCCCAGAACGCCATCTCCAGGCAGGATCCCTTTACGGCGGGGCTTCTGAAAAAGAAAATGCACGCGGTGAAGTCCATGGAGCGGCGGTTTGCCAGGGAGGACGAGAACATGACCGACATGCCGGAGGAGGAGGGCGCCATCTTTTTCAAGCTGGGAGACGAGTCCGCTGCCATCCCGGCGGGAAAGACGGTGCTTCGGTACTCTCTGGACGATCTCACTGCCGGGGAGGGCGGCCGGGTTCTGGCAGAGCATGTCGAGCTTTTGATCCGGGGGCCGGAGAAAATCGGGATCGTGGGGAAGAACGGCGCCGGAAAGACCACGCTGCTTCGCAGGATCGTGGAGGATCTTCAGGGGAGAGGCGATATCCGGGCAGAGTATATGCCTCAGAATTATGAGGAGCTACTGGACCTTGACATGACGCCGGTGGATTTTCTGGACCGGTCCGGGGATCGGGAGGAGAGGACCAGAATCCGAACGTACCTGGGAGCTTTAAAATACACGGTGGACGAGATGGACCACAGAATCGGAGAACTGTCCGGAGGCCAGAAGGCCAAGATCCTGCTGCTGAAGATGAGCCTGTCCGGGGCCAATGTGCTGATTCTGGATGAACCGACCCGGAATTTTTCTCCTCTGTCCGGACCTGTGATCCGGCAGCTTTTGAGAGAGTTTCCGGGGGCCGTCATCAGCATCTCCCATGACAGAAAGTACCTGGAAGAGGTCTGTGACAAGGTGTACCGGCTGGAGGGAAAGGGACTTCAGATGGTGAGGGGAACGTGATAGGCCGGCCAGGCTGGCGACAAAAGCTGTAAAGACAGGCAAGCATTTAGCAACAAAGTATCTGGATTACAGTATCAACTAACAAATTGAAACAGGGTAGCTGCCATACAGGGTGCAGAAAAGGGCGAGTAGGAAACAAAACATTTCCTGCTCGCTTTTTATGGGATTTTGCGGGCGATCTGTTTCCGGCAGGCCGCCTTCAGGAAATGGGGTGGTCGGATGCTGGTTACGCTGCCGGAGGCGAAGGAATACCTGCGGGTGGATGCGGAGGACGAGGACACATTGATCCTGGGTTTTATCGGCGCGGCGCAGGAGATTTGTATGGATGTGGCGCGGGTATTGGAGGAATATGGAATTTGGCCATGCAAAAAGGGGCGGCGGCAGGGTGGCCGGGAAGGCGCATATCGCCCCGGCGGAGGAGACGGGCATTAAGAAGCTGGAAGCGGAGATAGAAAGGGGCCTGCGGGATGGATAGGCTGGTTGAAATTTTGGAGGAATTGGGTCTGCCCTTTGCGTATGATCACTTTGCGGAGGGGGAATCGCCAGAGCCGCCGGTTTATGTGCTACCTGCTATCGGAGAGCCGCAATTTTGCCGCCGATGGGCAGGTGTACCATAAGATCAATGAGGTGCGGCTGGAAATCTATACTGATCGGGAGGGTTTAGGGTTGGAGGCACGGGTGGAGGGCATGCTGGATGCGCATGGAATTTTCTACAATAAGTCGGAGGTATGGATCGAAAGCGAGAGGCTTTATGAGGTCTTGTACAGTTTTGAATGGGAGGCATTATGATATAGCGAATAAGAAGAATAAGATGAAATTCAATCTGAGGAATGCGCATTATGCGATGCTTTCTGTCGCAGAGGACGGGACGGTATCCTATGGGATGCCAGTTCCCATGCCCGGCTCCGTATCTATTTCCCTGGATGCCAATGGGGAGCCGGAGAATTTCTATGCGGACGGGGTGGCGTATTATGTGATCAATAACAACATGGGGTATGACGGAGATCTGGAGCTGGCCATGATACCGGAGGCTTTCCGGACGATGCGCTGGGGGAGAAGCTGGACGATAAGGGCGCGCTGATCGAGAATGCGGAGGTGGAGCTGTCTTCCTTTGCGCTGCTGTTTGAGTTTGACGGCGACCAGCGGCATATCCGGCATGTGCTGTATAACTGCTCCGCTTCGAGGCCGGGCATTGAGGGGAAGACCAATGAGGAGAGCGGGGAGGTGCAGGCGGAGACGCTTACGGTAAAGGAGACTCCGCTGCCCGGCGGCATGGTGAAGGCGAAGACGGGGGATACCACGGATGCGGCGGTCTATGAGGGCTGGTATTCGGCGGTGTATATGCCTGCGGTTGCGCCGGAAACTGGGAATGAAAGCGGGGAGGAAACGGCATGAGCATGACAAAGATGATAGAGATTGACGGGCGGGAGGTGGCATTCCGCACCTCTGCCGCCATTCCCCGGAATCTACCGGTTGAAGTTCCGGAGGGATATCTATAAGGATATGAGCGCATTGGAGAAGGCGGTGGGGAAAGAGGATGAGGTGAGCTCCAATCTGGATCTGTTTTCGTTGGAAATGTTCGAGAATATCGCCTATGTGATGGCAAAGCACGCGGCTGGGTCTATCCTGGATACGCCGGAGAGGGGTTCGGGCTTTCCGATCCCTTTCATGCAGCCGTTCCGCTCGATATCCTGAATGAGCTGGTTGATTCGCTTTAGTGTTTTTTTATCCTGCGTCTGCCAGTAGAGGTAGTCCTCCCAGGCATCATCCGACCATATTTTTTCACTCATCGTCCACCTC
>JAAWBS010000044.1 GCA_022792815.1 Hungatella sp.
CGTTCTTCCTGAAAATCCAGGTGACTTTTTTGACGAAGTGTGGTATGTTTATACCTTGAAGGAATACCGGATTCAACGGTTAATGAAAAGCCGCGGGTATTCTGAGGAACGGTGCTTAAAGATCATGGAGGGGCAGGCAGCGGAGGAGGAATTTCGGAAAGCAGCCGGTCACGTCATTGATAATAACGGCTCCATGGATGATGTGAGAAGACAGGTGGCGGCGATTATGAACTGCCGGTAAAAGGCTTCTGCAGGTCCTGAGAACGTGGAAACGGCCTGGGACTGCAGAAACATGAAAAGGCATAAAGGCACGAAGCCATGGAAATCCATTTCAGGAGACAGGGAAAAAGAGATAGATAAGGAAGAGTCCGAGATATGAGATTAGTAAGCATAGCCAGCGGAAGCAGCGGGAATTGTATTTATGTAGGAACGGAGAACACACACATTCTGGTGGATGCCGGAATCAGCAACAAGCGGATTGAACAGGGGCTTCATGAGATCGGGGTGAAGGCAGGGGAGCTTGATGGGGTGGTAATTACCCACGAGCATTCGGATCATGTGAAGGGGCTGGGAGTCCTGGCCAGAAAGCATGGAGTGCCCATCTATGCCACCAAAGAGACCTTGGAAGAGATCGGGGATATGAAGTATCTGGGGGAATATCCCAGAGAGCTTTTCTGCCCGATTCTTCCCGATGTGGAATTTGTGGTGGGAGATATGAAGGTAAAGCCCTTCAGCATTGACCACGATGCCGCCAACCCGGTGGCTTACCGGATTCAGAGCGGCCGCAAATCCGTGGCAGTGGCTACGGACATGGGTCATTTCGATCAGTATATTATCGAACATCTTCAGGGCCTGGACGCCCTGCTTTTGGAGTCCAATCACGATGTGCGCATGCTGGAGACGGGGCCGTATCCTTATTATCTGAAGCGGAGAATCTTAAGTGACCACGGTCATCTGTCCAATGACAATGCAGGAAGGCTTCTCAATTACATACTTCACGACAACATCAGACATATTTTTCTGGGACATCTCAGCAAGGAGAATAATTTCGAGGAGCTGGCCTGTGAGACGGTGAAACTGGAGATTGACCAGGGAGATCACGGGTATAAGGCCAGGGATTTTTCTATTTCCGTGGCCAAAAGAGATATGCTGTCCGAGATTGTTGCGGTGTAGTGATGACCAGTGCAAAGTCGGGGAACATGATACAGAGTGAAATAAATCCCAAAAAGGAGATTGTTATGAATAAGATTATTATTACGGTAGTTGGAAAAGACACAGTAGGCATCATCGCCAAGGTGTGCACGTATCTGGCGGAGAACCAGGTGAATATTCTGGATATTTCCCAGACCATTGTACAGGAATTTTTCAACATGATGATGATTGTGGACATGGACAAGTCTTCAAAGCCTTTTGAGGACGTATCTTCAGACTTAGAAAGGCTGGGTGAGGAGATCGGCGTGCGGATTAAGTGCCAGAGGGAAGAGATTTTTACGAAGATGCACCGGATCTGACAGGCAGATACACGGAGTGCCGCAAAAAAGAATGGAGAAAACCTTATGTTAAATATGTTTGAGGTCATTGAGACCAACAATATGATCGAGCACGAGAAGCTTGACGTCCGCACCATTACCATGGGGATCAGCCTTTTGGACTGCTGTGACAGCGACCTAAAGGCCCTGAATGAAAAGATTTACCGAAAGATTACCGCCACCGCAAAGGATCTGGTGCCTACCGGGGAAGCCATAGCCAGGGATTTCGGGGTTCCCATTGTAAATAAAAGGATTTCCGTGACGCCCATCGCTTTGGTGGGAGGGTGCGCCTGCAGGACTCCCGAGGATTTCGTCACCATAGCCAAGACTTTGGACCGGGCGGCCAAGGAGGTGGGGGTGAACTTCCTGGGGGGATATTCCGCCCTGGTGAGCAAGGGCATGACCACTGCCGACGAGAATCTGATCCGTTCCATCCCCCAGGCTCTGGCGCAGACGGAGCGGGTGTGCAGTTCGGTGAATGTAGGGTCCACCAAGACCGGTCTCAACATGGACGCAGTGAATCTTATGGGAAAGATGATTAAGGCCACTGCCGAGGCCACAGAGGATAAGGATTCTCTGGGCTGTGCCAAGCTGGTGGTGTTCTGCAATGCGCCGGACGACAATCCGTTCATGGCCGGAGCGTTCCACGGAGTGACCGAGGCCGACGCCATTATCAATGTGGGCGTCAGCGGGCCGGGGGTGGTGAAGGTGGCGCTTGAACAGGCCAGGGGAGAGAATTTTGAGGTCCTGTGTGAGACCATCAAGAAGACTGCATTTAAGATTACCAGGGTAGGACAGCTGGTGGCCCAGGAGGCGTCTAAGCGCCTCGGCGTGCCTTTTGGTATCATTGATCTGTCCCTGGCGCCTACTCCGGCAGTGGGGGACAGTGTGGCCGAGATTTTGGAGGAGATCGGCCTGGAGCGGGTGGGAGCGCCGGGAACTACGGCGGCTTTGGCCATGCTCAACGACCAGGTGAAGAAAGGCGGAATCATGGCTTCTTCCTATGTGGGAGGCTTGAGCGGTGCCTTCATTCCGGTCAGTGAGGACCAGGGGATGATCGACGCGGTGTCCATGGGCGCCCTGACTTTAGAGAAGCTGGAGGCCATGACCTGTGTCTGTTCCGTAGGCCTCGATATGATCGCCATTCCGGGGAGTACCACGGACAGCACTCTGGCGGGGATTATCGCCGACGAGGCGGCCATCGGCATGATCAACCAGAAGACCACGGCAGTCCGCCTGATTCCTGTTATCGGCAAGGATGTGGGGGATACGGTGGAGTTCGGCGGTCTTTTGGGGTATGCTCCGGTGATGCCGGTGAATCCCTATTCCTGTGAGAAGTTTGTCAATCGGGGCGGGCGGATTCCGGCGCCGGTTCACAGCTTTAAGAATTGATTATGAACATTTATCTGATTCGGCACGGCAGGCAGGACAGCAGGCTGTGCAATGTGGATGTGGACTTGTCACCCGAGGGGTACCGTCAGGCGGCCCTTGTGGGGGAGCGTCTCGCGGGACAGGGAATCCAGATGGTCTGTTCCAGCGCTTTAAAGCGGGCAGTACAGACGGCCCGGGCGGCCAACCTTTTCTGGAATGTGACTCATGTGGTGGAGCCGGACCTTAGGGAGATCGACTTTGGCCTGATGGAAGGCCTGAGTGACGAGGAGATCCTGGAACGGTTCGGAGAATTTAAGAGGGAGCAGCAGAAGATGGAGCGGGACCTGCCCTATCCCCGGGGAGAGTGCGCAGGCGACGTGATCCGGCGTGCCATGCCGGTGCTTGAAAGAATCACACAGAGGCCGGAGGAGCGGGTGGCAGTGGTGACCCACGGCGGTCTGATTCGGAGTGTGGTCTCCCATATTCTCGGCATGGAGCCGGGGACCTGCCGCCTTCTCGGGAATAGCCTGGAAAACTGCAGCATTACAGAGCTGAGATTTGACCGGGAGACCGGGCGGTTTACGCTGGAACGATTTAATGATTATGCACATCTGGAACATGAGCCGCGGCTGCTTCGGAGCGGGTGGACGTAGGGGGCCGGGAGACCGTTTTACATGTCCGGGATCATGAAATAATCCTGTAGAGATTCAGAGGGTTGAAAAAGTCTGAATTCTGCAGGATTATCTTTTTGTCAGGCCATCACATCGATGTAGGCTCCCTTTTGGACCGGCTCCGCCTCGTAGGTCTCAGGGGCAGAGCGGAAGACGGTCCGGGTGTTTCCTCCCGCCATGTAGGTTCTTCCGCACTCAGGACAGATGTCCGTGTGATAGGTGACCGACTGGGAGACCACTTCCTTCCCTTCCCTGCTGGCCTCTGCCCAAGCCCTGGCCACATGCTCGGACTCATGAGAACGGACGGCATAAGCTGCCTTTTCGGGGCTGAGCCTGGTGGGAGTCTTAAAAGACACCCCCATATCGTTGGAGCCGTCCTGATAGGTGCGGTTTTTACAGGTCTGGCATTCATAGGTGTCAAGATCCGGCTGACCGATGCCCGGCTTTTGGTCGGCTGGCTCCCTTAAGCCCGGCAGTTCCTGTCCGGGGCCCTGGGCCTGTGCCGCAGAGCGGGAGGGCATCTGACCGGGAGGGGAAAGGGACAGACGATCGAGAGATATCATCATGGTCATAAAAAATCATCTCCTTTACAGAAATACTACCACATTTGCCGTAATCCTGCAAGAAGGAAAGCAGGGCTCAAATGTTTGAATCTGGGGTTGACAGACAGGCGGCTCTTCTCTATAATATAACCAAACAGATTATATCAAGTTGATAATATCAGAACAAATATATGATAAGGGGAGGTTATTATGGTTTATAATTTAAAGGATTTAAGGGAGGCATACGGGAGAGGCGAGCGTTTTATATACGTTTTTTTCTGGGGGCATGGGTCTGCATCCGACGGACCGATCTGCGAGACCTGTCTCAGCCAGTGGTGGATGGGCCGTTTCTCCTGTGATGGGGTAGAGTACAGCTGCGCAGAGCAGTATATGATGGCGGAGAAGGCCAGGATGTTTGGCGATGAGGAGATGCTCAGAAACATCATGAAGGCAGGGCACCCCAAGGAGATGAAGGCTTATGGGCGGGCAGTGAGGCATTTTGACAAAGAAGCCTGGGATCATGCCTGTTACGACATCGTAAAACGGGGAAATGAGGCCAAGTTTTCCCAGAACCGGGAACTGTGGGAGTACCTGAGGGGAACGAGAAACCGTATCCTGGTGGAGGCCAGCCCGAGAGACCGGATCTGGGGCATCGGCATGGGAAAGAGCAACCCGGACGCGGAGAATCCTCTGAAATGGAGGGGAACCAATCTTCTCGGATTTGCGCTGACTCAGCTGAGAGACCAGTTTCTGGAAAAGGAGGAGAAATAGGATATGGCAGAGGCACTGAGAGACCGAGATGGCCTGACAGAGGAAGAGTTTCTGGCAAAATATGAGCCGGGAGATTATCCCAGGCCGTCTGTGGCCGTGGATATGGTGATCTTTACCGTGACGGATCAGGAGGAGGATAATTACAGGAGACTGCCAAAGAAGGAACTGCGCCTGCTGCTGATCAAGAGAGGCGGGCATCCTTACCTTGGGCAGTGGGCGCTGCCGGGAGGCTTTGTCAGGCCTTCGGAGACTACGGAGCAGGCGGCCGACCGGGAGCTTCGGGAGGAGACGGGGGTGGATCAGGTCTATCTGGAGCAGCTGTACACCTTCAGCCAGCCCGGAAGAGATCCCAGGACCTGGGTCATGAGCTGTTCCTACATGGCACTCATCGACAGCACCCAGGTGAAGGTCCAGGCGGGGGACGACGCGGATCAGGCGGCATGGTTTAAACTGACCAGCCGTATGAGTGAGAAGAGGGGAAGGACCGAGGTGTGGGAGCTGACTTTGCGCCACCGGGATATCTGCCTGAGGGCGGTCTTGGAAAAGGAGGAGGGGCGGCCTTTTTATGACAGCCGGATGATCGGGCAGGAAGGGCTGGCATTTGACCATGGCAGAATCCTGGCATATGGTCTGGAGCGGCTGCGGGGAAAACTGAAGTACACGGATCTGGCCCTTCACCTTTTGCCGGAATCTTTTACGCTGACACAGCTGCAGCAGGTATACGAGGTGATTCTGGACCGGGAGCTGCCTGCGGCAGCGTTTCGGAGAAAAGCTGCCCCCATGGTGAGAGAGACCGGGCAGTACACGGAGCATGAAGGACACCGCCCGTCCAGGCTCTATCAGAGAAAGGGGGAGGAGTAGATGGACAGAAAGGCCACGGCGAGAGAGACTTTGAATATTATGAGTCAGGGGTATTATGTGCTGCCGGACCAAACCAGGATTGACATCAGGCAGGAACTGGAAGAGTCCGTAAGAAAAAGCATTCTCATCACTCCCGCAGAGGGGGAGAGGATTTTGAAACACTGTGAGGATCACATGCCGAAGACAGGCGGGCTGACACCGGAGCACAGGGTCACGGAGAATCTGTCCGCCGTGGATGCCATAAGGAGGCTGGCAGCCCAGGGACGAGATCGGATCGGTGTGTTAAATTTCGCCAGCGCCAAGAATCCGGGCGGAGGTTTTCTCAACGGAGCCATGGCCCAGGAGGAGAGTCTGGCGGCTTCCGGCACGCTCTATCGGACTCTGACCGCCCACGAGGAATACTACCGGGAGAATCGGGCATACCGCTCCGTGATCTATACGGATTACGGAATCTATTCACCGGATGTGGTCTTTTTTCGGGACGGGTCGTTTCGGCTGGCAGAGCCGGTGAAGGCGTCGGTCCTCACACTTCCGGCGGTGAATATGGGACAGGTGATTCTGAAGGGTGAGGATATCTGCCGGGCTAAGGCAGCCATGAGGCGGAGGATGAAGCTGGCGCTGGCTGTCTTTGCAGAGCAGGGGGCGAAGAATCTGGTCCTCGGCGCTTATGGCTGCGGGGTGTTTCGCAATGACCCAAAAGACATAGCCGCCTGGTGGAGAGAACTGTTGGAGGAGGGGTTCGGACATTATTTTGACTCTGTTTTCTATGCGGTCCTGGACCGAACCAAAGGTCAGGACTGTATCAGGGCATTCCGAAATCCGTGATTCTATGGGACGAACACAGAAGCATAGACTTTAATACTTGACAGAGGACAGTCTGGGAGGTATGGCATGAAAGTCGTAGTGTATGCAATCTGTAAAAACGAATCCGGATTTGTGGACCGATGGACCCGCTCCATGTGGGAGGCAGACGAAATCGTCGTGCTGGACACCGGCTCTGAGGATGACACGGTCGAAAGGCTTGAAAAAAAGGGAGTGAAGGTGGTCTCGGAGAAGATCTCGCCCTGGAGGTTCGACAGGGCCAGGAACCGGTCTTTGGAGCTGGTGCCGGAGGATGCGGATATCTGTGTGTGCACGGATTTGGATGAGGTCTTTGAGCCGGGATGGAGAGCGGGCCTGGAACAGGCCTGGACTGCCGGGGTATCCCAGGCCAGATATCGGTATACCTGGAGCTTTACGGAGGCGGGCAGGGAAGGGGTGGTGTTCTGGATCGAAAAGATCCACAGCCGCCACGGCTATCAGTGGGTTCACCCGGTTCATGAAGTCTTGACATGGACAGGGGAGGGACAGCCGGGAAGAACTGTAAACGTGGAGGGCATCCAGCTGAACCATTACCCGGATTCCGCCAAATCCCGGGGCCAGTATCTGCCGCTTCTGGAACTGTCAGTGGCAGAGGACCCGGAGGACGACCGAAATATGCACTATCTGGGAAGGGAATACATGTACAAGAAGCGGTGGGACGACTGTATTCGGACCTTGAAACACCATCTGACCATGAAGACCGCTGTGTGGGGGGATGAGCGGGCGGCTTCCATGCGCTATATCGCAAAGTCCTATCTGATGAAGGGGGAGAAGAGGGAGGCCAGGGACTGGTATCTCAGGGCGATTGTCCAGGCACCCCACTTAAGAGAGCCTTACATGGATCTGGCCCATGCCCTCTATGAGGAGAAGGAATGGGAGGGAGTACTGTATTTTACAGGCTGTGCTCTCAAGATCCAGGACCGCCCGGGGACCTATATCTGTGAGGCTGCATCGTGGGGGAGCCTTCCCCATGATCTGAGAGCCATGGCATTTTATCATACGGGGAGAGCCGGGGAGGCCTTAGAGGAGGGGAAGAAGGCCCTGGCCTTGGAACCGAACAACAGGCGGTTTCAGAGAAATGTGGAGCTGTTTGCAGAGAAGGAGTCCGGGGAGGTGCCTGAAATCTCAGACGGGAAGTGAGATTCCAGACGCCTATACCAGGACCACGGATCTGGTATATTCATTGGCCGGCCGGATGTGGCTTTTTTGTTCCAGCACGGACTGATAGATGTGGGAACAGAACAGATCCCCGCGGAATTGTTCCAGAATCTCGGGGGAGAGAAGCCTGGGGGCATCGGCTGTCTTGGTGATCAGAGGCAGTCCGGATGCCTTTTTGATAGCTCCTAAAAGGGGCACAGCATCGTTTCGGAACCCCAGAACCCGGACATAGGAAACGTAATCTGCCTGTCTCCTGGCCTTTACGTCTTCAGCGGTGATGTGGAGAAGAATGTGCATCAGACACCGGCTGATTCGGGTGTAGGTGTATTGGCGTGTCTTTAATGCAGAGACACGGTTTTCGAATGAGGCGAAATGAAGCTGCTGCTTTTGGATGCGGGCAGAGAGCTGAGGGGAAATATCGGCAAAGTTCTCCGGCGATATGGCCTGGCGCTGAAGTTCCAGGAGCCGATAGGACAAAAGAGGAGAGAAGTCCTGAGCGGCAAGGGGAGTGGCGGAGCGGATCAGCTTCAGGCAGGACGGGGGGATATGGCCGGTGAGGGGGATATCCGGGGAGGACGGGGCCTGTTCCTGCTCCAGGATGGTTTTCCGCACGGCAGAGGCGGAACTGAAGGTTGGGGTGAGGGTTTCCTCGTGGTAGCCGGCGCCGGTTCTGGGAATGGTGACAGGGATGATGGAGCTGCCTCTTTTTTGGAGGGCTTTCAGGTACTCGATTCCCAGGATGTTGTTGGGGGAGGATAAGAGGGAGGATAAAGGAGCCGTCTGGTTTCGGGAGGACAGGCAGGCAGCCGCAGCCGCCTCACGGGCCCTGGGGTAGGGGATGCCCCGTGAAACCTGTTCTCGTATGGCTTGCGACAGGGAGGGCGGCTCTGCGAGGAGGAGGGAGGCCATCTCGGCCAGAGGCTTGATCTGCCCGCATTCGCTTCCGAAGCACAGATGGCTGACCACTCCTAACCGGTCCAACAGGGAGACCCCGCAGGCGGCAAAGTCCTCGGCGCTGGAGACGGCAAAGGCGGGGGGCAGCTCTAAGACCAGATCGGCGCCGTTTAAAAGAGCCATGCGGGTGCGGAGATATTTGTCATATATGGCCGGGGCGCCTCTCTGTACAAAGTCTCCGCTCATGACGGCTATGGTGTAGTCGGCGCCGGTGAGGGATTTGGATCTGCTCAGATGGAAGGCGTGGCCGTTGTGGAAAGGATTGTATTCGGCGATGACGCCTACTGCATGGGGGGTGGGCATGGGAGGGCTCCTTTCTGAGGGTGAGGCGGGGCTGTCGGGTGAGTCCGCAGTGCCGCCTCGATTACGCAGAGCTTCCTCCCGCTGTCGGGCGTTGGCCCTGTGAAAGAGAGGAAAAAAAGTCGCTGCTCATTGCTTACAACATAGCATTGTTTCACAAAAAAAGCAAATTATTTGGGGGAGAGGACTTGAAAAAATATGGTAAACCTCCTAAAATATAGGATAGAATCAAGACAAAGAGGTTGATTTAATACTGGAAAGAGGAGAGAATATCATTATGAAGTTTATTGTTGAGACCAGCGCGAGACATGTACATCTGTCACAGGAGCATCTGGAGGCTTTGTTTGGAAAGGATTATGTACTGACTAAGAAGAAGGATCTGTCTCAGCCCGGACAGTTTGCCTGCGAGGAGAGAGTTACCATCGTCGGGCCGAAGAAGGAGCTGAAGGGTGTCTCGATTCTGGGGCCGGTGAGGAAGGATACCCAGGTTGAGCTGTCTCTGACCGATGCCCGTTCCATCGGGGTCACCGCTCCGGTCAGAGAGTCCGGAGATATCTCCGGGAGCGCTCCGTGTAAGATCATCGGGCCCCAGGGTGAGATCGAGATCGGGGAGGGCGTAATCGCTGCCAAGCGCCATATCCATGCGACGACTGCGGACGCAAAGGAATTGGGTGTGGAGAACGGTGAGGTGGTCTCTGTCAAGATCGACACCGACGGCAGAAGCCTGGTGTTCGCAGATGTGGTGGTCAGGGTAAGCGATTCCTACGCTTTGGCTATGCATATTGACACAGACGAATCCAACGCCGCAGGCTGCGCAAGAGAAGTGTATGGTGAGATTGTAAGATAAAAGACGCAAAAAGGAGAATGGTCAGACATGAAAATTTTAGTAGTAAACTGTGGAAGTTCCTCTTTGAAATATCAGCTGATCGATATGGACAACGAGAGCGTGATCGCCAAGGGCCTGTGTGAGAGGATCGGCATCGACGGCTCCAAGCTGACCCATCAGCCTGCTGACAAGGACAAGTATGTGGCGGAGAGCCCCATGCCGGATCACACCGTGGCTATCCAGATGGTCATGGACGCTCTGCAGGACAAAGACCACGGCGTGATTGCAAGCACAGACGAGATCACTGCCATCGGCCACCGCGTCCTTCACGGAGGAACCGTATACAGTGATTCCTGCGTCGTCAATGACGATGTCAAGAGAGTGATCCGTGAGTGCTTTGACTTAGGCCCTCTTCACAACCCGGCCAACCTGATGGGAATCGAGGCCTGTGAGAAGGCTATGCCCGGCAAGCCCAATGTGGCGGTGTGGGATACCGCCTTCGGCATGAAGATGCCGGAAAAAGCATACCTGTATGCCATTCCCCATGAGTACTATGAGAAATACAGCATCCGCAGATACGGTTTCCACGGAACCAGCCATATGTTTGTGTCCGGAGAGGCCATCAAGTTCGGCGGTCTGGACCCGGAGAATGCAAAAGTGATCGTATGCCATCTTGGCAACGGAGCCAGCGTGTCTGCCTCCATCGGCGGCAAGTGTGTGGATACCAGCATGGGACTGACTCCTCTCGAGGGTCTGATCATGGGAACCAGAAGCGGTGATGTCGACCCGGCAGTGGTACAGTTTATCTGCAACAAAGAGGGTAAGGATGTCAATGAAGTGCTGAATATTCTGAACAAGAAATCCGGTGTCCTCGGCATGAGCGGCGGTGTCTCCAGCGACTTCCGTGATGTGGAGGTAGCTAAGAAAGAAGGCAACCATCTGGCCGAGGTGGCTCTGGATGCATTTATTTACCGTGTGGCCAAATACATCGGCGCATACACTGCGGCCATGAACGGAGTGGACGCCATCGCCTTTACGGCAGGTGTCGGTGAGAACGATAAAGTGGGCAGAAAGGCCATCTGCAGCTACCTGGGCTACCTGGGTGTGAAGATTGACGACGAGGCCAATGATGTGAGAAGCAAGAAGACTGTGATCTCCGCTCCGGACTCCAAAGTAAAGGTTATGCTGATCCCCACCAACGAGGAACTTGCCATCGCAAGAGAGACTTTGGCGCTGGTTCAGTAAAAATTGCATGAAAGTTTAGTAAGAATTGGTTGACAAATGGGATTCACCTATGTATAATGACAAAGGTGCGTATTAGGAGATTAATATGCTGATTAACTTGACAGAGTTGTTTACCAGAGACGGAAAAGAGCAGGATTACACACAAGAACTTGAGATGGAGAAGTTTCAGGCGCCAGATGATGTATACGATCTGGCAGAGACAGAACCGGTCAGGCTTCATGTGGTGAATGCAGGCGACCGCACCTTGGTGCTGGACGGGACAGCGAGGCTGTCTCTGATGATACCGTGCAGCCGCTGCTTGGAACTTGTGAAGGTTCCCTTCTCTTTGACCCTGGAGCGGACGCTTGACATGAAGCAGACGGACGAGGACAGGATAACGGATTTGGATGAGCAGCCCTATTTGCAAGGTTATAATCTGGATGTTGACCGGCTGGTTCGCGATGAACTGTTGCTGAATTTACCTATGAAAGTCCTGTGTAATGAAGATTGCAAAGGGATCTGTAATAGATGTGGGGCCAATCTCAACTATGAGACCTGCGACTGCGACCGCAGTTCGCCGGACCCAAGGATGTCTGTGATCCAGGATATTTTTAATCAGTTTAAGGAGGTGTGAACCATGTCTATCTGTCCAAAGAATAAATCTTCAAAGTCAAGAAGAGATAAGCGTAGGGCTAACTGGAAGATGGGCCCTGTGAATCTGGTAAAGTGCAGCAAGTGCGGCGCTTTGATGATGCCTCACAGAGTCTGCAAGGCCTGCGGCTCTTACAACAAGAGAGAGATCGTCAGCGTTGAAGATTAAGATCGGAAAGATCATCAAAAGTGAAACAAGCTAAAAGACCAAGGGCTTCTGGGGATATTTCTCAGAAGCCTTTGTTTACATAATTTGGATTTCTGGGATTTGCGTAGTTATTATAATGAGGAACAAGAGGCTTTTTTGTAATACTTATTGAAAGATTCAGACAAATTGTGTAAACTAGAACTATCTCATTATTGTAAATGCAAAGGAGCAGCAAATGAAAAGAGCAATGAATCAATCAAAATTGAATCAGATCTTAAATGGCGCATCTATCACGGCTCTTCTGTTAGTCCTGGCCCTTGTGCTGGCTTACGGCAGCGTAAACGGTAAGGTAGATCGTGCCAATGAAGACCGGTTTAGTCTCACCTACAATGCAAACAGGTTTATGAACGGTTCCGCCTATCTGACCAATGAAGTGCGGGCTTACGCCTCTACGGGAAAGAAAGAGTATTACGACAACTATTGGAATGAGATCAACAATTTAAAAAACCGCGATTTGGGTGTGGCCGCCATGCAGGAAATCGGAATTACGGACAGTGAGCAGGCCATGATTGATCAGATGTCCTCTCTCTCCAATAACCTGGTTCCCTTGGAGGAGGGGGCGATGAAGCAGGTGCAGGAAGGGCAGATGGAGGAAGCCCTCAACTATGTATACGGCGATGAATACAACACGGTGATCGGCAATATCAACGGTTTGAAAGAGCAGTTTTTAAATACGCTGGATCAGAGGACCCAGTCTGAGGTAGACACGCTGGTGCTGGAGGCCAATATCATCAAAGGAATCATCTTCGCGGCGCTTTTTGGTGTCGGGCTTTTGCAGATATGCGTTCTTCTCGTGACGAAGAACAAGATTCTGAATCCGATTATAGCCGTGCGGGACCAGATGGGAGAGATCGCTGCCGGCAATCTCTCAGCAGATTTTGCTTTAGAGCCGGATACCTCAGAGATCGGTATGCTGGTGGCCTCGATTCATGAAACGAAAAAAGAATTGAAAAAATATATTTCCGATATCGATTTAAACCTGTCCCAGATGGCAAAGGGAAAATTAGATCTGACAGTCGCAAGTACTTATCGGGGAGATTTCCTCCCGATTCAGAAGGCTATGGCTCAGATTCTGGATTCCCTGAACAATGCGTTATTCCAGATCCACCAGACTACTGGCCAGGTGTCGGAAGAGTCGGAGAAAATGGCTTCCGATGCTCAGCTTCTCTCCAACGGAGCGGTGGAGCAGGCTTCCGCGGTGGAGGAGCTGTCCGCCAGCGTTCAGGCTCTGTCCTCTCAAGTCAATAATACATCGAAGGATGCGGACAATGCTCGTCAGTCTTCCCTGGATGCGGCACAGAAGTTGCAGATCTGCAATGAAAAGATGGAAGATCTGACCACTGCTATGGGGGATATTTCCAAGTCTTCTCATGAGATCAGCGGAATCATTAAGACCATCGAGGATATTTCTTTCCAGACCAATATCCTGGCTCTCAATGCGGCCGTGGAGGCTGCCCGTGCAGGGATGGCAGGAAAAGGATTTGCAGTTGTGGCCGACGAAGTGCAGAGTCTGGCAAACAAAAGTTCTATAGCGGCTCAGGACATTACAAAACTGATCACCACCTCCATGAAGCTGGTGGAACATGGGACTGCTCTGTCCGCTGACACCACCCGGACTCTGGCGATGGGAGTCGATGGAGCCAATCGATCCACGGAACTGGTGGAACGGATCGCCAGATCAGCCACAGAGCAGGCGGAATCTCTGAATCAGATCACCCTAGGCATGAACCAGATCTCAGATGTAGTTCAAACCAATGCCGCAACAGCGGAAAAATCTTCTGTGTCGGCACAGGAACTGCGCGGTCAGGCCGAGGAACTGAAGCGTTCCACTCAGCGCTTTCAGCTGAGACGGAGAGGATAGAGATTGCCTGCCAATACATGTACGGTTGGCAGGAACCAAATTCATCATGGGACATAAGATATGATAAGCCAAGCATTTGAAAAGATTCTTTTGGATATCTATTCTTTCCAGGCGGATTCAGAAAGAATTCGGAGAAAGGATAGAGGGCTTTATTATAAATCCCTATGTGCCAATGACCCCGACAGAGAAACAACAGACGTATTAGCGCTATATCTGACCAATGGAGGTACACTTATTCCAGGCAGCGGGAGCTTAGTTAGTACGAAACGAAGTAATGTTTCAGTGATGTTGTCAGGTATGACAATTGTGAATGTGACATCCCCTCCCGCCAATATTGTGCTGGAGGCAGGCCATACAGGAGGGTTATACGGCGAAGCGACTATGATCATCCGAAAACTGGACTGAAAAAAGGGCAAAAGAAATATGTCGGAATAATCAGGAAGAGGGTATCCAAAAGTCATGAAAGACTTGAGGGACGCCCTCTTTTTCTGCTTGTCAACAACTCGTACAGCGCCTGCTATGATACCAATTGCCTCTGTAAAGTAAAATGCCTCAACTTGCATTTCCCATAATTTCTCTGCGTCATCAATTCTTATTTTAATCAGCTTCATTTTCATATCCGTCTCTCAAATAATGATTTACCGACCTGATTGTGCCAAATTCCGTGTATAGTTGTATTCCACGAAGAAAAACAGCCGATAGGCATGTGGAGACGGCGGAATCTGGATTATCTGAAACAGTACCGAAAGACTACATATACCAATCTTCTCACAGGCGGCAGGTTCAACGGCCTATTCTGCCGACATTGACGGGCAGGCCCAGGAGCGCTTTGAAAGGCTCATAGAGGGTGTGAAACAGGTGCAGGCCATAAGTATTTACCTGTTTGAATGAGATTTTATAGACAGTGCAGAACACATATGCTATAATACCGGAATTATAGTGAAAGGAAGTGTTTGATAAATGGGAACAAAAATTTATGCATAGCAAAGGCTATTGCATACATCAATAAAAACAGATTATAAATGCAAATGACAATAGCCTTTGCTAATCCTAAGAAATTTTCAGGAGGTGCAAAGTGGACTGTCAAAATCCCATTGATTTATTGCCAAAAGAGTTATTAGAGCAAATACAAAAATATGTTGATGGCAAAACCATATATATCCCTAAAAAGAGTGAAAATAGAAAGCACTGGGGAGACAACACCGATACAAAACAGCTTTTAGCTTCTCGAAATTGCCAGATATGTTCAGATTTCCAAAATGGAATGAACACTAGACAGTTGGCAGAAAAGTACTATTTATCTGAAAAAAGTATTCAGCGGATAATAAAACAAAATAGTCTGTAAAAAAGTGTGCCATGATTTATTCGTGGCGCATTTTTATTTACAGAAGGATTATAAGGTTTTCTATTTGTTTTCATATTGTTACAATTAATTTAAAAACAGGAGGAATGGAAAATGGCGTTTTTTAGGTATGGGAATAAGAATATTTATTATGATGAAATAGGGGCAGGAGTTCCTGTTGTATTATTGCATGGAGATACAGCCTCATCAAAGATGTTTGAATATATTATACCTTTCTATACAAATAGCTTTAGAGTGATTTTTATGGATTTTCTTGGGAATGGACAATCTGATAGGGTAGAGGAATTGCCGTCGGATCTATGGTATTCACAGGCTCAGCAAGTGATGGCGTTTTTGGAATATTTAGATTGTGGAAAAGTGAATTTGATAGGCACAAGTGGCGGAGCGTGGGTTGCCGTTAATGTTGCATTAGAGCGTCCAGACCTTGTATATAAGGTTATTGCAGATAGCTTTGATGGGAGAACGCTTCAAAATGATTTTTCAGAAAATCTTCTAAAGGAGAGGATAACTGCAAAAAATAACGATTTTTCCAGACAGTTTTATGAATGGTGTCACGGAGAAGATTGGGAAACGGTTGTTGACCTTAACACAAAAGCGCTGGTAGAATGTGCTGATTCAAAACTCCCGTTGTTCCATACGCCTTTAGAAAAGCTTGAAGTGCCCATACTATTTGTTGGAAGTATGGAAGATACAATGTGCCGTAGAAATCTTGAAGAAGAATATAAGCAAATGGAACAGCTTGTATCAAATGGAAAAATATATTTTTTCCAAAGAGGCAATCATCCTGCTATATTATCAAATGCAGAGAAGTTCGCAGATATTGTACAGGATTTTTTGATTTCTAAATAATTTTTTGAGCAGTAATCTATCTGGGCATGAAACGCTGCTTCTCACCATGAAACCAGAAGCTTTCCTCAAAGCCAAAATTTCCAGAGCATTACGTGAGATATATGGCGGTCAATGATGGCATGTCCATCACCTATTCCACACCATACGGCTATGTCAAAGATCCTGCTGATCGATGAAAGGATGTTGCAGTGATGTTTCAAGTATGACAATTGTGAATGCGACATCCCTTCCCGCCAATATTGCGCTGGCGGCAGACCATACAGGGGGGTGGCGGCACAAGATAGAAAGCCGCTGTCAACACATGTATGTCTGTCAGGAACCAAATTCATCAAGAGACATAGGATATAGTAAGCCAAGCACTCAGAGAAGCGTTTTGAGATCTCTTTCCTTTCAGAGCAAGATAGAAAGGAATTTTGAAAAGGCATGGCGGTTTCATTATCAGTAAGGAGGATATCATGTTTCTGGATGAATTAGATGGATATGATCGGAGAGATCAATGGAATTGTGAAGATCGGGGCGATATGGAGCTTGCCGAGGAAAGCTTTAGCTCTCTGGCAGGAGAAAGCGTTCGGTTTTGTCAGAACCGGTGCAATGGAAGCTGTTGCTGCAGAGGCCCCAGAGGTCCGAGAGGTCCTCAGGGACCAATGGGATATCCCGGTCCTCAGGGCCCCAGAGGATTCCAGGGCCCGAGGGGAGTTCCGGGTCCCATGGGAATTCAGGGTCCTGCAGGTCCGCAGGGTCCCATAGGAGCGACAGGAGCCACGGGAGCAGTAGGTCCCACCGGCCCCCAGGGCCCTGTGGGAGCAACAGGAGCCACAGGGGCAGTAGGCCCCACCGGTCCGCAGGGTCCCGCCGGAGCCACGGGAGCCACAGGGGCAGTAGGTCCTACCGGTCCCCAGGGCCCTGTGGGAGCAACGGGAGCCACAGGAGCGACGGGTGCTACAGGAGCAGAAGGCCCCACCGGCCCCCAGGGTCCCGCCGGAGCGACAGGAGCCACGGGAGCTACCGGAGCAGTAGGTCCTACCGGTCCTCAGGGCCCTGCCGGAGCCACAGGAGCGACCGGAGCCACGGGAGCAGAAGGTCCCACCGGTCCGCAGGGTCCCGCCGGAGCCACGGGAGCAGTAGGTCCTACCGGTCCGCAGGGTCCCGCCGGAGCCACGGGAGCAGTAGGTCCTACCGGCCCGCAGGGTCCCGCCGGAGCCACGGGAGCAGTAGGTCCCACCGGCCCGCAGGGCCCCGCCGGAGCCACAGGAGCTACGGGAGCAGAAGGTCCTACCGGTCCGCAGGGTCCCGCCGGAGTCACGGGAGCAGAAGGTCCCACCGGCCCGCAGGGCCCCGCCGGAGCCACAGGAGCGACCGGAGCAGTAGGTCCTACCGGTCCGCAGGGCCCCGCCGGAGCCACAGGAGCCACGGGAGCAGAAGGCCCCACCGGCCCCCAGGGCCCCGCCGGAGCGACGGGTGCTACCGGAGCAGAAGGCCCCACCGGCCCCCAGGGCCCTGCCGGGGCCACGGGAGCGACCGGAGCCATTGGCCCGGAAGGTCCTACCGGTCCCATTGGCCCCACCGGTCCCACCGGACCGACCGGCCCCCAGGGCGGATTGGCGGCTTATGGCGGTTTGTACAGTACGACTCCCCAGACCCTGAACCTGACCGTAGGATCAACTTCTCAGATTCCGCTTCCTAACAATGCGCCGTCGGCAGGAGTGACATACACACCGGCAAACAGCATTACGGTCACAGCTGCAGGCACCTATGAAATTAACTACTCGACTACTTTGACAGCAGCACTGGCGACTACGGTTACCTTTGCCGTGAGAGTAAACGGAACCGATGTTCCCAGCGCGACCATTTCCAGAGCGCTGGCAGTGGGCACCAGCTCCCTGTTCAGCGGAAGTACGGTTGTATCGCTGACAGCGGGAAGTGTAATTGATATGGCGATTTCCGCACTTCTGGCAGTGGGGATCACTCTTGGAAGCGGCGTCAACGCCATTCTCACGGTGAAAAAGCTGGATTAAAAGAAATCCCTGGCAGCCCCTCAGTCGGGCTGCCAGATCCCCGTAAAGGAAAAGAAAAAGGTGGTGTGGTCGAAAAGAACGCTCTCCCAGGTAATCTCGATATTGTGTCTGTCTGCGATCTGTCTGGCGATGGGAAGCCCCAGCCCGCTGCCGTTTGGATTCTGATCCGATCGTTTCCAGTAGAAGCGCTGAAAGATATAGGGAAGATCCTCGGGCCGGATGCTGTCTCCGTGATCTGTAAAGGAGACGACGCATCGCTCCCCCTCCCGGTACATCTTCACAGAGGCCTCGGTGTCGGGAGGAGAAAACTTGATGGAGTTGTCCAGGATGATTAGAAACATCTGCCTTAACCGGTCATAATCACCACAGAAAAGCACCAGTCCTGCTTCCTTGTCCAGATGAAGCCGGACCTGCTTTTTTTCTGCGATTCTCTGCATGGAACGGACGACGTCTGTGATGAGTCCGGTCAGATTCAGCTCTGATTTGCGGATCTGAAAATGGAGGTTCTGCAGCCTGGAAAGTTCCAGAAGATCATTGACCAGACGCTGCAGATGGATGGTGTCGGACAGCATCTGATGATAGTACTCCCGGATTTCCCCGCGGTCGGTGATCAGCCCTTCCGAGAGGACCTCCAGGGAACCGCGGATGACCGTGATGGGGGTGCGCAGCTCATGGGAGACATTGGACACAAAATCCTGCTGCATCCTGTCCAGATTTTTGCGCTTCTCCTCGATGTCGGCCAGCTGGGCAAACAGTGCGTTGATATTGGAGGCCAGACTGCCGATCTCGTCATTTTGAGTCACATCTACCCGCGCGGAATAATCCCCTGCCATAACCAGTTCCGCCGCCTGGCCGATCTTTTGTAACGGCCGGATAAAACGGCGGGCCAGCAGGACGGAGAGACCGAAGGCCAGGAGAAGCGCTGTGAAGAGACAGGCGGCCAGAATGAAGAGGCTGTGATTTTGGGCATCTTTGATTTCACCGATAGGGCTGTGGAGAAGGAAGGCTCCGGTGACGGCTCCGTCCTGGTCAAAGACGGGAGCGCCCACGGTGACGGAAGGGACGTCTAATACGGAGGAAAAGGCTCTGCCTGACACCACGTTTCCCTGAAATACCTCCTTGATCAACTCCTCCGCACCGGGGGGCAGGGCCTCGTAGGACATGGTATAGTTGGGGGTGCTCAGCTCGATGATCTGAGCGTGCTCATCCACCAGCCATGACTATGCCATGGAGATGTCGTCGATAAAACGGAGGTAGGCGCCGAAGCCCTGACCGCCCCCTGGCCGGTGAGGCTGGGGCTGTTTCTGGAGAAACACAGAAAGGGTGTCCGCGATGGAGACGGCCTGGGATTTTAATTCTTCCTCATAGATTTCGGCGGTGTGGTGGGTAAACTGAGTTCCGAACAGAAGACCGATGGTGACGGCAAAGAGCAGAAGCACTGCAGAAAAGTAGCTGATCAAACGATAGGTGATCTTGTATCTCATGTAATAATCCCCTCAAATTTGTACCCCATGCCCCAGATGGTCTTGATCTGCCAGTTGGGATGGGGGATCTGGTCTAATTTGGCCCGCAGCCGCTTGATGTGGTTGTCAACGGTGCGGTTGTCACCCGGGTAGTCGTATCCCCACAAATTGCTCAATAAGTTGTCTCTGGAAAAGATCTTTCCCCGGTTGTCCAGAAGAGTCCAGAGAATCTCCAACTCCTTCTTTGTCAGAGCCACCTTCTGCCCGTCGATGGTCACAGCCGCATTGTCCAGGGAAATCATAAGGTTGTCGTACACAAGACGTCTCTGACTGTCGATTCTGGAACCGTCTATGCGGCGAAGGGCGGCCCGGACCCTGGCCATGACTTCCCCAGGAGAAAAAGGCTTGACAATGTAGTCGTCCGCCCCGATGTCCAGCCCCATGATGCGCTCAAAGTCCTCGCCTCGGGCTGTGATCATGATGATGGGAATATTGGAACTCTGGCGGATCTCCCGGCACACGGCGAACCCGTCCTTTCCCGGCATCATCACATCCAGCAGGATCATGGCAAAGGGGTGCTTCTTAAACAGTTCCAGAGCCTCATCGCCGTCATAGGCCGGCACGGGCTCATAGCCCTCTTTTTTGGCAAATTCACTTAAGATTTTGGTGATCTGCAGATTGTCGTCTGCGATTAAAATTTTTTCCATAGGTCCATACCTCTTTAAATCCGTTGCACGGCATAACCATACCACAAAAATATGTCTTTTTTGTAACATCTTGTGTCTATTTTATCACAAAATAGAACCTTTTAAAACATAATTTCGGTACGATTTGTCGGTATGATAGAGACGATAAGGAAAGTGAACTTAAAGATGGAGGATTTATTTTTATGAGAAAACAGGCAGGAATCATTGCGGCCTCTCTTATGGCTGCGGCGTTGGCGGCAGGATGCGGACAGAAAGCGGCAGAGACCTCTACTACGGCTGCGGTCCAGACCACGGCAGCTCCGACTACGGCACAGGAGACAAAGGCGCCGGAGACTACAGCGGCAGAGACCACTGCAGCCCCTGAGACTACCGATGCAGCGGCAGAGACCGCCGAAGGTTATCGGACAGGTCTGGCCATCGTGTCTTCCATGACCGGTTCGAAAGAGGCCGGGGAGAAGGACGGCACGGCACAGGTAGACTCTGTGGTGGCGGCCGTCGTGGTGGATGAAGACGGAAAGATCGTGAGCTGTTATCTGGACACGGCCCAGAACAAGATGGGATTTACCGCGGAAGGCAAAGCGGTGATGACAGAAGACTTCCAGACCAAGAAGGAGCTGGGAGACAAGTACGGCATGAAAGCGGCTTCCGGCATCGGCAAAGAGTGGTTTGAGCAGGTCGTGGCTCTGGAAGAGTACGTGATCGGCAAGACCGCCGACGAGGTGGCAGGGATTGCGGTGGACGAGTCCACCAAACCAACGGATGTCGATCTCCTGGCGGGAGTCACCATCAAGATCGGCAGCTACAAGGACGCCATCGTGGAGGCGGCCGAGAACGCGCAGGCAGTGGGCACACAGCCCGGAGATAAGCTGGGTCTTGGCATCATCACCGACATGCACAAATCCAAGGATGCAGAGGCGGACAAAGACGGTCAGTGCCAGGCATACTCCACCTACGTGGCAGTGACCACCGACTCCGACGGCAAGATCACGGCAGCGCTCATCGATGCGACCCAGGGAACCGTGAAGTTTGACGCGACGGGTAAGATCACCTCGGATCTGACCGGAGGCGTGAAGACCAAGAGACAGCTGGGAGACGACTACGGCATGAGGCCGGCTTCCGGCATTGGCAAGGAGTGGTTTGAGCAGGCAGCCGCCATGGAAGAGTACCTCATCGGAAAGACTGCCGACGAAGTGCTGGGGATCGCTGTGGACGAGTCCGAGAAGCCGACGGATGCGGATCTGGCGGCAGGCGTCACCATCTCCATCGGCGGATATCAGACAGCGGCGGTCAAGGCTGTAGAGAACGCAAAATAAAGAGAAGAAGCCAGGACCGGAAGTGCTCTGAGAGGCACTTCCGGTCTTTTGGTGTCCTGAGGGGATTTTGAGTTATTGACGGAAACCTTTTCAAACCCTTGACCGTCTGGATAGTCGGAACGGACATAGAATGGGGATTGCTTTCAACGGGGAGATGTGCTATACTAGTTGGCAAACTAATAGACAGTTCGGAGTTTAGCGAGAGACATTATATGAATAAGATTGATACAAAAGGACTTTCATTAAGAATTTTTGTACCCGCTACAGTTTTAAGTTTGAGTTATTTGTTATTGGGGCATTTTTGCAATATACCGCATATACTACTCTTTTGTATTTTAGGGACATTTACATTAGTACCTATGGAATTAGGAGTGATTATATCGGCAAGCAAAAAAGAATATGGAGCATATTCTCTTAGAAGTGCATTTGCAGGACAGGAAAAGATTGCGGTTTGGAAAATGGTGGTAATTGCTTTTGTGTTCTTTGTGATTGCAGGTTTGCTGTCTATTTTTTGCGCCTATTGAAAACCAGATCTTTGCGACGATGAGAAGCAATGTACTTGACAATTTACCGATGGGCTTTGATTGGACCAATTATGAATATATGAAATCCTTTTCAAAACCAATACTGATTTTGACTTGTGTATATTATGGTATCTTTAATGGGCTAATTGGACCGATAACAGAAGAATTATATTTTAGAGGATATTTAACATCTCATTATAAAAAGCAAAGTTCGATTACTCCAATACTTATAGCTGTTTTGTTTTCACTCTATCATTTTTGGCTGCCTTTTAATAATGCATTTCGTATATTAGCATTTATACCAGTTGTGTATGTGGCATATAAGAGAAAGAATTTGTATATAAGCATGTATTTTCATTGCTTATGTAACTTGTTTTCAGTAGTAGGATTTGTATTGACTGTATTGGGATAATCCCGATTTTGTAACACACGCAAATTGGTCGTTTACGGGCGGTTCAATTACACAATGCCAAGAAACACCGTATCCATGCGGTTTTCTGGCTTTCTGAAAAAGATTTTACCCCAATTAATACCCCATTTTTGTAAAATTAAAGCCCCTCTTGGCTGCTGCTGGGAGGGGGTTTGTGGCGACACCCGATATCTTAGTTGGTTTCGGTTGCCTTTAATTTGGTGCCGTTTGGACATATTGCTTTATACATGTCTTTCATCCATTGTTCATATTCAGAAGGCAAATGGGATTCTTTGTATTCTGATTCTTCCCTTCTAAAATCTGCTGCTTTTTCGTTGCGTTCGGTTTCGCTTTTACGTTCCAAGGTTGAAATAATTATTTTTCTTATACGCTTGATTTCATCCGATGCACATTTAGTATTTCTTTGTAATGCCCTGATTTTATTACAGGTGTATTGAGGATGTTGGATGTCAAATCCTTTGCGGCGACAATATTTATTTTTAAGATTTTTAGTAAAGAATGGTTTGCCACATAAATTACAATAAGTAAGTTTATAACCCTGTGTAATATAATAGTGTAACTCTGACAAAGCAATATCTCTTTTAGTCTTACAATCATAATGAAACGTTTTCAAGAAATCATTTTTATGTTCTTGATAGTATGTCAATTTTTCAGTAAATGATAAGTCTCTCCTAAAGCGTAATCCCATATCATTGAATCGTTCATTTACAAACTTATTATCAATTATGGGATATAGAATAATCTGTTTCGGTATGCTGTATTGTGAATCTAAAAAGGATAAAAAACCTTCTGAGCTGTATTGAGAGATAATGTCTTTCAAAGTAGTATTAAAAAAATCGGTCTCAAAAATATTGTATCCAACAGATAGTTTTTCACTCATACCTTTAATATAAAATCCATATTCATCAAATCCAGCATTGCGGTATAGTTGGATATCGGAACTTATCTCACCATTTGAAAAGATGGTAAATTCTAATATCATGCGGTACCTCCTTTGCCTTATATTGCTTATGTTAAACTTTAAAAATAAATATAAGTAACTAGCAATATTATTATACTTCAAATATTAGTAAAATACAAGTATCAGCTGATGAAACTAGATGAATATATGGAGGATAATTATGTTTAAAACGAAAGTGGCAGAATCGTTAAACAAGAGTGATATGATAGCAGTCAGCCCAGAGACACTGGCTGGAATGCTGAATTGCGGACGGGCAACGGCAGTTAAAATTGGTACGGACGCAGGGGCTAAAATCTTAATAGGGAGACGGACGTTATATAAAGTTTCGATTGTTGATAAGTACCTGAATTTATTGGCAGGTAAATAAATGGCAAGCCATGAGGAACTATTGCAGAGTATCCGGCCAGGAATGCGGTTAGACAAGGATTTCTTTCTAAGGATTTATGGATATGAGGTCAGCTGTCCTGGATTTAAAGGTCAAGCTATCCAGGCTTTAGAGCGTGCGGGGTGCGGCATGGCAAGGGAATATTACGATAAAGCCGTATCAGAGTATGAGCAAAAGCATGATGAAAAAATGAAAGAAGTTGCGGTATGGTACAGAAAAGAATGCGAAAAGCGATGGCAGAAAAATCAGATTGGCGGTGAGGAAAAACGGACGCAGAAAAAACAGACCAGAAGCGAGAGGTGGACGGAACTGTCACAGATTTTAAACTATCAGTAAATGAAAAAGGGAAAGTGATACAGTCATTTGGCAATTGTATAAAAGCAATTCATTATGATGAACGCCTAAAAGAAATGTTCCGTTACAATGAAATGACAGATAAGGTAGAAGTATTCGGGGCATGGTGGCGACAATCTTCTGTAAATTTATCTGATAATGATATGAATAATATCCGGCTTTATCTGGAAACCACCTATGGGCTGACACATGAAAAGAGTATCCCACGGGCGGTAGAGCTTATAGCACACCAGAGGGCGTATCACCCGATAAAAGAATATCTTGCAAGCTTGAAATGGGACGGTGGAAAATACATCGAAAATCTTCTGCCAAAGTATCTTGGGGCGGAAAAATCAGCTTACACGACAGAAGCCACTAAACTAACTATGCTTGGGGCTATTGAGAGGGTGCATAATCCCGGATCAAAGTTTGAATGTATGCTGTGCTTGGTAGAGGATAGGCAAGGCGGCGGCAAGTCCACAATGGCAAGATTCCTGGCAACAAGGGACGAATGGTTTACTGATGATGTGAAAAATTTGGACGATGAAAATATTTACCGTAAATTGCAAGGGCATTGGATTATTGAATTTTCAGAAATGCTTGCTACCGCAAATACAAAGACGGTTGAAGCTATTAAAGCATTTTTGAGCAGGCAGAAAGATACATACAAAGTCCCTTATGACAAATATCCCCATGATTTTCCACGGCAGTGCATATTTATTGGAACGACAAACAATCTTGATTTTCTGCCAAACGATAAAACTGGGAATCGGCGATTTATCCAGGTGCGTGTCAATAGCGAACTGGCAGAGGTACACCCCTTAGAGGATGAAGCAGAAACGAGGGCTTACATAGATCAGGTATGGGCAGAAGCGATGGAGATTTACCGCAGTGGAGATTATAAACTGACATTCCCTAAAGAGTTGCAAGGGTTATTGTCAGAAGTGCAGCAGGAATTTACACCAGAAGATCCGAAAGTCGGAATTATTCAGGAATGGCTTGATAACTGCAACTATGATTCTGTGTGTTCAAGAATGCTATATAAAGAAGCCTTGGGGAAAGATTTTCAGGAGCCGAAAGAGTGGGAATTGCGGGAAATCAATAACATTATGAATAAGTCAATTACTGGCTGGCAGAAGTATCCGACAAGTGATAGCAAGGTAAGGTTTGTTGGCTATGGGAAACAGAGGGCATGGGACAGGGTTGACGAACATGGTTTTCGGCAGCGTGTCCCCGAAAAGGAAGTCCCCAAAGGTTTTGTGCAGTTGGATATGGCAGACATGGAAGATGAACTGCCTTTTGATTAGCATTCGGGGACGGTATCAGGGGACGTGTCGGGGACAGCGGAAAACCGCATAAAATCAACATATTTTCTCTTTTGTCCCCTGTCCCCAACAAATAATAAGGAAAAGAGAAAAGAGAGAATAAGAGGGAGTAAAGTGGATATAGGTATTAAAAATAATAAGGTATAGAAAAACTTTGGGGACAGCGGCGACATGGGGACAGTCCCCTTGATACGAAGTTGATTCTGCAGAAAGAGAGGATTTAGAATGTCAATTTTGAAAGAGATGATAAAGGCAGCTACAGGAATAGAGATAGAGGTACACAATGTAATTGTTGATTTTAGAACATCGGACGGAAAGAGCGCACACCGGGCGCATCAGGTTGTTTCCAGTGGCGCACCATGCACGGATGAAGCAATTACAGAGCGTATCAAGGCAGATTTGCCGCAGGGCTGCCGATTATGCAGTATCTATGAAGTAATGGCAGATTGTGAAGTATCGGAACTAGGAAGGCTTGCAACGTCCTTAGATGTGATGCAGTACAAGCCACGGTTTATCTATGTTGACAGGGAACTGATGGCAGAATACATAAAAGAAATCCGGGGCGGTAATTTGGGATAGTGTATCTCTATCAGGTGAAATATAGAAAATGCCATAAAATGCCACAAAAAAAGAGCCTGCCCATGCAGACAAGCCCCCGAACACCTATAACAATCATAAGATTGGAGGGCTTGGAATGTCAAGAGGGAAGCGCAGGAATGGTACAAACACAATGCAACGCCAGAGTTATGCGGAGTACGGCATTAGGCGGCAGCGGCTTGAAGAATTACAAAGCGGATGCAGAACCGGGATATATCCCCCTGAAACGCTCCAAGAGGCTTGTGACGGTTTTGAATGGCTTGCACCGTGGATTTTTGTCCGTACAACGAAAACTGTCTTACGACCATCTTAAATTTGATTGGAAACTTGGGAGGATTCCTGCTGGAAGAAGTGATTTTTACGGGTATCGGAGGCTGTTTTTCTATAATCTGAGTCGATTGGAGGTAACGTAATGGCGGAGGTGTTTAACAAATATGGGTACCCGTGCTGGATAAAGCCACCAAAACCACCCAAAGCCAAAGAAAGGCTTGAGCAAAAGGGTGTGAATACGATTCCTACCCTTACATCTGGCGGAACACAGCAACTTTTGTATGTTAGTTTCGTATGCGAGGTGATAGAAAGTGGCTGCCAGGCTTACGGATAAACAGAAAAAAGAGATAATAGCTGATTACGTGGAGTGTGGGAGTTACAGAGCAACAGCAAAGAAATTTGGTGTATCTGCAATGACTGTAAGGTCGGTGTGTACAGATAACCCGAAAACTGTACAGAAGTGTGCACAAAAAAGAGAACAGAACACCGCCGAAATTCTGGACTATATGGATTCCAGAAAAGAACAGGCAAAAATGGTTTTGGACGCTTACATAAAAGCGCTGAAAGACCCAGGGAAAATAGAAGCGGCAAAGCTGTCAGAGATTGCAACTGCAATGGGGATTGTGATAGACAAGTTCATCAACAACCCGATGAAGCACCAGTTGGATAAGCAGAAACTTGAAATCGAACTTCTTAAGCTGGAAAGCCAGATCAAAGACAGCCAGCCGGAGGAAGAAGCAGAGGATAATTTTATGGACGCTTTAAATGCGGCGGCTGATGATGTATGGGAAGATAGCCATGAAAAGGAATAGGCGCACAGCGGAAAGAAAAGTTCCTGGCTCCTGGGCTGTGAGATCGGACAAACACAATGAGAGGAGAACATCATGGATAGATGTATTGAGAACGTGATTGAATTTTTAGAGAATTAGGAGAGAGCCACGGTTACTTTCTCCTAGGGGCGGTATAAAACCAGAATCCTAAATCTTGCAAAGCAACGGCCAGAGGAATGTCAGATCGTGGCTGAAAATAAGGACGGTAGCTTGTGCGCACATATTCCTACTTCCTGGGTGAAGATTTCCCCTCCTGCCGCAGGGTCAGAGGAGCAAAGGGAAAAGGCAAGGGAGAGAATGTATAACTATCATTCAAAACATAGCAGTACAATGGACGAAAAGGAGTAAATTCCGCTCCAAACAGGTTGAGGGTACAATTTATAGGATAAGGGGTAAAAACGGGAAAATCACACTGAAAAACACAATGGGAAGAATGAGACAGCGCACAGGCAAGAATAGGATTGCAGGCCCCTGACAAGTATGGTATGATGGATTCCTGGGAAACCAGAGAGCCAAGGCGGCTTACCCTCTTTAACCGGAGGGGCTGACCCTCCAAACGAAAGAAAGGAGGGATTGCCAATGTATGTTACATACTCTGATTTGATTCAGGTTGGGATATTCATTGTCGCCCTTGTGGGACTATGTTACACGGTCTTCAGGGGAAGAAAATAGCCGCCACTATTCGCAGTAGTGACGGCTGACCCTGCAAAGGGTTGTTAATTTAGCTGTCGGGGTAGGCCGCTTCTTTGGCTTCCCTTCTTCTCAATCTTACCATATCTTCTGGAGGATTTCAAGCCAGATACCCCAACAAACACAATAAAATATCCATAAAGCCTCAGGAAGCAGCAGGAGACGGAATCCCCAAATGGGAATGCGCCGCAGAGCCAAGGCATACCTTGACGGGGCTGTTGCGTTTCCCGTCCCTCACTGCCCATAAATCAGTCCCAGAGAATTACATTCTGCCATTCCAGAATGGCCGATTTCCCGTTTTAAAACCCAGAACCAAGGGATTTCTCACCTGGTAGAAAAAAACGGCTCTACGGGCTTCAGGGAGTGTCAAGAGTGGGTTATTCCTTGTTAGGTTCATAGGCGAAGCTTGCAGAAATTGGACACAGAAAAAGAGAATAGACGGTATTACACAAATCATCGAGAGAAAAGGAGAAATTGCTATGTATGATCTCGTAGAGGTGCGGAAAGACGATTTATTCACAAACAGCAAAGTGATCGCAGAAGGAACAGAGAATCAGCACAAGAACGTAAAAGAGTTGATAGAAAAGTACCAAAACGATATTGAAGACTTTGGAACTTTATCCGTTTTAAACGTAGAAAGTACAGGCGGAAGGCCAGAACGGATTTATTAC
>JAAWBS010000045.1 GCA_022792815.1 Hungatella sp.
CGTTCTATAAATTCGTTAATGAATAAATTTATTATTCAGATGAATTATATAACTTCAATGGGAAATGGAGAAGGAAATAGAGCATTAAAATTTCTTTCGGGTGCATTTTGGCTATTATTAATTACTGTCTGTGTGCCTTTTATGAATACGTTTAAAAAGAGAAGTGATAAGCTAATAGCATTTGTTTTGTTATTAATAATGTCTGGGATAATCGGTTGGGTTTTCTCAATGGTTCCAGTTATAATTTCTCCGATGGTTAATTATATTGGAGTACCACTTTTGCAAATTATTTTATTAATAATTATTGTGGTAAAGAGTAATAAAAAGAAAAGATAATGTGATACCCGTATGATACCTGTTTTTTCTGAAACTGTAAATACGGCATAAAATATAGATATTATAGCGATAAAATTCCTTAAAAAGCAATCAAACATTTAACAATTATGTTATACGCATAGGGAGTTCGAATAATTTAATGGATGAGAAAACCCCAGTGTTTATGCTGGTTTCAAGCAGAATAGTTTAGTGACTGGGATTTTCCAGCATAGGACCCACTGCGCCCAATTTGCCCTCTGCTGCGGCATTGTACCCTGTAAGAGCCTGTGATGGGAGATGGATTGTCAAATTATCTCGAATCAGTGATTTTAAAAAAGAGGACTCTCCCAGCCTCGCGCCAGAGAGCCCTCTTTTTCCATACATAAGAACTAAGCACTCATGCAGTCCTTGATGCTGCAGATCATAAACCCATTACTATCATTCCCACCGGCCCCAACACATTGACATCTCTGGTCCCCGGCTGTCCCAGAGGCAGGGAGGTATCACTGGGCCAGTAGGTCTCGCTGGGATCGATGCTGAAGATCATGTGCTCTCCATCGTACTGTTCCAATTCGGAAATATCCCAAACACTAATCAAGGAAACCACCAGCTGCTCAGAATATTCATCGCCGCCGTGTTCGCGCAGTTTCATACTTTGGGGGGTATCCAGCACGATCAGCCACATGGTCTCATTGGGGTCACTGTATCCTGGGTTGGGGTCGGACACCCCCTGCAAGGCCAGCACCTCGTTATAGGTATAGTTGCCGAGGGTTCCGGTGAACACGATCCGGTCTCCGTCGGTGGGAAGATCCGTATCGCCTGCTCCGATCACTGTGATATCGCTGATATCAGGTGTCACGGCAGAGGGCTGTGTGTCTGACGGCCAGTTATCCAGGCCGCTTAAATCCCCCACATCGTACCAGGAGAGCTCCTGAAAAACCACATCCTCGGGGAACTGACCGAGCTGGGATTCCCACAGGGTGATCATATCACAGTATTCCCCGTCAATGACCCACCGGACGATTTGATGCGTAAGGTACTCTCCTCTGTCGGCTTTCGCGGCGTGGTAACCCAGAGCGCCGTTCCCGCTCCCATCCATGAAAATTTTCCGTGCCTCACCGGTGATGAAATCTATGCCCTCCCATGGGCCGTCAAAAGATTTCACATTTCCGCTGTCAGGGATATATTGGAACATTTCTGTCCAATAGTTATAATACGGGGACTGGGGAAGCAGGATTCCTACCTGTTCTGTGATGTCTTCCTGAGTGATATAGGTTTCCTGTGACAGGAGAAGGGCGGGAACCGGGTTACTCTCGTCCATTGGAACCAGGGCATATTTATAGTTTCCGGTGACAGTTTCGTAGGATTCGCGGAAGGTGTGATAGATATCATAGGACTGAGCATCGCCGATAATTCTGCGGTACTGTTCCATGGCCTGCTCCATCGGGTCCGGTGCCAGCACGTCAATACCGGAATCCTCCAGGATCGCTTCTGCCAAATCATCGTCCTCCTCCACTTCCTCCCGAACGAAACCGGGGACATCTTCGGCAGTGAACTGAGTCACGGTAATCTCTCCATCCTCTGTCATAGCCGCCATTTCCCCGGCAGAAACCGTAGAAACGTTTTCATCGGCAGTGCACTTTACCCAGCCCTCCAACAGATAGAGGTTCATATGTTCGTCGTCCGGGACCTCCACCCATCCGCAGGTCCCCCGGATGCCCACCAGCATGGTAGAGGTGCGGATATTCATCGTTTCATCGTCCTCCAGCGGATCGGTCACGTTGAAAAACAGGCTGCCGGATAGGACCTGGATCTCTAAATCCCTGCCGTCTTTTTGGATGGCGATCTCGCTATTCTGGTCCATTTTAGTCAGCTTCACATTGTCCAGATTGATCCAGGCGAAGCTGTCTGAATCGGTATACACATCGTAGCCGCTGTACAGGCCAAGGTCCTCCAGCACAGGCACATCCGCTCCGGCGTCATCAGAAACGTCCACGGTACCCTCCGCACGTTTCAGATACATGGTGGTGGCCTTGGTCCCACTGCCACAGGCTGTCAGGGACAGCAGAAGGGACAGGGACAGCAGAAGGGCTGTGCCGCGTTTCGGCAATTTATGAGGGGTCATGGTGATTCTTCTCCTTCCGTCATTTTTCTGACTCCCAGCATCGGCTTTCCGCAAACAGGCGGACAAGGTGGGGATCCAGTTTTCCCTCTTTGTTTGCCATGGCGTCCAGCACCGACAATGCCCGCTCCACGGGCATCCCCGGTTTGTACGGCCGGTCATCGGCAGTGAGGGCATCGAAAATGTCCAAAATGGTGATGACACGCACTTCGGCAGGAACATCATCTCCCGACAGGTGGCTGGGGTAGCCGCTGCCGTTGAGGAACTCATGGTGGCTGGCCGCCCACCTCCGGACATGGGACAGCTCCGGTGAGAATCGGATTTGGGAAAGCAGCTTGTCTGTCATGATCACATGGGACTGCATCATGTCCCGCTCCCGGCCGGAAAGTGTCCCTCTGCGGATGGATAACATGGCGTATTCGTCCTGGGTCAGCCAAGGCTGCTCTTGTCCGTCCCGGTCCCGGTATATCCGCCTGGACAGCTGCTCCAGCTCTGCCAACTTTTCATCGGTCACGAATCCTGCGGCGTTCACCGATTCCACCAGAGACTCCGCCTTTCGGGTTTCCTGCACCAGCCCGTCTAAGTCCTCCCGCCGTCCGGACAGAGCTTCGATCTCGCCCAGCAGACGGATCACCTCCATGCGGTGGAGAAATGCTCTGTGCTGATCCGCCAGGAGCCGGGCAGGCTTATCCATAATCTCCAGAGGGATAACCAGCTTGCCGATGTCGTGGAGCCACACGCTCATCAGAAGCTCTTCCCGGCGCTGAGGCGAAAAAGGCGGCTCCTTGCCCTCTGTCCTGGCCCGGGCATTCAGATAGTCCAGAAATTTTTCTCCATAAGCGGCCATATGCCGAGTGTGGCTGCCGTTGTAGGGGCTGCGCTCATCTATGGCAGAGGACATGACCCGCACGAAGGAGACAAACAGTTCCTGAATCTCCCGTATGTAGCGGACGTTTTGAATGGTGATCGCCGCCTGGGAAGAAACGGATTCCAGCACTAAGGCCATTTCCTCGGGAAAAGGCCGCACATTCCCCCTTTCGTCCATGGCGTTTATCAGCTGCAGAACCCCCAGCTTTTCTCCTGCCCGGTTGCGCATAGGCACTGCCAGCATGGAGCGGGTGTGGTATCCTGTCTTGGCATCATACCGGGCAGAGCCGGAAAAGTCGTAATCCGGACTGCAGGTCACGTCCGCCACATGGATGGTTCTGCCCTCTAACAGGGCTCGTGCACACACGTTTTCCGGCGTCAAGGGAACAGGCGGCAGGTCAGGCAGCTTTCCGTCCCCGCCGGAGTAGGTTTTGAGCGTATTGTTGTGCATAATACAAAACCGCAGGGCATCCCCCTCCAAAAGATACAGTGTCCCGGCATCACAGTGGGCCAGCTCCATCACCGAGGACAGGATCTGCTCCAACAGATGGTTCAGGTCCCGTTCCGATGAGAGCAGTACACCCACATTTAATATTTTTCTCATTTGTTCTTGTGTCACAGCGTCATCACCATTCCTTCCTTCGCAAAACGGCAAATGTCTTCCCGCCCGGCCTGCATCTCCTGGCAGTGGATCAATTCATCGCAATAATCCCAGCTGTAATGGGTCATCAGCACCTGTCCTGCCTGCGCGGCATATCCCAGTTCCAGCCCCTGCTCCCAGGTGGAGTGGCCCCAGCCGGGGCGCAGATCCGAGGAGGTGAACGAGGCGTCCCAAATCAGCAGATCGCTTCTGTGGGCAAACTCTGCCAAGGAGGAAAAGACCGTCTGGCCTGCTTCACAGTCCACGGCATAGGTCAGGCGTTTCCCCCCGCCATCCAGCCGGTACAAAATGCTGCCTCCCGGGTGGTTCCCCTCCATGGTACATACCGTCAGGCCGTCCAGACAGAAACTGTCTTTTGGCTGTATCTCGTGGAATTCCACTCTGGCAGGGAAATCGTGTATCCCCAGCGGCCAGAAGGGCGGGCCCATCAAGGTCTTAAGATACCGGGTCACCCCCGTGCCGCCGTACAGATGGATTTCCTTATCAAGACTGAAAAACGGAGGAAAGGCGTACAGTCCCAATACATGGTCAATGTGAAAATGGCTGAGCAGGATGTCCAGCCGTTTGACATCTGTCCGGGACGCCAGTGCCTGCCCCAGAGAAAGCAGCCCGGTTCCGGCATCCAGAATCAGAACGTGGTCTCCGTACTCCACCCCAGTGCAGACGGTATTGCCGCCGTATTCCATACAAACCGGCGAGGGTCTGGGAAGGGAGCCCCGGACGCCCCAGACGGTAATCTTCCATATTTCGTCCATCCAGAATTCCTCCTATAAGATAGCATCCAGCGTGAATATCTCGAACCCCGCCGACTTTCCCTTGAGCTGCGGCGGGTCTTTCAGCAGGGTTGCCGCGATCCTCCCTGCCAGCCCATCGGCCACGGCGCGGGAGATGTAGATCGTACCGGCAGGGGCGTTGGCCTCCAGCCGGGCGGCAGTGTTCACGGTATCGCCAATGGCAGTGTAGTCCATCCGCATGGGTGCGCCGATGTTGCCGATCACTGCGGATCCCACATGGACACCGATGCCAAAGGATACCCTGTGGTCATACTCCCTCATGAGCCGCTCCGTCAGAGGCTTCGCCCCCTCTGCCATGGCCATCGCCGCGCGGCAGGCCAGCATGACATAATCCTCCTGGGGCAGCGGCGCGTTCCAGAAAGCCATAGTACAGTCCCCTACAAACTTATCCAGCGTACCGTGGAAGTCCATGACACATTTGGTGGTCAGAGTCAGATACTGGTTTAAGATTGCCACCACCTGCTCCGGGTCCAGTTCCTCCGACATGGCGGTAAAGCCCCGGATATCCACAAACAGCACCGCGACATCGCACTTTTTCCCGCCTAATTTCAAGGCGTCAGGGCCGGCGCCCATCAGTTCGGAAACAATCTCCGGCGCAACATACCGCTGAAAAGTCCGAGTCACCTGCTGACGTTCCAGTCGGGCCTGGATGTAATTTGCCGCCAGACATCCGGCATAGAGCACCGAGACTCCCACAGGGACCCAGAGGACATGGAGCACCCACCCTGTTTCATACAGACCTCTGCACAGCAGCACCCAGCCAACACACAGGGCAAGCCATATCGCCGTGGAAATTCGCACCCTTCGCCGCCAGAACGCCCCGACGGCGGCCAGCAAAAGCAGAAAAAGGGCAACCAGCTGAATGCCCTCTCCCGCCTCCCGCTTGTAATTGCCGTCCAGCATGGCCTGTATGGCGTTGGCCTGGTACTCCACACCGTACATCTGCCGGGCATGGTCCACGGAAGTAAAATAACTGTCCTGGAGTCCCGCCGCACAGGGGCCGATCAGGACGATTTTATCCTTAAAATAGCCGGCCGGATCCCTGCCTTCCAGCACGTCGGCAATGGAGCGGATCTCAAAATTCCCCGGTGTCTTGCTGTATGGCAGATACCAAAAACCGTATGAGTCCGCCGGCGGGAACTTCACGTCCTCCTGGTACCGCTTTGCCAGAGCCAGCGCCAGGGAGGGGACGCGGGTCTTGTCGGGCAGGTCAAAATACAGCAGATGATGCCGCAGGATCCCGTCTCGGTCCAGCATGGCGTTGATGTGTCCCTGCTCCGTGGCCTCCTTCAGAGCCGGGAAGGGCTCTTCAAAGGCAGTCATCAGGAAATTTCCATAGACAAATCTGCCCTCCCTCTCCGCAAAGCCGGTCTCAAACTCGGCGGCGCAGGCGGTGACGGTGTTGCCGCCCCGTCCCGCCGCCTCGGCCAGCGCCTGATCTGCCCGGGAAGCCGTCTCTCCCCCGAACAAAATATCAATGCCTATGGCTGCCGGGCGGTTGTCCGGATCGGCGTTTAAAATATCCAAGGTCCGGGCAATCCCTTCCCTGCACCATTCCTGATAAGGGCCGTAGGCCTCCAGGGACTGCTGGTCAATTCCGATGATCACGATCCTGCCGTCCGTGCCCGAGGGCCTCTGATAGAGTGCATCACAGGCCGTCAGGTCCGGGCGCTTTAATGCCCCCAGCCCCGCCAGCAGGGTAAGCGCCCCGGCAACGGCCAGGGACAAGATACAGGTAACTCGCGACAGCTTTCTTGTCTTTTTCATCTCTTCACTCCAAAGAATACACATTGCCGGTACAGAGACGTACCGGATGTATTTTTGTTTAAACGTTGATTCACGCCATCTGCCTGCCCCTCTTTGCGGCTTTTCTGACCATCATTGGGGCCAAACCTCTTGCTGACAGTGACGTACAGCTGCCGGAAAGCATGTTTCAAATACGCGTCAGAAACGACTTCTTCCTGACAGGAATCGGCATATTTGAATCCCTGTCAAAAAGAAGCCGTCCCCGACAGCAGCAGAAAGATCACCCCTTCAGATATCTCTTCACATACTGCCCTGTATACGACTTTTCACACCGGGCCACCTCCTCAGGAGTCCCGCAGGTCACCACGGTGCCTCCGTTGTCGCCGCCTTCCGGTCCCATGTCGATGATGTAGTCCGCTGTCTTGATCACATCCAGATTGTGCTCGATGACCACCACCGTGTTGCCTCCCTGGGACAGTTTCCTCAAGATGTCCACCAGCTTGTGGACGTCAGCGAAATGCAGACCTGTGGTAGGCTCGTCCAGCACATAGATGGTCTTGCCCGTCCCCCGTCGGCTCAACTCGGCAGCCAGCTTGATTCTCTGGGCCTCGCCGCCGGACAGCTCCGTAGAGGGCTGGCCTAAGCGGATGTAGGAGAGCCCCACATCGTTGAGGGTGGAGATCTTCCTGTGGATGGTGGGCACATTCTCGAAGAACTTCATCGCCTCCTCCACAGTCATGTTCAGCACGTCGTAGATGCTCTTTCCCTTATACTTGACCTCCAGGGTCTCCCGGTTGTACCGCTTGCCGCCGCAGACCTCGCAGGGCACATACACATCCGGCAGAAAGTGCATCTCGATCTTGATGATACCGTCTCCGGAGCAGGCCTCGCACCGACCGCCCTTCACATTAAAGCTGAAACGGCCTTTCTTGTAGCCCCTCTCCTTGGCATCCACGGTGGATGCGAACAGATCCCGGATCATGTCGAAAACCCCTGTGTAAGTGGCCGGGTTGGAGCGGGGAGTACGCCCGATGGGGGACTGATCGATGGCGATGATCTTGTCCAACTGCTCTGTCCCCTCGATCTTCTTAAACTTTCCCGGTATGGTCCTGGCCCGGTTCAGCTGTCTGGCCAGAGTCTTGTACAGGATCTCATTGACCAGAGAGCTCTTGCCTGATCCTGACACGCCGGTGACGCAGGTCATGACCCCCAGGGGGATCTTCACGTCCACATTCTTAAGGTTGTTCTCCGCGGCTCCCTTGATGGACAGCCAGCCTCCGGGACTTCTCCGCTCTGACGGCACCGGAATCTGCAGACGGCCACTTAGGTATGCCCCTGTGACGGACTCGGGACAATTCATAATGTCCTCCGCTGTACCGCAGGCGATGACCCGGCCGCCGTGCTCCCCTGCGCCAGGACCGATATCCACGATGAAATCTGCTGCCCGCATGGTGTCCTCGTCATGTTCCACCACCAGCACGCTGTTGCCCAAGTCTCTCAGGTGAATCAGGGTCTGGAGAAGCTTGTCGTTGTCCCTCTGATGAAGGCCGATGCTGGGCTCGTCCAGAATATAGGCCACGCCTACCAGCCCGGAACCGATCTGGGTAGCCAGACGGATCCTCTGGGCTTCCCCGCCGGACAGTGTCCCCGTGGCGCGGGACAGGGACAGGTAATCCAGTCCCACATTGATGAGAAAGGTGACTCTGGCCCGGATCTCCTTGAGGATCTGGGCTCCGATGGCCTCCTGCATGGGAGTCAGCCTCAGCCCGTCCACAAACTCCCGGAACTTGACGATGGACATGTTGGTGGCATCATAGATATTCAAATCTCCCACTGTCACGGCCAGGGAGCTCTTCTTCAGGCGCTTGCCCTTACAGGCAGAACAGGGGGTGATCCGCATGTAGGTCTCGTACTCCGCCTTGCTGGACTCGGAGAAGGTCTCCTTGTACCGTCTCTCCACATTCTCCACCAGCCCCTCGAAGGCCACATCGTAGACACCGGTTCCTCTCTGACCCGTGTAGTGGACCTTCACCCCCTTGCCTCCGGTTCCCCACAGAATGATGTCCTGGATCTTCTGGGGATACTGCTCAAAGGGGGTGTCCAGGCTGAATCCGTACTCCTGAGCCAAGGCATCCAGGATGGCCCTGGTAAAGCTTCCCTTATCCGCACAGGACTGCCAGCCCATGACCACGATGGCCCCCTGGGAGATACTTAAGGACCGATTCGGAATCATCAGGTTCTCATCAAACTCCATCTTATAGCCCAGACCGAAGCAGTCCGGGCAGGCTCCGAACGGATTATTGAAGGAAAAGCTTCTCGGCTCCACCTCCTCGATGCTGATCCCGCAGTCCGGGCAGGCGAAATGCTGGCTGAAATTGATGGGGTCCCCGTCGATGACATCCACAATCATCAGCCCGCCTCCCAGTGACAGGGTGCTCTCTATAGAATCGGTCAGACGCTTCTCGATCCCCGGCCGCACTACCAGCCGGTCCACGATGATCTCGACAGTGTGCTTAATATTCTTATCCAGCTTGATCTCCTCGGATAACTCATACTGGTTCCCGTCTATGCGCACCCGGACATAGCCGCTCTTCCTGGCCTGGTCCAGCACCTTTACATGCTCGCCCTTGCGGCCTCTCACCACCGGGGCCAGCAGCTGGATCCTGGTCTTCTCCGCCATGGACAGAATCTGGTCCACCATCTGGTCCACGGTCTGCCTGCGGATCTCCTTGCCGCACTTGGGACAGTGGGGGATCCCGATCCTGGCATAGAGAAGACGCATGTAATCATAGATCTCCGTCACGGTGCCCACGGTGGAGCGGGGATTTCGGTTGGTAGACTTCTGATCGATGGAAATAGCCGGGGACAGCCCTTCGATGCTCTCCACATCCGGCTTCTCCATCTGCCCCAAAAACTGTCTCGCATAGGAGGACAGAGACTCCATATAGCGCCTCTGTCCCTCCGCATAGATCGTGTCAAAGGCCAGGGAGGACTTTCCCGAACCGCTCAGGCCGGTCAGCACCACCAGTTCATTGCGCGGGATATTCAGGTCAATATTTTTTAAATTATGCTCGTTAGCACCACGTATTTTAATATATTGTCTCGACATGGGAACAGCTCCTTACATAGGTTCTGAGAACCATCATAACACAATCCGCGGAAAATTGCAAACATTTGTTCGCCGTTTTCTCTCTTACTTTTTCCTTCCTGTCCCCTTCTCTTTTCTGGAGCTCATAGCCAGCCGTTTCATCTCCCTGGCATTGTCGTACACGGCTTCGGTGATCCGGGCGCCTCCCAACAGTCTCGCCAGCTCCTCGATGATCTGTGTCTCGTCCAGCTCCCGGATGGTGGTGGTGGTAAGGCGGCCGTCGGACCCCTTGGCGATCTCAAAATGAACATCCGCCATGGCCGCGATCTGGGGAAGATGGGTGATGCAGATGACCTGGTGGCTCCCCGCGATGTAAGTCAGCTTCTCAGACACCTTCTGGGCCGTCCGCCCGCTGATTCCCGTGTCGATCTCGTCAAAAATCAGGGTGGGGATGTCGTCGGTATCCGCCAGCACCGCCTTGATGGCCAGCATGATTCTGGACAGCTCGCCTCCTGATGCCACCGTTCCCAGAGGACGCATGGGCATCCCCGGATTGGTGGAGATCATAAACTCCGCCTCGTCATATCCGCCGGCACCGTAGTAAGGCAGCCGGCTGAATTCCATGGAAAACCGTACGTCGATAAAATTCAGATCCTCCAGCCCCTGGCTGATCCTTCCGGTCAATTTTTCGGCCTCCTCTCTCCTCACAGCCGACAATTGCCCGCACAGAGTCTCCAGCTTTCCCCCGCATTCCTTCCATTCCTGCTCTGTCCTCTGCTTTAACAAGTCATAATTCTCCAGCTCCTCCAGGCGCTGCCGCTTCTCCTCCAGCTTCCTCAAAATGTCTCCGATATCGGCGCCGTACTTGGCCTGGAGATTATGGATCAGATCCAGCCGCTCTTCTATCCGCACAAATTCTTCCTCATCAAAGGAAAAACTGTCTATATAGTCCCGGATGTCATGGGACACGTCGCCGATGATGGCATCCACGTCATAGAGCTGATCCCGGATGCCTCCCAGGCCCTGGTCATATTCTGCCGCCTGCTCCACGGCCTTCAGCGCCGTCCCCACCCGGGCCTGTTCCATGACGTCATAGGCTTCCGACAGACACTCCATGATCTTCTGGGCATTTTTCATCCTCCGGTAGTCAGCAGTCAGCGCCTCTTCCTCCCCTTCCTTGAGATTGGCCCGCTCCAGCTCCTCGATCTCAAACCGACAGAAATCGGCTTCCCTCCGTCTGCCTTCCTGGTCCAGATTCATATCTTCCAGTTTTTTAGACAGCTTTTGATACCGGGCAAATACACCGGTGATTTCTTCTTTCAGGGGAGCTGTGCGGGATTTGGCATAATCATCCAGAATCTGAAGATGCTTGGATTTGTACAGTAAAGACTGGTGCTCATGCTGACCATGAATATCGATCAGCAGACTTGTGATCTCCTTCAGCCTTCCGGCCGTGACGGTCTCGTCATTGACCTTGCTGACGCTTCTGGAGGGCATGATCTTCTTGGAGATGATTACGGTTCCGTCCTCGGGCAGGTCTATGTCCATCTCCTGAAGACGTCTGCGCTTCTCCTTGTCTTCCACGGAAAAGATCAGCTCCACATAGGCAAAATCGGCTCCCTGCCGGATCATATCCTTGGAAGCCTTGCCTCCCAGAGCCATATTGACCGAACCGATGATGATGGATTTGCCCGCTCCCGTCTCACCGGTCAGTATGTTCAGTCCTTCTTTCCATGACACCTCCGCCTTCTCGATCAGCGCCAGATTTTTCACTCGTAATTCCAGCAGCATTTCATCCCTCCTCTATCAATCCAACAGCTTTCGAATCTTGTCCATAACCAGGATCGTATCGTCCACACTCCTGACCGCACACATAATGGTGTCATCCCCGGCTATGCAGCCTACGATCTCATGAAAATGGATGGCATCCAGAGCTGCAGCCACCGCCATGGCCATGCCGGATACGGTCTTGATCACCAGGATATTCTGGGCCATGTCCATGGACAGATAGCCGTCCCGCAGGATCCGGATATATTTGTCGCTGAAAGACCCCTGGCTCTGAAGCACCACATAGTGCTGTTTTCCGTTTTCCGACTGGACCTTGGACAGCTTCAGCTCCCGGATATCCCTGGACACCGTGGCCTGAGTCACCCGATATCCCGCCTTGTTCAGCTGCTCCGCCAGCTCCTCCTGGGTCTCGATCTCGTATTTACCGATCAGTTCTACTATCTTGCTGTGCCTTTCTACTTTCACCGATTACCTCCCTAAGCATTTGCCAACTTGCTCCGCAGATTATCTAAAAACGAGACATTCTTCAGTTTTATCAGAACCGTCTCCATCTGGGAGCGCTCGATCCGAACCCGGTCCCCCACCATCATCTTCAGAGTAATATCCCCGTCAAAAACAGCCACCTGCCCCGAATCGTCGTTGCCCAGGGCCTCGATCTCAATCCGGTCATCGGCAGACAGGACGATGCTCCTGCCGTTTAGGGCATGGGGACAGATAGGGGTCAGGATGGTCATCCGGGCTCCCGGTGCCACGATAGGACCTCCCGCTGACAGATTGTATGCCGTGGACCCTGTGGGGGTGGCGGCGATCATACCGTCCGCCTTGTACTCGCTTAAGTATTCCCCATTGACATAAATCCGAAATTTCAGGATCCTTAAGGTCTCCCTCCTGGTGATGACGATCTCATTCAGCGCCACATCCCCTGTGACCGCCTGCCCTCCGTGGAATATACTTCCTTTCAGCATCATTCGTCTCTCCAGCTGATACTGGTCAGTGAGCAGCGCGTCCAAAAGTTCTTCCACGTCTTCCCGCCTTCCGATCTGAGTCAGATAACCCAGATGCCCCAAGTTGACACCTGCCAGGGGAATCTGCCTTCCCGCCAGGTCTCTGGCCGCCTGGATCAGGGTTCCGTCTCCTCCCAGAGTGATGACGCACTGGGTATCCTCCGGGACTTTCCCGGCGTCCGTGTATTGAAACCGCTTCTCTTCTCCCCGAGGCAGCCTCTCCTCCGGGTCCTGAATCCGGCAGATCCCGCCTCTCCTCTCTATGTAGCCGCAGATCTCCTCCGCCACCTGGTCTACTCTGTCCTTTTCCGGATTTTTTATCAGATAGAAATATCTCATGTCCTGCCGCTCCTAAAGAGTTTTATGGGCCTCCTCCACCACTGCTTCCGGGAATATATCCTTCTGGTCTCCCACCCACTGCTCTCTATGGTTCTGCAGATACAGCAGATACTCAATGTTCCCCTCCGGGCCCTTGATCGGGGAAAATTCCAGATTCAGCACTTCAAAGCCGATGGACCGGGAAAAATCCGTCACCGCCTTTATCACTTCTATATGGGTGCTCTTCTCTCTCACCACCCCTTTTTTCCCTACCTTCTCCCGGCCCGCCTCAAACTGAGGCTTGATCAGACACACCACCTGGCCGTCGCCTGTCAGCAGCGCCTTCACCGGCCCCAACACCTTGGTCAGCGAGATAAACGAGACGTCAATGGAGGCAAATTCGATGGGATCTCCCACATCTGCCTCCGTCACATAGCGGATGTTGGTCTTCTCCATGCAGACCACCCGACAGTCATTCCTCAACTTCCAGTCCAACTGTCCTCGGCCTACATCCACCGCATAGACCTTCACCGCCCCGTTCTTAAGCATACAGTCCGTAAAACCGCCGGTGGAAGCCCCCACATCCATGCAGACCTTTCCCTCCAGACACACTCCGAAATGGGTCATGGCCTTCTCCAGCTTCAGACCGCCGCGGCTGACATACTTTAGGACGGCTCCTCTCACCTCGACAGACACCGTATCCTCAAATGTAGTCCCGGCCTTGTCTTCCTTCTGTCCATCCACATACACGATCCCGGCCATGATGACGGCCTTGGCCTTCTCTCTGGATGGGGCAAGGCCACGGTTCACCATAAGCACATCCAACCGCTCTTTCATATTGCTCCTTTCTTGAGTGCAGGGGGACGGGTGGGGATGTTGGTGGGAATATTCCGCCGACGTTCCCGGCGGCCCTGCATGTTCAGGAAGACTTCCCGCCCCGGTTTTCGGCGTCCCGCTACTATCCTGAATTCTTCTGTCATGTCCCCGGCTCAAACTCTTTTTTAGCAAATTCTGCCTGACGATTCTCTGCTTCCTTTTACCGGTTTCTTCGCCCTGCCACACTTCTAAGCGAAAGCGGGTCTGAGCGAAACCATCGGTTCCCCCCTGGGCGTCCCCGTCAGCCGCTTGCCACAAACCGCTCCTTTATTTTTCGGATGATGGAGTCGCTGTCGATCCCCAGCTCCTGTCTGAGGATGGATACATTGCCGTGTTCTACATAGGCGTCTGGGATGGCTATGTTGAGCACTTTTACCTGTGGGTGATTCCTGTGAATATAGGCCGTGACCTCCAGGCCGAAACCGCCCCGGAGCACATTTTCCTCCAGGGTCACCAGATACCGATGGCGGGCTGCCAGACGGTCGACCAGCTCATAGTCCACCGGCTTTATGAATCTTGCGTTGGCCAGAGTTGCCCGATAGCCTTCGGCTTTCATCTTGTCACGGATATGTTCTGCGGTGCTGACCATGCTGCCCACGGCCAGAAGGGCCAGACCGTCTTCCTCGCAGATCACCTCTCCCTTGCCGTAAACGATGGGTTCCGCAAATTCTTTTAAGCCCCGGTAAGCCCTTCCCCGGGGGTAACGGATGGCGATGGGACCGTCATAGTTCATGGCAAACTCCAGTTGACGGCGCAGCTCCCAAAGATTTTTGGGGGCCATGACGCTCATGTTGGGGATGGAGGTCAGATAGGACAGATCGAAGATCCCCTGATGGGTCTCCCCGTCGCTTCCCACCAGCCCGGCCCTGTCTACGGCGAACACCACCGGCAGATTCTGGAGACACACGTCGTGGACGATCTGATCGTAGGCTCTCTGTAAAAAGGAAGAGTACACCGCCACCACAGGCTTTAGACCTGCCGCGGCCATCCCCGCCGCGCTGGTGACCGCATGCTGTTCTGCGATGCCCACGTCAAAGAACCGGTCCGGATAGAGTTTGGAAAATTTTTTCAGACCGGTGCCGTCGGGCATGGCCGCTGTCAGGGCCACGATGTCCTTTCGCTCCTGGGCAAGCTGACACAGCTTTCTAGAAAAGATGTCCGTGTAGTCCGGTTCCTCTTTGAGCCTCTTTGGCTTTCCCGTCTCGATGTCAAAAGGCTCTACCCCGTGGAAGCGGGACGGGTTTTTCTCGGCCGGGCCGTAGCCTCTCCCTTTTTGGGTCAGCACATGGACCAGGACGGCGTGATCCAGCTTTCTTGCCTCTCCCAGCACCCGCTGAAGTTGTTTTAAGTCGTGGCCGTCCACCGGGCCGAGATAGGTGATCCCCATGTTCTCAAAGAGCATCCCCGGGATCAGAAGCTGCTTGATGCCCTGCTTGGTCCGGCTGATCTTGTCGATCAGCTTGGGGCCTGCCACCGGGATTTTCTCCAGGACATTGGTCACATTCTTCTTTAAGTCATTGTACCCGTAGCCTGTGCGGATACTGCTGAGATATTTGGACATGCCCCCTACATTCTCAGAGATGGACATGTTGTTGTCATTTAACACGATGATGAAATTCTTCTCCAGCCGGGCCGCGTTATTCAGCGCCTCATAGGCCATACCTCCGGTGAGAGCTCCGTCGCCGATGACGGACACCACCGAGTAGTCCTGCCCCAGTATATCCCTGGCCTGCACCATACCCAGACCCACGGAGATGGATGTGGAACTGTGGCCCGTGTCAAAGGCATCGCAGGGACTTTCCTTGGTCTTGGGAAATCCGCTTAACCCGCCGTACTGGCGTAGATCGTCAAAATACTCTTTTCGCCCGCTGAGGATTTTGTGGGTGTAGGCCTGATGACCCACATCCCAGATAATCTTGTCCTCTGGAAGGTCGAAGGTCAAATACATGGCCATAGTCAGCTCTACCACTCCCAGATTGGAGGCCAGATGACCTCCCGTAGCGCTGATCTTCTCAATCAAAAACTGCCGAATCTCCGCGGCGAGAACCTCCAGCTCCTTTCGACTCATGGCCTTGATATCCTGTGGTCCGTTTATCTGCTCTAACATATCCGTCTTCCCTTACTTTTCTCTGGTAATGAGCATGTCGATGAGGGCCTTTAAAAAATCGTGATCTCCGGGAAGCCCCTCTAAGATCTCCTCCGCCTGAGCCGAGAGCCGCCTCACCGCCTCCCTCGCCTCCTCCATGCCGTACAGCGTCACATAGGTGGTCTTCTCGTTCTTCTCATCGCTGAGCACAGGCTTGCCCAGATTCTCCGTGGTACCGGTCAGATCCAATATATCATCCTGGATCTGAAACGCGCTTCCGATACAGGAGGCCATCTTCTCCACCGCTTCCACCTGGGACTCCTCTGCGCCCCCCAGGACCGCGCCGATCATCATGGACACCTCCAGAAGGGCTCCCGTCTTATTCTCATAGATATAATCAAGCTGCCCGGCATCCACAGGTTTCCCCGTCAGCTCCACGTCCACGGTCTGTCCGCCGATCATGCCGCTCACCCCGGTCTTCCTGGCCAGAAGCCCCATACACCGCCCCACTGCCTGTGGGTCGTCGGAGAATTCCAGAGCTTTGGCCGCCGTCTCAAAGGCATAGACAGCCAGGGCATCCCCTGCCAGGACCGCCATGTCATAGCCGTACCGGACCCAGGTGGTGGGCTGTCCCCGCCTCAGTCTGTCATTGTCCATACAGGGCAGGTCATCGTGGACCAGGGAAAATGTGTGGATCATCTCGATGGCAGCCATAAACGGTTCCACCGCCCGTTCCTGTCTTAAGTCCTGATCCCCGCTCCGAAACAGCCGGTATACCTCCCTCATAAACAGAGGGCGCAGTCTCTTCCCCCCTGCCTTCATGCTGTAGTTCATAGCCTCCAGCACGGTCTTATGATAGCCCTCCTCCGGCGGCAGATAACTCCTGACTACCGCCTCCACCTGGCGGGTGTACTCTTCAAGCTGCTCTTTAGGATTCATATTCTTCCATGCCTTCCTCACTGAGGACCATGATCTGTTTCTCTACCTTGTCGATTCTGCTGCTGCACTCTCTCACCAGCTTCATCCCCGTCTCAAAACAGGCGAAGGATTCCTCCAAAGTGCTCTCCCTGTCCTCCATCTTCTCGATGATGGCATCCAGTTCTTCCATGGTCTCTTCTATGGTTTTTGTGGTCTTGTTCTCTTCCATAACTGTCCTCTATCTTAAATCAGAGGGGTCCCTCCCGGTCGGTCACTCACGCTTCCTGACCGGCCCGGTCTCCCGGCTCCAAACCGGCCGCCTCCGTAATTTTCGCCTTCAATGTCCCGTCTGCCAGCCGTATGCTCACAGCCTGTCCCACACAGACCTGTCCCACGGATTCGATCCGCTTCCCGTCATCCCCGGTCACAAATCCAAATCCCCTGCCAAGCCTTGCCAGAGGGGACAGCCCCTGAAGCCTTCCGCTAAGCAGGGCCAGCCGGTGCTTCCTGTCGGTCAGTTTCTGTTCCATCAGACGTTCCATCTGTTCCTGCATGTCCGCCAGCCGCTGTCGTCTCTCGTTGAGCTGATGGCGGGGATGATTCATCTCCAGCCTCAGTCTCCTCTGTTCCAGATGATGCTTCTTCCGCTCCAGACACCTGGACATCCCTCTCACCAGAACGTCCCGATACAGCTGCATCTGGTCTTCAAACTGCTGGTAGTCAAATACCGCCAGCTCTGCCGCTGCCGAAGGGGTAGGAGCCCTCATATCAGCCGCATAGTCGGCGATGGTCACGTCGGTCTCATGGCCTACGGCCGAGATCACCGGGGTGCTGCACTCAAAGATGGCTCTCGCCACCATCTCCTCGTTAAATGCCCAGAGGTCTTCGATGGAACCGCCGCCCCGGCCTACGATGATCACGTCGAGCCCCAGCCGGTCCAAGGTGCGGATCCCCCGGACGATGCTGTACTTTGCCTGCTCTCCCTGCACCAGGGCCGGGTAGAGAACCAGCTGCACATAAGGGTTTCTTCTCGCGGAAATGTTCATAATATCCCGCACAGCCGCCCCTGTGGAGGCCGTCACCACTCCCACGGCTCTGGCATATTTGGGGATCGGCTGTTTGTACTCGGCCGCGAACATCCCCATGTCCTCCAGCTCTTCCTTCAGCTTTAAAAAACGCTCATACAGATCCCCCATGCCTTCCCGCTTGATCTCTCTGGCGTACAGCTGATATCTCCCGTCTCTCTCATAGACGTCCACAGAACCGGTGACAATCACCTGCTGCCCTTCCTGCAGGTGAAATCCAAGCCCTTTTCTCTGCCCTGCAAACATCACCGCAGACAGAGTCCCGGACTTGTCCTTCAGTGTAAAATAGATATGCCCGGACGTGTGATACTTGCAGTTGGAAACCTCCCCCCGCACCTGCAGGCGGTTCAGCAGAAAGTCCTGAACAAACATATTCTTAATATAGGAATTTACCTGTGATACCGAATATATACTCGCCATATGCTTATTCCGATCAAGTGGACACAGAGTCCTGATTTCTCACCACCTTGGCGAGAACCCCGTTGATGAACGAGGGGGCATCGTCTCCTCCGAACTTCTTGGCCAGCTCCACGGCCTCGTTGATCGCCACCTTCTCCGGGATCTCCTCATCGTGGAACACCTCGTACAGCGCCAGCCTCAAGATCGTCAGCTCCACCTTGCCCATCCGCCTGGTCTTCCAGCCTTCTGCCACCCTGTCGATGATGTCATCCAGCTCCGGAAGCATATCTGCCACCGCTCCCGCTTTCCTGAGCAGATACTCCCTGTCCTTCTCTCCCATATCCACCTGATGGAGGATCTGAATCTCTCCCTCCGGCGTGGCCTCATCCTCCGGCGTAGCCTCAAAATATCGCTTCAGCTGTTCTCTCGTCTCCTGTGCCGGATAAAAATCGGCGCAGAACAACATCTTGAAACAGTGTTCGCGCAGTTCTCTTCTGGTCATCTTCAAATCCTCCGCCTGTCACAGGGCGCAGACGCCAACGGCGGCTGCGCCCCTCTCCTCATCAATGGTTCTCTTCCATGTTAACGCCTGCGATCTTGATATTCACATCCAGCACATTGAGCCCTGTCATGTTCTCGATGGCGCTTTTCACCTTATCCTGGACTTTCTCTGAGACACCTGGTATGTTGTAGCCGTACTTGATGTTCAGGGACAGGTCTACGGACACGTGTTCCTCTGTCACGTCCACCTTCACACCCTTGGACAGATTCTTCATACCCAGCTTACCCACCAGTTCATTGGTGATATTGCCTGCCATGGAGTCTACTCCCTCCACCTCTGTGGCTGCCAGGCCGGCGATGATGGCCACCACCTCGTCCGCGATCTGTACTTCTCCGATTTTATCCTTCTCATATACCTTGTGAGTATTTCTGCTCTCCTGCTCTGTCACGGTAATTACCTCCTGTGTTCCTATAATAGCCCTATTATAGCAAAAATACTCCTGTTTGCAAAGGAATTTTTACTCTGCTAAGTTCAGCAGGGTAATAATGATATTTTCTGCCTGGACTTCCGCCTTCCTCTTGACGATATCCTCGATCTGAGCCCTCTGGGCATCCGTGATGCTGGAGGCATTGACCACCACATCCACCTTGTCGGAGGAGATGCTGACCACAGGGTCGGAAAATCCTTTTGCCATCAGAAGGGTCTCCGCCGCATTCTCCTTCTCGGACACCTCCGTCAGACGGATCATATCCTGAATCGCCGTCTGTTTGGCCGACTCGTCGATACTGGCGTTGTTGATGATGGCCAACAGGGTATCTTTATTCTTGGCCCGGACCTGCTCCCGGTTTAACTGGACACCCGCTATGTAATCGGACACACTCATGCCGCTGGTCAAGATGGCCTCACCGGGATTCTCGTAACCGGCGGCGGCGTCCCCGGACTCTCCCTGGATCCCGCTTACGGCTCCGGCCTCGGTGCCTGCCTGGTCCGCCAGAGTTTCCGCCTGGGCAAACTGCTGCACGTCTCCTGATGTCTGAGAAAGATCCCCGGAAGCCATGGACTCCGCCTCCTCGAGCTGACTCAGATCCTGATCCAGACTGGCGATCTCCTTATAGCCGCCCTGGGCGTCCAAAATCTTCTGGTTCTCCATCAGGATGTCTTCGTCGGAGATATCCATCATTCCCGCCTCAGAGATCACATTTCCCGCCTCCAGATCCTGTTTGCCTGTGTAATTTAAGTACCCTGCCGCCGCGATCATCACTGCCAGAGTAGTGACGATGATCTGATTCCTCCGAAACAGCTTCTTCATATTGACGTTTTTCATGTTCACACTCTTCATATTGACGCTCTTTCTAAATCTCATGCACGACACTCCTTTTTTATTCTGCCCTCTTTAATACTTTTATTTTATGTGAGGGCACGTCAAATAATGCTTCCACTGCCGCAGAAATTTCCGCCTGTATGGTGGGACTTCCTCCTCCCGCAGCGCTGACCACCACGCCGCCGATCTGAGGCTTTAACTCCTTCTCCAGCAGGGGCCCGTCTCCTCCTCCCTGGCCTGCGAGGATAGTGCTCTCCGACATCTCCTGGCTCCGGTTGTCCCTGGTTCCCCCATTGGCATCCGTCTCCCTGGTACTGGAATAAGAAGAATTCCGATCTGTCCTCCACACTTTCTCCTCCGAACTTTTCAGCACAATCATCACCTCCACCTCCCCCACTCCCTCCACATGGCTCAGCAGCTCCTTAAGCCTTGCCTCCAGCTGCTGTTCATAGGTCAAAACCGCCCCGGAACCGGCCTCCACCGTATCCGAAGTCCGGCTGTCCTCCCCGCCTTTTCCGCCCGCCCCGGGCTGCCCCCACAGCGTGACCGGGCTGTCAGCCCCGGCCTGCCCCCTCTCTGCCGCCTGGCTGCCCGCCTCCGCCTGCCTCCACGGTGTCGTCTGACTGCCTGTCCCAGCCTGTCCCCGCGTCGTCTGGCTTCCCATCCCTGTCTGACCGCCTCCTGAATCCTGACTTATTTTTCCTGTCGTCTGTCTGCCCCCCACAGGGAAAGCCAGTATGAGAAAAATCAGCCCCACCGCCAGCATCACCAGCCACCGATCTTTACTCCCCTTCCAATTGAATTTCCACTTTTCCGGTTTCCAACCCATAATAGACCTCCACCTTTCTCCTCAATTGTTCCAATGCCCCGTGGTCTGCAATTGTCTCCCTGTCCTTTCGAGAGCCCGATTCCTCCGCATCCTCTCTTTGCCCCTCTGCCGTCTCTCCCCCCGTCTCCTCTTTCTCAACCGTGACGGCCACCGGTTCCACCGGATTCACCGCCAGAACCTCGGCCGCCCCTCCCTCCCCACTATCCTGCCCCTGACGTCCCACCTCCATCCGAATCCGGACCACGGTCCCGTAGTCCTCCCTGCTCTCGTCCCTCCCGATCTCCACCCAGGTCTCCACAGGCACCAGCCCCATCTCCGCCGCCATGGCATTCACATCCGTCTCCACAGCCTCCTGATAGCTGTCCACAATTTTAGATAGTCTCTGATTCTCGATCCCCAGAATCTCCCTGGACAGATCATTGGCCTCCTGCCGAAAAGAGGCGGCCTCGAACCACCTCGCCATCTGATCCTCCAGATGCAGTCCCCCCGTCACCGGCCCGATCACCAGAAGAATCAGCACCATCCCCCCGCATAGTCTGAGATACCGGCTGTATTTCCTCCCCGGTAGCAGATTATCTGCCACCGTGATAAAGACCATAAAAAACAAAAGACTCCCCACCCACTCCAAAATACCGCCCATACCATCTCCCTCTCAATCCCCTATGCATAATACGTCACATTGGTCCCTGCACACACCACAGCCACGGTGATCACCAGAATCAGAGCCGCAGCTGCCACCGTCTGAACCATCATCTTCTGCCCTCTGGCCGCAGCCGAGACACAGGAGACCAGCCTCTTGTCACAGACAGGCTCCATCAGAGCTGCCACACATTGATACAGCGCCATCAGAATCATCAGCTTGAGAACCGGCACCGCGATGACCGCGATCAGGATCACCAGAGCCGCCATGCCCATGGTATTTTTGATCAGCACTCCGGAACCTACCAAAAGCTGAGTCACCGCCGCAGCCCCCTGTCCAACGCCCGGGATCATGGATACCGCCTTTGTGACCGCCCCCTGTTTCAGGGAATCCACATAGGGCAGAATCAGGCTCTGGATCAGATGAAATCCCAGAACCAGACCGGGCAGAGTCTTGATTCCCCATCCTGCTGCCTGTCCCACAAGCTCCGTCAGTTTGGAGAGAAATTCTTCCTTCACCAGATTGCCCGCCATGGCCAAAAGCACATGGATCCGGATCAGCGGCAGAATCCCTCTGGCGAGAATCCACTGCCCTGCCGCCATAATCCACAGAGTAAACTCATACATCACCACTGCCGAGACGCTTCCCCCGGCAAATGCCACTGCCAGAAAATAAGACGGCATCAGAAGCCTCATAAATTCCAGAATCCGTTCCACCGTATCTGCCGCCAACGCCATACTCTCCATCATGGATGTGGTCAGATAGGTAAACAGCAGAAGATAGGTCACGAAAAAACCGGTCTCCGAGACCTCCCCGCTGTGAAAGACCGTGGAAAAATTGGTAAACACCGCACCCACAAACCCCAGGGTCAGAACCTGTCCCATGAGACGGCTGCCTGTGGATATCTCCAAAAACAGGGCCTGACAGACGGTCTCCCAGATCTCTCTGCCCAGTCCCGACAGGTCCCCCTCCACCAAGTGTCTCATCACTGACTCCATGGTTATGGATGCCCCCCTCGTCTCTCTCTGAAGGAATCTGTTGATCTGGGAAAAGTCAAAGTCCTCCAACCCCGACAGTCCCCCCGTATCCCCGGAACCGGAAGGCTGCCCATCCCTGGCAGCCGTCTCTATTGCACCAAAACGGTGCCCGCTGCCCGCCGCCTTGCACGGATCTGCCGCCAGCATCCACAGCACTGCCGCTGCGATCAGGCACCTTCCCACTGCCGCCCGATGCCGTCCGGTCCGCTTCAGGCTCCGTCTTGTCTTCTCTTTTCTCCTCTCGCTCATTTGACAAACACCTTTAGAGTCTCTAAAAGCGCCGACAGGACAGGCATGCTGACTGCCAGCATGGACAATTTTCCAAAGATTTCGATCTGGCCGCCCAGGGATCCGAACCCTGCATCCTTACAGATCCCGGAGGCAAATTCCGTGATATAGGTGATTCCGATCATCTTCATCAGAACCCCGATATATATTCCGTCGATCCGTATGTAAGACTGGACAGCCCTCAAAGTCTCCAGCACGGTCTCCAGCTTGGACAGGCCGTAAAAAAAGATGACCACAGCCGCTCCAAAGACCAGGTATACTCCATACTCTCCTTTCACCGTCTTCAGCTGTACTGCCAGGAGCACCGATACCAGCCCAATCACCGCGATCGCTTCTGTCGTCATAGCTCCGCCTCCCCTCTGCCTCCTACAGCGCAAACAGACTTTTGATGGTCTCAAACAGTTCATAGATATAGGGTATGATCCAGAACAGCACCAAAACCAGGCCGGCCAGACTGGTGAGGAATGCCTGCTCTTCCCTTCCGCTGTGCTTTAAGACCTGGCAGATCACCGACACCAGGATTCCCACTGCCGCTATTCGAAAAATCAGATTGACTCCCATGTCATCCTCCCTAACACATCATCAACGAGAGAAACAGTCCTCCCATGATTCCGAGGCTGGTGTAAAGCCTGGTCTGCTCCCGCTCATGTTCCCTGTAAAACTGGATGCTCATCTCCAGCTGCTCCAGGTAGAGGGCCACTGTGTGCTCCTGCATCTCCAGATCCAGATACCCCAGATGTTCCCCAAATGCGGTCAGCTCCCCTCGCTCCCTGTCCGTCAGCAGCAGATCTTTCTTCCGTCCCTCGATCTCCTCCCGCCAGATCACATAGAACGGATCGCCCCGGCGCTGCTCGATCCGCTCCTCTACCCCTGCAAACAGCTGCCCTAAGATTCCCTCCGACTTTCTCCCCACATGGCCGAAGGCCTCCTGGAGAGGAGCGTGGGCATAGAGAATCTCCCCCTTTAACAGGATGATCATCTTCTTGAGCTGCTCCATCATGGTCAGATGTTCCCTCCACTGTCCTGCCTTCCACAGTCCCAATGCGCCGCAGGAACAAGTCACCAGAAGGCTCCCCGTCAATTTAAGCACCATAGGCCATCCTTTCCGGGCCGTACAGCTGACACCCTCTGGAGTCAAAGATCTGGTCTATCCGTCCCGCCTGGCCCCTTAAGATAATATATCTCTCAAACATCCGCTGCCGGACCATGTTCTGCAGCACCGGTTTCTGGCGGATATCATCTACTGAGCTTCCGTGGACTGTAGCCACCAGCTTGCAGCCGCAGTTCATCACGTACTCCACTGCCTCCAAATCCTCCCTGCTGCCGATCTCATCCACCGCGATCACCTCCGGGGACATGGTGCGGATCAGCATCATCATGCCCTTGGCCTTGGGACAGCAGTCCAGGATATCCGTGCGGGCTCCCAGATCATTCTGAGGAATCCCCTGATAGCAGGCACCCAGCTCCGAACGCTCGTCCACCACCCCCACAGTCACCCCGCGGCATCCCCGGTTCCCCCCGGACAGCTGCCGGATCATGTCCCGCAGCAATGTGGTCTTTCCGCATCTGGGCGGTGAGACGATCAGGGTGTGCCTCACGGTTCCGTTGTCGCAGACATAGGGCATCACAGGGTCCGCGCATCCCAGGATCTCATGGGACAGCCGGACATTGATACACGCGATGTATTTCATGGTGCGGATCTGTCCGTCCTCCACCACGGTCTTCCCTGCCACTCCGATGCGGTGGCCGCCCTGTATGGTGATAAACCCCTGTCTCAGCTCCTCCTCAAAGGCGTAAAGCGAGTGATTGCTGATGCACTCCATGGTCTCCTTAAGCTCGTCCCTGCCGACGATGTGGGCCTCCCCCGGCACACTTTTCAGCGTCCCCTTGTCTGTCACGTAATACTCTCTGTTTCGGCAAATCAAAAGAAGCGGCGCCCCGATCCGAAGACGGATTTCCTGCACCTCATCAAAATTTGTCTCCACCTGCGTCAGAATCCGGCGCAGGTCCTTTGCGAAAATATGAATAATCTGATCTTTCCTCTCCACGCTGTCCCCTCCTCTTTTTTCCAATATATGTAAGGGTGCATGGGAAAATACCCCTTTTTGTACATGCAATCAGGGGAGCTCTGCCGGAGAGAGCCTGGGGTAAGAACCCCATCCGCTTCCAGGCATAGGGAACTTTCACCGATCCGACTGCACTCATACCTGTCTCACTGAAAAAACAGCCAGCCGGTATTCTCTTACCGACTGACTGTTTCTTGTTGTCCATAGATGGCTCCTTCGTCTGAAAGGACACAGACATTCACCTGATCGAAAGCTTTATCCCCATAGGCTTACAGACCGTATTTCCGCCCCGGCACCATAGCCGCAGACTGAAAGGCGCTGCTCTGCCCCTTAAGCCTTCACCGTAAAGATCGGTTCCGGCCGGGCCACCAAAGCTGCCATCTGATGGTCCGTATGGACTGCGATCACCTGATCGATATCCTTATATGCATAGGGAGCCTCCGCCTTGATGGACTCTTCCCATTTTCTCATAATATCTGCCCTCCCCCTCAGATCACTGCGGGTAGGGTCGATGGGCGTAATGATGTGAAACCGTTCCATAAACCGGCGAAATGCCTCCTCATTCCCCTTGATCGCGTCGCCGCGGGATTTCTTCCTCCCGGCCCCATGGCTGGCACTCCAGAGGGCATCCGGGTTCCCCAGCCCGCGAAGGAGGTAGCTAAAACTTCCCATGGAGCCCGGGATCATCACCGGCTCCCCGTAATAAGCAAACTCGGTGCCTTCCATCTCCTCGCAGCCGCCGGCACAGCAGGCCCCCTTTCGATGGATATAGTGGGTCTCACCGTCCAGCTGCTTTTTCCAGATATAATTGTGGGGAGCGTCATAGAGCAGTTCCATATGACACTGGCCCAGCACGCCGGTAAATACATCCTGAATCATGAAGCCGAGAAACAAACGGTTAGCAAAACCGAAATTAGCAGCATTGGCACAGGCCGACCAAAAGCGGTTCCATGCAGCTGTGTCAGCCTCTGATATGGGATAGATCTTATTGTCGGGATGAGCCAGACCGGACGGGTAACTGACCTGACCGATCCTTCGGTTCAGCAGTCCGCTGTGATGGCCGATCATCAGAGAACCCGTATGAATCATCACCCCCACGTCCCCTTTTTTCAGGTTCCAGGCATTGGCTGTCTGACCGTCATAGATCTCTGCAACCCGCTGAACTTCCAGAAAATGATTGCCGCCGCCGATGGTCCCGATCTGATCATCATAGGTCAGTTGCTCATAGCTGCCGATAAACTCCTCCAGTCCTTCCGTATCCTCCACCTTCAGGCTTCCGCGAAACACAGTACGGTTCAGCCACCTCTCCTGAATCCGAGGCTGATAATACCGCCATAATCCTCTCTGCTGTCCGTCATGGCAGGTCTCCAAGAGTCCCTCAAGGCCATAGCGAAACAAGGCCTGCCTCTGTCTTCCTGTCATCGGAATCTGCCTTCCGCCCTCGAAAAAAATGCGGCGAATCCTTCCGGTCAATTCCGGAAGCTTTTCCTCAATCTTTTCTTCTGACAGGTCTGTGGTATAGAATCTCATGCCGCAGTTAATATCGTTTCCCATCGCCTGGGGAACCGCAAATCCTTTTGTCATCATCACGGTTCCGATGGGGATTCCCGCCCCTTTATGAAAGTCCGGAGTCAGGATGATCCTCTCGATTTGCTGCCTGCCTCCCTGAAAAAATCCCGCTGCCGCCGCCAGCCTTGCCAAGGTTTCCTCCAAAGCTGTCATCTGATACAGCTCTGCCACCGCGCTTTTCTCCGGCGCAAAGCCTTCCGGCAGATAGCAGGATATCACATGCTCCCTGTCTTTGTATTTCAATTTATGTATCATAATACTTCGGCTGCTCTCCCCACCCGGCTTCAGCAGATGCCGCCGGCTGCTCCTTTCGGATTTTAGAATAATTAGGTAATTGCGAAACTCGAAACTTAGCTGAATATTCTGACAATATGTTCCAGGAAAAGCCATTACACCATGGAGCTGAGACCAGAAAAAACAGGAGTGCCCTCTGCCCGAGTGTTTTTTGTCCTACTGGGCTCAGCGGAATGCTTGGTGTACGAAGGCTTTGTATGGAATATATTGTCAGAATATTCTCTCAACTTAGACTTTCGCAATTACCTATTTAGAATAATCCAGAATTAATAGACAAGATCCTTTTATGGCTTTCTTGCCAGCTGCAGGTCAATGGTATCATAGATCGTAAACGTTCCGCCATATTCATTGATTATCTCCTCTATTTTTGCAAAAAATTCTGTTCTTATCTTTTCTTCCATTGCAATGTGGTCTGAATATGTCCCCAATAATTCTATATACTCCTTAGCCGAAAATGTCCTTGTCCGATAAAACATAGCGTGTCTTATATCTACAAACCCGTATTTTTCTGCTATTTGAGCTCTATGGACAGCCTGTTCTTCACTATATTCCGTTTCGGCTTTCAAATCTTTGCCATAATAGGCACAATAATACTTGGAGTACAACTTATCGATTTCCTCTGAAAGGATCGGGTTGCCCTTATCCCGATATGGATGATTGGCAAACCTTGCAAAAGCTCCGCCGGGTCTCAACATCGCATAAACTTTTGAATACCCGATCTCTTCCGGCACCCAGTGGAACGCAGACGCAGAATAAACCAAGTCATATTGCGAATCAGACAAAGAAACATGTTCAAATTTCTCAGTAATGACTGAAAAATTTTTATATCCCTCAAATTTTTTCGCACATAATTTTGATAGGTTCTCTCCGCATTCCACAGCTGTTAAGCTACATCCTGTTTTTAGAATCGGCAACGTCGCCTGCCCTCCTCCAATCCCCACCTCTACAACATGAGATGATTGATCGACGGCAATGTAATCAAAAAGCATCTTGTAAAGGTCGTCCGTATATCCGGGACGAAGTTTTTCATATGTAGCAGCAACTGTATCAAACGCCCATTCCAAACCTTTTATCACCGGCATAACATCCACATCCCTTCATCAATCCAAACCTTGGTATTTCCATACCACATACTTTGAAAATGTCTGTTTTATCGTCTCAAAATTTTCGATTCTTATAACATTTTTTATAAACCTGCGGTTCCAATCACCCCTGCAGTCTTTATTAATGATTTCTGCCAATACTGATATCGGAATCACCAGCAATTCTCAAATGATTTTGTTGGCTATCCAGTAATTTCCCTGTCTGCTACTGCGTTGACCATGCTGTATAAGATAGCCGAATAGATCATGTTGTCTAACAAGATCTGAGAACCGCTGAACCAACCTATAACATTTCCCATAAATACAGCGTTTGCGCTATGTTATACTAAATACCTTTTTGTGATACAAGTCTTAAGAAAGGCTTCACAGACCTTCCCATGGAAGATCTTGAAAAAATCGTATCGATGAAAAAATGAAAAATCGCTTATATATCCAAGAACCGCTCTCGCTACTTAAAAAACCAATCAGCAACGAGAGCGGCCACACATTTTTCAATAAAGTCCCAACCTTTTTGAAATTTTATAGGTCCAAATTGCAGTTCACCGATTTCGGGAAAATGCAATCCGGTCTGTTTTGTTCTGTCTTAATAGTAGTATCCGGTAACTGTCAGCACATTTTCTTCACTGACAGACCACGTATAAGCGTCGTAGTTACCACCTCTGACCATGGCATGCAGGAATGGATTGGGGCATAGAGTCTTCCAGTCTGCCGGAAGCTGAAACTGCCGGGTAATCTGTTCTCCGTCCGCCGGTTCCATGGTGGCAAGTACTTTAAAGATATCATTATACCAGCCAAGGCTGCTTGTCTTTACTGGCTGGAATCCGGTTTCTTCCTGGTAGTCGCAGAGAACAACTCCCGATTGTCCGTCAAGCATGGGAATCAGACAGTAGAAGGTTCCGTCTGGCTGAATGGAGCCAAATTCCCACTCACCTGACGTGACCATTTTTCCGATATTCTCATCATCCGTCGCAGAAAGATAATACCAAGGGCCACCTTCCTCAAATCGCCGATAGCCGGTATCGAGATAACCGTTGGCGTCAAAATGATACCAGGCCCCGTCGATCTCTTTCCATCCGGCTCCTGCCCGACTTCCGTTATCGTCACGGTATTCCCACTTCCAACTCTCCGGCCCTGTAAAATTCCACTCACCGGCTAGGGCGCTTATACCTCCCCAGACTGTCATCATCAATCCTGCCATCAGAGCTGTGGCATATTTTGCTGTTCTTCTCATGACTTTTATATCTCCTTGTTTTTTGCATTCACCGATTCACAGGCGATTGTTAGATTTAAGGTTATAACTTAGTTTTATTGAGCAACAACTTTTTCCATATTGTACCATGGAAGGCGAGGAAAAGCAAGAATATTTCTAGAATCCGCAAACTCTTCCATAACACACCTAAGCGCGAAAAATCTCCTAATATTATTAAGGACAGAAAATCTTTAAAATTTTCTGCCCTGTGATGCTCTGCTTTTAAATGATATGATACTCCAAATAAAGTTTCTGACGATAACCATTATCCACCTTTATTCTGGCAACATCATTAAAACGTTTATCTTCTATCAGCCTTTCCATTAACAAAAGCATTTTTCTTCTCCATGTTTTTCACCAATTTTCACATTCTCCTGGTCTCTCATCAACAACGTCATATACTCATGCCTCCATTCTCTATTCTTCTTGGCCTCTTTTACCGCTTCTTCCAGCCTCTCCACATAGGCATCCTTCGGCTTCTTCCCTGCCACATAATCA
>JAAWBS010000046.1 GCA_022792815.1 Hungatella sp.
AATGATAGAGGCAACGAGCTGTGGCGGTGTGGTTATTTTTCGAGGCAAGATTCTTGTATTGTATAAGAATTATAAGAACAAATACGAGGGTTGGGTTTTACCGAAAGGAACTGTGGAGGAAGGAGAAGAGTATAAGGAGACAGCCTTGCGGGAGGTGAAGGAGGAGACCGGTGTGACAGCCTCCATCATCAAGTACATCGGCAAGAGCCAGTATTCCTTTAACACGCCTCAGGATATGGTGGAGAAAGACGTCCACTGGTATCTGATGATGGCAGACAGCTACTACAGTAAACCACAACGTGAGGAGTATTTTATGGACTCCGGATACTATAAGTTCTATGAGGCCTACCATCTGCTGAAGTTTTCCAATGAGAAGCAGATCCTGGAGAAGGCGTACAACGAATATTTAGAACTGAAGAAGAACAACCTGTGGGGGTCGAAAAAGTATTTTTAGGAAAAAGGGCCGCTTCTGGTCAAGGCAGATCAGAGGCGGCACTTTTTGTGTACACAGACCCCGAAAGGAGGTCTGCCAGCAGAGCGGACCAAGGCCCGGCGCGCGGGCAGGGAAGGGGCAGGAGATCATCTCTTCTATAAAATTGATCTATTTTTAACATTTATGTAATAAATGTAAAAAAGTGGACATAATTTATTATAGACGCGAAGACAATCGTGGAAGGAGAGATGGTTTATGAGAAGGGACAAGATTGTGAAAGCGATGATGTCGGCTGTGGTCATGGTGTCCATGACAGCGATTTCCGCTCAGGCGGAGGGTTACGGGGAGGAGGCCCGGCAGCCGGAGGCGGTGGAGGCTGCAGGAAAGAAAGAGGCCTGCGGCGACGGGACGGAGGAGCCTTTAAAAAGACCTAAGGGACCTGGCGAGGTTTCACAGGAGGAGGAGATAGAAGAGACCCGGTGGGAAGAAAGCGGGGAAGAGGGGGAAGAAGAGGAGCGCGAAGAACTCTCCCCGGAGAACACGTTGGAGGGGAACCTGGAGGAGGAAGCCATATATCGGCCTCATGATGGGACAGGCGGAGGTCCGGGGGAGGTGGAATGGCAGACCGAAGAGACGGAGGAGACCACGGAATACGGGCCTCATGTCATCCTTGAGCAGGAGACGGAAACCGAGAAGGCAGTGCAGTCGTATACTGATGAAGATCTCTATATCCTGGCTCACGCCATCTGCGGGGAGGGCCAGTGCTGTCCTGACGAGGAACAGCTCTACATCGGTTCCGTGATTCTGAACCGGAAGAATCACGGGGCCTACCCCAACACCATAGAGGGAGTCGTGTTCCAGAGAGGCCAGTATGCTTGTACCTGGGACGGCAATTATTACCGGGAGCCGACGGAGGCCAACTGGCGCAACGCCCGGTGGCTTCTGGAAAACGGAAGCATCCTGCCGGGGAATGTGGTCTACCAGGCCGGATTTCGCCAGGGAAGCGGGGTGTACCTGCAGACCCGGTATCACAAGTACTGTTACCGATAGAGCAGAAGCCATGGCTTACAAGATTATGATCAAAGTAATGTACTAAAATCATATTGTGAAAACAAAAAAATGCAGTAAAATATGTCGCAAGGAGGGACCCATCGCAGATGGGAGGATCCCTTACGACCTGCGTGCGCCTCAGCGCACTACCCCCCAATGTCGCAAGGAGGTTCAATCTATCGCAGATGGAAAGGAAGATCCAAAATAAGTGAGACGGAAAGAGAAGAGGAGATTATAATTATGAAAAAAGCCTACGAACAGCTGCAGACTTACTTAGAGAGGGCCCAGGCGTTTCAGACTGCCAGAGTCCTGTTTGAATGGGACAATGAGACCCTGGCCCCTAAGGCGGCAGGCCCCAACACCTCCAAGGTGGTGGGAACTCTGTCAAGTGAATATTTTTCCGTGATCACGGATCCGGAAGTTAAGAGGCTGGCAGAGGAGTGCAAAGAGGAAGCCTTGACCGAGACGGAGAAGGCCATCGTGAGGGAGTTGACGGAGGAGATCGAGAAGCTGGAGCGGGTTCCGGCAAAGGAGTACCGGGAGTTCTCCGAGCTGACATCCGAGAGCGCCAGGATCTGGGCGGAGGCCAGGAAGAACAAGGATTTCGAGAGTTTTGCCCCTACACTTAGAAAGCTGGTGGAGTACACGAAAAAATTTGCCTCCTACCGGGCAGGGGAGGGACAGAAGCTGTATGACGTGCTGCTGGATGACTATGAGAAGGGATTTGACATGAAGGCTCTGGATCAGTTTTTCGGCACCCTGAAGGATCAGCTGGTTCCGTTTTTAAAGAGGCTTACAGAGAGCGGTGGAACGGTAGATGACAGCTTTCTTGCGGGAGACTACAGTGAGAAGGATCAGGAGGCTGTCGGCAGATTCTTTGCGGAGTATGTGGGATTTGATTTTGATCGGGGAGTCATGGCCGTCAGCGCCCATCCCTTTACCACCAATCTCCACAATAAGGATGTGCGGATCACCACCAGCTATAATGACCATGTGGATGATTCCCTGTTTTCCGTGATCCACGAGTCGGGACATGCCATCTATGAGATGGGGATCCCCGATGAGCTGACCCAGACTCTGGTGGGAACAGGGGCTTCCATGGGCATGCATGAGTCTCAGTCCCGGTTTTTTGAGAACATCATCGGAAGAAACAGGGCTTTTTGGGTTCCGGTCTACGAGAAACTTAAGAGCCGATTCCCCGGACAGCTGGGTGAGGTGTCTTTAGACAGGTTTGTGAAAGCCATCAACAAGGTGGAGCCAAGTCTGATCCGCACCCAGGCCGACGAGCTGACCTACAGCCTTCATGTGTTGATTCGATACGAGATCGAGAAGATGCTCATCGAGGAGGACTTGGATGTGGAAGAACTGCCTCGGATCTGGGCGGACAAATACGAAGAGTATCTGGGGGTTCGCCCCCGGGATGTGGCTGAGGGCGTGTTGCAGGACATCCACTGGTCTCAGGGGTCTTTCGGATATTTCCCGTCCTACGCCTTAGGAAGCGCCTTCGGAGCCCAGCTTTACGCCTATATGAGAAAGAAGATGGATTTTGAGGGGCTTTTGGAGAGCGGGCGGATTGGCGAGATCCGAGAGTTCCTCAGAGAGAACATCCATAAATACGGTAAGTTAAAGACCAGCCGCCAGTTCCTCAAAGACGTGACAGGGGAAGACTTTAACCCCCGGTATTATGTGGACTACCTGACGGACAAGTACGGGAAGCTGTATGGACTATAGACCTGTAATTTGCGGCATATTACCGGATTTTTGCGGGGGAGTTCTGAAAAGTACGGTACATTGTATCACATTGTCCTGAGACTCTCTGTTTCCCTTGATTTGCCATATGCCAATGAGTATAATGAAGGTACTATTTCGCGTATAAGGAGTGAGGGAGTATGAGAGTTCAAATTTATGATACCTATGAGGAGATGAGCAGGGCAGCGGCAGACTTAGTAGCGGCGCAGCTTCTGCAGAAACCAAACTGCCACTTAGGGCTGACAGCGGGGAGCACGCCGGTGGGATTGTGTGCGGAGCTGGTAAAACTGTACAAAGATCATCGGGTCTCTTTCTCTGAGTGTACCCTCTATAACCTGGAGGAGATGGCAGATGTCCCGCCGGAGGATCCCACGGCCTTGAGAAACAGCTTTTTCCACCCCCATCTGCTGGACCATGTGGATGCAGACGACAGCCAGCTGAAGATGCCGGACGGGTTTGCCGACGGTCTCGAGGAGGCGTGCAAAAAGTATGATGCCCTTATGGACAGCCTGCCGGAGGGACGGCTGGACATGCAGATCTTGGGAATCGGAGCCGATGCCCACATCGGCATGAACCTTCCCAATGAGAAGCTGACTCCGGAGGCCCATGTGGTACACAGCAGGAAAGGAAACCCCATATGCGCCATGGGTGTGCGCCACATCCTCCTGTCAAAGAGGATCATCATGATCGCCAACGGGGAGGCAAAGGCAGACGCGGTGGCGGCTATGTGCCATGGCCCGGTCACCACGCTGGCTCCGGCATCCCTGCTGCAGCTTCACCCGGATGTGGTGGTGCTTCTGGACAAGCCGGCAGCTTCCAAGCTGTAGGCCGTCGGGCAGTGGTCTGTGACAGAAAATCCCCTCAGGTTCCCGGTGCGGGAATCCGAGGGGATTTTTGCGAAAAGGTTTAGTTTTCCAGATAGTAATTAAGCTCTGCCCCGATGAGGAGGATACAGATACAGATATACAGCCACAGCATCAGCACGACCACGGCGGTAAGGCTTCCGTACATATAGGAATAGTTGCTGAAATTGTTAAAATAGATGGAAAACAGGGCGGAGAACACGATCCATCCCAGGGTGGAAAACAAAGCCCCCGGAAGCTGACTTCTGGGACTGTGTTTGCGCACCGGCACCAGGGTGTAAAGTCCGGTGAACACCGTGACCAGGACAGCCAGCGCCAGGAAGGAGCGGAGGCTGATCACATACCTGGTAAAGGTGGAGGCCATGGGAAATACCCGCAGGATCATCCGCTGGATACTGGTTCCCAGCACCAGAAGTACCATGCTGGCCGCGCTGGCCACCACAAAGAGGATGGTATAACCGGAGCAGATCAGTCTTCGGATCAGATATCCTCTGGGCTGAGGGCTTTCGTAGACACGGTTTAATCCCCTCTCGATGCCCATCATCCCACGGGAGGCAGACCAGATGGCGACCACGGCGGAGATGGACACCATGGTGGCAGGGGATTTGCTGTACAGGTCATCTACGATGCTGATGACTAAGGCATCCAGCATATCCGGCATGACGGTCACCAGAAGCTCTAAGAGATCCGACTTATTTACTGCCGGGATAAACTGAATCAGCGTCAGCAGAAGCATAATAAAAGGGAAGAATGAGATTACGATAAAAAATGATGCCTGGGCGGCATATACCGTAACCTCATCTTTTTTATATTTGTCAAAGATCCGTTTTCCGTCCACTAAAAGAGAAATCATCGCCACCTCACCTTTTCTTGTTTTTGCGGGTCTCCAGGTCTAACATGTTCCAGCAGGCAAGTCAGATTTTAGACCTTTTGTCCCTGGTATCATGATATTATCATGAGTCCGGGAAAATGGCAAGGATGGGAAAAAAATTGAGGCGGGCGGGTCAGATATTTCTTGAAACCATGATGGAAAGAGAGTATACTGTCTGAAAAGAAACCGGCTGATGTATCAGAACAGAGAATCAGGAGATACTATGGAATACATTTCGGCAAAGACCATCGTGACTAAGACGAAAGACACCGGGTGGTTCGGCATCGATTACAACATGAATATCTACAAGGGCTGCTGTCATGGCTGTATCTACTGTGACAGCCGGTCAGAGTGTTACCAAATCAAGGATTTTGACCGGGTCAGGGCCAAGAAGGATGCGCTGGCGGTGATTCGGGACGATTTGAGGAGAAAAGTGAAGACCGGAGTGGTAGGCACGGGGGCCATGAGCGATCCCTACAACCCATGGGAGAAGGAGCTTCTGCTGACCAGACACGGGCTGGAGCTTTTGGACGCTTTCGGGTTCGGCGCGGCCATAGCCACCAAAAGTACCCTCATGATGAGGGATGCAGAGATCCTGGAGAGCATCCGGGAACACTCCCCCGTGCTGTGCAAGGTGACGGTCACCACTGCAGATGACGAGCTGGCCAGAAAGATCGAGCCGGCGGTGTCCCTGCCTTCCCAGCGTCTGGATATGATCGCCTCCCTGAGCCAGCGAGGGATTTTTACGGGAATCCTCCTCATGCCGGTGCTGCCGTTTCTGGAGGATCATGAGGACAATGTGCGGACCGTGGTGAGGCGGGCCCATGAAGCCGGAGCCAGATTTATCTACGGTGCCATGGGCATGACGCTGAGAGGAAACCAGAGAGAGTGGTATTTTGACCGCCTGGAGGAGCTGTTTCCGGGCCGAGGGCTTCGGGAAGCCTATATGAGACAGTTCGGCAATCAGTACAGCTGCCCCAGCCCGAGGGCCAGAGGACTGTGGAAAGTTTTTTCCGAGGAGTGCAGGAGATACGGCATACTCTATGAGATGAAAGACATTATCCATGCCTACAGGAGAGGGTATGAGACCACACAGCTGAGTCTGTTTGATACTGATAAGTGATTGCGGAAGTCAAAGCCAGGAGAATATTCTGACAAGTTTTGGGTTTCACAAATGCCTATTATTTTGGTATTCAAAGAAAGAGGGGACATCTGCGTGAGAGGAAACATGACAAAATTAGAGAAATATTGGATTCTTTATGATGTGGGCAACTCTGCCTTTGTGCTTTTGGTATCCACCATTTTTCCCATCTATTTTAACTACCTGGCCGCAGAGGGAGGAGTGTCGGAGGTGGACGCCCTGGCCTACTGGGGCTACGGGGCGTCGATTTCCACGATCCTGGTGGCTTTCATCGGACCGGTGCTCGGAACCGTGGCGGACACGAAAGGGTACAAGAAGCCTATCTTTACGGCCTGTATGATGGTGGGGGTCCTGGGCTGCGCCGCCCTGGCCCTGCCGGTGTCGTGGACTGTCTTTCTGGCTGTCTTTGTGGTGGCCAAGGTGGGATATTCATCCAGCCTGATCTTCTATGACGCCATGCTCTCCGACGTGACGAAGCCGGAGCGTATGGATCAGGTGTCCGCCCAGGGGTACGCCTGGGGCTATATCGGAAGCTGTGTCCCCTTCGTCGTCAGCCTGGTGCTGGTCCTGGGCCACGAAAGCCTGGGGTTCAATATGGCCTCCGCCATGGGAGCCGCATTTTGCCTAAATGCCGGGTGGTGGCTGGCAGTGACCATCCCCCTTCTGAGGAACTACAGGCAGATACACGGGGTCCCGAGACAGAGCCATGTGGTGAGGGAAAGCTTCGGCAGGCTGAGAAGAGTCATAAGAGATATCAGAGGAGACAGGAAGATCTTTCTGTTCCTGGTGGCTTTTTTCTTTTATATCGACGGGGTGTACACGATCATCGAGATGGCAACGGCCTACGGAAGCGCCATCGGGCTGGACAGCAGGGGACTTCTTTTGGCTCTCCTGGTGACTCAGATCGTGGCTTTCCCCTGTGCGCTTTTGTTCGGCGTTCTGGCGAAAAGGCAGAGAAATACCACTCTGATCAAGGTCTGCATCGCCAGCTATTTCTGTATCGCCCTCTTTGCCATCCAGCTGGACAGGCAGTGGGAGTTCTGGATTCTGGCCGTGTGGGTGGGCATGTTCCAGGGGGGAATCCAGGCGCTCTCCAGATCGTATTTCGCCAGTATCATCCCGCCGGAGAAGTCGGGGGAGTTCTTCGGCATCTTTGACATCTGCGGAAAGGGAGCTTCTTTCATCGGGACGGCGCTGGTGGGCGTCATGACTCAGCTGACCCAAAATCCCAGCAGCGGAGTGGGGATGCTGGCTGTCCTGTTTTTCGTCGGTTTTGTGGTGTTCTCCATGGCACAGCGGCAGGGGACGTCCTCGTAGGAGAGAAGGTCTAATCGGCATCGGATTCTTCCCAGCCCTGGTAATGTTCGAAGTAGGCCGCAAATTCTCTGGCAAGCTGAGATACATAGCCGGTTTTTTTGTGTACGACGGCCATGCGGGTCGCGGTGGAGCGGGAGAGAATGGGATGCCGCTCCAAGCCGCTGCCGATGGAGAGGTTGCAGATGGTCTCTGGAACCAGAGCCACTCCAAGCCCGGCTCCGGCCCACAGAAGACAGGTTCTGGCATCGTCGTTGCGGCAGAAGATATAAGGCTCCAGCCCGATACTCTGAAAGGCGGCAAAGAGGATGGCCTCAAAGCGGCGGTAGTAGATCAGAGGTTTACCTGCCAAGTCCGTCAGCTCTATGGCCCGGCCCGGGGCCAAACCCTGAAAACTGGATGGCGCTCCCACGGCCACAAGAGGTTCCGTGGGGCCGTAACAGCAGTGAAATCCGTCGCTGTTAAAGGGGGTGCGCAGGACGGCGCACTCGATGAGACCGTTTTTTAAGTGCTCTAAAAGCTGATAGGTGTTGCCCTCGGTCAGCTCAAATCGGACATCCGGGTAATCACGGCAGAAATCCTTTAAAAATGTGCCGGTGAGCATGTGGCCGGAGGAGGAGATGGTGCCCAGCTTTAAGATCCCACGGGCTCCGTTTCGGAATCCATGAAGCTGCCTCTCGGTGGAATCCATGATCCCCAAGATGTTCTTGGCCCGGTCATAGAGAAAGGTCCCGGCCTGAGTGGGCACCGCCTTTCTGGAGCTTCTGACGAGAAGGGAGACACCCAGCTCTTCTTCCAGTGCCATGATCTGTTTGCTCAAAGGGGGCTGCGACAGTCCCAGAGTCTGGGCGGCGGCGGTGAAGCTGCCTGTCTCCACGATGGTGACAAAATAGTGTAATTGTTTGGAATTCATAAAAACCCTTTCCGCAGATAAGCATTCTTTGGAGAAATCTCTCTTGCGCATATTATACCATAATGATATAATAACACAATCTATTATTTGCAAAAAATATAGTAGGGAGGATTCCATATGAAAAAGTTTTTAAAATACTTTAAGGGCTATAAGCTCGAGAGTATTCTGGGCCCTCTATTTAAACTGCTGGAGGCCAGCTTCGAGCTGTTTGTGCCTCTGGTCATGGCTCAGATCATCGATGTGGGAATCAAAAATCAGGATATGGGGTATATTCTGCGCATGGGCGGAGTTCTGGTACTTTTGGGCGTGGTGGGACTGACCTGTTCTCTCACTGCCCAGTATTTCTCGGCCAAAGCCGCGGTGGGCATCGGCACCCTCCTGAGAAATGATCTGTTTCGCCATATCAACTCCCTGTCCTACCGGGAGATCGACACCATAGGAACCTCGACGCTGGTGACCAGGATGACCAGCGACATCAATCAGGTTCAGTCGGGGATCAATCTGGTGCTGAGGCTGTTTCTTCGGTCTCCCTTTATCGTCTTCGGCGCCATGGTGATGGCGTTTACCATCAATGTCAGGGCGGCCATGATCTTTGTGGTCACCATTCCCCTCCTTTCTGTGGTGGTCTTCGGCGTCATGCTGGTCAGCATGCCTCTGTACAAAAAAGTGCAGAGACAGCTGGACCGGGTGCTTCTGACCACTAGGGAGAATCTGCTGGGAGCCAGGGTGGTTCGTGCCTTTAACCGGCAGCAGGAGGAGAGCAGAAAATTTGACCAGGAGAACGCGCAGCTGGTTCGCCTCCAGGTGTTTGTGGGCAAGATCTCTGCGCTGATGAATCCTGTCACCTATGTGATCATCAATGGGGCCATCGTGGTGCTGATCTGGACCGGGGCATGGCAGGTGGAGGGCGGTATCATCACTCAGGGTGAAGTGGTGGCCCTGGTCAACTACATGTCCCAGATCCTGGTGGAGCTTGTGAAGCTGGCCAACTTAATCATCACCATCTCCAAAGCCCTGGCCTGCGCCAACCGCATCAGCGGAGTCTTCGATGAGCAGACCAGCATCGTGGAGCGGGCTGAGGGCAGCCTGAAAGGCACGCCGGAGGGTGATGTGAAGGTGGAATTTCGGAATATGGATTTCTACTATGCGGGGGCCAAGGAACCCTCTTTAAGCCGGATCTCGTTTCAGGCTTTCAAGGGCCAGACCATCGGCATCATAGGCGGAACCGGCTCCGGCAAGTCCTCTCTGGTCAATCTGATCCCCAGATTTTATGATGCCACAGAGGGTACGGTTTTCGTGGACGGAAGGGATGTGAAGGATTATCCGCTCTCCGGCCTCAGGGAAAAGATCGGTATGGTCCCCCAGAAGGCGGTTCTCTTTAAAGGAAGCCTTCGGGACAATATGAAGTGGGGCAGAAGTGATGCCGGTGATGAGGAGATCTACGAGGCCCTGGACATCGCTCAGGCCAGAGAGTTTGTGGACAGCAAGGAAAAGGGACTGGATCTGGAGATCGAACAGGGGGGACGGAATCTGTCCGGAGGTCAGAAGCAGCGTCTGACCATCGCCAGGGCTCTGGTGCGAAAGCCGGAGATCCTGATTATGGATGACAGCGCTTCCGCCCTGGACTTTGCCACGGATGCGGCCCTGCGCAGGGCGATTAGGGAACACACAAAAGATATGACCGTGTTTATCGTGTCTCAGAGAGCCACCACCATCCGCAACGCGGATCAGATTCTGGTGCTGGATGACGGAAAACTGGTGGGTCTGGGAACTCACAGAGAACTTCTGGAGAAGTGTGAGGTATATCACGAGATCTGTCTGTCCCAGCTGTCGAAAGAGGAGGTGAGCCGATGAATCGGTACAGATCAACCATAAAACGGATTTTGGATTATATCGGCCACTACAAATGGGGCGTGCTTTTGTCCCTGTGTCTGGCTGCGGTGACGGTGGTGACCACCCTCTATGCCCCGATCCTCATCGGCGACGGGGTGGATCTGATCCTGGGACCGGGAAAGGTGGATTTTCAGGGACTTCTTGTGGTGTTAAAGAAGATGGCGGCAGTGATTCTCATCACGGCGGTCGCCCAGTGGCTGATGAACCACATCAACAATAAGATTACTTACCGGGTGGTGAAGGATATCCGGACCAAGGCCTTCGAGCATCTGGAGGTGCTCCCCTTAGCCTATGTGGACTCCCATCCGTCCGGTGACATTATAAGCCGGATTATCGCGGACATCGATCAGTTTTCCGAGGGACTTCTCATGGGCTTTACCCAGCTGTTCACCGGCGTGCTGACCATTCTGGGCACGCTGGGGTTCATGTTTTTTGTCAACGGGTGGATCGCCCTGGTGGTAGTCTGTGTGACCCCGGTGTCTCTGCTGGTTGCCGGATTTATCGCCAGAAAGACCTATGTGATGTTCAAGCATCAGTCGGAGACAAGAGGAGAGCTGACCGGACTCATCGACGAGATGCTGGGCAATCAGAAGGTGGTTCAGGCCTTCGGACACGAGAAGGAGGCTCAGGAGAGCTTTGAGGAGATCAACGAGAGGCTGAGGAGATACAGTCTGCAGGCCACATTTTTCTCCTCCATCACCAACCCGGCCACCCGGTTTGTCAACGGACTGGTCTATGCCAGCGTCGGGGTGGCAGGGGCCTATGCGGCAGTCCACGGTCTTCTCTCCGTAGGCAAGCTTTCCAGCTTTTTGAGCTATGCCAACCAATACACCAAGCCTTTCAACGAGATCTCCGGCGTGGTCACGGAGCTTCAGAATGCCCTGGCCTCCGCGGCCAGAGTCTTCGCGCTCATCGATGAGGAGCCCCTTAAGCCTGAGGATCCGGATGCGGTGGACTTAAAGGAGGCCGACGGGAATGTGGACCTGGAGCATGTATATTTTTCCTACAATCCCGACGTTTCCCTGATCGAGGACTTTAATCTGTCCGTGGAGCCGGGCCAGAGGATCGCCATCGTAGGGCCGACAGGCTGCGGAAAGAGCACGGTGATCAATCTTCTGATGAGGTTCTATGATGTGAAGTCCGGCTGCATCCGGGTAAGCGGCCATGACATCCGCCACATGACCAGAAGGAGTTTAAGGGCAGGCTACGGCATGGTATTGCAGGAGACATGGTTAAAATCCGGAACCATCCGGGATAATATCGCTTATGGAAAGCCGGATGCCACAGAAGAAGAGGTGATTCGGGCGGCGAAGGAGGCCCACGCCCACAGTTTTATCAAGCGCATGCCTGACGGGTATGACACGGTGATCACCGAGGACGGAGGGAATTTATCTCAGGGCCAGAAGCAGCTTTTGTGCATCGCCCGGGTTATGCTGTGCCTGCCGCCGATGTTGATTCTGGACGAGGCCACTTCCTCCATCGATACCCGCACGGAGATTCGGATTCAGAAGGCATTTGCCAAGATGATGGAGGGGCGGACCAGCTTTATTGTGGCTCACCGTCTGTCCACCATCAAGGAGGCTGATGTGATTCTGGTTATGAGGGACGGCCACATCATCGAGCAGGGAAGTCATGAGGAATTGCTGGAAATGGGAGGCTTCTATGCCAGGCTGTACAACAGCCAGTTTGCCCCGGCCTAGGATGGGGGCACTGAATCCATAGACAGACTGCGGAACAATCCGCGCAATATTAATGAAAAGGACAGGAGACGAGAAGACATGGTGATTACAGACGAGATTCTTTATGTGGGAGCCGAGGACCGGAACCTGGATTTATTTGAGAGCCAGTATCCGGTGTCCGACGGTGTCACTTACAATTCCTATGTGATTCTGGATGAGAAGACAGCCGTGATGGATACTGTGGATAACCGGGGGACCGCACAGTGGCTGGACAACATCAGGAAGGTGCTGGACGGGAGAAAACCGGACTATCTGGTGATATCTCATATGGAGCCGGATCACGGGGCCAATATCGCAAGATTTGTGGAGGCCTACCCGGAGGCGGTGATCGTGGGCAATGCCAAGACATTTCCCATGATCAGCCAGTTTTTTGATCTGAATCTGACCGGTAGGACTCTGACCGTGAAAGAGGGAGGAACCCTTTCTCTGGGACGCCACACCCTGCAGTTTCTCATGGCGCCCATGGTCCACTGGCCGGAGGCCATGGTGGCCTATGAGCAGACGGAGAAGATCCTGTTTTCCGCCGATGCCTTTGGAACTTTCGGAGTCAATTCGGGACTGAAGGAGCAGTGGAGTGAGGAGGCAGCCAGGTATTATCTGAATATTGTAGGCAAATACGGGGCTCAGGTTCAGGCTCTTTTAAAGAAGGCCGCAGCGCTGGATATCCAGATGATCTGTCCGCTCCACGGGCCGGTCTTAAAAGAGGATCTGGGTTATTATCTGGACAAATATCAGATCTGGAGCAGCTATGAGCCGGAGCAGAAAGGGGTTCTGATCGCTTCTGCCTCCATCCACGGCAACACCCTGGCGGCAGCCGGGGAGCTGGCAGACATGCTGAGGGGCAGAGGAGAGGAATGTGTGGAGGTTCTGGACCTGACGAGGACAGACGTGTCCTACGGGGTGAGGAAGGCCTTTTTCTATGACCGTGTGGTTCTTGCCTGTGCCACCTACGACGGCGGTCTGTTCCCCTGTATGGAGGAATTTCTGGCCCATCTGAAATCCAAGAACTATCAGAAGCGGACCGTGGCTCTGGTGGAGAACGGAACCTGGGCGCCGGGGGCGGTCAGGGCGATGAGAGGGATGCTGGAGTCGATGAAGCAGATCACCATTCCGGAGCCGGCGGTGACCATCCGCTCGGCGCTGAATGAGGACAGCAGAAGAGCTCTGGAGGAGCTGGCAGAGGTGCTGGTGACGGCATAATGAGGACGGGAAGGAAAAAATAAGAGAAAAAGCAAGGCGGGTGGATTTCGGTCCATCCGCCTTGTTTTGTCTAACTTTTGAATAAATAGGGAGAAGGGATTCGGTGAGAATGGTTAAAATCAACAAAACAAAAAGTGATCTATTCCATTTTTTGGAAAAATAGAAAAAATTTTTTCTGAAATAGGACACATGACCTTTTTTGTGACACCAATCTATGGTACGATAAAGCTGCCAAAAGGTATTTATTACAGAAAAACGGAAATTTTAGGAAGGAGGCAGCATGAAGATACAAGATGTAATCCGTCAGGAGCCGGCCTCTCTGCGGGGACAGCTGGAGGCCTTCTTTGCCAGGTTTCCGGAGGAAGCGGAGGTATTTATCAAAGAAGTGCCTCCGGGGGACTATCTGATCCGGGAGGGGGACCCCTGTTTCTATGTGTACTGTGTTTTGGACGGCAGGGTGACAGCCCAGCACTACCTGGGTCACAATGCCTTTGTGGTAAAGAATTTCGGACGTCTGACTATCATGGGAGATATCGCCGCCCTTGGGAATCTGAAATATTATTCCACCAGCATCCGGGCGATCACAGCCTGCAGGATGCTGGGGATTCGATTCAGCGATTATTGGGACTGGCTGTTTCGAGCTCCGGATTTTTTGAGAAACCAGGTGGAGACGGCTCTTGAGATCCTCCTTGAGGAGCAGAAGAAAAAGAGGGCGCTGGAGGAGACCCCGGCTGAGATGAGACTGCTGACCTATTTTGCGTTTTACTGCCGGAAAGCCAATTTTCATAAGAAAGACCCGGGGGGCATGATTACGGTAAAGGAGACAAGGGAGAAGATCGCGGCGGAGGTAGGCGGAATCAGTGTGCGGACCGTAAACCGGAAGCTTACTGCCTTTGTGGACCAGGGCTTGATCGCCATAAGCCATGGGAAGATCCGGATTTCTTTCGAGCAGCTTCAGAAGATGGAACAGATTATGGAGGACCACTTGGGAAGTATTTAGACCGAAAATACCGGGAATAGAGATGTCCGGTATAAAGACACCGGGAATAGAAAACTCCGGGAAATAAGAGCGATTGCCATGGCGGGAGGAACAAGGTCCCGTCCCCAACTTAAGAATTCTGTGGCAAGGCAGCTGCCTGCGGAATTACTATAGTGCGGATCTATTTCCGCACAGCGTATCAATCGATTACAAGATGAGATGGAAGGGCCGGGGAAGAAAGACAGGACGCTGTGTTCCCCCTGTTTTTCCGAAAGAAAGGTGGAGACATGAAAAAAATAATTCCTTTGATGTTGTGTACGGTAACGGCGATTTTTCTGACAGCATGCGGCGGACAGAAGGCAGACTCAAATGGGACCAACTCCGGGGTGGCTGAGGGGAAGACCGAAGAAAAGGCGGATACCCAACTGGTCACAGGCATGATCGCCTACGCATTTGGAACACAGAGTTTTGCGGACGACGTTCTGGCCGGTCTGGTGCAGGCGAAAGAGGAGCTGGGGATCCCCCACTATGAACTGGAGATCGCGGATGTGTCCGAGACTGCCAGCGGTTTCCGTACCCTGATCCAGCAGGGAGCCAACTTTGTGGTGGCCTCAAGCGCAGAGTACTGTGACGGCATGCTGGAAGTGGCAGGTGAATACCCGGATGTGTACTTTTTGTACCTGGCCGAATACCTGCCGGACTCTCCGGCCAATGTGATCTCTTTCGAATACCGGGAGAATGAGGCGGCTTTCCTGGCAGGGGCTCTCGGCGGCATGAAGACAAAGAGCAACAAGATCGGAGCGGTTCTGGCCATGTCCGAGCCCCTTCAGCTCCGCTATCAGTACGGCTATATGGCTGGGGCCAAGGCCGTGAATCCGGATTGCGAGGTCATGATCACCTTTACCAACAGCTATGCAGACACCAACATCGGCTATGAGCATGCCAATGCCATGTATTCTCAAGGCTGTGATTTCGTGGGCTGTTACTCCGGGGCCTGTAATCTGGGCGTCTTCCAGGCAGCCGAGGAGGCGGGAGACGGAAACTACTGTTTCGGCGCCGCAAACGGACAGTTTGACAAGAGCTATGAGAAGATCATAGCCTCTGTGGTGAAGCCTGTCAACGAGGCCATCGCGGCCCTTCTGCGGGATGCCCAGTCCACAGGAAAGTTTGACACCAGCATCTCCAGTCTGGGCATCAAGGAGGAAGGGGTGAAACTTTTGTTCACAGACAATGAGAACCTGCTCTCCCTGCTCACCGAGGAGGAGAAGAAAGCCATCGAGGATCTGAGTGCCAGGATCGTAAGCGGGGAACTGAAAGTTCCGGGAACAGAGGCGGATTTCAATTCTTTCAGCTACACCTATGAAGTCAAATGAAACCGTGATACAGGATGGGCCTTCGGCCGAATGAAAGGAAATCAATATGTCATATAAAATCCAGTTGGAGAATATCACCAAGCGCTTTCCCGGCGTCACGGCCAATGATCATATTCATATCTCCGTGGAGAAAGGGGAGATCCACACCCTGGCAGGCGAGAACGGAGCCGGGAAATCCACCCTCATGAACATTCTCTTCGGGCTGTATCAACCCACAGAGGGACAGATCTACATTGACGGGAAACCGGAGGTATTCCACAGTTCCAAGGACAGCATCCGCTGCGGGATAGGCATGGTTCACCAGCATTTTATGCTGGTGCCCAGGCTTACGGTGACGGAGAACATCATCGCCGGGAAAGAGCCGGGGAACAGGATCTCCATCGACAGGCATAAGGCGGCAAAGGAGATTCAGGAGCTTTCTGATCTCTACGGCATGCGCATCGACCCTTATAAAAAGGTGGCTGATTTAACCGTCACAGAGCAGCAGAGAGTAGAGATTTTAAAGGTGCTGTACCGCAGGGCCGAGATCCTGATCTTCGACGAGCCCACCGCCGTGCTGACCCCCCAGGAGATCGACGAATTCTGTGAGATCCTGCTGAAGCTGAAGGAAAAAGGCAAAACCATTCTCTTTATCAGCCACAAGCTGGCAGAGGTGTTTCGAATCTCTGACAACATCACGGTCATCCGTCTGGGAAAAGTGGTGGGGACCAGAAAGGTCAGCGAGACCACGCCCGAGGAGATCACCCAGATGATGGTGGGGCGGAGCGTGGATCTGAACAGGCGGGAGAGGCCTGCTTTTAAGGGAGAGGCGGTTCTGGAGCTGGAAGGCGTGGAGTATAAAAAGAATAAGGAGCCGAAAAAGTTAGACAACATCAGTTTTGCGGTCCATGCCGGGGAGATCTTAGGCATCGCGGGCATCGACGGCAACGGGCAGCATGAGCTGGCCAGGATTATCTGCGGCCTGGCTGCTCCCACCAAGGGTCAGGTGAAGTATCACGGGAGAGACATATCGGGAGAGTCCATCCGCAGCCGGAAGGACTCAGGTATCGCCTGCATCCCGGAGGACCGTCATTTGGAAGGCCTTGTGCTGGATTACTCCATCGAGAACAACCTGATCTTAGGCCAGCATCACCTGCCCAAATTTAAAAGATCAAAATTTGTTATGGATCACAGGAAGATCCGCCAAAACGGGCTGGAATTAAAAGAGAGGTTTGACATCCGCTGCCCCGGCACCGACGTGACAGCGTCCACGCTGTCCGGCGGCAATCAGCAGAAGATCATCATCGCCAGGGAGGTGATGGCCAACCCGGACCTGCTCATCGCCATCCAGCCCACCAGAGGCCTGGACGTAGGCGCCGAGGAGTTCGTGCATCAGGCCCTCTATGATCAGAGAAACAGCAAAAAAGCGGTGATCCTCATCTCCTTTGAGCTGGACGAGATCCTGGCCATCAGCGACCGGATCATGGTTCTCCACAAAGGGCAGATCGCGGGAATCGTGGATGCGGAACATACCACCAGAGAACAGCTGGGCGCCATGATGCTGGGGCTGGGAGACAAAAACGAGGGAGGTGAGACGGCATGAAGGGAAAGAGGGAAACGATAAACGGAATTCTTCTGGAGACAGGCATTACCTTTCTCGCGATCTTTCTGGCCATCGTGGCGGGAGGAGCGGTGATGGCGCTGTTCGGCTACAATCCCGTCAGTGCATACGCGGCGCTGGCAAAAGGCGCCTTCGGAACCTTTGCCGCATTTACCTCCACCCTGACCAAGTCAGTGCCCATCATGTTCACGGGTCTGGCTGTGGCCGTGGCTTTTAAATGCGGGGTATTTAACATCGGGGCGGAGGGGCAGATGCTCATGGGGGCTCTGTCTGCGGGAATCGCAGGCATCTACATCCGCTTCCTTCCGGCCATTCTTCACATCCCCGTGACTCTTGCGGCAGCCTGTCTGGGAGGCATGGCCTGGGCTTTCATCCCCGCGGGGCTGAAACAGAAATTTAAGGTGGATGTGGTCATCGGCACCATCATGCTGAATTATATCGCCGAGTACTTTGTCCAGTATATGATCTTAAACCCCTTAAAGGCAGACGGAGTGGCCACCTCTACCAGGGCCATCGAGAAAACGGCTATGCTGCCTAAGCTCTTAAGCGCTCCCAATGTGTTGAATCTGGGCTACGTGCTGGCTGTCGGGGCGGCGTTTCTCGTCTACTTCCTGTTTTGGCACACCACAAGAGGGTACGAGATGAGGGCCGTTGGGCTGAATCCCACAGCCTCCCGGTGGAGCGGAATCAATGTGGAGAAGAACGCTTTTCTGGCGTTAATCATCAGCGGCGGTCTGGCGGGCTTAGCAGGCGGCATCGAGGTGACCGGTTCTCTGGGCAAAGTGATCGTAGGCGCCTCCAGCGGTTACGGCTTTAACGGGATCCCCGTGGCTCTGATCGCCCACAACAATCCGCTGATTATCATTTTTTCCTCCCTGATTCTGGCGGCCATGAGAACCGGAGCCATGATGATGCAGACCAGCGCCGGTGTATCCAAGAACATGGTAGATATGATACAGGGACTGATCATCGTATTCCTCTGCGCCGAATATGTATTCCGTTACTATATCAAAAAAGGTCTTGAGAAAGCTGGAGGGAATGTATCATGTCAGTGATGATTTTATATCTGTTAACCTCGACTCTGAGAAACGGCACCTCCATCGCTTACACGGCCATGGGAGGAGTCCTGTCCGAGAGGTCCGGCATCGTCAATATCGGCCTGGAGGGAATCATGACAGCCAGCGCATTTGCCGCGGTAGTAGGGTCCTATGTGAGCGGAAGTCCGTGGGTGGGCGTGCTGGCTGCCGTCCTGGTGGGAATCGCCATATCCGCCGTCCATGCCATGGTCTGCGTCACCTACGGCGGCAACCAGTCCGTCAGCTCCATGGCGCTGATTCTTCTGGCCACAGGATTTTGCGGCATCGCGGCCAAAGCCATCTTCGGGCGTCAGGGAACCACGGAGCAGGTGGCCAACATCTCTGCCTCCCCGGTGCTGGCAGGGATCCCGGTGATCGGGCCCACCCTGGCTTCCCTGTCTCCCCTGGTATACCTTTCCTTCGTCGTGCTGCTGATTCTCATCTATGTGTTTAAAAAGACTGCCTTCGGCCTTCACATCACTATGGTGGGAGAGCATCCGAAAGCGGCGGAGACCGCGGGAATCAGCGTCAACAGGGTGCGTTATGTCTGTGTTCTTCTCTCGGGGGCTTTGGGAGGCCTGGGAGGAGCGGCCCTCTCCATCGGACAGATGAATCTGTTCCAGGAGGGGATGATCGCAGGCCGCGGCTATCTGGCCATGGCTGCCGTGATCATGGGTAACTGGACTGCGGCAGGGGCTTTCGGAGCGTCTATGTTTTTCGGATTCTTCAGCGCCCTGCAGGTGTATCTGCAGACCAGACCGAACAATCCCGTCCCCACAGAATTTGTACAGATGATCCCCTACATCGCCTGTGTGCTGATCATGCTTTACAGTTCTGCCCAGAGAAGCCGCAGAGGCGAGGCGGTCTCCGGAAAACCGGCGGCTTCCGGAAAACCATATACCAGATTTGTACAGAGCAGATAAAAGGAGAATATCATGGAGAGACGACCAAATATTGTATTCATTCAGAACGATCATCAGGCCTGGCTTCAGTGGGATAAGAATCAGAGCATCCGCCCCAAGCGGCCGAATTTTGAAAGGCTGGCAGCCGAGGGGGCAGTCTTTACCGACGCTTACTGCGCCTCCCCCCTGTGCGGGCCCACCAGGCGCACCATGCTGACAGGTCTGTTTGCCCACACCCACGGTCAGTACCACAACTACACGGATCCTGATTATGTCCATGAAGTTTATCTGGACACCTTGACAGAAAACGGGTATCAGAATTATTATTATGGTAAGTGGCATGCAGGGCCGGGGGCTGCCGGGGATCACGGCTGTGAGGGATTCTCCTACACGGATTACGGCAATCCCTACCAGACCAGGGAATACAGGGAGTATCTGGCCAAACGGGGCCTGCCCCAGGCGGTACACCATATTGAGAGATGCTTCTATGTAAAGGGAATCAGCGACCGTGGAGACTGGGACGGCCTGGAGGAGGGAGCCGACTATCAGTGCAGGGCCAACTGGTGCGGGGAGCACGCGGTGGGGGTGACCACCACACCAAAGGACACCCATGAAAGCTTTTTCCTGGCTAATCTGGCCTGCGACAAGTTAGAGGAGATCGCAGAGAGCGGTGATGAGCGGCCGTTTTCTCTGAGAGTGGATTTCTGGGGCCCTCACCAGCCCCACTTCCCGACCCAGGAATTTCTGGACATGTATCCGGACTTTCACATCGAGAAGTATGGAAACCATGACGACGACCTGGAAGGGAAGCCACAGACCTACCACAGGGAGAGGAATGTTCCCCTGGGGGAGAACGACATTTTGCTTCAGCCATCCACGTTGGCTTGGGAGGAGTGGGAAGTGCTGATCCGCCACTGTTTTGCCCATCAGTCCATGATCGACGCCGCGGGAGGCATGATCCTCACCAAGCTTCGCCAATTGGGCCTTGACAAGAATACCCTGATCATCTGGACCACAGACCACGGCGACGGTCTGGCCTGTCACGGAGGACATTTCGACAAGGGCTCCTACATGTGCGAGGAGGTTCTGCGGATTCCCTTTGCCATGAAGTGGGAGGGAGTGATCCCTGCCGGACAGGTGAGGAGAGAGCTGATCAGCACCATCGACTTCCCGGTCACCCTCCTGGATGCGGCGGGACTGAGCTACACCAAAAATCCGGTCCACGGCCGCAGCCTGCTTCCTCTTGTGACGGGGGACGAGACTTCCTGGCGGGAGGATCTCATGAGCGAGACCCAGGGCCACGGCTACGGCGAGGACGTGATGGCCAGGGTCATCCGTTACAGAAACTGGAAATATGTGAGTACAAAGGACGACGTGGAAGAACTGTACGATCTGGAAAAAGATGAGTTTGAGCTGCACAATCTGGCCTGGTCGCCAAAGCACAGGGAGATCCTCGAGGACATGAGGGCCCGTCTTGCAAGGTGGCAGCAGGAGACACAGGATCCTTTTTCCATGAGATAAGGAGGTAACGTGATGCAGAAATTAGAGAGACAGTTTCACATTCATTGTAAAGAGGGGGATGTAGGCCGCTATTGCATCCTCCCGGGAGACCCGGGGCGCTGCGAGGCCATCGCCGCCTATTTTGACGATCCCCGGCTGGTATCCAGGAATCGGGAGTACACGGTCTACACAGGGACCCTTGTGGGAGAAAAGGTCACGGTGTGTTCCACGGGGATCGGAGGCCCCTCCGCCTCCATCGCCATGGAGGAGCTGCACAATATCGGGGCAGACACCTTCGTCCGCGTGGGCACCTGCGGAGGCATCGATCTGGAGGTCCAGTCAGGAGATCTGGTGATCGCCTCCGGCGCCATCCGTTTCGAGCACACCAGCCGGGAGTACGCACCCATCGAGTATCCGGCAGTGGCCAACTTTGAGGTGATGACGGCCCTGGTGGAGGCTTCGAAATCCATGGGAAAGCCCTGTCATGTAGGCGTGGTCCAGTGCAAGGACGCCTTTTACGGACAGCATTCCCCGGCCAAGATGCCGGTTTCCTATGAGCTTTTAGAGAAATGGGAGGCATGGAAACGGCTTCACGTGAAGGCCAGTGAGATGGAATCCGCCGCTCTGTTCGTGGTGGCCGATGCCTTGGGCTGCCGGTGCGGTTCCGTGTTCCATGTGATCTGGAATCAGGAGCGGGAGAGCGCCGGCCTGGACCAGAAGATGAATGAGGACACCTCCCTGGCCGTCCGGGCAGGCGTCGAGGCGCTGAAGCTGCTGATCCTCAAGGACAGAGAAGAGAGATAGGAGAGAGACTATGGCACATGAGCATATTTTTGACAAGGTAGACCACACCCTGCTTTTACAGGGAAGCGTGTGGGAAGAGATCCGGGAGATCTGTGACGATGCCATTCACTACGGCACGGCATCTGTCTGCATTCCCCCCTCTTTCGTGAAGAGGGCCAAGGAGTATGTGGGAGACCGGATGGCCGTCTGTACTGTCGTCGGCTTCCCCAACGGCTACAATACCACGGAGGTAAAGGCGTTTGAGACCAGAAATGCCCTGGAAAACGGAGCCGACGAGATCGACATGGTGATCAACATCGGTGATCTGAAGGACAAGCGCTACGGCGAGATCGAGAAAGAGATCCGCACCTTAAAGGAGATCTGCGGCAGCAGGATCCTGAAGGTGATCATCGAGACCTGCCTTCTGACCGAGGAGGAGAAGGTGAAGATGTGTGAACTTGTCACCGGCGCCGGGGCCGACTACATCAAGACATCCACCGGTTTCTCCAAAGCCGGAGCCACCTTTGAGGACATCGCTCTCTTTGCAAAGCATGTCGGACCTGATGTGAAGATGAAGGCGGCAGGCGGAATCAGCTCCTTTCACGACGCGGAGGAATTCATTCGGCTGGGCGCCGCGCGTCTCGGCACCAGCAGGATCGTGAAGCTGGCCAAACAGGAGGAAGGGACGGGAAAAGGGGCCATAGAGGGATATTAATCACGAAATTATGAAAAAGCGGCTGCACTGCCAGGAGACTCCTGGGGTGCAGCCGCTGTCTTAACGGTGGATTTCTGGCGGGGCAATTCCCTGTCTTTTTTAGGGGCATGAAGGTTCGGATACCGGGAGTACTCCGTTTGCCAGCAGTCTTTTCTGGAGAAGGTTTACATCCAGGCTGCGGGGGGAGAGGTTTTTTTGGGCGCAGAGGGCGGCAGCGGTTCCGGCGGCCTGGCCTGTGTGGACGCAGATGGGCATGGCGCGGTAGTTGGAGTGGGCCATGTGGGTGCCGGAGATGTTTCTTCCGGCCAGGAGGAGACGGTCTATGCCCTGGGGGATGAGACAGCCGTAGGGGATGGTGTAAAAGGTGGCCCGGAAGGCGGCCTGCTCCCCGGTTTTGTCAAGACCTGCTCCGGTGGTGTTGTGGACGTCAAAGTTAAAACTGGCATAGGTGACAGCCCAGTCTTCGAAGATTCTGGCCTCCCGGATATCCTCCTCGGTTATGGTCTTTACGCCTTTAAAGTGTCTGGTCTCCCGGATGCCTAAAAACGGAGCCGATGCCAGAAGGAAACAGTTTTCGTAGCCAGGCACGTAGTGCCGGAGGAAACGGATGATAGAGTCCAGTTGTTTTCTGCACACCACAGTGGCCTTTACCAGGTCCTCTGCTTGGGTTCCGTCGATGCCGATGCAGTTGGTCATATTGCAGGTGACGACTCCCGGCAGGGTGGTGGGGTATAGGAGCACATGGCCGGCGGGAAAGGGAAGGTGTTTGTGGCCGAGAGCCTGAATCTCTCCCTTGGGAACCTGGATATAGTCTTCAAATTTTTTGGGAAAAACGGCCCTGTCATAATCCACGCCGCCGACTTTAAACATGATGGTAGCCGGCTGCATGACCCCGTCTTCCTCCCTCCCGATGACAAAGGGAACTCCGGCCCTGGCCGCCAGATCCCCGTCGCCGGTGGCATCGATGACGATCTTGGAAAAGACGGCCTGTCTTCCGGATTTATTTTCGATGATCACCCCTTTTAAGGCGCTGCCCTCCAGAATAGGCTCGCAGGCAAACGTATAGAGGAGCAGAGAAACCCGTGCCTCTGAGAGCATGTCCAAAAGAGCCGTCTTCAGCCTCTCCGTGTGGATGGTCTGCCGGTTGGCCGGACCACCCCCGTCTGTTTCCCGCACATCGCAGGACCGGTCCAGAATTTCCTCATAGAGTCCGCCCCGGCTTCCCCCGGTCCAGTGACTCATCATCCCGGAGGTAGCCACCCCTCCCACATCTCCTGTCTGTTCGATCAACATTACGGCCGCCCCCTCCCTGGCCGCCGCTACCGCCGCCCCAACCCCGGCCGGCCCTCCGCCGAGAACCAACACATCTACATTCCCAATCACGGGAATCTCACGAGCTTCCTCCAAAAACATCAATTGTTCCATAAAACACCTCCAATTTTTATTTAGTAAAATATCCATCCGCCAACACCTTCTGCCGGCCTCCCAAAAACCAAAGCAGAATATGAAAGAAATAGCGGAATATTGCAATTTAACAATCCCCCACACCTATGATATAATTTTTTTGTAAAAACTGCCACATAAATTCCGGTAAGAAACTTACGTTTTCGTGCACAGTTGTATCCATTACAGGAGGCTTTCCCATGATAAACCGTCTCATCAGTGAGATCTCCGATTATGTGCAATACCTGAAATCAGAGCACGGAGATTACGTGTCTTTTCACAATGATTCCATCCCCCTGCAGGATTACCTGTCCCGCTTGGGTCCTTACAACATCAGCAGCTGCCCCTACTGTTCCTATGTAAAATCCGACGAGGCGGTGTGGAACCGCTGCATCGAACATCAAAGGTCTGTATTTGACGCCTGCAGTCAGGGCCCTTTTTGCGGCACCTGCCATGCAGGGGTGGGGGAGTACGTGTTTCCGGTCTCTGATTTTGACGGCAGCCTGTTAGGGTATGTCAGTCTGGGAGGCTATGGGCTTTTTCCCGACGAGGCCATGAGGAAGATGAGCCATTTGGCGGAAAAATACGGATTAAGCCTCGGGGAACTGAGGCAGGTTTACCGCTCCACCGTCAGGAGGGAGCCGGAGGATGCCAAAGCTCTGCGTGCCAGGGCTGCCCCACTGTGCAGCATGTTTGTGCTGCTGCACCACGGACTTAAGGAGATGGGGCCGAGAGACGAGGAGTTGTATGAGCGGGATCTTTTGAGCCGGGCCACAGTCTATATCCGGAGACATTACACCGGAAAGATTACGGCCGGTGACATCGCCAGCCACTGCAGCTGCAGCGTGTCCACCATAAGCCATCTGTTTAAGAAACAGACCAGATTCAGCGTGCCGGAGTATGTCAGGCGGCTGCGCATAGACGGGGCCAGGCAGTTTTTGGAGGAGACCAGTCTGGACATTTCCCAGATCTCGCATATGCTGGGATTCTCCAGCCCTAATTATTTCTCGGAGATATTTAAGAGTCAAACAGGATATTCACCAAAGGAGTACAGGAAGAATGAAAAGAACATCCGGTTACAGCAGCATATCAACGAAGATCCTGCTATTCTGCCTGGGAGCGATTCTGGTTCCCATGGGACTTCTGCTGGGGTACATCACCTGCAGGTACAGCAGATATATCCAGGAGGAGATGAGCAAGGCCACGGTCCGCAGGCTTCTGAAAAGCCAGGACGATTTCTATGAGGCTTTTTGGCGTATGGTCAACATCGCCAGGGTCATCAGCAATGACGAGGCTCTTCAGCAGGCTCTCCTGGACGAGGAGGTGTCCAGGTATGAGAAAACTCTCCGTTTTAACGAGAGTGTTGCCACGATAAGTGTCAATAATATCTATGAGATGGACAAAATGAAGATCTGCTGTTTTGACCGAAACGGGGAGATCTGCGCCAACTGGAGCACCAATTATCACGATTACCGCTTTCTCTATGAACAGCCTTGGGTTCGGGACAGCATCGGGGAGAAGGGGTATGGGGTGTGGAGCTTTTTTGAACCTTCCTATATCTATGAGGAGGGGGAAGACGTGCGGTATGTGTCCATGGCCCGGTCCATCCTCACCAGGGAGGGGGGATATGCGGGGACTCTGATCATCAGCATGCCGCAGGAGGTGCTGATCCGTGATCTGTCCGGTTCCCTGTCGAGTCCCCAGGACGTGATCTACATCTGTACGGAGACGGGGCAGGTGAAAATGGCCATGGACCAACAGGAAATTTTTGACCAGGACCGGATCAGAGAGCTGGCCACGGCCTGGAAGAGGGAGCCGGACAGCCGGATCATCAAGGAAAAGGGGCACCGATACCTTCTGTCCGGTTTTGTCATGGAAAACAACTTTGCATCAGGGGGGGACCCTATGACGATTCTGCATTTTGTGTATTACGATTCAGTGACCCGGAATCTAAATGCTCTGTCCCGGCGCACCGGAATCGTCATCGCGGTCTTTATGGCGATTTTGTGCGCAGGCGTCTTTTGGGGCACCAGGATGATGACCAGGCCTCTGGAGATTCTGGCGGACAAGATGGAGAAGTATCATCCCCAGGAGGAGATCCGCGGCATCGACTTAGACAGAAAGGACGAAATCGGTCATCTCAACCGGTCCTTTCAGAGGATGTCCCGGACCATTGAAGAGCTGTTTGAGAAGCAGAAGGCGGAGACAAAGGAGCGGGAGCGGTACCGGTATGAGGCTTTGAGAGCCCAGGTGAATCCCCATTTTCTCTTTAATGTCCTCAATTCCCTCCGGTGGATGGCCATCATCGAAAATGCGGGAAACATGGTGGAGTGCATCGACGCGCTCACCACCATCCTGAAATACAGCATGAGCCGGGGAGGGGAGCAGGTCAGCCTGCGGCAGGAGGTGGAGAGCATCGATGCTTACATCTTTATCAACAACTGCCGCTACGGCAATCGGTTTCGGTTCGAGACCCGGTTGGCAGAGGAGACCCTGGACCTGTCGGTGATCAAGTTTATCCTTCAGCCCATCATAGAAAACTCTATTCTCCACGGGTTTAATAATTCGGGGAAAAAGGGGAGGATCCTCCTTTACGGCGGGGAGGAAGAGGGGCTTTTGAAGCTGTACATCGAGGACAACGGTTCCGGGATCACGCAGGAGGACTTGGAGAGTCCGAAAAAGACCGGGAAAAAGATTACGGGAATCGGTGTGGATAATGTCAACAGCCGGATCCAGACGGAATACGGGGAAGATTATGGGATCAAGATCTACAACAGCCCGTCAGGGGGCGCAGTGGTGGAGTACACCCTGCCGGTGATAAGGGAATAAGATAGGAGGGAATGGGATGCGGAAAATTCTGATCGTGGATGATGAGTTTCTTGTGAGAATCGGGGTGAAGGCCCTGACTAACTGGGAATCTCACGGGTATCAGATCGTGGGTGAGGCGGCTTCCGGGAGAGAAGCCCTGGAAAAGATTGAGAAACTGAAGCCGGATATTGTGCTGACCGACTTAAAGATGGATGAGATGGACGGATTTGAGCTGATCGCCGCGAGCAGAAAGAAGTATCCCAAGATCAAGTTTATCGTGCTCAGCGTCCTGGACGATGCGGAGAATGTGAAGCGGGCTATGAAGCTGGGAGCTGTGGATTATATTTTTAAGCTGAAGCTCAATGCCGCCGAGTTTCTGGAGATTTTAAACGAACAGGAATATGAAGAGCCTGCCGACGAGCGGGAGCAGTTTGTGCGGAAAAATATTTCGGACATCAAAAGGCTCTTGGTGCAGCTGGCTTCGGAGCGGGAGTACACGGATTACGACCGGCTGACCAGAACCTTCAAAAAATTTGGGTTTCAGGTGAATTTTGAGGCTCCATACTGTGTGCTGATGATCCGGTACGCCCATTGCGGCCGCAGGGAGGAGAGGCCCGACGGAGTCCAGATTCTGGAAGATGCCATCGAAAATATGATCCGAAATGTGTTTGGGGAGGGGCTGTCCATCGAGACTTTCGGCTATTCAGAGCGATGTCTGGTGTCTGTCATCAACATGGAGTCCACGGAGGATTACAGGGAGACCAGTGAGGTTGCCAGAGAGAGGTACGAAGACTTGTGGGAATACGGCAGCCGCTATGCCAATGTGGAGCTGGAGGGAGCCTTATCCCCCTGTTTTGAGGGGATCCGCAGGTTTTCCGAGGCGGTTTTCTGCTGTGAGAAAGCGTTTCTGCTGGCAGAGAATCAGACTCCCGGCGCCCTTTTGGTCTGCCGCAGTGAGACCAGAAGAGAGATTCCCATGATCAAAGAGTTTATCCGGGACAACCTGTCAAAAAATTTTACGGTGGGGGATGGGGCGAGACACTGTCATATGAGTGAGAGCTATTTTGCCCATGTGTTTAAGGAGGAGACCGGGTTCAGCTTTATGGACTATGTAAACCGTCAGCGGATGGCAAAGGCCAGGGAGCTTCTCAAGAAGACCGACATGACGGTACGGGAGATCGCTCAGGCGGTGGGGGTGGAAAATCCCAACTATTTCAGCGTGGTATTCGTAAAACTGTGCGGGGAATCCCCCAGTGAATACCGCTCCCGGTATCGGTTCGATGTGAGAAAAGACAAGAACCGGTCGAAAAAAGAGGGTAAAGCAGGAACAGAAAGGGGAGAGCAGGATATAGAAGATTGAATTCAGAGAATTGAAGAGATAGATAACAGATAAGTTAATTGTATTTATATAATATACAGACTATAATTGGGGTGTAATCGATCACGTGTACAAAAAAAGGAGAACGATATGAAAAAAACAGTGAGCTGCAGTTTGCTTTGTCTGGCCATGGCTACAAGCCTGCTGACCGGGTGCGGGAATTCTGGAGGAGCCGCGGCGGGAGATCCAAAAGGCGGGGAGGGCGCCGCCCGGACTGCAAAGAACGATGGGAAGGCAAGTGCGTCGGAGCCGGTGGTTCTTCACTTCTGGACCGGCCTGGGAGCCAGCGCCGATGCCTCCCATCAGGCCATTATCGATGAATTCAATGAGCTCTATAAGGACCAGGGGATCTCCGTGGAGTTCGAACATTTTGTCAATGACTCCAACGGAAACTTAAAGCTGGAAACCAACCTTTTAGGCGGAAGCGAGATCGACCTGTACGTGACTTATGGACTGACCCAGCTGACCAAGAGGGCAGAGGGAAATCTGGCCCTGGATCTGTCGGAGCTGTGCGCCAGAGACGGATTTGACGTGGTCGCTTCCACCAGCTCCATGGCAGAGGCCTATTTTGTAAACGGAAAGCCGTACTCTCTCCCCACCAAGCTGGACCAGTACGGGATGGTGGTGAACAAGGACATGTTTGACGAAGCGGGGCTGGAGATCCCCACCAGCTGGACCTACGACGAGTTTTTGGAGGTGTGTAAGAAGTTGACCCACGGGGAAGGGGAGGACAAGGTGTACGGCATGTTCTGGAACACGGGCCAGGACCGGTCCGGATACGTGAAATATCTGGCCTGTCAGACTCTGGGCGGGGACAACTACTATACGGAAGACGGAACTGCCACCTGCTTTGACGATCCCGTGTGGCAGGCCACCATAGAGCTGGCTATGACCACTATGAAGGAGGGCTATGCCCCGACCCACGCGGACACCATCACGGAAAAGCTGAACATGGCCAATCTTTTCGCCGGTGAGAAGATTGCCATGTGCATGGGGCCATGGCTGATCAACACCTTAAAGGACACGGCCACCTATCCTCACGACTTCGTCACCGCCTTTGCCCCCTACCCGGTGGTGGACGAGAACAGCCGCAATTACACCCAGGGCGGATATGGGGATATGATCTGTATCAACCCCAGGTCCGAGCACGTCGACGCAGCGTGGGAATTTGCCAAGTTCTATATGACAAAAGGGGCTCTCTATATGGCGGAGAGGGGAAGGATCCCGGCCTACAACGGCCTGGACAAGGAGGAAGTGGTGAAAGCGGTGCTCTCGGGAGCAGAGGATCTGTTTGACGCCGACACGGCAGTCAGCGTGCTCATCGAGCCCCATGACAACTATGCCTACTCTACCATCACCACTAGGATGCCGGAGGTCCAGGATGCCTTTTACGAGGAGTTGGAGGCCATCTGGACAGAGAAGAAGACTGTGGAAGAGGGTCTGGCGGATGCCAAGGAACGAGGCGATGCCATCCTCGCCAAATAGCAGATAAGGACAATCTATGAGAGAAAAAAGGATAAAATTAAGCCCTCAGCTGAGGACGGACCTGACCGGTTACGCCTTTCTGCTGCCCAACTTTTTAGGCTGCCTGCTCTTCACCTTTATCCCGGTCCTCTGTTCCCTGGTGTTCAGCTTTACGGACTGGGATTACACCAAAGGCCTGGGCAACTGGAATTTTAACGGGCTGACCAACTATATCGAGATGTGGACCGACGACTGGTTTCTCGCCTCCTTAAAAAACACGCTGGTGTACACGGCGGCGGTGGTGCCCGTCACCATCTGCCTGGCTCTGGTGCTCAGCGTGATCATCGACAAGTACTGTCTGGCCAAGCTTCCCATCTGTCTGGCCATGCTCATGCCTCATCTCTCCAGCATGGTGGCCATCTCCATCGTGTGGGTGATGATGTACTCCTCCTTCGGGCCGATCACCCAGCTGGTGAGATGGTTCGGGGTGGAGGATGTGCCCAAATGGCTGGCTGACTACACCTGGGCCATGCCTGCGGTGATTCTGATGATGATCTGGTCCAAGGTGGGATATGCCATCATGATCTACACCTCAGCCATCCAGGGACTGCCCGCGGAGCTTTACGAGGCGGCGGATATCGACGGTGCGTCAGAGGTGTCCAAATTTTTCAAATTGACCGTACCGTTTTTATCCCCCACCACCTTTTACCTGCTGATCACCAACATCATCTCCTCGTTCCAGGTATTCGCCTCCATCCAGATCATGACCGGAGGCGGCCCGGGCAACTCCACGTCGGTGCTGGTGTACTACATCTACCGCTCTGCCTTCGGCTACTACAAGATGGGCTACGCCTCGGCCATGGCATGGATCCTGTTTGTCATGATCTTCGCCGTGACCCTGATCCAGTGGCGGGGACAGAAGCGTTGGGTCGGATATTGAGAGAGGTGACGAGATGAACCAAAAAACATTAACCGCAGCAATGAAACAGAAGCTGGGGAGAGACTACCGGTGGCGGCTTTTCTTCACCGCCGTCATGGTGCTGATCGCCCTGACCATGACCGTACCCATCGCGTGGATGCTGTCGGCCTCCATGAAACAGGCCATGGATGTGACCAGGCTTCCCATCAAGTGGATCCCGGAGTACTTTTACCCGGACAACTATGTGGAGGTGTGGAACATCGGAGGAAAAGCCCGCCACGACTACCACTTCGGACTGGCCTACTTTAACTCCATCAAGATCGCCGTGATCTGTATGGTGGGAGCGGTTCTCACCAGTTCCATGACCGGCTATGCCTTTGCCAAGATCAAGTTTCGGGGACGGGAAGCCGTATTCCTGTTCTACCTGGCCACCATGATGATCCCATCCCAGATCACCATCATCCCCAAGTTCGTCATGTTCGATGCCTTAGGGATGATCGGAACCCACAGAACTTTGATCCTTCCGGGAATCTTCACTATCACGGGAACCTTCCTCATGCGCCAGTGCTTCACCCAGATCCCGGACGAGATCCGGGAGTCGGCCAAAGTGGACGGCGCCGGCGAGTTTCGGATCTGGGCCTCGGTTATGGTCCCCATGGCCAAGTCCAGCATGGCCTCCCTGGCCATCATGGTATTTTTGTGGACCTGGAACGATTACTTAAATCCCCTGGTATTTCTGCCCAACTGGAAGCTGCAGACCATCCCCCTGGCTCTCACCAGCTTCATCGAGGAGGCCGGTACTCAGTACCACCTGATGATGGCCGCTGCCGCCTCGGCGCTGATCCCCATGTTCGTGGTATTCATCGCCGGACAGAAGTATCTGATAAAGGGAATCACCTCCGGCGCGGTGAAAGGATAGCTATGGACCAGATCAAGATCACATTTTTAGGGGACGTCATGTGCCAGGGCCCCTTTCTCAAGGCTTTCTGCTCGGAAGATGGATACGATTTCGGCCCTGTCTTCGCACAGATGAAGGAGGTATTCTCCGAGTCCGATCTGGTGGTGGGAAATCTGGAGACCCCCATTACAGACGACTATGAGGAATTGACAAAGGAGCGATACTGCTTCTGCTCCCCCAAGGAATTTGCCAGGGCAGCCTACGACGCAGGCATCACCTGCGTATCCACTGCCAACAACCACTGTATGGACCGGGGCCGAAAAGGGATTTCGGACACCATACGGTGCCTGGACGAGATCGGCTTCGCCCACACAGGAATTTTTGAGAAGGGCAGGCGAGAGGAGCGGAGAGAGCCTCTGATCCTCTCTGTCGGTGGAGTGAGCGTGGGGGTGATGTCCTACACCTACGGGACCAACGCATTTTCCAACCATCAGTATCTGAAAAAGGGAGACCGGTACTGCGTCAACCTGTTTCAGAACCAGGAACTGCCGGATCCGGTCTCCCGATTCTTCTTCCGCCGCAGAAAGCAGATTCCCGGCATCTTAAAGAAGCTCTACAGCCTGGCAAATCCCGTCCAGGCGGCTCTCCCGGTATTTGAGCGGCGATATCCCTCCAAAACCAGAGAGCGGTATCTCTTAGAGGACGTCAGAGGCATGAAGGAGAGAAAGCCGGATCTCATCCTCTTCTGCATGCACAGCGGCGGCCAGTACAACGAGGAGCCCAATCGGTATACCAGACATCTGGCCAGTCTGCTGGCCGGCCAGGGGATCCAGATCGTCATCGGGAACCATGAGCACGTGGTCCACGGGTGCGACCTGTCCGGAATCGAAAGAAACCAGTTTACCGCCTGGTGCCTGGGCAATTTCTCCGGTCTTGCCGGAGTCACCAGGGAGCCTTTTGACAAGATGAGCGAGTATTCGGTGGCCTGCAGCCTGTATATCGGAAAGCAGGACAAGCGGATCCGGAAGGTAGGCTGCCGTGTTCTGAAGTCTGTGCCGTACCAGGATACCCAGGGAGCCTGCACGGTTCCGGCGTATCAGCTGATTCAGAGGGAGACGGAGCCGGAGAAGAGGCGGCAGCTGATCCGGGATATGACGGCAGTGGCTTCCCGGTTCTGCGGGCGGCAGATATCGAGCGCGGATATCTGTGACGAGTATGCTGCATGGGAGGCGGGAGATACAAAATAGGCAGGGAATTGGCGGAGGGGAAGGTTGAGAGAGGATTCTCCCAGCCTTCCCCTCCGCCCCTCTAAAAAAATATTGTCACGAAGAGAAAGGAGAAGCTCACATGAACACAGAGTTAATTGAACAGTTTCGAAACCAGATGAGACACGGCCCCGTCATCGGCCCTTTTATGAAAACCTGCGACCCGGCCTTTGTGGAGGCGGCGGGATATGCGGGGATGAATTTTGTGATTCTGGACACGGAGCACGGCCCCATCAGCATCGAGAACATGCAGAATAACATCCGGGCGGCTCAACTTGCCGGCGTGTTTCCCATCGTCCGGGTGGGGAACCTGGAGAATATTTCCAAAGCCCTGGATATCGGGGCGGCAGGGATCCAGGTGCCTCAGGTGTCCTCTAGGGAGGAGGCCATGGAGGTGATCCGGGAGGCAAAGTTTTATCCCGACGGGGAGAGGGGAGTGTGCCGGTTTGTCCGGGCAGCCCACTATTCTACCATGGCCAGGGAACGGTATTTCGCGGAGGCGGACAAGGCCCTGGTGATCCTGCAGCTGGAGGGTCAGGATGCCATCGACAATCTGGATGAGATCATGGAGGTGGAGGGAATCGACGTGCTCTTTATCGGGCCCTATGACTTGTCCCAGAGTCTGGGGGTTCCGGGGCAGACGACCCACCCGGAGGTGATCCGGCAGATGAGGCGGATCGTGAAAGCGGCCAGGGAGCGGGAGATTCTGGTGGGGACGTTTACAGACAGCGCCGAGACCCTTAAGATGTGGAGCGACGCGGGGGTCCAGTATCTGTCCTACTCGGTGGACGTGGGGATCTTTGCGGATGCCTGCTCCAGGGTAAAACAGGAACTTCAGCTGCTGCAGGCCGGGTGAAGAAGGAGAGAAATCTATGCGGATACATCAGAATTTTACAGGCGGGAATATCCGGGTGGTAAGGCAGGAGGATCATCGGATCTGGCTGGAGAATGAGTTGAGAGATACGGTGGGAGATTGGTTTTATTGGGCTTTTTGTGTGGAAGGAGCCATGGGACAGACTCTCACCTTTCATTTTGGAGAAAAACGGCTTGGGTATTTCGGGCCGGCGGTGAGCCATGACTTAAGAAATTGGGAATGGGTGGGAGGGAAGGACGGGAATTCCTTTACCTACACGTTTTCTGAGGATGAGCAGCGGGTCTATTTTGCCCACCATATGCTGTATCACCCGGACAGGTTTGAAGAGTTCTGTGATGGACGCGGCCTTAAGATCCTGGAATTTTGCAGGTCAGAGAAGGACAGAAAGGTTCCCTCTGTGGAATTCGGAGAGGGGAAATCATGGATTCTTCTCACCGCCCGGCACCATGCCTGTGAATCGACCGGGAACTATGTGCTGGAGGGAGTGCTGGAGGAGTTTTTGATCGGCGGAGTTCCGGACGGATTTCGGGTGCTGTGTGTGCCGTTTGTGGACCTTGACGGAGTGGTGGACGGTGATCAGGGAAAGAATCGGAAGCCTCATGACCACAACCGGGATTATGAACCAGAATCAGAGGCAGTCTACGAGTCTGTCCGGACTCTCAGGAGGTTTATCCTTGAACATCGGGTAGCGTTTGGTTTTGATTTTCACTCGCCCTGGCATCTGGGCGGCAGCAATGACCGGTGCTTCATCGTCCAGAAGCTGACAGAGCATGTGGAGGAGTTGAACCGGTTCGGGGAGTTTTTCGAGAGCGAGATCACCTGGGAGGCTTTTTCCTACCGCCACAGAGATGATTATCCTCTGGGGGTCGGGTGGAATCAGCCGGGGACTCCCTCCTTTGCCCCTTTTATTATGGGAAAGCCGGAAGCAGAACTGGCATTTACTCTGGAGACGGCATATTTTGGAACCGAGAGCAATGTGTTTGCAGGGGATAAGGCCAAGGAGACGGGGCGCTGTTTTGTGAGGGCCCTGAGAGCTTATCTGGCTGAGAAGACAAAAGAAAGGGGACGGGATGCTGAGAGAGCATGTGATTAAGACGGATCTTTGCGTGGTCGGCGGTGGACTGGCCGGGATGTGTGCGGCCATCCGTGGCGCCCGGGAAGGGCTTCAGGTGGTGCTTATGCAGGAGAGGCCGGTGCTGGGAGGCAATGCCTCCTCGGAGATCCGCATGTGGATCTGCGGGGCCAACGGAAGGGATAACCGGGAGACAGGGATCCTGGAAGAGATCTGTCTGGAAAATCTGTATCGGAATCCCACGAAGAATTATTATCTGTGGGACACGGTTCTCTATGAGTTTGTGAAGAGGGAGAGGAATCTGACTCTGCTTTTGAACTGTACCTGCATGAAAGCGGACGTCGAGGAGGGGGCATTTGCCCACGGAAGAGGGAAGCGGATCAGGAGTGTGACGGGATATCAGATGACTACACAGGAGTTTTTCCGGGTGGAGGCTAAGATGTATGGGGACTGTTCCGGCGACAGCATTCTGGCTCCCTTGTGCGGAGCGGATTTTATGCTTGGCAGGGAGGGGAAGGAGGACTTTGGCGAGGACACGGACCGGGAGGCTTCTGATCAGAAGGTTATGGGCATGAGCTGTCTGATTCAGGCCAGGGAACAGGAGAGGGCGGTTCCCTTTATTCCGCCGGACTGGAGCCGTACTCTGACAGAAAATGAAAGGCTTTTGCGCCGGCCGGATCTTCATGATACTCTGGAAAATTTCTGGTATCTGGAGCTGGGCGGGGAGCAGGATACCATCGCGGATACGGAGGAGGTCCGGGACAAGCTGATCCCGCTGGCCATGGGGATGTGGGATTATGTAAAGCACGGTTACGGGGAGAACACGGACCGGTGGGACCTGGAGTTTGTCGGGTTTCTTCCGGGAAAGAGGGAGTCCAGACGGATGGTGGGGGAGTATGTTCTGACTCAGAAGGATCTGAGCCGAGGCAGAGAATTTGAGGACGCGGCGGCTTACGGGGGATGGAAGATGGATGACCACTGCCCGGGAGGATTTTTCTATGACGGGCCTCCCAACCGACTGTTTCAGGTCCAGGAGCCCTACCAGATTCCCTACCGGTGTCTATATTCGAAAAATGTAGACAACCTGTTTTTTGCGGGGAGAAACATCTCTGCCACCCATCTGGCACTGAGCAGCACCAGGGTCATGGGAACCTGCGCCATCCTGGGGGAGGCGGTGGGAGCGGCGGCGTTTCTCGCCGTGACCAGAGAAGCCTCTCCCCATGACGTGTATCTGCGGCACTTAGGGGAGCTTCAGCAGATTCTGATGAACGGGGACTGTTTTCTTCCGGGAAGAAAAAGGAAGGTCTCTCCGGTCTGTGACGGCGCTGCGGGAATTCCGGAATGCCTGAGACAGGGCATGGACCGGGAACATGAGTGTTATGGGGACCACAAGGGGAAGCTGGTGAAAAACCGTGAGGAGCTGGCCTATGAATTTCCCGGCGGGGAATATGTGGGTACGGTTCACATCGTCTTTGACAGTGATTTAAACCGGGAGACGCTGGCCGGGGACAAGACGGAGCGCACCCACAGCATGAGGGCCAATGTGAGATTGGACAGCCCTCTGGTCTCTCTGCCGAAAACTTTGTGCCGGGAGTTTGCGGTGTCCAGCGAGGGCCGGCTCCTCTGTCATGTGACTGACAACCGAAAGCGCTGTATCCGGATTCCGGTGGAAAGAAGGGTGAGAGATGTCCGGCTGACGGTGCTCTCCAACTGGGGAGAGACAGGGAAGACAAGAGTTTTAGCCTTTGATGTGGAAGAATCGGGGCTTTTGGAAGACGGACGGTTAAAAAATCCGCTTACCCGAAAAAATGACAGTTGACATTTGCAGAAAATATGCTAAAATGTACCGTAAAGTCCCATAATAAAAAGCGATGAAGGCGTTAGTAGACCCTTATTTTCTGCCAGAGAGAAGGAATCACCGGCTGTAAGTTCCTTTCAGTTCCGTAAGCGGTCGAAGTTCCCGCCCGAGCTTCGCAGTTGAAACGGATACAGGGAATCCCTGTCAGGAAAGTAGGCTGCGACGTCCCTTGCACGTTACGCATAAAAGAGTGCCTGTATGTCTGATACAGGAATCAGGGTGGTACCGCGATGAATTCGTCCCTTCGTTGATCGAAGGGACTTTTTTTGTATCACAGAAGCACTCTCCTATGATACAAAATGCTCCCCAAGGATCACACCGCGGCGGAGAGGAATGATGTCGCTGCCCCTGCAATCAATCAAAGAAAAGGAGAGCAGCATGAAAGAGCAGTTAGAGAAGATCAAAGAGGAAGCATTAAAGCAGATCGAGTCTTCTGAAGCCCTGGATCGGTTAAACGAGATCAGAGTCGCCTATCTGGGGAAAAAGGGGGAACTGACCAGTGTGCTTAAGGGAATGAAGAATGTAGCGCCGGAAGACCGGCCGAAGGTAGGGCAGCTGGTCAATGAGGCCAGAGAACTGATCGAGGCCAAGTTGGAGGAGACCAGACAGGCATTGGCCAGAAAGGCCAGAGAGGCCCAGATGAAAGCCGAGGTCATCGACGTGACCCTTCCGGCCAGGAAGGCCAATGTGGGCCACCGCCATCCCAACACCATCGCATTGGAGGAGTTGGAGAGGATCTTTGTGGGAATGGGATATGAGGTGGTGGAAGGCCCTGAGATCGAGTATGATGAGTACAATTTCACCAAATTGAATATTCCCGAGAACCATCCGGCCAAGGATGAACAGGATACCTTTTATATCAACAAAGAGATCGTGCTGCGGACCCAGACCTCACCGGTGCAGGCCCGCACTATGGAAAAAGGCAAGCTTCCTATCCGCATGATCTCTCCGGGGAGGGTATTCCGCTCCGATGAGGTGGATGCCACCCATTCCCCGTCGTTCCATCAGGTGGAAGGACTGGTGATCGACAAGAATATCACCTTTGCGGACTTAAAGGGAACCCTGGCTGAATTTGCCCGGGAGCTTTTCGGGGAGGAGACCAGAGTAAAATTCCGTCCCCACCATTTCCCCTTCACCGAGCCCAGCGCGGAGATGGATGTCAGCTGCTTTAAGTGCGGCGGAAGCGGCTGCCGCTTCTGCAAAGGAACCGGTTGGATCGAGATCCTGGGCTGCGGCATGGTTCATCCCCATGTATTCGAGATGTGCGGCATCGACCCGGAAACATACACCGGCTTTGCCTTCGGCGTCGGCTTAGAGCGCATCGCCCTGTTAAAATACGAGATTGACGATATGAGGCTCCTCTACGAAAACGACATCAGATTTCTTCGACAGTTTTAATCAGCAATGAGGCGTGCACCGGGAAAAGCTCACAGTTTTCCAGAGGTGAGCGTGCTCACATATGGAAATCTGCGAGTATTTCCCGGTATAGGGCGAAAGCCCGTAAGCGAGAAAAGCGGAGCTTTTGGAGCTTGAGCCGCCGGGGCCGAAGTCTGAGAAAGCGTGCACCGGGAAAAGCTCACAGTTTTCCAGAGGTGAGCGTGCTCACATATGGAAATCTGCGAGTATTTCCCGGTATAGGGCGAAAGCCCGTAAGCGAGAAAAGGAAACTCAACAAAAAAGGAGAACAATCATGAACACAGCGTTATCATGGATTAAAGCATATGTCCCGGACCTAGACGTCACCCCCCAGGAATACACCGACGCCATGACCTTATCCGGGACCAAAGTAGAAGGCTATGAGTGTCTGGACAAGAATCTGGAAAAAATCGTAGTGGGCCGGATTGACAAGATCGAACGCCACCCGGACGCGGATAAACTGATCATCTGTCAGGTCAATATCGGAGAGGAGTCTGTTCAGATCGTCACCGGAGCTCCCAATGTAAAAGAAGGAGACAAAGTCCCCGTGGTTTTGGACGGAGGCAAGGTGGCAGGCGGTCACGACGGCGGCCCTCTTCCAGAGGACGGGATCAAGATCAAAAAAGGAAAACTGAGAGGAATCGAGTCCAACGGCATGATGTGTTCCATCGAGGAGCTGGGCTCCTCCAGGGACATGTATCCCCTGGCGCCGGAAAGCGGAATCTACATCCTGCCCCAGGACACTCCGGTGGGAGCGGATGCCGTAGAAGCATTAGGGCTCCACGATGCGGTCTTTGAGTATGAGATCACCTCCAACCGGGTGGACTGCTACAGCGTGGTGGGCATCGCCAGAGAGGCGGCAGCCACCTTCCGCAAACCATTCCATCCCCCGGTGGTGACCGCCACCGGCAACACGGAAGATATCCATGACTATCTGAAAGTCTCCGTGGAAGACACAAAGCTGTGTCCCCGGTACTGTGCCCGCATGGTGAAAAACATCAAGCTGGCTCCTTCCCCGGAGTGGATGCAGAGGCGTCTGGCGGCCAGCGGCATCCGTCCCATCAACAACCTGGTGGATATCACCAACTATGTGATGGAAGAGTACGGACAGCCCATGCACGCCTATGATTATGACCTGATCGCGGGACATGAGATCATCGTGAAATGTGCCGAGGACGGGGATACCTTCCAGACCCTGGACGGACAGGTGAGAAACCTGGATTCCACGGTGTTAATGATCAATGACGGGGAGAAGGAGGTGGGCATCGCCGGCATCATGGGAGGAGAAAACTCCAAGATCACCGACGATGTGAAGACCATGGTATTCGAGGCCGCCTGTTTTGACGGAACCAACATCCGCCTCTCGGCCAAGAAGATCGGACTGAGAACCGACGCCTCCGGCAAATTCGAGAAGGGTCTGGATCCCAACAACGCCCAGGCCGCCATCGACCGGGCCTGCCAGCTGGTGGAAGAGCTGGGAGCCGGAGAAGTGGTAGGCGGAATTATTGACATTTACCCGGAAAAGCGGACCGAGCGGAGGATTTCCTTCCGGCCGGATCAGATCAACCGCCTGCTGGGCACACAGATTGACCGGGAGACCATGGTTGGATATTTTGACAGACTGGAACTGAAAGTAGACGAAGCCGCAGATGAAGTCATCGCTCCCACCTTCCGTCAGGATCTGGAGCGGCCGGCTGACATCGCCGAGGAGGTGGCACGGTTCTTCGGGTATGACAACATCCCCGTCACCCTGCCGTCAGGAGAGGCCACCACAGGCGGTCTGGGATACAAGCTGAGAGTGGAGCAGACGGCCAGGGAAATCGCGGAATTCTGTGGTTTCAGCGAGAGCATGACCTACTCCTTCGAGAGCCCCAAAAACTTTGACCGGCTGCGGATAGGGGAGGACGATGTGCTCAGACAGGCCATCCAGATCTCCAACCCCCTGGGAGAGGATTTCAGCATCATGAGGACTACGCCTCTCCACGGGATGCTCACCTCCCTGTCCACCAACTACAACCGGAGAAACAAAAACGTCCGCCTCTACGAGCTGGCCAACATCTACCTGCCCAAGACTCTTCCTCTGACAGAGCTTCCCGACGAGAGAATGCAGTTCGTCCTGGGAGCCTACGGGGAAGTGGATTTCTTCGATATGAAAGGGCTCCTGGAGGAGTTTTTCGACAAAGTGGGGATGGTCAAGAAGCCTCACTATGATTCCAATGCCGGCAAACCCTGGCTCCATCCCGGCCGCCAGGCCAACGTGGTCTACGACAATGAGGTGATAGGGTATCTGGGGGAGATCCACCCGGAAGTGGCGGATCACTACAAGATCGGTGAGAGGGCCTATGTGGCGGTTCTGGATATGCCGGCCCTCCTTCCCCACACCACATATGACCGCAAGTACGAGGGTATCGCCAAATATCCTTCTGTCACCAGGGACATCAGTATGGTAGTTCCGAAGGACATCTCTGTAGGTGAGATCGAGGATGTCATCGATGTGCGGGGCGGCAGGATCCTGGAGAGTTATCATCTCTTTGACCTGTATGAGGGTGCACAGATCCTGGCCGGACACAAGTCCGTGGCCTACTCCATCACCTTCCGGGCAAAGGATCGGACTCTGGAGGACAAAGAGGTGAACACCGTGATGGAGAAGATTCTTCACGGACTTCGTCAGATGGGAATCGAACTGAGAGCATAGGGAAATATAAGGTATAAAATCAGACGAAAATGGCCACTCTGATAAGGACAACAGTTTTCATGAGGAGGCCATAGAGATGTTTGAACAATACGAGATTGCAAGGGTGCACGGGCGTGAGATTCTGGATTCCAGAGGAAATCCCACCGTGGAGGTGGAGGTGACTCTGGACGGAGGGGCCGTAGGCCGGGCCGCGGTTCCCTCCGGTGCATCCACGGGAAAATTTGAGGCAGTGGAGCTGAGAGACGGGGAAAAGCGATACCACGGGAAAGGAGTTCGCAAGGCGGTAGAACACGTGAATACGGTTCTGGCGGAGGCCGTTGCCTTTGAAAATGCCCTCGACCAGCAGAAGATTGACCGGATTCTTTTGGAGGCAGACGGGACGGACAACAAAGCCAAGCTGGGAGCCAATGCCATCCTGGGCGTGTCCATGGCAGTGGCCAGAGCTGCCGCCGCCGGCCTCAACCTGCCTCTGTACCGCTATCTGGGAGGAATCGCCGGAAACCGGATGCCCATGCCCATGATGAATATCCTCAACGGAGGAGTCCACGCGGACAACACGGTGGATCTTCAGGAGTTTATGATCATGCCTGTGGGGGCCGAAAATTTCAGGGAAGGGCTGCGGATGTGCGCGGAGGTCTACCAGACCTTAAAAAGCCTGTTAAAGACCAACGGCTATTCCACGGCAGTGGGAGACGAGGGAGGATTTGCCCCCAACCTAAAGAATACGGAGGAGGTTTTGTCCTACCTGGTGGATGCCATCAGCTTAAGCGGATTCCAGCCGGGAAGCCAGATGGGCATCGCCATGGATGCCGCCTCCAGCGAGCTGTATGACGAGACCACCGGCATGTATGTGTTTCCAGGGGAGAGCCAGATGAGCGGGATCCGGGTGGAGCGGGATGCCAGGGAGATGGTGGAGTACTATAGACGGCTGACAGAAGGGTTTCCCATCCTGTCCATCGAGGACGGACTCTGGGAGGAGGACTGGGAGGGCTGGCAGCTTCTGACCAGTACCTTGGGTCACAAGATCCAGCTGGTGGGAGACGATCTGTTTGTCACCAACACGAAGCGCCTTAAGAGAGGGATCGAGGAAAAGGCGGCCAATGCCATTCTGGTGAAGGTGAATCAGATCGGCACCCTGACCGAGAGCTTTGAGGCCGTGGAGATGGCCAAAAAGGCCGGATACGGAACCGTCATCTCCCACCGTTCCGGAGAGACGGAGGATGCTATCATCGCGGACATCGCGGTGGCCTTAAATGCCGGTCAGATCAAGACCGGTGCCCCCTGCCGCAGCGACCGGGTAGCCAAATACAATCAGCTGCTGAGAATCGAGGAGCAGGTGAGGGGACAGTAAAACGTCACGGCCGGTCCGAAAAAATACTCAAAAAAATCATGTTCTGGTTGTTTTTCCTGGAAAAGTATGCTATGATTACGGTGTTTGACTATAGGAGGTGTGAAAAGCATGCTGAAATTGATCTTGACCATTGTGTTTGTTCTTATATGTGTGGCTCTTACCATTATCGTGCTGCTTCAGGAGGGTAAGTCTTCCGGATTAGGTTCCATCAGCGGTATGGCCGACAGCTATTGGGGCAAAAACAAGGCACGTTCCATGGAGGGCAACCTGGAGAAGTTTACAAAGTTTGCAGCCGCAGCAGTGCTGTTGCTTGCATTGATTTTGAATGTAATCTGGTAGAGATACAAAGCAGACACTCTTGGCGACAAGGGTGTTTTTGTTTCATTGTGATGAAAGTATGTTACTATGATTCATGGGGCTCGTCTTCTTGTCCGCCTTGGGACGGACAAGAAACATCGGGCGTCCGCCCGATGGGGAAAACTGGACAAAAACAGTTTTACAGGCGAGCCTGACGCCTTTTTTGTCCGGTTTTCCCCGCCCCGTGGACGGTAACGAAAGTATTGCGAGGAGGCGAAATGACGGAGGAGTTATTGAGACAGAGAAAACAGATGCTGACGGAATTGTTTGAGGATAAGGCCTATGTGCCCATGAAGCTGAAGGAACTGGCTATATTCCTCGATATCCCCAAGAACCAGAGGGAGGAGCTGAAAGAAGTTCTGGATCTTCTTTTGGCGGAGGGAAAGGTGGGGATCTCCAAGAAGGGGAAGTACGGGCGGGCCCAGGATTTCGCCCGGGCAGGGATCTTTTCGGGACACCCGAGAGGGTTCGGATTTGTCAGCGTGGAGGACATGGAGGCGGACGTGTTTATCCCTGCCGAGAAGACTGCCGGCGCCATGCACGGGGACAAGGTGCAGGTGGTGGTGGAGGAAGGCCAGGCAGAGGGGAAGCGGAAGGAAGGAATCATCGTAAAGATTCTGGAGCGGGCCAATGAGACGGTGATCGGCTATTATCAGAAGAATAAAAGCTTCGGGTTTGTGCTGCCGGACAATCAGAAACTGAATCAGGACATCTTTATCCCCCAGGGAAAGGATATGGGGGCGGTCACCGGCCACAAGGTGGTAGTAAAGGTCACGGATTTCGGCGGTGACAGGAAGAAACCGGAGGGCGTAGTCACAGAGATCATCGGCCACGTCAACGATCCGGGCACTGACATTCTGTCCATCATAAAGGCCTATGACCTGCCGGAGGAGTTTCCGGAGCAGGTGATGCGCCAGGCGGCCAGGATGCCGGACCATGTAGACGAGCGGGAGACGGAGGGCAGGCTGGATCTGCGCGGTCTCCTCACGGTGACCATAGACGGGGAGGATGCCAAGGATCTGGATGACGCCATCACCATTGCCGGGGACGGGGAAGACCACTACACTCTGGGGGTTCACATCGCCGATGTATCCCACTATGTGCAGGAGGGGAGTCCTCTGGACGAGGAGGCAAGGAAGAGAGGAACCAGCGTCTATCTGGTGGATCGGGTGATCCCCATGCTGCCGCACAGACTGTCCAACGGCATCTGCTCCCTAAACGCGGGGGAGGACCGGCTGGCCTTAAGCTGTATCATGGAGATCGACGGCAGAGGGGCAGTGATGGGACACCAGATCGCGGAGAGCGTGATCCGTGTGGACCGGCGTATGACCTACACGGCGGTGAACGCCATCGTCACGGACCGGGATGAAGAGACCATGGAGGAATACCGGGAATTTGTCCCCATGTTTGATCAGATGAAGGAGCTGGCCGACATTCTCAGGGCCAGGAGGCGGCAGAGGGGGTCTATTGATTTCGATTTTCCGGAGAGCAAGATCGTGCTGGATACCCTGGGAAAACCGGTGGAGATCAAGCCCTATGAGAGAAATGCCGCAACCAGGATCATCGAGGACTTCATGCTCATGGCCAACGAGACCATCGCCGAGAACTACTTCTGGCAGGAGCTGCCCTTTGTGTACCGGACTCACGAGTATCCGGACCCGGAGAAGATGAAGCGGCTGGGGACGTTTATCAATAATTTCGGCTACACCATCCGCACCCAGAACGGGGAGGTGCACCCCAAGGAGATACAAAAGCTTCTGGACAAGATCGAGGGGACACCGGAGGAGGCCCTTATCAGCCGCCTGACCCTGCGCTCCATGAGGCAGGCCAAGTATGCCACCGTCTGCACCGGCCATTACGGCCTGGCTGCCAATTACTATACCCATTTTACCTCTCCCATCCGACGGTATCCGGATCTGCAGATTCATCGGATCATCAAGGAGAATTTAAAAGGGGGCCTGAGAGAAAAGCGGATTGCCCATTACGACCGGATCCTGCCGGAGGTGGCGGTTTCGTGTTCCTCCGCGGAGCGCCGTGCCGACGAGGCGGAGAGGGAGACCGATAAGCTGAAAAAATGCGAGTACATGGCCCGTCATGTGGGGGAGAACTATGAGGGCGTGATCTCCGGGGTCACAAACTGGGGACTGTACGTGGAACTGCCCAACACGGTGGAGGGGCTGATTCGGGTCAGCGACCTGGAAGGGGAGTATTTTGTCTTTGACGAGGAGCGTATGGAGCTGGCGGGAGAGGTGACAGGCATCCGATACAAACTGGGGCAGAAGGTTAAGGTGGCGGTCGCAGGCACGGACCGGATGACCAGAACCATCGATTTTGTTCTGGCCCGGGAATAGCCGGGACATTGAAAAAGGGGAAATGACAGGAATGGGAAAACAGACCACAAAATTAATTGCCAACAACAAAAAGGCATATCATGACTATTTTATTGAAGACAAATACGAGACGGGGATCGAGCTGTTCGGCACGGAGGTCAAGTCCATCCGAATGGGGAAATGCAGTATCAAGGAGGCTTTTATCCGCATCGAAAAGGGGGAGGTGTATCTCTACGGGATGCACATCAACCCCTATGAGAAAGGCAATATTTTCAACAAGGATCCCCTGCGGGTGAGGAAACTTCTGCTTCACAGGTCAGAGATCATGAAGCTGGGGGCCAAGATCGCGGAGAAGGGCTATACCCTGGTGCCTCTCCAGGTGTACTTTAAGGGAAGCCTGGTGAAGGTGGAGATCGGTCTGGCCAAAGGCAAGAAACTGTACGACAAGAGGGAGGACATCGCCAAGAAGGATCAGCGGCGGGAGATGGAACGGGAGATGAAGCAGACATTTCGGTAGGGAACAGAGATCACAGGGGGCGTGGCAGGCAACGAAAAATTTGACAATCAGAAGAAAGTGTGGTAGACTAACAGAACAGTCAGTTTGTTTACGGGCCTGTACTGGTTTCGACAGGGATCATGCAGCTGGTGAAGCTATCCGCACGCGATGCGTCAAATGGCAAAATTAAAATTAAACGCTGAAGATAATTTAGCATACGCTGCTTAATTGCAGCCGTCAGCCTTAGTGCACTCACACATTAAGAACCTGGCGTCGACTTTGTGAGAAACGACACATGCAAAGCTTTGAGCGTGTGGGCGTAATATGAAGCTACTGAAACCGTCAGAGAGTCAGTCCCCGGGCGGCAGAGGGAATGTCAATTGGCTGACTATGATAGTAGAAGAACAGGGAATTGGTTTTTGGACACGGGTTCAAATCCCGTCAGGTCCATTGTTTGTGGTAAGGAGGAGCCCGCGGAGTGGGAGAAGACCTGATCACGAGGCAGACGCCCCCATGAACGGAATTCGTGCAGAAATGCGTCTGTGTTATCATTGCGAGAGGTGCTGTGGCAGAGGTCACAGCACTTTTTGGTTTTGTCGGCAGCGCACAGATACCCATACCTTTTTCGATGAATAAATCCTCTTCGTCCGGCATATAATGGCATCAAATGGACGACCGCAGGCCTTGAGACCGGGCCTGATCGCCGATTAATATGATGCCAGGAGGATGTACATGGAGCGGAGACATAGAAGGACCAGGAAGGAAAAGCTGGAGGATGAGCTGATCAAGACGGAGGAGGCCATCGAGCAGTACACGGCCGCCATCGCCTCCATGGAGGAGAGGCGTCAGTCTCTTCTTGAGGAGATCGAATCAGAGCATATCCGGGAGGTGACAAAGCTTTTAAAAGAGAAAAATATGTCGGTAGAGCAGCTGAAAAGCCTGCTGGGAGACATGACATCAGAGGAGTTGGCAGGGCAGGGCGCATAAAGACCCTGCCTTTCCTATGCCGGATTCCTAATAAATTCCCCCGTTTGGTCGAAATATCCAGTATAGGGGCAGGAGACCGATGATACAGGATGGAAGGCAGGGGAAGTCTATGAAGGTGAAAAACAGCTGGAATTTGTCTGTGGCAAAGGCGGTCATCACCACCACGTCAAAGGCCGCATCAAAGAAACGGGCCGGAAGCAGTACCTCAAAGATCCGCAGAAAGCTTGAGCGGATCAAACAGAAGCTCAGGGCAGGAGTTCCGTTGACAGCTTCGGAGAAAGCCTTTCTCTGCACTTATGCGCCGGGACTCTACAGCAAGGCCGTGGCTTTGGAACGAGAGTGTGAGGAGCATGAGAAACATGCGAAGAGACGGGCGGAATATGTGAAGAAGCGCAGGCAGGAGGAAGCGGCGAAAAAGGCCCGGGATCAGGAGGATCAGGAGAAAGCAGCCAGGGCGGATCAGGATCGGAAAGAGTATGCGAAAGAGCTGCTGGAGCAGAAGGAGGAGGCCGAGGAACAGGCAGCCGAGAAGCAGCTGCAGCGGCAGCAGACGGATCGAGAGCAGGCCGGGCGAAGGGAAGAGGAAGAAAAGAGGAGAGAGACGGCCGTAGAACGGGTAAGAACCGAAAGCCGCGCCGAGACCAAGGCAGGTGAAAGGCTGAGGACAAAGAGACAGGCGGAGACAGAGACGGCAGAGGAAAAGAGAGGCAGAGAGAATCGGACAGAGAAATATTGGAGAGACCAGGAGGAGACAGGGAGCGTGGATAGATTTAGGGATAAGGAGACCGAGACAAAGGAGCAGGGAAGCGAGCTGGAGAGGGGGCAGGGGATAGAAACGAAGGGCAATCAGGACAGCAGCCAGCTGATGAGAGAATTTGAGGCAGATGTATTTTTCAGGAACCGGATGCCGGCATCTGTGGGAGAGAGGGGGGAGCGGATCCCCAGCCTGGTTCTGGGGCGGGCGGCCTATGAGACGGTGTCAGTGGCAGATCAGATATGGAAAGAGAGTACTCCCCAGACCTCAAAAAAGGCCTGAATGGAAAAATCAGTTGACATCTGTTATTTTTTGACTGATAATGACTGTGAAGATTCCGGATGACGGCTATGGCGGATCAAGACATTGAGCCGTGGGTGCTGGCCGGTAAGAGGAAAAGGGAGAGAAAAGTCATGGAGATCAGAATTGAGAGAACCACATGTCCGAAGGAAAAGCCAGGTCAGGATAATCCGCTGGTATTCGGCACGATTTTTACAGACCATATGTTTGAGATGGACTATGAGGAGGGAAAGGGCTGGCATGACCCGAGAGTCGTGCCTTACCACAAGCTGGAGTTAGAGCCATCCTGTATGGTGTTTCACTATGGACAGGAGATGTTTGAGGGGCTTAAGGCCTACAAGGCTGAGGACGGAAGGATCCTTCTGTTCCGCCCTGATAAGAATATCGAGAGGGCCAACCGGAGCAACCGGAGGCTGTGTATACCCGAACTTCCCCCGGAGATTTTTATGGAGGGACTGAAAGCCGTGGTCAGCGCGGACAGGGACTGGATTCCCACCAAGCCGGGGACTTCTCTGTATGTCCGCCCCTTTGTCATCGCCACAGACCCGTTTTTGGGGGTGAGACCGTCCTATACCTATAAATTTATGATCATTCTCTCCCCGGTGGGAGCCTACTATGAAAGCGGCCTTGATCCGGTGAAGATCTGGATCGAGGACGAGTATGTCAGGGCAGTTAAGGGCGGCATCGGCGAGGCCAAGACCGGCGGCAACTATGTGGCTTCCCTGGCTTCCCAGGTGAAAGCCCACGACGAGGGATATTCCCAAGTACTGTGGCTGGACGGGGTGCACCGCAAGTATATCGAGGAAGTGGGAGCCATGAACATCTTCTTTAAGATCAACGGTACTGTGGTGACTCCCGAATTAAACGGAAGCATTCTTCCCGGAGTCACCAGAGATTCCGTCATCGCCCTGTGCAGAGAGTGGGGCGTCCCGGTGGAGGAGAGGAGGATCTCCGTGGACGAGGTGGTGGAGGCTGCTGCCTCCGGCGCCATGGAAGAGTGTTTCGGCACCGGCACGGCGGCTGTGATCTCCCCCGTGGGAGAGCTTCGCTATGAGGAACAGCGGATGGCCATCGGAGGCGGAAGGATCGGGGAACTGACTCAGAAGTTCTATGACACGATCACGGGAATCCAGCTTGGAAAGCTCCAGGGTCCCAAGGGGTGGAGCGTGGAGGTTCAGTGAGGCCTGTGAACCGTGGCGTCCCCCAAATTAGTCTTGACAAAAAAAAATCCGATGATATAATCAAGAAAAGTACACAATAAGTCAATGCGTTGACGGGGACAGTACGCTGCCAGGAGTCGTTCAGAGAGAGATGGGAAGGTGTGAGCATCTTACGAGTCCGGTATCGGAAGACCGCCCCGGAGCGATCCTTAATCGGATCCGGTGATTCCGTTATCGTCAAAAAGAGTGGCCAGGGCAAAATTGTCCCGGCAAGCAGGGTGGAACCGCGAATTATTCGTCCCTTCTCACAGGAAACTGTGGGGAGGGATTTTTTGTCTTATAGGAAAGCGCTCCTGTGAGACAAAAACCCTCCGATTGCGTCCCACTGCGGCGGAGAGGAAGCGGGCTCAAATACGTGAAAAGGAGAACAGCACGATGAAGGTAACATTAAAAGACGGAAGCGTCAAAGAATACTCCCAACCCATGTCAGTCATTGACATCGCGGCGGACATAAGCTCAGGCCTTGCCAGGATGGCCTGCGGCGGGGAGATCGACGGGGAGAGCGTGGATCTGAGAACTGTGGTGGACAGGGACTGTCAGCTGAACATTCTGACGGCAAAGGACGAGAAAGGCCTGGCGGCTCTGCGCCACACCGCAAGCCATGTGATGGCCCAGGCAGTCAAGAGGCTGTATCCGGATGCCAAGCTGGCCATCGGACCTTCCATTGCCGACGGATTTTACTATGACATCGACTTCGCCTCCCCCATCACGGCGGAGGAACTGGAGAAGATCGAGGCTGAGATGAAGAAGATCATCAAGGAGGCCCTGCCTCTGGAGCGGTTTACTCTGCCCAGAGAGGAGGCTCTGGCTCTCATGAAGGAGAAGGAAGAGCCCTACAAGGTAGAGCTCATCGAGGATCTGCCGGAGGGAGAGGAGATCAGCTTCTATAAGCAGGGAGAATTTACGGACCTGTGCGCAGGCCCTCACCTGATGAACACCAAGGATGTGGGAAAGGCCTACAAGCTGACCAGCATCGCCGGAGCCTACTGGAGAGGCAATGAGCACAACAAGATGCTGACCCGTATCTATGCCACGGCATTTGCGAAGAAGGAGGAGCTGGAGGCCTACATCACCATGATGGAGGAGGCCAAAAAGCGGGATCACCGGAAGTTGGGAAGAGAGCTGGGATTGTTCCTGATGCACGACGCGGGACCGGGATTCCCCTTCTTCCTGCCCAAGGGCATGATGCTCAAAAATACGCTGATGGAGTACTGGAGAGAGATCCACAAGAAGGCAGGATATGTGGAGATCTCCACCCCCATCATCTTAAACAGAAGCCTGTGGGAGACCTCCGGCCACTGGGATCACTACAAGAACAACATGTACACCACGGTCATCGACGAACAGGACTACGCGGTAAAGCCCATGAACTGCCCGGGCGGAGTCCTGGTCTATGCCTCCGAGCCCCGTTCTTACCGGGATCTTCCTCTGAGGCTGGGGGAGGTGGGACTGGTACACCGCCACGAGAAGTCGGGACAGCTCCACGGTCTCATGAGGGTGAGATGCTTTAACCAGGACGATGCCCATATCTTCATGACTCCGGATCAGATCAAGGAGGAGATCATGGGGGTGGCCAGGCTCATCGACAATGTGTACACACTCTTTGGATTCAAGTACCATGTGGAACTGTCCACCAGGCCCGAGGACAGCATGGGAAGCGACGAGGACTGGGAGATGGCTACAGACGGCCTGAGAAGCGCTCTCGACGAGCTGGGCCTGGACTATGTGGTCAATGAGGGAGACGGCGCCTTCTACGGACCTAAGATCGACTTCCATCTGGTGGACGCCATCGGCAGAACCTGGCAGTGCGGCACCATCCAGCTGGACTTCCAGCTGCCCCAGCGGTTCGAACTGGAGTATCAGGGGGCAGACGGGGAGAAGCATCGCCCCATCATGATCCACCGGGTGGCCTTTGGCTCTATCGAGCGGTTCATCGGAATCCTCATCGAGCACTTCGCCGGGGCATTCCCCACATGGCTGGCTCCGGTGCAGGTGAAGGTCCTTCCCATTTCCGACAAATTCATCGAATACGCCGAGGATGTGAGGAGACAGCTTGACGAGGCAGGGATCCGGGTAGAGCTGGATACCCGCTCCGAGAAGATCGGCTACAAGATCCGGGAGGCCCAGATGCAGAAGATCCCCTACATGCTGATCGTGGGGCAGAAGGAGCAGGAGGAAGCCAAAGTGTCCGTCAGAAGCAGATTCGAGGGAGACGAGGGCCAGAAGTCCACAGACGAGTTTATCCGTGCAGTGAAGGAGGAGATCGGTTCCAGAGCAGTGCGCCAGGTGAATCAGGTTTCCTAGAATAGAACGTCCCAGACAACACAGAGAAAAAGAGTCCGTTCAATCTGATGAGCGGGCTCTTCTTTTTTTGGAAACATCTCACAAATATTTTACAAAAAAGTTCACAAAACAGTTGACAAACACCTATAAATATAATATTATAATAACACATATAACATTATATAACAACTTATAAAAATCAAAAAAAGCGGAGGGCTAAGTTTATGAAGCAGGAACACATGGATCAGATTAACGTTGCAGTGAAGGCCGTGGCAGAGAAGAAGCATATCAATCATTTTTACTTTGTAGCATGCGGCGGTTCTCAGGCATTTATGATGCCGGCACAGTATATTTTTGACAGAGAGATTCCCACTCCCGCGAGTATCTATACTTCCAATGAATTTGTGCACAGAGCGCCTGCGGCCCTGGGTCCGGATTCCGTCGTGATCACCTGTTCCCATTCAGGCAATACTCCCGAGACCGTAAAGGCCACGGAGGTGGCGAGAGAGAAGGGTGCCACCACCATCGCTCTGTCCAACCTGGTAGACTCTCCTCTGTGGAAGGCTGCCGAGTATCCGCTCCACTATGACTGGGGAAAAGAGGCGGATGCCAGCGATCTGAACAAAGGCGTCCTGTACTCCCTGATCTTTCGGATCCTCAACACCGTGGCTCCCTGTGAGAAGTATGAGAAGGCCGTCGCTTCCGTGGAGAATCTTCACGAGGTGCTTGAGAGAGCGAAAGCACTCTATGCAGATACCGTAAAGGCGTGGGGCAAGAAATACAAGAGAGAGGAACTGATCTACACCATGGGCAGCGGCGCCTGCTACGGAGAGACCTACTCTTTTGCCATCTGTCTGCTGATGGAGATGCAGTGGATCCATTCCAACTGTATCCATTCCGGCGAGTATTTCCACGGACCCTTCGAGGTGACGGATTTTGACGTTCCCTTCATCATCGTGAAAGGCCTAGGCGCCACCAGACCTCTCGACCAGAGAGCTTACGACTTCTGCCAGAAGTACTCGGAGAGCATCATGCTGGTAGACTGCGAGACCTTCGACCTGACCGGCATCGACGAGGAAGTCAGAGAGTATTTCGCTCCCCTGGCAGCAGGTGCGGTTCTCCGCTCCCTGGCAGATGCCTTTGCATACGAGAGAGGCCATGACTTAAGCGTCCGCCGCTATATGTGGAAGATGGAATATTAATGGGGGATCCGTTTTTCGGACAGACGGCGTAAGCAGGAAAAGAGGAGGAAGAGGAAATGAAGATGAAACGAGCAGCAGCATTGGCACTGGCCTTGGTCATGGGATTGTCCCTGACAGCCTGCAGCAACGGGGCCGATAATCAACCGGACGGCCAGACACAGGCAGCAGGCGGACAGTCGGGTGCGGGCAGTCAGTCCGGCGGGGAAAAGATTGTCATCAATTTCTTTCACCGCTGGCCCAACGACCCGAAGAACTCCATGTTTAAGGAACTGATCGATCAGTATATGGCGGAGAATCCCAATGTGACCATCAACATGGACTGTATCTTAAACGATCAGTACAAGGAGAAGATCCGCATGGTGGTAAGCACGGATGAGATACCGGACATTTTCTCCTCCTGGTCAGGAACCTTTGCCCAGGAGATGATCGCCTCCGGCAATGTGGCGCCTCTTAATGGACTGTACGAGTCGGATCCGGAGTGGGCCGGCAAGATCGCCAAGGCCAGTATAGACGGTTTTACCTTTGACGGCGAGATTTACGGGGTGCCCTGGTCCCAGGACGGCAAGGTATTTTTCTACAACAAGAAGATTTTTGCCGACAACAATATTCAGATTCCCGCCACATGGGATGAGTTCATCGGTGTTCTGGATGCCTTAAAGGCGGCGGGATATGAGACTCCCATCGTGGAGGGGTTGACAGACAACTGGGCTATTCTTCACTATCTGGGGACCATGAATCAGAGGATGGTGGATCCGGGAGTCCTGGCCAAAGACTATACGGTAGCCACAGGGGAATTCACGGACCCGGCCTATGTGGAGGTCTTAAAAAAATGGCAGCAGCTCGTGTCCTACATGGGAGAGGTCTGTGTGGCCATCGACCACGAGACGGCCAGAGGCACCTATTTTGCCACGGGCGAGGCGCCTGTCATGTATCTGCAGCTGGCAGAGATCCCTCATATCGAGAAGCTGATCCCGGAGGATTTTGAGTACGGGTTCTTCAACTTCCCGGCATTTGAGGAGGGAAAAGGCGACACAAAGGCTTTGACAGGAGCTCCAGAAGGATTTATGATCAGCAACAAGACCAAGCATCCCGAGGAGTGCGAGAAGTTTTTAAAATGGCTGGTGAGCAAGAACGGCGGAGAGGCGCTGACAGTCAAGTGCGGGGACATCTCCAGCGTGGACGGGGCCGTGGACGAGACCAATGCCCTTCCGTCCCAGCTGGAGGCCATGGACATGATTAAGTCTGCCTCCATGCTGGCACCATGGTTTGACAATGCGTGCGATGCCTCTGTCTATACGGTATACGGCCAGGGGGCACAGGCTATCGCCACAGGGGACGAGACACCGGAGAGCGTGATGACACAGGTGCAGGAGGCGGCGGCATCCCTGCACTGAGGGAATCATCGGACACCAAGTAAACAGTAGGGGAGAGGAAGGAGAAGCCTTTCCCCTTTTCAGAAAGATGGGATTGATTTAGATTGAAAAAGAGAAGAAATTTGGAGGCTCTGGCCTTTGCGGTGCCGGCTCTGCTGATCTTGAGCCTGTTTGTGTTCTATCCGCTGGTCAGAAATATGATCTATAGTTTTCAGTCGTTTACATTGTCTTCTGTGGCAAAAGAGTGGGTGGGGCTGAAAAATTATATGACACTGTTTTCGGACAAGATTATCTTGACCTGTCTGAAAAATAATATTCTGTACGCATTGATCTCAATCGTGATTCAGGTTGGTTTCGGCCTTGTGTTGGCGGCTGTCCTTGAGGACGTGGCCTTTCGGAAGCTGTCCCCGGTTTTGAGAAGTATTTATTTTGTTCCAACCGTGATCTCCATGACCGTAGTCTGTCTGCTGTTTGAGTTTATCTACAACCCACAGATCGGTCTGCTCAACAGCTTTTTAGAGATCATCGGACTTCCCGGACTCACCAGAATCTGGCTGGGAAGCAAGAAGACGGCCATGTTCTCGGTCATCGCCGTATCTCAGTGGCAGAGCACCGGTTATGTGACCATGCTTTTTATCGTGGCGATTCAGAAGATTCCCAAGGACCTGTACGAGGCGGCCCAAGTGGACGGGGCCGGCAAGATCAAACGATTCTTTTATATCACGGTTCCCCAGGTACGTCAGATGTTTTTTGTGACCATGATTCTGACAGTCTCCGGCGCGTTTACCGTATTCAACGAGCCCTATATCCTGACAGGAGGAGGGCCGGGGACGGCCACTATGGTGCTGTCACTTCACATGTACCAGACGGGATTTGTAAAGAACAACATGGGCTATGCATCCACGATCGCTATGGTGATCTTTGTGATCACGGCGCTCCTGTCGTCGGTTCAGTTCTTCAGCTTTGGGGCGGAAAAGGGGGAACGGTAGATGAGGAAAGGAAAGAAACTTAGAGTGTACGGGCCGGGCGAGGTTTTGTGGCTGGCGGTGCTTCTGCTTCTGGCAGCAGCCATCGTCTATCCGCTGTTCTGGATTCTCATGTCCTCGTTTAAAGACTATCAGGGGATATACGGAAACGTGTGGGGGTTTCCCGACGTGTGGCATGGGGAAAATTATATAACTGCCTGGAACAAGGGAATCTCCCAGTACTTTGTCAACAGTGCCGTCGTGACGGTGGTCACCATCGTGGGAGTGGTGCTGACGGCCTCCTTTGCCGCTTTCGGCATCTGTCAGACCACAGGAGCCCTGGGCAATGCCGTCTTCCTGCTGTGCATGTGTGGTCTGCTTTTGTCACCCCAGGTCTGTCTTCTGCCTCTGTTCATGCTCCTTCGGACGCTGAAGCTTAAAAACACGCTGTGGGCCATGATTCTTCCCTACATCGCCTTCCGGCTTCCGGTGTCCATCATGATGATCCGCTCCTTCTTCGTGGGGATCTCCAAAGAGTTGGAGGAGGCGGCTACCATCGACGGAGCCTCTCTGTTCCAGATCTACCGACACATCTATCTGCCGCTGTCAAAGCCGATTTTGTCCACCGTGGTGATCATGACCGCTTACTACGGATGGAACGAGTTTATGTTTGCCACCATATTTGTGGACAGTTCCAAACTCCGCACCATCCCTGTAGGTCTTATGACGTTTCGGGACGGTCTGATGACAGAGTGGGGAGTGGTCCTGGCCGGTATGGTGATCGCCTGCCTGCCCATTATGATATTGTTCCTGTTGATGCAGAAAAGCTTTGTCCGGGGCATGTCCGCCGGTTCAGTGAAAGGATAAGGGTATGAGATTAATAGCCATAGGAGACAATGTGACAGACTGCTATCTTGATGAGGGAATCTATTTCCCGGGGGGAAACGCGGTCAATGTGGCGGTAAACTGTAAGAAGAACGGAGCCGAGAGAGTCAACTACATCGGCATCTTCGGAGACGATGACAGGGCAGACTACATCAAGGAATGTCTGAGGGAGGAGGGCGTGGAGTTTGTGCGTTCCAGAAAGGTCCATGCCCATACGGCCCAGCCCAAGGTATATCTGAAGGACGGAGACCGGGTTTTTGCGGCGGGCCCCAGGGACAGCTGTCAGCATCTGTTTGCCATCAAGATCGTGACGGAGGACATGGAGCTGATCCGGGAGTTTGACATTTGCCACACCAGCTGCTTTTCCAACCTGGAATATGAGCTGCCGGCATTGGCAGAGCTCTGCCAGGTGTCCTTCGATTTTTCGGAGCGGCGGGAGGAGGAATACTTGGAGAGAACCTGTCCCCACCTCACCTTTGCCTTTTTCTCGGGATCGGATCTGGAGGAAGAAGAGTGTCAGGCCCTGATGAAAAAGGTTCACGGGCTCGGCACGAAGATCGTGGGCATCACCAGAGGGGCAAAAGGAGCCATCTTCTACGACGGTGCCAAGATCTACCGTCAGGGAATAAAAAAGGTGGAAGCGGTAGATACTATGGGAGCAGGAGACAGCTTTATCGCCGGATTTTTGACGGCTTACGGGGACGGAGCACCCATGGAGGAAGCTCTGGACTATGCCGCCCAGCGGTCTGCTCTCACCTGTCTGGTAAGAGGCGGATTCGGTCACCCTCATCAGGCATAGAAAGATTGGGCAATACCAAAGGTCCTAAGGGATGATCAGGCCGGTCCTGAAACTTCTTAGGGCCTTTTTGTATCACAGGAAATTCAGTCTGCAGGGCGGAGAGGAGAGAACTGACGGAAAATGGAACTATGAACCGGTTTTCATAAGCGGCCGGATTTGATGATTGATAGAACCGGTTTTTTATTATATAATGGATACCAAGGTCCAAATACCTTTCGACCCTACTTCTATCAGGGGCCTTAGTATGAAAAGATAAGATAGCGAGGAACGATATATGTTGGATCAAAATGCGGCAACCCCTTTATATGAACAGCTGAAGCTGGCCATCAAGGAGGGGATCAAGACCGGTCAGTTTCAGCCGGGCACCAGGCTGCCCAGCGAGGCCGAGCTGGAGAAGCTCTATGACGTCAGCCGGATCACCGTGCGCCGAGCCGTGAAAGAACTGTGCGAGGAAGAGATTCTGGCCAGGAAGCAGGGCAAGGGGACTTTTGTCTTAAACACGGCGGACATAAGCTACAAAAGGCTGGACCGCACCGTAGGCGGTTTCCACGACTCTCTGGTTCAGGAGGGCAAGGTTGCCACAGTTGACATCCTGGAGAAATCAGTCATCCATGTCAATCCCTCCTATGCCAGGGATTTGGGCATCGATGAGGAAGAGGACGTGGTCTGTCTGAAACGGCTCATGTATGCCGACGGGGTTCCGGTGATGATCGATACCGCATATATCCCAGAGAAACGATTTCCGGGAATCTATGACAAGCTGGAGGGGAATGTGGCTCTGTTTCGTCTGATGGAACAGGGATACGGCGTCAATCTGGAGCATTATTATAAGGTGCTGAAGGTGAGAAAAGCCACGAAAGACATGGCCCGCCTGCTGAACTGTCATCAGGGGGATCCCATGTTTGACCTCTTTAAGATCACTTATAATGACAGGGGGATTCCTCAGAGCATCTCCGTCTCCATCTTAAAGGGAGAGGATACCTACTATGTCATCTCCAGCGAAGAGGAAGACCGAATCAATCAGAGCGGCTTAAGCTGGAAAGTATGAACGAGGGAGTTTGAGGGGGGGAAAGAAGAGACATGAAAAAAAGATATCTGATTATGACGGCGGCAGTGCTGGTCTCCGCTCTGCTGCAGGCGTTTACGATGAATATTTTCCTGGAGCCCGTGGGACTGCTGCCCAGCGGTTTTACCGGCATCGCAAGTCTTCTGTCCAAGATCCTGGGACTGGTGGGGATCCGTTTTTCCACTTCCCTGGGCATGGTGGTTTTAAACATTCCGGTTGCCCTGTTCTGCTACCGTCAGATCGGGAAAAAATTTGTCCTGTTTTCCATGGTTCAGGTGCTTCTGTCCAGTATCTTTCTTCAGGTGATCAAAAGCGAGCCTCTGTTTGACGATGTGCTGTTAAACATCTGCTTCGGAGGTTTCCTCTATGGCCTGGCTATCGCCATTGCCCTCAAAGGCAACGCTTCCACGGCAGGCATGGATTTTATCGCCCTGTATGTGTCCAACCGTCTGGGCAAATCCATCTGGCAGTACGTGTTTGTCTTCAACTGCGGCCTTCTGTGCGTGTTCGGCGCCATGTTTGGCTGGGAGAATGCAGGGTATTCCATCCTGTTCCAGTTTATCGCCACCAAGACCATCGACAATTTCTATCACCGGTTTAAGCGCGTGACCCTGCAGATCACTACCCAGAAGCCCGAGGAGATCGTCAGAGAATACATCAGCTTCTGTAAACACGGCATGTCTGTGGTGGAGGGATACGGCGGATACAGCAAAAAGAGTATGGGCCTTCTGCACACGGTGGTGTCCACCTATGAGGTGCAGGACATTGTATATCATCTGCGGCAGGTGGATCCGGGGATCATCATCAATGTGATGCCCACAGAGACATTTATCGGTACATTTTACCAGAAACCCCTGGATTAAAAGGAGGAGACGATGGAGTATATTCTGGTCAGTGCCTGCCTTCTGGGAGCCCGGTGCAGATATGACGGGGCCGAGAAGGCAGACCACAGAGTGACGGCGCTGCTGAAGAGGGAAAATGTGGTCTTGATCCCGGTGTGTCCGGAGCAGCTGGGGGGCATGTGCACCCCAAGAGAGCCGTCGGAGCGGAGAGACGGAGGCGTGTGGAATCAGAAAGGGGAGGAAGTGACCTCCTTCTATGAGAGAGGGGCCGGGGAGGCTTTAAAGCTGGCCCGCCTCTATGGATGCCGGTACGCCATCTTAAAAGAGAGAAGCCCTTCCTGCGGATGCGGATGGATCTATGACGGAACCTTCACCGGGACCCTGATTCCGGGGGACGGGGTGACAGCGGGGCTTTTGAAGGCCCACGGCATCCGGGTCTACGGAGAGAGCTGCCTCTGAAACATGGAGTCCAGCAGCACCCATCCGGCCCGAAACAGCTTCATGATCTGCCACACGGCGATGCCTCTCAGGCCGTAGGTCTCCACCAGGCGGAATTTTTCCAGCCAGCTTCTCACGTCTTCAAACCACACCTCATGGCTGACTCCGTACTGCCAGTAGCGGAAGTGGGGAGACTGGGCGGTCTGGTCGTACAGGATGGGGACTCCGTAGAAGACGGCCAGCTCCACGGCCTCCCGATTGCCCAGAGTTCGGGCCGCGGTGACGCCTCTCTCGTAGGGGAGGGGCCAGTCGTATCCGTAATTGGGGACGCCGAGGCAGATCTTGTCTGCCCGGATCTTGGTCAGAGCGTATTCCACCACCTGCTTCACCTGGTTGATAGGTGCGACGGCCATGGGAGGGCCGTAGGTATACCCCCACTCATAAGTCATCAATATCACCCAGTTGGCGGCGGCCCCCAGGCCGCCGTAGTCGATGCCCTCGTAGAGAAGTCCCTTCTGGCTGTCTGAGTGCTTTGGCGCCAGGGCCACGGATACCTGATATCCCAGAGTGTTCAGCACCTCGGCGGCATAGGCTACGAAGGAGGTAAACAGATCCCGGTCCTCTCTCAGCACATATTCGAAATCGATGTTGACGGCCTGATATCCCTTCTCCAGCAGCACGGCGGCCAGACTGTTGACCAGACGGCGCTGGACTGTCCGGTCGCGTACCAGGATGCTGATCAGGCTGCTGTTGAAGCGGCCGTCCAGGCCCAGAGGAGTCAGAGTCAGGGTGGCCATGGCTCCGGAATGAACGGCGGCCTGCACCATCCATCGGTCATCCAGCGCGGGGGGAATCAGATCCCCGGAGGCGGTGAAACCGTAGGAGAAGACGGCCAGCTCCGAGAGATGGGGCAGAGTCTCCTCCAGGACCGACGGGGAGATGAAGGGATAGGCGTATCCGCCCGCGAAGACGGAGGGGCCGGCCGTAAGGCCGGGGCAATCCTCCTTTAACGAGGTTTTTGTGGGAAACAACAAGGCCTGCCCGACGGCAAGCCTGTAAGGATAATCCAGCTGATTGATCTGGATGATGGAGCTTGGATCTGCCCCCTGTTCTTTGGCGATGGAATCGACCGTGTCGCCCCGCTGCACTACATAGATTTCCATGGTAATCCCTGCCGTTTTTCACAGTATATTCCCTGACGCGGCAGGTTATTCCCTGGAAATCTGACGAAACCACACATAACTCATGATATAGGGAATGACGGTGGCAGCCGTGAGGGGGAGGACGAGAAGGAGTATCTTGGCCCGGTCATCGGGAAGGAAAGCCCCGGCAAACCCCAGGATTCCGGCTCCGAACATCAGGCGGCCTCCAAGCCTGTGGGTCTTGTTCCACACGGTTTCATCGGACAGGGCCCAAGGAGTCTTGAATCCGCAGAAAAAATTCTGGCGGAACTTCGGCAGCATATTCCCAAAGGTCATAAACAGGATCCCGCACATGGCTGTGATCACAGCGCTGACATGGATGGTTCCGGGGCGAAAGCTTTCTGTGATGATGATGGCTGTGGTGACCAGGAGAAAGACCTGCATAAACAGCTGAAAGCTCTGGTAAACCTCCGGAAACTTCTGGTAATTCTTTTTCTTGGGATCGATGGCCGGGAGAACCTGAAACAATCCGGCCATGAGAGGCGACATGCCTGCTATGATCCAGATGTTGTTCTTAGAGCCGTAGCTGACTTCTCCGTTCACCCCCCAGTTGGTGGGGATCTGCGCCGGGAGGCGGGAATAAACTGCCGCCGCCAGCACAAGAGGCAGCAGGGACAGGATCCAGATCACTGCCTGCTTCCTGGCAAAGGCTTTGTCTTTTTTCATTTCATTCATTCTCATCTTCTCCTTTCAGTCCGCTGAACCATCCCAGGAGTTCCTCCACCACCGACATGTTCAGTTCATAACAGATATATTTTCCCTGACGCTCATCCAGAATCAGCCCGGCCTCCTTCAATATGGACAGGTGATGGGAGACGGTTGCGCCGGACAGGTGAAAATGATCCACGATCTCACCGGCGGTCATAGGCCCGTTCTTTAACAGGTTCAGGATCTCCCGCCGGTTGTGATCCGACAGGGCTTTGAAAGTCTTTTGAAATCTCATCAGGAAACGGTTCTGCCTTTCTTCTGCGATCAACATTTAGATATATATCTAAATATAAAATACCACATCTCTGACAACGTGTCAAGTTTATAAGAAATGGCAGAAAATCTTGAAAAAATCGGAGAAGAGGATTACACTTTTCCAAAAGGGAACTACTAAGGAGGGAAACGCCATGGCTGATTTCGAAAAGATTCTTCCGGATATCAGGACATGCTATAAAACGCTGCCGTCGATGATGCGGAAGTTTGACAAATATGGGAGAAAGGACTTCTTTGCCGGAGAGACCGGCGAAGAACTGCTTTGCTGGCAGGCGGACATGAGAGCCTTGCTTTACAAGCTTTTAGGTCTTGACAAGATGGAGATGTGTCCTCTGCATCCGGTGACAGAGGAGGTGGTCACCCTGCCGGGAGGAATCGTCAGAGAGCATGTGAGGATACAGGTAGAGCCGGATGTGTGGATGCCCATGTATATCCTGATACCGGAAAACGCTGGTTCTCACACCAGGCCGTTTTTGTGCCCTCCAGGGCATGGAGCCGGGGGAAAGTACGGGGTAGCAGGAGTCTCCCGGTACCGGGCTGTGAGAGAGAAGATCGAATTCTACGGATGTGACTACGGTATGCAGCTGGCCGGCCTGGGCTATGTGGCCGTCTGTCCGGACAGTCGGGGATTCGGGGAGCGGAGAGAGGATTTAAAGGACACGCAGGATCCTGTCAGTGCCCTGAAAAGCGACTGTTACCGACTGGCTCACATGGGAGAGCCCCTGGGGATTCCCGTGGCAGGGATGACGACCTGGGATTTAAGCCGGGCTCTGGATTATGTGAGGGAGCGGGGGCAGTGGGATGTGCAGGCGGTAAGCTGTCTGGGGTTCTCAGGCGGCGGCCTGCAGACTCTGTTTTTTTCTGCCATAGATCAGCGGGTCAGCCTTGCGGTCATCAGCGGATATTTCTACGGATACCGGGACGCCCTTTTAGGCCTGAACAATAACTGTTCCTGCAACTATGTCCCTCATCTGTGGGAGCATCTGGACATGGGGGACATCGCCTGTCTCATCGCCCCCAGGCCGCTCCTCATTCAGTCCGGCAGGGCTGACCGGCTCAACGGCGCCAGGGGCATCGCAAACGTCGTCGAGCAGGTGGACATTGCAAGAAAAGCTTATGAAATGTTTCATGTACCCCGGCTCCTGGTCCACGAGATCTGTGACGGCCCCCATCGGTGGTATGGGGACCATCTGGAGGAACATTTGCGGACGCTCATAGAAAGATCCCGGAAAAAGCCGTCTAGGCCAGATGAAAATAGTCTGTAAAGGATTCTTCGAGAATCCGAATCAAGTCTCCTGCCGAATCCGGGAGCCTGCGGCTGGGGTGGGAGACGAGGAGAAGATAATAGTCTTGAACGTGTTCAAAATCAATGCTCTGCCGTGCTGCCCTGTGAGACAAACAATCACAGGGCAGTATGGTGTCTGCCGCTCCGGAATCGGAGAGAGTCCGAAGAATGTCCAGCTGTGCTTCACAGACGATACACTCAGGTGCCAGGGCCAGCTTTTCAAACAGCCGGTCCTGTTCATCCCGGAGGGCGCTGCCGGGGGGAGCCGCCATGATCCTGGGATTTGAAAGGTCCTTTTTCCAGGAGCCGGAACCAAAGCAGTAGACCAGCCGGCTCTGTGCCAGAATCCGGCAGTTTAAGATCGGATGCCGGTTTTGGCAGGAAAAGTAGACTCCCAGATCGGAGGAGGCATTGAGAAGGGATTCCTCGATCTCACCCCTGGTTTTTTCCTGGATGTGCAGGGTCACTTCCGGGTGAAGTCCGGCAAAGGCAGAGGCTGCCTCCCCTTTAAGAATCGGAGCGGCCATGGAGTCACAGTACAGATAGATGCCTCCGCCGCGGCCTTTTTGATAAGAATGGATGTAGTGGTTCATCGCCTCCTCGATCTTTAAGATGTTTCGGGCAAAGTTGACAAAGATCTTTCCCGCGTTGGTGGGCTGGAGTCGGTTGTGCACCCGGGTAAAAAGGCTGGCGCAGAGCATGCTTTCTGCGTTTCTCAAGTGGCGGGACAGGGCCGGCTGGGGAAGATAAAACTTTTCGGCTGCCCGTGAAAGGCTTTTTTCGTCTACAATGGCGATGATATAGGGGAGAAGCTGGGTGTTCAGATTGATCTCAGGCGCCATCCCCCTGGGTTTGAGAGTCCGGGCGGGAAGGTCGGAGGGCACAGGGGAGCCGGGGGTGTGGTCCTGTTCCACCAGCCGGAGCAGTTTTTGGACCTCTGAGGATGGGATGGCCTGATAGCGGGAGTCAGAGAGTCTCTCCCGGATCAGAAGGCCTGCCAGATACTGTTCCGGTTCGGTCAGGGTATGTCCCAGGGGATAGCGGATGTGGAGTGTCTGGTGGACCGGAGGGTCTAAGGGGAGGTAGACCAACTCGTCACAGGGAAACACATGAGCCTGGGACACCAGACCGACTCCTGCTGCCTGGTGGAGCATGGAGTCCACCAGGATCACATCGCTGGACTCGAATGTCACCACCGGGTAGAAACCGGCTTCTCGAAACAGTTCCTCGGCCAGAATCCGGATGCTGTGGCGGGGACCCTGGAGGACGAACGGGGTGTCGCGAAGGTCGGTGAGGCGGATTTTATCCGCCTTTGACAGAGGGTGAGCCACGGGAAGAGATACCAAAAGCTCCTCGTAGGCAAAGGGAAGGTCGGTCACTTTGTGAGAATCGCTCCCGGAGCCGATGGCCAGATCGATCTGCCCATGAGTGATAGCCCCCGGCTGGTCGCTGGCATAGAGCTCACTGAGAGTCAGGGAGATATCCGGGTATCGGTTGGAAAACTGGTTGTAAATACGACTGTAGATGATGGCTCCCCGGTTGGGGGCAGTGGCCAGACGGATCCGGGTGTGGCTCTGGTCGGTTGCGGCCCGAAGTGTCTGCATAAGTCGTGTCTGTTCCTCTAAGATTTTCTGGGCGCACTGGATCACATATCTGCCCACAAAGGTGGGTGTCAGCTGCCGGTGATACCGAAGAAACAGAAGAGAGCCCAGAGAGTCTTCGTATTCCGTCAGAAATTTGCTGAGCGCCGGCTGGGAGATGCCAAGAATCTGGGCAGCTTTCGACAGGCTGCCGGTATCTGAGATCGTCACGAGGTAGTAGAGCTGTCTGGTAGTCATAAGAAACTCCTTTTTACCTGAAGTTTTGTTAGGTAATTGCGAAAGTCAAAGTTGAGAGAATATTCAGCCAAGTTTTGAGTTTCGCAAATGCCTATGAAGTTTTGTATATGTCTGTAAACTATGTTAGCAAAGAAACATAAAAAATTCAACATAATATAACTAAAATGATATGAAACGCATAAACAAATGGATTTTGTAAAAAGATTTTAATTGTTATATAATCCAATTACACAGACAGAGCAGAGAAAAAAAACTATAAAATTACCAAAGAATCTGGGAGACTATCGGTTCCTGGCAACAGGTTTTCGGTAAAATTTCAGAAAACAGGAAGGGACAACTCTGTTCAAAGGACAAAAAGAAGGAGAGAAATGTTATGAAAAAATCAGTGTATCGTCTTTTGTTGGCAGGAGCAGCGGCAGTGAGTATGCTGGGGATAACGGCTTGCTCCGGTAAAAGCGGGGCGGACGGCAAAGCCCCGGCGAATTCCGGTTCAGGAGATTCCGGCAAGGAAGCGGTCAGCGACATCGGATTTCCCCAGGGGGAGACTATCACCCTGGTGGTGCCGGGGAAGGCGGGAGGCGGATCGGACCTGGGTATCCGCTATTACAGTGAAGGCCTGAATCGCCTCTACGGGCTGAAGACCACAGTGACCAACTACGACAGCAACACGGTAGGACACCAGACCGTGGCTTCCGCCAAACCGGACGGAACTACCCTGACCGTGGCCACATCGGCTCTGAACATCCAGTACATAACCGGCAACGCGGAGGTAAATCCCATGAAGGATTTTACCCTCATCGCATGCCTCCAGGATAACGGCTTCTCTACCCTGGCTGTCCCGGCAGATGCTCCCTACGACGATTTTACAGGTTTTGTGGAGTATGCCAAGGCCCATCCCGGCGAGCTGAACGCAGGTATGCCGGCGGCGGGAGCCAATACCTTCCTGTTCGGTATGATCACATCCACCACAGGGATCGAGTTAAACTCCGTGGAGTGCGCCTCCGAGTCTGACCGCCTCACCAACCTGGCCGGCGGCTTCATCGATATCGGTGTCGTGGGCGTAGGCAATGCCTTAGAGTACGAAAAGGCGGGAAAGTTAAAGGTCATCGGCACCGTGTCCTCCGACGGAACCACCATCTCCGAGTATCCGGAACAGCTGCCTGACAACTACAAGACGCTCCAGGAACAGGGCTTTGAAGACTGTGTCATGGCTGTCTACCATTACCTGTTAGGGCCCGCCGGAATGGACGAGACCATGGTCGCCAACATGAACGCTGCAATGAAGGCCGTGTGTGAGGACGAGACCGTAAGCGCTGGCATCGCCGGCATCGGCAATATTCCAGGTTGGCATGACTTAGCGGAATCCAAGGAGATCCACGACGGAGAGTACGCCCAGGTCGTGGAGATCGCCAAGACTCTGGATATGTTTGTACAGGAATAGTGACACGATAAGAGCCCGGGACCTTCAGGCAGGCTCCGGGCTCTTGTCATACTCAAAAGGATCATGAGAGGGGATTACTATGAAGATGAGAAGAGATACGGTTACAGGGATTGTGGGGCTGTTAGGCTGTGCATTTTTCCTGTTTATGACCCAGTCCATCCGACAGCCGGCCAAGCTTTTAGAGCCGGGGCCCAGACTTCTGCCCTATGTGGCCATCGCCCTGATCGCCATGAGCTCTGTGGCCCTGCTGATTCAGGGGTATAAAGACCGGGCGAAGGAGGAGAAGCCTTACTTCCCCAAGGGGGGAGTGGGAAAGGTCACCAAGAGCTATCTGATGCTTGTGGTCTATGCTGCAGCCATGACGTTTCTGGGGTTTTTGATCACCACACCCTTTGCCACTTTCGCCTTTATCTATGACTTAAAGGGCGTCAGCAAGGTGAAAGTGGTTCCGGCAATCATCATCTCCATCCTGGTCACCGCCGGGCTCTATGCCATGTTCGTGTACGGCTTCCAGGTGAAGCTGCCGGCAGGTTCCCTGTTTGAATAAGGAGGTAGCAGCACATGTCAGAATATGTGAACGCGTTAATGATCTGCCTTCAGCCCGTCAATCTGTTGTTGATCGTGGCTATGGTTTCTTTGGGCATCGTCTTCGGTGCCATCCCCGGGCTTTCCGCAACCTTAGGAATCGCCCTCCTTCTGCCGGTCACTTTCGGCCTTTCCACGGAGACTTCCTTCGTGCTGCTCTTGGCCATCTGGATCGGCGGCGTGTCAGGAACCTTTATCTCCGCGGTACTCATCGGGATCCCAGGTTCCTCATCGGCCATCGCCACCTGTTTTGACGGTTTCCCCATGACCAAGAACGGTCAGGCCGGCAAGGCCCTGGGCATCGGCATGACGGCCTCCTTCATCGGAACCGTCGGTTCCGTGGCGCTGGCTACGGTTCTGTCCCCGGTGATCGCCGAGTTTGCCCTTCATCTGGGGCCGTGGGAGTATTTCTCCCTGTGCTTCTGTGCTATCACCCTCATCGCGTCCCTGTCCAAGGGAAATATCTTCAAGGGGATCATGGCGGCAGGCATCGGCCTTCTCATGGGCTGTATCGGGATGGACCCCATCAACGGGGCTACCCGCTTTATCTTCGGAAATGTGTACTTAAGTTCCGGTATCAGCACCGTGGCCCAAATGCTGGGGATGTTCGCCATGTGTCAGATCATCCGGGATTCCGCAAAGGGAGACACCCAGATGCCGGAGGCGGATGTGGTGAACATGAAAGGCCTCGGGGTGGGCCTGAAGGACATCTTTGAAAATATCAAGACCATCCTCTTCGCCTTTGCCTCCGGCCTTTGGATCGGGTTTTTGCCCGGCATGGGTTCCGGTATCTCCAACATGGTGGCTTACGGGTATGCCAAGAGCATCAGCAAGGATCCGGAAAGCTTCGGAAAAGGCAATCCGGCAGGCGTGTGGGCCTCTGAGACGGCCAACAATGCTTCTTTAGGCGGCGCACTGATCCCTATGATGGCTCTGGGAATCCCCGGAGACGGCATCACCGCCATGCTCATCGCCGGGCTGACTATCCACGGCCTTCAGGCAGGCCCTCTGTTTATGACGGAGCAGCCGAATCTGGCTATGCTGATCTTCGCCTGCGTTATGGTATCAGCCATCGTCACCTACCTCATCCAGATTGTGACCAAACGGTGGTTCCCATATATTTTGAAGGTTCCCTATCACTATCTGTACACGGTGATCCTGGTGATCTGCTACATCGGCGGATATGGAATCTCCAACACCATGTTCAATATCTATGTGATGCTGGCCCTGTGCCTGCTAGCCGTCTTTATGAGCGTGGCCGGGCTGCCCACCTCCCCGCTGGTTCTGGCCTTTATTCTGTCCAGCAAGCTGGAGCGGTATTTCCGTCAGGGCATCAGCTATGCCCACGGCAGCTACAAAGAGTTTTTCACCCGTCCCATCTCTGCCACTCTGCTGTTAGTGTCCGTCTTCTGTGTGGTCTGGCCCTTTTTGTCAGATTATTTGAAGAAGAAAAAGGCAGCTTGACAAGACGGAATACTTCCTTTTACAATTTGTCATAGTATATTTGAACTTTTGTCGGGGGCATATGATGTTGCCCCCGGCCTGATATCATGGGAACAGGGGAGTGTTTTATGGACAGACGACAGTGGAAGGAATCTATTTTAAAAAAGATTAAGCTGCCAGAGATACCAAAAAGGCAGTATTCGGTGGAGGAGTTTGGTGTCGCGGCCGACAGTGAGGAGATTCAGACCGGGCTTTTCCAGGAGGCTATCGATGAGGTCAGCCGCCGGGGAGGCGGAAGGCTTGTGGTTCCGGCCGGCAGGTATCGGATCGGATCGCTGGAGCTGAAGAGTAAGGTGGAGCTTCATCTGGAGGGCCGGGATACGGTGCTGTCCTTTGTAAATGAGGAGGTGGAAGAGCACTACCCGGTGGTGTTTTGTCACTGGGAGGCCAGCCCCTGCTACAACTACAGTCCCCTGATCTATGCCAGAGAGGCCAGGGATATCGCCCTGACGGGTGAGGGGATTCTGGACGGAGGAGCAGACGCTCTGCACTGGTGGAACTGGCATCACCAGGTGGAGGAGGCCTGGTCGATCGATCGCCCGGACTTACAGCTGGCGGACCGGAAGCTTCTGCGGCAGATGAATATGGATGGGGTGCCGATAGAGAAGCGGATCTTCGGCCCCGGCCACTATCTCCGCCCCAATTTTGTACAGCCAGTCCGCTGTGAAAGAATCCTGCTTCAGGGATTTACCTTGGTCAACAGCCCTATGTGGCAGCTGAATCCGGTGATGTGCAAAAGCCTGACCGTGGATGGGGTCACCATGTCCAGCCACGGCTCCAACAATGACGGCTGTGACCCGGAGAGCTGTGACGGAGTACATATTAAAAACTGCAGGTTCGATACGGGAGACGACTGCATCAGTCTGAAATCAGGCCGAGACCGGGACGGGCGAGAGGCCAATATCCCCTGTCAGAACGTGGTCATCGAGGACAACGAATTTGCGGACGGCCACGGCGGTGTGGCCCTCGGAAGCGAGATGAGCGGCGGGATCCGCCGGGTGATAGCAGTGAACAACCGATTTTCCAGCCCCAATCTGACCTATGCTCTGAGGCTGAAAACCAATGCCAGGCGAGGCGGCTGTGTGGAGGACATCGTTCTGGCGGACAGTGTCATGGAGCACGTCCACGGCGCTACGGTCCACGGGACCATGCTCTACGAGGACGGCAGGAACGGTGACGATCTGCCTCGGTTTAAAAATATCATCATCGAGAATATCACGGCCCGGGGCGGGGACTACGGAATCTTCCTGGAGGCTTTTAGGGAGGTTCCTATCACCGGCTTGGTCCTGAGAAATATCAGGATCCACGGCGTCGCCAGGCCTATGCGCAGTATGAACTGGAAGGACCCGGTGCTGGAAAATATCGAGATCAACGGAAAGACCTTTCCCCGCCCGTGCGGTGTGCGGATCCTGGGGGTACCGGCACGGGGAAGCAGGCTCCGGGCCTCGGCGGAGGAGGGCGGCGGAGTATCCGGAGAAGGAAACGGCCCTGAGGTATCCGAGGGCAGAGACAGCCGGACGGGGCCCTGGTCTGCCGACGGCGGGCAGATCGGGGAAAAGGCGGCCCGGCACGACAACGGTTTTTTGTTTCGGTGGCAGGTATCACGGGACGGCCTCTTCTGGGAAGCGGCGGGAGAAGGAGAGTACCTGACTTTGGAGGGAGACCGAGGCTATGTCCGGGTGATTGCCCGGGACAGCCGGGGCAATGAGGAGAAAAGCCGCGGATATCGGATTCTGGCTGCGGATAAGGAGGCTGAGGAGGGCAGTCCCGGATGGAAGTATAGAAGGCTGGCCTGTCGGGGGATGTTAGATGAGACGGAGGAATTTGACGGCACTGCAAACGTTACCAGACTGCAGCTGGCCCGGATGATGGCGCCTCTGGCAGAGATGGGGACAGACAGGGAGAGCCTGTACGGCCCCAAATCGTCCGACAGCCAGGTGCTGAGGGAAGTGATTGACATAGGGTTTCTGGCTCCGGCAGAGGGGGGAGAGCCCCTTCCCTCTGGTCATGTCACCAGGCAGGAGATGGCCACAGTGGCCATGCAGGCGTGCGGGGTTAACTACCGAAACGCCTCAAGCACGATGCCGGTGTGTGCCGATATGTCCGATGTGGGCAACAACTATGGAACCAACGTGGCCAGAGCCCTGTATTTCGGCTTTATGGAGCTGGATGGGGATGGAAATTTCAACCCGGAGAGTCCGGTCACCGCAGAGGAGGCGGCGGATATCCTGAACCGGGTGGCAGACTTCGCAGGACTGTGAGGGCAGCCGGCTTACGTATTATGACAGAGAAAGGGAGATGAGAGGAATGTGGCTTCCATATTTTTCCCAGTATGTAGAGAGGGAGCTTGTGCAGTTTTTAGGCGCAAGGCCCTGGAATTATAAAAATGACCTGTGCATGACAGGGGCGGCTCTCCTGGCAGAGGCCACAGGAGAGGAAACCTGGAACCGCGTCATCGCTGACAGCGGGAAACGGCTCCTTAAGGAAGACGGTTCGGTGGAGGGATGGAAAGAAGGAGAGCACAATATCGATAAAGTCAGCTTCGGCAAATCTTTAGCACTTCTCCGGAATCTCACCGGAGAGGAGAGGTACGCACAGGGGGTGAGGAAGGCCTACGCCTTTCTGGATCATTATCCCCGCACCGTCACCGGCAATTTCTGGCACAAGGATATCTATCCCAATCAGGTGTGGCTGGACGGACTCTATATGGCCATGCCGTTTTACGCCGGATGTCTGACAGAGAATGGGGAGGACAGATGGGATGACATCGTCGATCAGTTTCAGAGCGCCCATGACCTTCTGTGGGATGAGAAGAAGAAGCTGTACATCCACGGCTGCGATGTGAGCCGCCAGGCGGATTGGGCCGACCCGGAGACCGGCAGGAGTCCGGCGGTGTGGCTGAGAGCCGAAGGGTGGTATCTCATGGCCTTAGCAGATGTCTATGAGCTGGCAGTAGAGCACACCCCCAGAGCCGGGGAGCTGAAAGAGCTACTAGGCCGGGCCCTTGACGGAATCCTTCCCTACCAGGATGAGAGAAGCCACATGTTTTTGCAGGTGGTGGACTGTCCGGATACAGAGGGAAATTACCCGGAGACCTCCGGCAGTGCCATGGTGGCCTATGCTCTGATGAAGGGGGCCAGACTCGGGATGGTGGAGGAGGCTTACGGGCGAAAGGGAAGCCAGGTTCTGGACGGGATTCGGGACGCTTACCTGGAGAAGGAGGAGGACGGATGGCACCTGTACGGGATCTGTGCCAGCGCAGGCCTGGGTCCGGGTCCGGATCCTCATAACCGGAAGGACCGAACCGGAACACCGGAGTACTACGTCAGTGAGGCGCAGATGAGAGACAATCAGCACGGAACGGCTGCCTGCATGATGGCAGTCAGCGAGCAGATCAGGAGGAATGGGCGATGATTCAGCTTGGTTTGCGTCTCCACGACGCGGAGAAGCTTCCCATGGAGGAGCTGCTTCCCGTGGTGAAGGAGAAAGGATATACCTGTGCCCATCTGGCTCTGGGCAAGGCTATGAAGGAGTATCCGTGTACTCCCTCGGCCCTGACTCCCGGTTACGCTCACTATCTGAGACACCTTTTTGAGAGGAACCAGATGGATATCGCAGTCCTGGGATGCTACCTGAATCTGGCTGATCCTGATCCGGCGGCAGTGAGACGGTTTCAGGAAAGCTATTATGCCCACATCCGCTTTGCATCCCTCTTAGGATGCGGCATGGTGGGAACCGAGACAGGAGCTCCTAACAGGGAGTACAAATACTGCCCGGAGTGCCGGTCCGATGAGGCTCTCTCCAGCCTGATCCGAAATCTGAGACCTGTGGTGCGGTGCGCAGAGCAGTTCGGCGTCATCCTGGCCATAGAGCCGGTGGCCCGCCATATCGTGTGGAATGCGGCCCGGGCCCGCCGTGTGCTGGATGAGATCGGCTCCCACAATCTGCAGATCCTCTTTGACCCGGTCAACATGCTGGATCTGGACAATGTGGACAGAAGGGAGGATGTGTTCGCAGAGGCCATGGAGCTTCTGGGGCCTGACATCGCCATGGTTCATTTCAAAGATTTTATCCGGGTCAAGGAGGGATATGGTCTGAAGGCCATAGGCGCGGGAACGGGAGAGATGGATTTTACCTCTGTGATGCGGTTTATCAAGAGGGAAAAGCCCTTCATCTACGGGACACTGGAGAATACCACTCCGGACAACGCCAGGGAATGCGGAAGGCGGATGCGGGAATGGTATGAGAGAGTGTGATCCTGGCTTATATGAGGGTATCGGCGTTACAGTTCGCAGAACACCTGTGAACCGTAACACTCTGGAAAAGCCCCGGAAAAGATCAGAAGAAAAGAATTGTATTTTGGACCGTGAGTTGCTATACTTAAGAGAATCAGAGACTGCCTCTGCCCTGTGGTGAATCTGCCGGGGAAGAGGGGCTCATAAAGAAGGAGGATGGCAACGATGACAACGGCGCTGACAAGGCAGCAGGCTATGGAGCTGCTGCGGAAATACAATGAGGATTCTTTCCACATTCTTCACGGACTGACCGTGGAGGGTGTCATGAGATGGTATGCCGGAGAAGAAGGGTACGGGGAAGACGAGGAGTACTGGGGGCAGGTGGGTCTGCTCCACGACATCGACTTCGAACTCTATCCGGAGGAACACTGCAAGAAGGCACCGGAGCTTTTGAGGGAGGCGGGAGTGGGGGAAGACATGATCCATTCCATCTGCAGCCACGCATACGGCCTGTGCAGCGATGTGGAGCCGGAACACCAGATGGAGAAGATCCTCTTTGCCGCCGACGAGCTGACGGGACTGATCTGGGCAGCCGCCAAGATGCGTCCGTCCAAGAGCGTCATGGACATGGAGGTGTCCAGCCTGAAGAAAAAGTTTAAGGACAAACGGTTCGCCGCAGGCTGCTCCCGCGACGTGATTAAGGAGGGAGCCGAGAGACTGGGCTGGACTCTGGAGGAACTGATGGAGAAGACCATCCTGGCCATGCGCTCCTGCGAGGAGGAGGTCAGACAGGAGATGGGAGAAGTTTAAAGAATCCTCAGTGGCAGGACTTGGGAATATCCAAGTCCCTGTCACTGAGGATTTTTCACTGTCCCTGTGTGTCCCCTTGTCTACAGAGCGTGCCGCACGTCCCACATGATTGGGAAGATCGAGAACAAAGTCAGGATAGTCTCTGGTACAAAGACAAATGTAATATATACACGGAAATACTTGACAGACAAGAAAGATTACGCTATGATTTTATCCGATATAGCGGGCAGGATATCCCGCCTGATCTGCCAGTCGGGATATGGGACTTATGGGGCATCAGCCCGGCGTCCGTGAAGACATGGCCTTTGGCCTGTAAAACCAACGAAAAAAGAAACTCTGCCGGCTTCCGCAGCGAAAACCAGACCGGCAGCACCTGGAGGATAAGATGAAGAAGGTAGTAAAATTTGGCGGAAGCTCTCTTGCCAGTGCCAGACAGTTTAAGAAGGTGGGAGAGATCATCCGCTCCGATAAGTCAAGAAGATACGTGGTTCCGTCTGCGCCGGGCAAGCGCAGCGACAAGGACGAGAAGGTGACGGACCTTTTGTACCAGTGCTATGACGCCGCGTCCACAGGCGCATCTTATAAGAAGATTCTGGACAAGATCAAGAAGCGGTATGAGGAGATTATAGACGGGCTGGATTTAAATTTGAATCTGGACCATGAGTTCAGCCGCATCGAGGAGAACTTCGTGGCCAGGGCGGGGCGGGATTATGCCGCCTCCAGGGGAGAGTATTTAAACGGGCTGGTGATGGCCCAGTATCTGGGATATGAATTCATCGACGCCGCGGAGGTGGTGTTTTTTGACGACAACGGGGTGCTGGACGGGAAGGCGACAGACAGGGAGCTTTCCGAGCGGCTGGAGCACGTGGAGAGAGCGGTGATTCCGGGCTTTTACGGGGCAAAGCAGGATGGGACTGTGAAGACCTTCTCCAGAGGCGGCTCCGATGTGACCGGTTCCCTGGTGGCCAAGGCGATCCATGCGGACATGTATGAGAATTGGACCGACGTGTCAGGATTCCTGGTGACGGATCCGAGGCTGGTGGAGAATCCTGAGGTCATCGAGGTCATCACCTACAGAGAGCTGAGGGAACTGGCCTACATGGGAGCCAGCGTGCTTCACGAGGATGCCATATTTCCGGTGAGAAAGGAGGGCATCCCCATTAACATCCGAAACACCAACCGGCCCAACGACAAGGGAACCCTGATCGTGGAGAGCACATGCAGAAAGCCTAGATTTACCATTACCGGGATCGCGGGGAAGAAAGGGTTTTGCTCCATCAACGTGGAGAAGGCCATGATGAACTCCGAGGTGGGGTTTGGGAGGAAGGTGCTGCAGGTCTTTGAGAACTACGGCATCTCCTTTGAACACATGCCGTCCGGCATCGACACCATGACTATCTTTGTCCATCAGTCGGAGTTTGAGGAGTACGAACAGTCGGTGATCGCAGGGATCCATCGGGCCGTGGAGCCGGATTATGTGGAGCTGGAGTCGGATCTTGCCCTGATCGCCGTGGTGGGGCGGGGCATGAAGGCCACCAGAGGCACAGCGGGAAGGATCTTCTCCGCCCTGGCCCACGCCAGAGTCAACGTGAAGATGATCGACCAGGGGTCCAGTGAACTCAACATTATCATCGGCGTGAAGAACGCGGATTTTGAGACTGCCATCAAGGCCATCTACGATATTTTTGTGACTGCCGAGCTGTAGGAATACCGGAAATTTTCATGCTTCTCCTGTTTTATTTCCAGGGAAAATGTGGTATACTAAACAGTATCATATTTTCGGAAAATTCCAAGGAGGGGTACGGTATGTTAGAAAAGATCGATTTATCGAAAAAGGTGGACAAAGACACATTTAAGCAGGTCATGGAGACCGAGGGGGCGCGTCTGGGACTCTTGCAGAGGGAGTGCAAGGCTGCGGGGATTCCGGTGATGATCGTCTTTGAGGGCATGGGGGCTGCCGGGAAGGGGGTACAGATCAACCGTCTGATTCAGGCTCTGGACCCGAGAGGCTTCTCCGTGTATGCCACCAACTCGTCCAACGAGGAGGAACAGATGCGGCCGTTTTTGTGGCGCTACTGGACTAAGACTCCTGCGAAAGGGCGAATAGCCATCTTTGACCGCAGCTGGTACAGCATTGTTCAGAGAGACCGGTTTGACTGTCCGGACGAGGAATTGGACTTGGAGGGGGCTTTTCAGGACATTCTCTCCTTCGAGAAGCAGTTAAGCGATGACGGCACGGTGATCATCAAGCTGTTCCTTCATATTTCCAAGGAGGAGCAGAAGAAGCGGTTTAAGAAGCTGGACAGTTCCAAGGAGTCTTCCTGGAGAGTCAATAAACAGGACTGGAAGCGGAACAAAGAGTACGAAAGCTACTTAAGGATCAACGAGGAGATGCTGGAGAAGACGGACACCGAGTATGCTCCGTGGACCATCATCGAGTCCACGGATAAAGACTATGGGGCTATGAAGATCCTGACTACGGTGGCAGACCGGCTGGCCTACGCCTTGGAGGAGAAGAAAGAGACCGAGAAGGCCTCTAAGAAGAAGCAGGGGCAGAAGCCGGCAGAGCGGTTCCATAACGGTGTGCTGTCCGGCATCAACTTAAAGAAGAGCCTGACGAAGGCCGAGTATAAAAAAGAACTGGACCAGCTGCAGAAACGGCTGGAGGTTCTGCACAATGAGCTGTACCGTCTGAGAATCCCTGTGGTGTTAGGCTTTGAGGGATGGGATGCAGGGGGAAAAGGCGGAGCCATCAAGCGGCTGACCAGCCATCTGGACCCGAGGGGGTATCAGGTGAATCCCACCGCCTCGCCCAATGACATCGAGAAGGTGCACCATTACCTGTGGCGATTCTGGAACAATATGCCAAAGGCAGGCCATATCGCCATCTTTGACCGGACCTGGTACGGCCGGGTTATGGTGGAGCGGATCGAGGGATTCTGTACGGAGGAAGAGTGGAAGAGGGCATATCAGGAGATCAATGAGATGGAATCCCACATGGCCAATTACGGCGCCGTGGTGCTGAAGTTCTGGCTCCATATCGACAAGGATGAACAGGAGCGGCGGTTCAAGGAGCGGATGGAGAATCCTGCCAAACAGTGGAAGATCACGGATGAGGACTGGAGAAACCGGGAGAAATGGGATCTGTATGAACAGGCAGTGGACGAGATGCTGGTTCGGACTTCTACCACCTATGCCCCGTGGATCGTGGTGGAGGGCAACTCCAAGTATTACGCCAGGGTGAAGGTCCTTCGAACGGTGGTGGAGGCTCTGGAGGCCAAGATCAAAGAGGTGAAGAAGCAGAAGCACTGATGGTCGGCATACAGGAAGAGAAAGGACAAAGGGTCCGAGAATCAGGAGGAGAAACCATATGAACAAGAGCGCAGCAGACCTGTTTGAGATGAAGGTAACCCATATCGGGATCAACGCGGACAGCGGGGAGCAGGCAGCCGCCTGGGCGGCAGATTTCCTGAAGCTGATGGGAATTCCCACGAGACAGGGAGAGAAGTCGGTGTGGGCCGGCAGCCTGGTGGAGATCATGAAAGGGAACGGCCGGGGAACGGTGGGACACATCGCATTTGCGGTCAATGACTGCGACAAGGCGATCGAGTACTTTCAAGGTCTCGGCATGACTCCGGTGGAGGAGACCAGAAAGGTCGCGGACGGAAAAACCACCTTCATCTATTTTGAGGAAGAGATTGCAGGATTTGCAATTCACTTAAATCAGGCATAATATGGGCAGAGTATTGATCATCGGCGGTGGCGCAGCTGGTATGGCAGCGGCCATCGCCGCCGCAGGTTGTGGACATCAGGTCCATGTGTACGAGAAGAATGAAAAGCTGGGGAAGAAGCTGTTTATCACGGGTAAGGGCCGGTGCAATGTGACCAATGACTGTGACGTGGAGGAGCTTCTAAGGAATGTGGTGACCAACTCCCGCTTTCTCTACAGCAGCTTCTACGGGTTCACCAACCGGGATGTGATGGAGCTTCTGGAGAAAAACGGCTGTCCCTTAAAGACAGAGCGGGGGAGTCGGGTGTTTCCCGTGTCCGACAAGTCGTCGGATGTCATCGGGGCCCTGGCCCGTCAGATGAGAGAGTTGGGCATCCGGGTTCATCTCTTTGCCGAGGTGAAGGAACTGCTGGTGGAAGACGGGGTGTGCCGGGGGCTGGTCTTGGCCAAGGACCGGGAGAAGGTATACGGGGACCGGGTGATCGTGGCCACAGGCGGGATGTCCTACCAGGCTACAGGCTCCACGGGAGACGGATATGACTTTGCCAGGGCGCAGGGGCACAAGGTGACACCTCTTCGCCCGGCCCTGGTTCCGTTTTGCGTGAAGGAGCCGGCGGCAAAAGAGCTTCAGGGACTGTCTCTGCGCAATGTCGAAGCGGTGATTCTGGATGGAGAGAGGGAGCTTTTCAGAGAGTTCGGGGAGCTTTTGTTCACCCATTTCGGGGTCAGCGGGCCGGTGATCTTAAGCGCCAGCAGCTTTGTAGCGGGGATCGTGAGAGAGAGGCCCTTGACCTTGTCTATCGACTTAAAACCGGCTTTAAGCGAAGAGCAGCTGGATGCCAGGATCCTGAGAGATTTCCAGGAGTCTGCCAACCGGCAGTTTAAAAATACCTTGTCCCGCCTCTACCCGTCCAGGCTGATCCCTGTGATGATCGAGAGAAGCGGTATCCCACCGGACAAGAAGATTCATGAGATCACCCGGGCCGAGAGGCAGGGCCTGGTGAGTCTGACCAAGGCGTTTCGCCTGACCCTTGTGGGGCTTCGGGATTTTAAAGAGGCCATCATCACCCAGGGCGGAGTCTCGGTGAAGGAGATCAACCCGTCTACCATGGAGTCAAAACTGGTGAGACACCTGCATTTTGCAGGGGAAGTCCTGGATTTGGATGCCGTGACCGGCGGTTTTAATTTGCAGATCGCCTGGTCCACCGGGTGGGCTGCCGGGCTGGGAGGGGAGCAAGGCCGTGAAACCATAGTAACGACAAAGGAGCGGATTTTATGACAACTACTTACAATATCGCCATCGACGGTCCGGCGGGAGCCGGGAAGAGCACCATCGCCAAGTTGACGGCCCGGAAGCTGGGATTCGTCTATGTGGATACCGGGGCTATGTACCGGGCCATGGCCCTGTATTTTTTGAGAAACGGAATCGGAAAGGACGATGAGAAGGCCGTCGGGGAGGCCTGTGAGGCCATGGATATCTCCCTTCAATACCGGGACGGGGTCCAGCAGGTACTGTTAAACGGCGAGGATGTGTCGGGGCTAATCCGGACGGAAGAGGTGAGCCAGATGACATCGGCCGTCTCCGTGTATCCGGCGGTTCGGCAGAAACTGCTGCAGCTGCAGAGAGAACTGGCACGGACAGAGGACGTGATCATGGACGGAAGGGATATCGGCACCTGTGTGCTTCCCGATGCAGAGACCAAGATCTATCTGACAGCCAGCCCCCGCGTGAGGGCTCTGAGGCGGTTTAAAGAGCTGGAAGAGCGGGGAGAGACGTGTAATTTAGAAGAAATTGAGCAAGATATCAGAGAGAGGGATGACCGGGATATGAACCGGGAGATCGCGCCGCTTAAGCAGGCGGAAGATGCGGTCTGTATCGATTCTTCCCAGATGACCATCGACCAGGTAGTCCAGGCCATCACGGAGGCAGCCATGGCCAGGGGCCTGGGAAACGGCAGGTGATCGGACGTGGAGGTGACTGTGGCAAAGACTGCCGGGTTCTGCTTCGGCGTGAAGCGGGCGGTGGATCAGGTCTATGAACAGATTGGGAAGGGACAGTTTCCGGTCTTCACCCTGGGCCCCATTATCCACAACGAGGAGGTAGTGAGGGATCTGGAGGATAGAGGGGTCAGAGTCTTAAAGGACGAGGAGGAGCTGGTACAGGTCAGAGAGGGAACCGTGATCATCCGCTCCCACGGAGTGGGGAGGGCGGTTTACGAGAAGATCGAGAGCCTGGGCCTTCAGGTGGCGGATGCCACCTGCCCTTTTGTGAAGAAGATCCACCGGATCGTGGAGGAGCAGTGCCGGCAGGGACGAAGGGTCATCATCATCGGTGACAGCGCCCACCCGGAAGTTGAGGGAATCAGGGGCTGGTCAGATGAGAGAACCATAGTGGTTAAAAATGAAAAGGAATTGGACAATTTGCCGGATTTTACCGGTGAAAAGCTGTGTATCGTCTCCCAGACGACATTTAATTACAATAAATTTAAAGATTTAGTTGAAAAATTTTCGGAAAAGGGTTATGATATACTTGTTTTAAATACGATTTGCAATGCAACACAGGAAAGACAAGTGGAAGCGGAACGTATAGCTTCGCAGGTAGATGCCATGATTGTCATAGGCGGAAAGAACAGTTCCAATACCCGCAAACTGTACGAGATATGCCGAAAGGAGTGTAAGAACACCTATTACATTCAGACTCTGGGCGATTTTGATCCTGAAAGTGTAAGTTCTGTGCGCAATGTAGGTATTACAGCAGGGGCGTCCACCCCGAAGAATATTATTGAGGAGGTTCATACGAATGTCAGAGCAATTAAATGAGTTTGAACAAATGTTGGAAGAGTCGTTAAAAACAATACGTACAGGAGAGATTGTCACTGGTAAGGTCATCGACGTCAAAGAAGATGAGATTGTCTTAAATATTGGCTATAAATCCGACGGCATTATTCCGAGAAACGAATATACCAATGAATCCGGTGCCGATCTCACCACGCTGGTAAAAGTGGGTGATGAGATGGAAGCAAAAGTAATCAAGGTCAACGACGGGGAGGGCCAGGTGGCTCTGTCCTACAAGAGACTGGCTGCCGACAGAGGCAACAAGAGACTGGAGGAGGCATATAACAGCCAGGAAGTGCTGACTGCCAAGGTTGCCCAGGTGTTGGACGGCGGCTTGAGTGTTGTGGTGGAGGAAGCCAGAGTCTTCATCCCCGCAAGTTTAGTGTCTGACTCTTATGAGAGAGATTTATCCAAGTATGCGGGACAGGATATTGAGTTTGTGATCACCGAGTTTAATCCTCGCAGGAGAAGAATCATCGGCGACCGCAAGCAGCTGATGGTGGCCAGGAAGGCCCAGATGCAGAAGGAGCTGTTTGAGCGGATTCAGATCGGCGACCGGGTAGAGGGCGTGGTGAAGAATGTCACCGATTTCGGTGCATTTATCGATCTGGGAGGAGCAGACGGCCTGCTTCATATCTCCGAGATGTCCTGGGGACGTGTGGAGAACCCCAAGAAGGTGTTTAAGACCGGTGAGAAGGTGGAGACCATGATCAAGGATATCAACGGCGAGAAGATCGCCTTGAGCCTTAAGTTTCCGGAGGCCAATCCCTGGGCTGACGCAGCTTCCAAGTATGCGGCCGGCAATGTGGTGGCAGGAAGAGTTGCCCGCATGACCGACTTTGGCGCCTTTGTGGAGCTGGAGCCGGGCGTGGATGCCCTTCTTCATGTATCCCAGATTTCCAGAGAGCATGTGGAGAAGCCGGCAGACGTTTTGTCTATCGGCCAGGAGATCGAGGCTAAGATCGTTGATTTCAACGAGGCCGACAGAAAGATCAGCCTGAGCATGAAGGCTCTGCAGGTTCAGCCGATGGATATGGATGAAGATGTAGTCGATGTAGATATGGAAGCCATGGCAGCAGAGGACGCAGAGTAGGGAACTGAGCCGACGGTTTCATCGGTGACAGAGGGGAAAAGATAAATGAGAGCATGCCTTGTGCCTTGCACAAAAGGCGGATTCTTATTTATCTTTTTCTTATTTGGAAACGCCGGGTATCTTTGTCGTGACCTGTGAGACGGGCAAGAAAATGTGGAAGGGTATGGAAAGACCTGATGGAAATTAAGGTAATTGTAGTGGACAACTCGCCGGAATTAAAAGAACGCCTTGTGACCATCTTGTCCGGGATGGACGGAATCCGAGTGTGCCAAAGCTTTGACGATGCGGTGGCTGCTATGCAGTATGTTGAGGAACACCCGGTGGACCTGGTATTCTCCGATGTGGTGATGCCGGAGATCAGCGGGATCACCTTGGCATCCATGATCTATGAGAGACCGGAACATCCGGAGGTAGTGCTTCTGTCCGGGATCCCCGGTTTCTCCCTGGAGGCATGGAAGATTCGGGCATTCGGTTTTATCATCAAGCCTTATACCCGTGCTCAGATCGTCGACATGCTGAAGAGATATCGGCAGGCGGTGAAAGAGGGGCTGTTGGAGCGGGATCTGGTGTACCAGGGGGAACGGTGAGAAGATTATGGGAATAAATGAGGATTTTGGTCGGCCTTTTGGCCGGCCTTTTTTGCTTCATGAAAGGGAGAAAAATTAGTTGACAGATAATATTATATAGTATATAATATAGGAGTAAAAATAATATTATATCTGAATTCCATAAGAGGATACAGAGAGTGTGGAGAGATCACGAAAAAGACAAGGAGTGGAGCCATGGTATTTAATACAGGCGCAGCCCTGCTGGATGCGATTGTGCTTGCCGTAGTGTCCAGAGAGGCCAAGGGAACCTATGGCTATAAGATCACACAGGATGTGAGAGGGGTCATAGAGATTTCGGAGTCAACCCTTTACCCGGTGCTTCGCAGGCTTTTGAAGGAAGAATGCCTGGAGGTCTATGATCTTGCCATCGACGGCAGGAATCGAAGGTATTATCGGATTACAGAGAAAGGGCGGGTACAGCTGAATCTGTACAGAGGCGAGTGGTCTGTCTATTCCGGAAAAATTTCACGGATATTGGAGGAGCTGACTGATGGACAGGAATGAGTTTATGGAAAGGCTGGAGTATCTTCTGGCAGATATTCCGGATGAGGACAAGGAGGAGGCCCTTGCCTACTACAGAGATTATCTGGAGGAGGCGAAAGATGCGGCGGACCAGGCGATCAGGGAGTTTGGGAGTCCTGAGCGGATCGCAGCCATCATCCGGTCGGACCTTGCGGGGAACTTGGAGGATGGGGGCACTTTTACGGAGAGGGGGTATGAAGACGAGCGGTTTCGGGACCCCAATTATCAGGTTGCCAGACGGCTGGACCTGCCGGAGGGGACACAGGGCAGGAGAGAAGAGGAGCGCCGAAGACACGAAGGGAAAGAGCCTCCTTTTACCAGCGGCCCCTTAAAGGCAGTGCTGTGGATCATTTTGATCATTGTGGCAGCACCGATTCTCCTGGGCGTGGGCGGTACGGTGGCAGGTCTGGCTGCAGCCGCAGTGGGGATTTTGATCGGGGCCGTCGCCCTGCTGGGGATCTTGACACTGACGCTGCTTCTGGGCAGTCTCGCCCTGTGCGTGCTGGGAGTCATCGCGATGATCGACTGGATTCCGGGAGGCCTCCTGCTTCTGGGCTCCGGGCTGGTCATGATGGGACTGGGGATTTTAAGTCTGCTGATTTCTATTCTGTTTTACGGCAGATTCCTGACATGGCTGTTCCGCCGGGCGGTGGACGGGATCAGCGGCCTGATTCATAAAAAGGGAGGTGTGAGATGAGACTTTGGATAAAAGGGATGCTGATTACGGCAGCCGTCTGTGTGGGGTCAGGGTCAGCGCTGTGTGTAGGCGGATGGGCGATGGGAGGAAGGTTTTCTGAGCTTTGGCACAGAAACTACGGCATCACGGCCACAGAGGAAGGGGTGACGACGGAGGAAGAGACGGTCCGGCCTCCTGTGAGGGAGAGAGAAGAAGATTTCATGTCTCACCATGAGGAGGAGCCGGTGACTGCGGCTGCGGCTTTGGAAGGTTCCCCTGTCTATCAGGGCCAGGAGATCGCCAAGCTGGAGATCAGCCTTTCTGGAGGAGCCGTGGAAGTGATTTGGGATGACGAGACAGACGACATCCGGATCATCTGCGAAAATGAACACTATCAGTGTTATCAGGAGGCGGATGACGACACTCTGGAGATCAGGGTCAGCCGAAAGGGGAGGGATGCCATGTCGATCCTGGACCCGGAGACCTATGAGGGATGGGATGAGACTGCGGCACAGATCCTGATTCCGGCGGGAAGCTGGCTGGAGGAGGCAGAGCTGGAAGTCAAGGGTGGAATCCTGACGGCAAACCGGCTCCGGGCCGATCAGCTTGACCTGGAAGTAGATGCGGGAAAGGTGGAGGTTCTGAACGGCAGTGTGAGAGAACTGAACGGACAGTGCCGGGCCGGAGAGCTGATTTATGAGGGAAAAGCGAATCAGACCGTCGAGGCAGAGTGTATGGCCGGAGCCGTCAGATATCTTCTGGAAGGGAAGAAAGAGGATTTTAACTTTGAGATCGAAGTGCTTGGAGGAAGCATCCAGGTAGACGGTGAGGATAGGGGGAATCTCAAGAGAGAGACGGTTCTGAATCATAGCGGTGCAGGGAAGAAGGCGGAGTTAGAGTGCAGGGCGGGAGCCATAAAGGTAGATTTTTATGAGGGTAACTGAGTTTTGCAGGAAAGAAAGGAGAGTTATTATGGATTTTGGAAGGAAATTGTATCGGTCGGGAAGCAGCCGTATGCTCTGCGGGGTTTGTGGGGGCATCGGGGAGTACCTGAATGTGGACCCGACGCTGGTAAGGCTGGTGTGGGCAATTTTTGCCTGTACCGGTCCCGGGATCCTGGCGTATTTTGTCGCTGCCATTATTATTCCGACAGAGGGAAGCTGCTGACAGGCGCAGGATGCCTTTTGGACAGAGATCGAATAGAGACATAAGAAACGGGTATACTCTTAGAGAATCAAAGAAAGGAGTATACCCGTTTATTATGCCGAAAAAGAAAAATGAAAAACCATTTGATCCGGCCAGTTTAAAGAAGCCGGAGGAACTGCTGAAATTTGAGATCGCCACGGAGTTGGGACTCAGTGACAAGGTGATGGAACAGGGGTGGCGCAGCCTTACCGCCAAGGAGAGCGGAAGGATCGGCGGCCTCATGACCAAGCGGAAGCGGGAGATGAAGCAGGAGGCGCTGAAGGATACATTGAGAGAGGAACTGGAATAGGGAATTTGGGGCTAGCCATAGAGCCGGCGGCTTGGTACAATGGTATCGGAGCGTGTCTCAAAAGAGATCAGAACCTTTCAGAGGAGAACAGCACATGCAGACAGAAGGACTGAGAGAGGGATATACGACTGGGACCTGTGCCGCCGCCGCTGCAGCGGCGGCGGCCTGGTATCTGTTTACCGGACAGGAGAGAGACAGGTTCTCGGTAACCCTGCCGGGAGGGGGAACGGCAGTCTTAAAGACGGAGCGGCTGGCGGGAGGCTTTGGAGACTGGGAGGAGAAAGGGGCCTGGTTTTTCGTGTGCAAGGACGCGGGAGATGACCCGGATGTGACCAACCGTGCCTTGATCTGCAGTTCGGTGGAGGAGATCCAGGGAGGAGAAGAGATAGGGGCAGAGGGGATTGGCCGGTATCATTCGGAGCGATTCCCCTTTTTGTGGCTCACGGGGGGGCCGGGCATCGGCGTGGTCACCAGGCCGGGGCTGTCCTGTCCTCCCGGTTTCTACGCCATCAATCCCGTGCCGCGGGACATGATCTTCGGACAGGTGGGACAGATGTGTGAGGAGCTGGGAATCAGAGGAAAGTATCTGATCCGTTTAGGGGTGCCGGGAGGCCAGGCGCTGGCAAAGAAGACATTTAATCCGCGGCTGGGAGTGGAGGGCGGAATCTCCATCTTGGGAACCAGCGGCATCGTCAGGCCTATGAGCGAACAGGCCCTCAAGGATACCATAGGCCTGGAGATACATATGAGAGCAGAGGCGGGGGAGGACTCCCTCATCCTGGTGCCGGGCAATTATGGGGAGCGTTTTCTGCGGGATACCTTCGGCATCCCGGTGGGAACGGCGGTGTGCTGCAGCAATTTCGCGGCGGATGCCATACGGATGGCGGTCAGGGAGAAGAGAAAGAGGATTCTGTTTGCGGGACATATGGGCAAGCTTGTGAAGATTGCAGGCGGGGCAGAGAACACCCATTCTCAATACGGGGACAGGCGGATGGAGATCCTGGCAGAAAGCCTGGATCGATGCCGCCAGGCGGGAAAGATTCCGCCTTTGGAGGAGGAAGAGGGGGCGCGGCAGAGACAGCGGCTTCTGGACTGCAATACCACCGAGGAGGCAGCGGCATTTCTCTGGGAGGAGGGCCTTGGAAAAATCGTGATGGAGGATGTGACCGGACGGATCTGGGAGCAGATGAATCGATGGGGGCAGGGGAAAACAGAGATTCAGGTGCTGACATTTTCTTCCGTTTACGGTATACTTGGCGTGAGCAGCGGATGGAAGGCTATGATGGAAGAATGGAGAGAGGCCAAGATGAGAGGAACATTATACGGTGTAGGAGTAGGGCCGGGAGATCCGGAGGATATGACCCTGAAGGCGGTGCGGCTGCTTAAGCAGTGTCCGGTGACAGCCATTCCAAAGAAGGATCCCGCCGGCTGCGTCTCCTATCAGACAGCCAGAAAGGCAGTGCCGGAGCTGGCAGACAAGGAGCTTCTGTGTATCGACGTGCCTATGACGAAGGATTTGGCTCTGAACAGGAGCAAATACGAGGAGGGAGCCAGGCAGATCGCAGAATATCTGCGCAGGGGAAAGGATGTGGCGCTGTTGACCCTGGGAGATGCCACAATCTATGCCAGCGATATGTATCTGGCCCGGGCCGTGGAGGCCATGGGATTTCAGGTGGAGTTTGCAAACGGAGTTCCGTCTTTCTGCGGTGCGGCGGCCAGACTCAGAGTGTCTCTGGGGGAGAGGAAGGAGCAGATTCACATTCTCCCCGGGTCTTATGATATGGAGGAGGGGCTGGGACTTCCCGGGGTCAAGATTCTCATGAAGATGGGCAAATCCTACGGGGAGGTAAAGGAGAGACTTTCCCGAGGGGATCATCAGGTCTTTATGGCAGAGAACTGCGGGATGGATGGGGAACGGCTGTACCGCTCTTTTCAGGATCTTCCGGATCAGGCGGGATATTACTCCCTGATGATCGTAAAGGACGGGGGAGAAGGGGAGGATACATAGATGGTTTATTTTGTAGGCGCAGGTCCGGGGGCTCCGGATCTGATTACCGTGAGAGGGCAGAGGCTTCTGGCGGAGGCTCAGGTGGTGATCTACGCCGGCTCTCTGGTCAACCGCCGGCTTTTGGAGGGGACCGTGGAGGGGTGCGAGATCTATGACAGTGCATTTATGACGCTGGAAGAGGTGATGGAAGTGATCACCCGGGCAGAGAAAGAGCACAAGACTACAGTCAGACTCCACACAGGAGACCCCTGCCTCTATGGGGCCATTCGGGAGCAGATGGACTGTTTGGACAGCAGCGGCATCCCCTACGAGGTATGTCCCGGGGTCAGCTCCTTTTGCGGCGGAGCAGCAGCCATGAAGATGGAATATACCCTGCCGGCCGTGTCACAGAGTGTGGTGATCACCCGGATGGCAGGGAGAACACCGGTGCCGGAGCGGGAATCCATCGCCTCCTTTGCCGCCCACAGGGCTACCATGGTGATCTTTTTGAGCGCAGGGATGTTAAAAGAGCTTTCACAAGAGCTGGTGCGGGGCGGTTATGAGCAGGACACACCGGCCGCCGTCGTCTACAAGGCCACCTGGCCGGAGGAGAAGACCCTCCTGTGCACGGTGGGGACCATGGCGGAGACAGCAAAGAGAGAGGGGATCACAAAGACTGCCTTGATTCTGGTGGGGGATGCGGTAGGACAGAAGTCTTATGACCGCTCCAGACTGTATGACCCGGAATTTACCACGGGATACCGGAGAGGAAGGGAATAGAGGATGGAAGGAAAGAGGGCAGCGCTGATCAGCTTCACGGACAGAGGAGGCAGCTTAAACCTCAGGCTGTCCCGGGCGCTGACAGGGGAGGGCTATCGGTGTGCCTGCTATGAAAAGAGGGGCTCGGGGCAGGAGGGTTCGGGGGAATCCGGCCTTTTGCGTGTGGAGGAATCCGTAGGCCGGTGGACCGCAGGCAGGTTCGGCGACTCGGACTGTCTGATCTTTATCGGAGCCATGGGGATCGCCGTCCGCTCCATAGCTCCCTGCATCAGAGATAAGTGGACGGACCCGGCGGTGGTGGTCATAGACGAGGCGGGACAGTTCGCCATCTCTGTGCTGTCCGGACATGCAGGAGGGGCCAACGAACTGGCTGTTTCTGCCTCGCAGATTTTGGGGGCAGTCCCGGTGGTCACCACGGCCACGGATGTGAACCGAAGATTTGCGGTGGACGTATTTGCGGTGAAAAACCGCCTGGAGATCACGGACCGGACTCTGGCCAAGGAGATCTCGGCAGAGATCCTGGCAGGAGGGCGAATCGGCGTGTTCAGCGACTACCCTCTAAAGGGGCCATGGCCTGACGAGCTGACACCGAACCGGCGGCAGGCAAAAAATGTCCGGATCAGCCGGCGGATTCAGGGGAGTCTGAAGGAAGACACCAGGGACACAGGGGAGGGCACAGATGGACCGGGGACCGTGCTGACCTTGGTTCCCAGAGTCATCCATGTGGGAGTCGGCTGCCGAAGGGGAACTCCGGGGCAGCAGCTTCTCGGGGCGGTTTTTCAGGTGTTGAGCCGATATGACTGCAGTCCTGCGGCTGTAGCCGCCGTGGCCAGCATCGATTTAAAACAGGAAGAGCCGGGACTTTTGTGGCTGGCAGAGCAGCTGAAGACAGCCTTTCGCACCTACAGCGCCGGAGAATTGGCCCGGGTGGAGGGCATCTTTGAGGAGTCGGATTTTGTGAGGAGCGTGACAGGGGTGGGAAACGTCTGTGAGCGGGCAGCCAAAAGGAGTGTCCTGGAGACAGGACAGGGAGTCCGGATGCTCTGCCCCAGACAAGTGGTGTGCGGGGTGACGGTGGCTTTGGCGGAGGAAGCTTGGAAAGGAATATTGTGAGACATGGATGAAAAGAGATTGTACGTGGTGGGAATCGGCCCGGGGGACTATGAACAGATGACCATGAAGGCAGCGGGCGCCTTAAACCGCAGCCGGATCGTGGTGGGATATACGGTCTATGTGGACCTGGTGAGGGAGCATTTCCCGGGAAAGGAATATCTGACCACCCCCATGACGAAGGAGGTGGACCGGTGCCGGACGGCGTTTCAGAAGGCCCGGGAGGGGAATACGGTCTCTGTGGTGTGCAGCGGGGATCCGGGGATCTACGGCATGGCCGGGCTCGTGCTGGAGCTGGCGGGGGAATATCCGGAGGTTTCTGTGGAGGTCATCCCCGGAGTCACGGCGGCATGCGCGGGGGCAGCCGTCTTAGGAGCGCCGTTGTGCCATGATTTTGCGGTGATCAGCCTGAGCGATCGGCTGACTTCCAAGGATCTGATCGAAAAGCGGCTGGAGTGCGCCGCCATGTCGGACATGGTGATCTGCCTTTATAATCCCTCCAGCAGGCAGAGAGCGGACTACGTCGGCTGGGCCTGCCGGGTGGTGAGTCGATACCGCAGGCCCGACACCAGCTGCGGTCTGGCGAGGCAGATCGGAAGGCAGGGGCAGTCTGTGGAGATCATGACCCTGAAGGAGCTGGAAGAGGCCCGGACCGACATGTTCACCACCGTGTATATCGGAAGCTCCGGGACCCGGGTCCTGGATGAACGGCTTGTCACTCCCAGGGGATACCGCCATGTGTAGGGTCATCCTCTTCGGGGGGACAGGGGAGGGGCGGTTTCTGGCAGACTACTGCAGCCGCCATGAGATCCCGACCCTGGTCTGTGTGGCCTCCGGCTACGGAGCCGATCTGGTACCGGAGTCAGGGAGCGTCAAGGTTCATACAGGGGCCATGGATGAGGAGGAGATGGAGGCTCTTCTGGACAGACAGAAGCCGACTGTGGTGGTAGATGCCACCCATCCCTATGCGTCCCTCGTGACGGAGAATATCCGGCAGGCCTGCAGACATCGCTGCGTCCCGTATGTGAGAGTGTCCAGGGAGAAGGAAGGGGAAGGGAAGACCGGCGCCGGGACGGTGTGGGTGGACACGGCCTCAGAGGCACTCTCTTATCTGGCCGACAAAGAGGGCAACATCCTTTTTGCCACAGGGAGCCGGACTCTGCCGTGCTTTGTCGGGATCCCGGGCTTTAGGGAGCGAGTTTTTGTCCGGGTGCTTCCGGATGAGGAGGTCATAAGACAGTGTAAAAGCCTGGGACTCTCCGGGCGGCAGATCATTGCCATGCAGGGGCCCTTTTCTGCGGAGATGAATCGGGCGATGCTGAAGATGACTGAGGCCAGGTATCTGGTGACCAAGGAGTCGGGGAGAGCCGGCGGATTCCCTGAGAAGCTGGAGGCCGCCGCCTGTCTGGGGATCACGGCGGTGGTGATCGGAAGGCCGAAGGAAAGAGAGGGCATCGGTCTGGAGGAGGCCGTCAGGCTTTTGGCGCCCCTTGGCAGGCACTTAAGGCGCAGGGTCTTTCTGGTGGGAATCGGGGGAGGCCCGGGTCAGCTGACACAGGAGGCAGAGAGCTGTATCCGCCAGGCGGACGGAGTGGCGGGAGCCAGGCGGATGGTGGAGAGCGCGTCCCAACTGTGTGCCGGAAAGGCGGTGAAGGTTTCCTACAAACCGGAGGAGATCCTGGGGTGGCTGAGAGAAAATCCCCAGATCGAACAGGCGGCGGTTCTGTACTCGGGAGATACGGGGTTCTACAGCGGGGCCAAGGTCATGGCAGAGTGTCTGAACCGGTATCCCGAGGATTATCAGGTGTCCATGGTGCCGGGCATCTCCACGATGTCCCTCCTCTGTGCCAGGCTGATGACCGGTTGGGAGGATATCTGTCCGGCCAGTCTCCACGGCAGGAATCCGGACCTGAAGAAGATTCTGCAGGGACACAGGCGGGTATTTCTTCTTCTGGGGGGAGAAAATCCGGTGGAGGAGCTGTGCAAAACCCTTCTGGCGTACGGATTTGACCAGATCAGGATGACAGTCGGAGTATCTCTGTCCTACCCGGAGGAAACCGTGATAACCGGAAGGCCGGGAGAGCTTGTGGGACAGGAGATTCACGGATTATGTGCCGTGCTTTTGGAGCAGGGGGAAGGGGGAACATGCTATGAGGGATGAGTGGTTTATCCGGGGCGACGTGCCCATGACAAAGAGTGAGGTGCGGGCGGTGTCCGTCTCCAAGCTGGAGCTGCCCTGTGACGGGGTGCTCTATGATGTGGGGGCCGGAACCGGTTCCGTGGCTATCGAGGCGTCCAGGCTTCTCACCGAAGGAAGGGTCTATGCCGTCGAGAGAAATCCGGAGGCTCTTAGCCTGATCGCCGAGAACCGGGCCCGGTTTCAAGCGGACAATATCACGGTGGTCTGTGGGGAGGCTCCCAAGGCCTTAGAAGGCCTTGAAAGGCCAAGCCATGTGTTCCTGGGCGGAAGCGGAGGACAGATGGAAGAGATCCTGAAGGAGATCCTTGAGAGAAACCCTGCTGTCCGGATCGTGGCCAATGTGATCGCCCTGGAAAGCCTCTGTGAAATCCTGAACCTGGCAGGGCGCTATGGCCTGGAGACGGAGGTGGTGTCGGTGCAGGTGGCCAGGGCCAGGAAGACAGGGGCCTACCACCTGATGCAGGGACAGAATCCGGTGTACGTCATAGCCATGGAGCGGGGAGAGAGAAAAGAGGGAGGTGAAGGACATTGAGGCTGGAGGAGAGGCTGGAACAGATCAGACCGGTATCGTCGGAGGCTATGGAGCAGGCCAGGAGGCGCTGGAGCCATGTGGCAAAACCGCTGGGCAGCTTAGGCCTTTTGGAGGATGCGGTGGTGAAGATCGCGGGGATCCAGGGGCAGGAGAGGATCTGTACAGACGGCAAAGCCCTGGTGATCATGTGCGCCGACAACGGCGTGGTGGCGGAGGGAGTCACCCAGACCGGCCAGGAGGTGACGGCAGTGGTGACGGAGAATTTCACCAGGGGCACTTCCTGTGTCTGTATGATGGCAGAGAGGGCGGGAGTCCGTGTGTTTCCTGTGGACATCGGGGTGGCGGGTGAGCTTGACGGCTGCGGCAGTGTCTATCCTCTGCTCCGGAGGAAGGTGGCATACGGCACGAAAAATCTCTGCCGGGAGCCGGCCATGACCAGAGAGGAGACTCTGCAGGCCATAGAGACGGGCATCTTGCTGGTGGGACAGTTAAAGAGCCAGGGATACCGAATCGTGGCGGCAGGAGAGATGGGAATCGGCAACACCACCACAGCCGCCGCCCTGTCGTCGGTTCTTCTGGGGGCAGACCCGGATCTTCTCACCGGAAGGGGGGCAGGCCTGTCGGATCAGGGGCTTGAGAGGAAGCGCCTGGTGATTCGGCAGGCAATCTCCCTTCACAGGCCGGATCCAAGGGATGCGGTGGATACACTCTCCAAGGTGGGAGGACTGGACTTGTCCGGGATCGCAGGTGTGTGTCTGGGCGGGGCCGTCTATCGGATTCCGGTGATCCTGGACGGGGTCATCACGGCGGCAGCGGCCCTGGCGGCCTGTACTCTCTGCGGCCATGTGAGGGACTATCTCATCCCCTCCCACGTGTCGGCAGAACCGGCAGGGAGGCTGATCCTGGAGAAGCTGGGGCTTGCAGCCCCCATCGACGGGGGACTGTGCCTGGGAGAGGGAACGGGAGCCATGGCCTATGTTCCCATGCTGTCCATGGCAGCAGATATCTATCTTCACATGAGCACCTTTGAGGAGATTCAGATAGAAGAATACCGCCCATTTGGTTAATCTTGTTATTTCCAAAAGGCTGTGATAGAATGATGATACCAGGAGCGAAAGGTTCAAAATCCGAAGGGGTTTGCCTGGAAGAGGATTTTGGACTTTGAGCCCTGCCTAATACATGAAAAGAGGAGTCAGACAGTATGCTGCACCTGGTGATCGGAGGAAACGGAAGCGGAAAGTCTGCCTATGGGGAAAAGCTGATGATGGAGGAGCCGGAAGACGGACGGATCTATCTGGCCACCATGAGGCCGTGGGACGAGGAAGGTCGGGAAAAGATCGAAAAGCATCAGAGTATGCGCTCCGGCAAGGGCTTTGTCACCATGGAGTGCTACGGGAGGCTGCGGGACTGTCCGGTTCCGTGGGGGAGCTCGGTTCTCCTGGAATGTATGGGGAATCTGCTGACCAATGTGTTTTTTGACCGTCAGTATGTGGGGATGGATATGGCCCAGGTGCTGACCGACGACATCATGGAGGTGGACAACCGTACCAGGACTTTGGTGATCGTGACCAATGATATCTTTGGGGACGGCTTGTTTTACGGGGTGGATACGGAGGCATACCGGGCAGTCCTGGGGCAGGTGAACAAGAACCTGGCCAGGGCGGCGGACCATGTAACTGAGGTGGTCTACGGGGTTCCCCTGAAGATCAAATAGGAGGAGGCAGGATGACGCTTATAGGAAGTCTGATCATCGCCTTCTCCATGTATTCCAGGATTCCCATGCCCAGGATTACCTGGACCGAGGAGAGGATGGGCTATGTCATGTGTTTCTTTCCCCTGGTGGGAGCGGTGATGGGGGTCTTTTTGTGGCTGTTCGGAGAAGCGGCCCAGGCCCTGGAGCTGGGCCTGTCCTACGGGGTGGGAGGAACCATCCTGCCGATTTTGGTGACCGGGGGGATCCATCTGGACGGTTTTATAGACGTGTCGGATGCCAGGTCTTCCTATGGGGACAAGGCGAAAAAACTGGAGATTTTAAAGGACCCTCATATCGGGGCCTTTGCCATAATCCGGCTGGCGGTCTACCTTCTGGTCTATCTGGCAGTCTTTACGGAGCTTCCCAGAAAGAAGCTTCCGGTCATGGGAGCGGTGTATGTGTTGACCAGGGCCATGAGCGGCCTGTCTGTGGTGGCCTTTCCCAAGGCAAAAAAGGACGGTCTGGCTGCCTCCTTCTCAGACAGGGCCAGGAAAAGGACGGTTATGTGGGTGATGACCTGCTACGGGGCGGCCTGCCTGGGATTTCTGTTTTGGCGTGAAGGATGGCTTTCGGCGGCGGTGACGGCAGCGGTGTCAGCCCTGCTTTTTTGGAGATACCACCGGATGGCGGGAAGGGAATTCGGAGGCATCACCGGGGATCTGGCGGGATGGTTTCTCCAGGTAGGAGAGTTAGGGCTCATGGCTGCGGCAGTGGTTGTGACCCGCATATAGTAGAAAGAAGGAGTATCTATGATTCTGGTAATCGGCGGCGCCTTTCAGGGCAAACAGGAATTTGCCAAAGAACTGGCGGCGGAGAGAAAATATAAGGTGGTGAACCTGTTTCACCAGCAGATTCAGAAACTTCTGGAGGACGGGGAGGATGTCAGGGCTTATATCAGCCGTCTTCTGGAACAGGACCCTGACGTGATCATCGTCATGGATGTGGTGGGAGCCGGTGTGGTTCCGGTGGAGAGGTCTGACCGGGAATACCAGGAGACCATCGGGCTGGCAGGGCAGCTTCTGGCAAAGGAAGCCAGGGAAGTCTACCGTGTGATCTGCGGCATCGGCATGAGGATCAAGTGATGGTCAGGGAGAGAGCGGCAGTGATGGCGGCGGCCTTTGTGCTGGACGGGATCATGGGAGACCCTGCGGGATTTCCCCATCCGGTGAGAGGGATAGGAACCCTCATCGCCTCCAGGGAGAAGGCGCTGCGGGGAAACGGTCCGAAGACAGAAGCGGAGGAGAGAGCGGCGGGAAGAAGACTGGTGCTGGAGGTGCTTTCCGCCACATTTGCGGGGACAGCAGGGGTCCTGGCTCTTGCCAAAAGGACCGGCAGGACGGGATATCTGGTCCTTGAGACTCTCATGTGTGCTCAGATGCTGGCAGCCAAGTCTCTCATGACAGAGAGCAGAAAGGTGTACCGGGCATTGGTGAATCGGGATACGGAGAAGGCCAGAGAGGCCGTGTCCATGATCGTGGGAAGAGACACAGAGCCCCTGACACGGGAGGGGATCATAAAGGCGGCAGTGGAGACGGTGGCGGAGAACACTTCGGACGGGGTGACAGCACCGCTTTTTTATATGGCTGTCGGCGGCGTGCCCCTGATGTTTCTCTACAAGGCCATTAACACCATGGACTCCATGGTGGGGTATCAGAATGACAGATACCGGTATTTCGGGCGCTGTGCTGCGAGGCTGGACGATGGGGCCAACCTGATACCGTCCAGGCTTTCCGGCATCCTCATGGTCCCCTGCGCCCGGCTTTGCGGGCTGGACCACAGGGGGGCCTGGCGGATCTTCCTGAGGGACCGCCTCAAACACAAAAGCCCCAACTCGGCACACACCGAGGCAGCCTGCGCCGGGGCGCTGGGACTGGAGCTGGCGGGGGATGCCTTCTATTTCGGGAAGCTGTGCCCAAAGCCCGCCATCGGAGACAGGACGAGAGAGGCGGAGCCGGAGGATATCATGAGAGCCAACAGGCTGATGTACACTACGGCCGGACTTACCCTGGGCCTTAGCTGTCTGGCACTGTGGGTGATAGGAGGAAAGCCATGGCAAAGACACTGATGATTCAGGGCACCATGTCCAATGTGGGAAAGAGTCTGCTGACCGCGGGAATCCTGCGGATCATGAGACAAGACGGATTTCGGGCGGCGCCTTTCAAATCCCAGAACATGGCCCTCAACTCCTTTATCACAGAGGAGGGGCTGGAGATGGGAAGAGCTCAGGCCGTGCAGGCCGAGGCTGCAGGGGTGAGGCCCGTGGCGGACATGAATCCCGTTCTTTTAAAGCCTACCACAGACGTAGGCTCCCAGGTGGTCCTGCAGGGCATCCACCTGGGCAACATGACGGCCAGAGAATATTTTGGGTACAAGAAGACTCTGATTCCCAAGATCCTCGAGTCCTTTCAAAACCTGGCAGAACAGTATGACCTGATTGTCATAGAGGGGGCCGGGAGCCCGGCGGAGATCAATCTGAAGCAGGATGATATCGTCAATATGGGGCTGGCGGATCTGGTGGATGCGCCGGTTCTTTTGGTGGGTGACATCGACCGGGGAGGGGTGTTCGCCCAGCTCTACGGCACGGTCATGCTTTTAAGCGAGGAGGAGAAAAGCCGGATCAAGGGGCTGATCGTCAACAAGTTCCGGGGGGACAAGACGATTCTGGACCCCGGAATCCGGATGATCGAGAAACTGTGCCGGATCCCCGTCCTGGGAGTGACTCCATATCTGGATGTGGACTTGGAGGACGAGGACAGCCTGGGAAACCATCTCCGGGGACAAGGACCGGGAGGGCTGGTGGACATTGCGGTCATCCGGCTGCCCCGAATCTCCAACTTTACGGACTTTTCCGTGTTCGGGATGATCCCTCAGGTAAGGCTTCGGTACGTGAGGAACCTTCGGGAGCTTGGCAATCCGGACATGGTGATCCTTCCGGGGACCAAAAGCACCATGGAGGACCTTTTGTGGCTGAGGAGAGAGGGGCTGGAGGCGGCGATTCTCAAGAAGGCGGCATCCGGATGTGTGATCTTCGGCATCTGCGGCGGTTACCAGATGATGGGGATGAGCCTGGCGGACCCGGCCCGTGTGGAGGGCAGCAGGGGAGAGATCCGCGGGATGGGACTTCTTCCCGTGGATACAAAGTATGAAGAGGAGAAGACAAAGACACGGGTGAAAGGAACCTTTGGGGCCGTAAGCGGCTGTCTGAGGGCTCTTTCTTTCATGGAGATAGAGGGCTATGAGATCCACATGGGAGCGACCAGCCTTCGAGGGGAAGCGCCGTGGCTCGCCAGTGTCACCGACGGCAGACAGGAGAGAAAGACGGACGGAACCTGCACAGGCAGCTGCTACGGCACCTATGTCCACGGGATCTTCGACGCGGACGGCGTGGCCTCGGCGGTGACAACGGCCCTGATGAGGGCCAAAGGGCTTTTAGAGGACGCGGAAGGGGACGGCATGGACTATGGCGCCTACAAAGAGCAGCAGTATGACCGGCTGGCAGAGGCGCTCAGGCGGCATCTGGATATGGATAGAATCTACGAGATCATGGGGGTTGAAAGATAGATGGAGCTGGAACGGGTTTTGCCGGGGGACATCGAGAGGCGCAGTTTTGAGATCATCACCAGGGAGCTGGGAAACCGGCAGTTTCCCGAAGATCAGGAGGCTATCGTCAAGAGGGTGATTCACACCACGGCGGATTTTGACTATGGAGACAATCTGGTATTTTCGGAGCATGCGGTGTCTCTGGGCTTAAAGGCCTTGAGAGAGGGGGTCCCCATCGTCACAGACACCAACATGGGGAAGGCGGGAATCAACAAAACCGCTTTAAAAAATGCGGGAAGTGAAGTATACTGTTTTATGGCGGACGAAGATGTGGCCCGGGCGGCGGCTGCCTGCGGCACCACCAGAGCCTGCGCCAGCATGGACAAGGCCGCTGCCATGGGGAGAGACTGTATCTTTGCCGTCGGCAATGCCCCCACTGCCCTGCTCCGCCTGGTGGAGCTGGTGGGAGAGGGGAAGGTGCACCCGAGGCTGGTGATCGGTGTGCCGGTGGGATTTGTCAATGTGGTGCAGGCCAAGGAGGCGGTTTTGGCGCTGGAACATGTGCCGTTTATCGTGGCAAAAGGAAGAAAGGGCGGAAGCAATGTGGCTGCCGCCATCGTAAACGGGTTATTGTATCAACTTGGAAAGGAATAGAGACAGATGATTCATTTTGAGCACACCAGTGTGATGAACCTGGACAATGCCATGCGGGGAGCAAGAAACCCCATGAACAGCTGGGGGCGCATGGACAGCGGGTATGATGAAGAGGGAAATTACTGCCTGGGTCCCAATGACCTGGACCTTGCGAAGAGGCTGAGGAAGGCGGGCAGCGATCATAGAAAATTCATTCGGCAGATTTTAGTGTCTGTGGACATCACGGCGCCGATCTACTGGTGGAAGGAGTATGACACCTACAAGGTGGCCACGGTGGCCAACTCCACCAGCACCATGCACAAGATTCACGCAAAGCCTTTTGAGCTGGAAGATTTCAGCCACGATCACCTGACCGAGAAGGGATTACAGGTGCTTTCGGGGCTTATCCGGGATTTGGAGGAGATCCGCCTGCGCTTCGTGGAGGGAAAGGAGAAGGAGGACTGGTACGACCTGATCCAGCTTCTCCCCGCCGGCTATAACCAGATGCGCACCTGTACCCTGAATTATGAGACCCTGGTCAATATCTATCACGCCAGAAAGAACCACAAGCTGGAGGAGTGGCACAGCTTCTGTGGGTGGATTAGGGGGCTTCCCTATGCCGAAGAACTGATCGTGGGGGAGGAGTGATGAGGATATGAATCTGATCGCTGCGGTTGACAGAAATTGGGGGATCGGAAAGAACGGGAGACTGCTGGTCACTATCCCGGAGGACCAGAGGCTGTTTCGGGAGGAGACCCTGGGGAAAGTGGTGATTATGGGGAGAAAGACTCTGGAGAGCCTGCCGGGAGGAAAGCCTCTCTACGGCAGAACCACCATGGTCTTATCCCGGACTCCCGGCTATGAGGTGAAGAACGCGCTCTGTTTTTCCGGTGTGGATGAGGTGCTCTCGGCGGTCTCGTTCTACAGGCAGGAGGATGTGTTTGTGGCAGGAGGGGAGGAGATCTATGAGGCTTTTCTGCCTTACTGCCACACGGCCCACATCACTTACATCGACTATGTCTACGAGGCGGATACCCATTTTCCCAACCTGGATCAGGACCCGCAGTGGGAATTGGAGCTTGAGACGGAGGAGGCCACGTATTTTAACCTTTGTTACTGCTTTCGCAAATATGTGAGAAGGCCCGGATAAGAAGAGGGAGGAACGGATGGAAAAAAGACGAAGAAACTACAGAATCTGGATTCGGCGGGCCGGCGCTCTGGCGCTGGTGGCCGCGCTGGCATGGAGACAGCCCTTCCCGGCTATGGCCACCTCCAAGGCGGAGAGAGAGAAAAAGGAGGCCGAACAGGGCCTTGACGAGGCCAACAGGAAGGCCGACGAGGCTCAGCAGAAAATCAACAACACCCAGTCGGAGGTGGCCGCTCTGAGCAATGATCTGGCCGCCCTGATTGCGGACATCTCCCTTCTGGAGGCAGATATTGAATATAAGAACGAACAGATTCGCGGGGCTCAGTCGGAGTATGACCAGGCGAAGACAAGGGAAGAAAATCAGTACGATGCCATGAAGAAGCGGATCAAGTACATGTACGAGAGAGGGGATACCGAGTATCTGGATATCCTTCTCCAGGTAAAGAGTATGACAGAGCTTCTCAACAAGAGCGAGTACATAGAAGCCCTCTACACTTATGACAGGAACAAGCTGACGGAATTCCAGGAGACCAAGCTCCAGGTGAAGCAGTACAAGGCTCAGCTGGAAAACGAGAAGGCGGAGATGGAGGGGATGCAGTTAGAGTACGCGGAGCAGCAGGCCAACTTAGAGAGCACCATAGCCCAGAAGAGGACCCAGATCGCCAACTTCGACGAGCAGTTGGAAGCAGCCAAAAAGGAGGCCGCCGCGTACACGGCTACCATTGCCAAGAAGAACGAGCAGATCCGCCAGGCGGAGGCCCAGAGAAAGGCGGAGGAGAAGAGAAAAGCTCAGGAGGCCCAGAGGCTGGCGGCCGAACAGAGCCGGCAGGCCGAGGAGGCATCTAGGGCCGCTCAGGCAGCCACGGCCACGGCTGCGGAGGAAAGCTCCACAGCCGCGGTGATCGCCCAGAACCCGGGAGTCTGGCCCTCGGATTTCGGACTGACCCAGACGGCGGCTCCTCCCACCACAGCCGCGGCCCAGACCCGGGAGACCACCGGGGGCTCTCCGATAGGTGGACCGGGAGGGCCGGGAGAGACGACGGCGGCGCCGGCCAAGACCTCGTCCAAGGGGCAGGATGTGGTGAACTATGCCATGCAGTTTATCGGCAATCCCTATGTCTTCGGGGGCACCAGCCTGACCAACGGAGCCGACTGTTCCGGATTCGTACAGAGTGTCTACAAGAATTTCGGAGTATCCCTGCCGCGGAGCTCCTCCCAGCAGCGCTCGGCGGGGACGGCTGTAGATTACGCCGACGCACGACCGGGAGATATCATCTGCTATGCCGGTCATGTGGGCATCTATATCGGAAACGGACAGATCGTCCACGCTAGCTCCCCATCCACGGGGATCAAAGTCGGCAATGCCGCTTACCGGAGTATTTTGAGTGTACGCAGGATCTTTAACTGATGGCTTGTCACAGAAAAGAGGAAGATAATTTATGGCAACGAGTATGACAAAAGAAGAGAAATACAGACAGATGATCGAGACGCCGGTGGAGAAGCTGATTCCCCGGCTGGCAGTGCCCACCATCATCAGCATGCTGGTGACATCCATCTACAATATGGCAGACACCTTTTTCGTCAGCCGCATAGGAACCAGCGCTTCGGGAGCGGTGGGGGTCATGTTCTCCGCCATGGCCATGATACAGGCCATCGGCTTTACTCTGGGAATGGGAAGCGGAAACTACATCTCCAGATCCCTGGGGAATAAAGACGAGGATATCGCGGCCCGCTCGGCGGCCACGGCATTTTTCACCGCGGGCCTCATCGGAATCATCATTGCGGTCTTGGGCACCCTGTTCTCCAAGAGGCTGGTGTACCTTTTGGGCGCCACGGAGACCATCGCCCCCTATGCCCAGGACTATGCCCGGTATATCCTGTTTGCGGCGCCGTTTATGCTCACCTCCTTTGTTATGAACAACATTCTCAGGGCTCAGGGCAACGCGGTGTTCGCCATGGTGGGAATCACCACCGGAGGCATCCTCAACATGTTTCTGGACCCGCTTCTGATTTTCGGCTTCCGCATGGGGATCTCCGGTGCGGCCATCGCTACCATGGCAAGTCAGATAATCAGTTTTGGTATCCTCTTGTATCAGTGCAATATGCAGAAAGGGAGTATCCACATCCGACTGGGCAAATTTACCCCCACATTAAAGATGTATGGAGAGATTCTCCATGCAGGACTTCCCTCCTTCTGCCGCCAGGGGCTGGCCAGCGTGGCTACGGTGGTGCTGAATTTTGCCGCAGGACCTTACGGGGATGCGGCTATCGCTGCCATGTCCATCGTGTCCCGCTTTATGATGTTCGTCAACTCTAGCCTCATCGGGTTCGGTCAGGGATTCCAGCCGGTATGCGGTTTCAACTTCGGGGCGAAGCGATACGACCGGGTGCTCTCTGCCTACTGGTTTTGCGTCAAAGTGGCAGTGGTGATGCTGACCTGTTTCGGAATCATCGCCTTTGTGTTCAGCGGCTCCATCATCACCGCGTTTCGGAGAGAGGATGCGGAGGTGATCTGGATCGGCACGCTGGCTCTGCGCCTTCAGCTGCTGACCATGCCCTTCCAGGCCTGGGTGATCATGGTCAATATGCTGACCCAGTCCATCGGCTACGGATTCCGGGCATCCCTGGTGGCAATGGGCAGACAAGGGCTGTTTTTGATCCCCGCCCTGCTTTTTTTTCCAAAGGTTTTCGACCTCCTGGGGCTGCAGATGTCCCAGCCTGTGGCTGACATGCTGACCTTCGTTCTGGCCACGGTGATTGTGGCCGGAGTCCTCAAGGAACTGAAACGAATGAGAGCAGAAATGGCATAAAGGTTGCATTATTTCGGACAATAGGATATAATCATAAGCAGGTTACAAAAGAACGGAGAACGTTACCAATGGGGCATATACTGAAGAGAATCACAAGTATTTTTCTGTCGTCTATCCTGACGATCCATCTGGGTGCCATAACCTCTTACGGCAAACCGGACTGGCCTGCAGATACAGGAATCATGGCTGAGGCGGGGATCGTCATTGATGCGGACTCGAAGGCGGTTCTCTTCGGACAGAAGATCCATGTGCCCCTGCCGCCGGCCAGCATCACCAAGCTTCTCACCGCCCTGATCGTGGTGGAGAATGCAGAGATGGATGAGACGGTAACCTTTTCCCACGATGCGGTTTATAATGTGGAGGCCGGAAGCGGCAATAAACTGGCTCTGGATGAAGGAGATCAGATCTCCGTGAAAGACTGCCTTCACATGATGCTCCTTCTGTCCAGCAACCAGTCGGCCAATGCTCTGGCCGAACATGTGGCGGGCAGCCGGGAGGCGTTTGTGGAGATGATGAATCAGAAGATCGGAATGATCGGATGCACGGAAAGTCACTTTGCCAACCCATCTGGCCTAAACGACGATAATCAGTATGTCACTGCCTATGACATGGCTTTGATTGCGGCTGCAGCCTTTGAGAACGAGAGCGTGTTTCAGATCAGCTCCACGAAAAAATATACCATAGGCCCCACCATCAATAATCCGGAAGGCGCCAATATCAGTATGGGGCATAAGATCCTGATGGCGGAGAACCAGAGTAACCAGTATTACTGTGAGGGGGCGGTGGCAGGAAAGACAGGGTTTACCTCCATCGCCGGCAACACGCTGGTGACCTATGCGACGAGAGAAGGAAGAAACCTGCTCTGTGTGATCTTAAAGGGCAGTCAGCCTCAATATTACCTGGATGGAAAGACCCTCTTAAACTTTGGGTTTGCCTCTTTTAAAAACGAGAGCATCAAAAATTCGGAGACATTTTTAGGGGAGCAGGACCAGGTGGAGTGCGAGAACGGTACCTACCCTGTGTCCCAGCTTCGTATAGAGGATGGGGTGATCACCCTTCCCGCAGGGGCCCAGTTTATGGACGCCCAGAGGACACTCATGACACAGCTGCCCAAGAACAGTCCCGAGGCGGCAGTGGCCATCCTGCAGTATACCTACCATGACAGGAAGGTGGGCAGTGCCTATCTGTTTGACACCGAATTGGAGGCAGAACTCGCCGCGGCCAGGGAGAAGGCAGAACGGGATTCTCTGGAGGCGGAGGCGCCGTCTGTAGGAGACATGGATGAGACCGATTCTCTGCCGGAGGAAACTCAGGCCGAAAAGGAGACAGACAGAGGCGAAGTTCATCTTGATTTGGGACAGATTCTGGGGATCCTCATGGGCATAGGGGTGGCTGCGGCCCTTGGCCTGGCGGTGTTTGCAGCAGTGCAGAGAAAGCGGCGGGAGCGTCTGGCCCGAGAGTTGCGGCGGCAGAGAAGGAGGCAGAGGCTGGAAGAGATCGGTTACAGTGAGGAGTCTTTCGAGGAGCTGGTAAAAAAGCGCCGGGGAAGCCAAACCGCATCAAGGAAACAGGAACGAGAGAACGGATGAGTGATCTGCTGCAGGCAGAGAATTCTTGGAAGCAGGATTCTTTTTGAAAAAAACGCTGGACTATTTTGACATTTTGTGAGAAAATAAAGACAAGTATGATGTGATAAATTTAACGAGCACAGTACTTCACAATTATTACTTATTTGAAAGGAGTTTTACAATGATTTATTCACATGAAGTAGAGAAGATGTGCACAGTGGCACAGGGCGTTCATCACGGCGCAGCTCCAATTCCGGAAGAAGCAAAATGGGTTAAATCCAAACAGGTTTCCGACATCTCCGGCCTGACTCATGGAATCGGTTGGTGTGCTCCGCAGCAGGGTGCCTGCAAGCTGACCCTGAATGTGAAGGAAGGCATCATCCAGGAGGCGTTGGTGGAGACTATCGGCTGCTCCGGCATGACTCATTCTGCCGCCATGGCATCCGAGATTCTCCCGGGCTTAACCGTGTTGGAGGCATTGAATACCGACCTTGTATGTGATGCGATCAACACCGCTATGAGAGAGCTGTTTTTGCAGATTGCATACGGCAGGACCCAGAGTGCATTCTCAGAGGAAGGTCTGCCTATCGGCGCCGGTCTTGAGGACCTGGGCAAGGGTCTGCGCTCTCAGGTTGGTACCATGTATGGAACTCTGAAGAAAGGTCCTCGTTATCTTGAGATGGCAGAAGGATATGTAACCGGAATCGCGCTGGATGCAGAAGATCAGATCATCGGCTACCAGTTTGTAAGCCTTGGCAAGATGACTGATTTCATCAAGAAGGGCGACGATCCCAACACCGCATGGGAGAAGGCAAAAGGTCAGTACGGCCGTGTAGCAGACGCAGTAAAGATCATCGATCCACGTCAGGAGTAAAGCAAAATCTCACGCGAAGCGGGAAATTTTGTGCTATGCAAACGGGGCGAAGCGGAGTTGGCGATTCCCGTCTAACACGATCTGCGGGATGAAAGATTTGCATTATATTTCTGTATAAATATTCAGGAGGGAAATACATATCATGGCATTATTTGAATCATACGAGAGACGTATTAAACAAATTAATGAAGTATTAGCAAGCTATGGCATCGCTTCCATCGAAGAGGCAGAGAAGATCACCAAGGATGCCGGATTAGATGTATATAAGATGGTAGAGGGCATTCAGCCCATCTGCTTTGAGAACGCGAAGTGGGCTTACACCGTAGGCGCAGCTATCGCCATCAAGAAAAACTGCCGCAAGGCAGCCGACGCAGCGGCAGCCATCGGAGAGGGCCTTCAGTCCTTCTGTATCCCCGGATCTGTGGCGGACCAGCGTAAAGTGGGCCTGGGCCACGGAAACCTGGGCAAGATGCTTCTGGAAGAGGAGACCGACTGCTTTGCATTCCTGGCTGGCCATGAGTCCTTCGCGGCGGCAGAGGGTGCCATCGGTATCGCCGAGAAGGCGAACCGGGTTCGTCAGAAACCTCTCCGCGTGATCTTAAACGGTCTCGGAAAGGACGCTGCTCAGGTTATCGCCAGAATCAACGGCTTTACCTTCGTTGAGACCGAGATGGATTACTATACCGGCGAGGTGAAGGAAGTATACAGAAAGGCATACTCCGATGGTCCTCGTGCGAAAGTGAACTGCTACGGCGCCAATGACGTGACAGAGGGCGTTGCCATCATGTGGAAAGAGGGCGTAGATGTCTCCATCACAGGAAACTCCACCAATCCCACCAGATTCCAGCATCCGGTAGCCGGCACCTACAAGAAAGAGTGTGTGGAGAAGGGCAAGAAGTACTTCTCCGTGGCCTCCGGCGGCGGTACAGGCCGTACCCTGCATCCGGACAACATGGCAGCGGGACCGGCTTCCTACGGTATGACCGATACCATGGGACGTATGCACTCTGACGCTCAGTTTGCAGGTTCCTCCTCCGTACCGGCTCACGTGGAGATGATGGGTCTCATCGGCGCAGGCAACAACCCCATGGTTGGCATGACCGTGTCCGTGGCAGTTGCTGTAGAGGAAGCGGCTGAGGCTGGCAAGTTCTAAATATATCTTATTTCAAAAAA
>JAAWBS010000008.1 GCA_022792815.1 Hungatella sp.
AAAGACTATCACTTCTAAAATTGAATATATATCAAAATAAATCCAGCCATAAATAAATGTAAAATTGAATAAAATAGCAATTATTATCACTGAAAGCATAAAAGATATTTTGCTTTCTCCCTTAGCGTACCAACAAATAAATGCTAATAATGGAGAAATGACTGTAAAACCAACCCAAATCATTGCATAACTTTTCGGGAAAAAACCTGCGACGTAGTTAGAATATATATAATAGCTGGAAACCAATCCAACAAAAAATACAAATACATTTAACGATGCTCTAAGTGAAGAACGACTATAAATTGCTATACATAAGGCAATAAGTAACCATACAGCAAAACGACCAAGAAAATTCCTAATATCTAAATCTTCAAATATAAACGGCAAAGCATTGCTTGCTGTATTATCTAAAAATTTAGAAAAAGTTCACAGAACTAATCCAAGACACAGAATAAGTACTGAATTTATAATTTTTCTGCTAACGGGTATTTCATTTTCTGTCCTACTTATATTATTCAAAAACTTGTTCATAATACACCTCTAAACTCAATTTTCCCTATTAAATGTTAAAAATCTTGTGCCTTGGAAGGTCAGCTTTCCTTTATCTCCCTCTGCAAGTGTTCCGTACTCTGAGCCAGATACAGACATTTCCATTCTGTCGCCGCTTTCTACTTGAAAAGTGACATAATAAGTAGTGCTGATTGTTATATCATATCCATGCGCTCCTGATATATCTCCTGCATTCGGCTGATTGTGATGTGTGGTATTCTGGCGTTTTGCCACTATTTTTGCCGATACGGTTAAGAGAGGAGAATTATTATTTTTATGCCAAGTAGCAATTCCTTTTATAAAAATGAATATAATCATTATAAAGATTAGTATGAATATTACTGGAAATAGCATTTCTATTGTATTAAACATTTTTTCCCTTTCTTATATAATTTTAATTTATCATTTGCCGTACAAATTAAACTTATCGAAGATATTTTGCTATGCCGTTGTACTCGTCGCCACTCATCTGATAAATACCATTATAAGGTTGCTCTAAATAATACCGAGAGTTATCTTCATAGATATAAATAACGGCTATACTATCTTTCTTATTACCTGATTTTAACTCTACTTTGATAGGCTGTTCTATACCAACAGGATAATCATTTATACTTTCTTTTTTAGTAGTTCTCCCGTCTCCGTCCAACACATAAATAATATCTTCTATTTCTTGCATATCGGTAATCTCCTTTTGCACCGTTCCCTTACTCAGCAATATACTTTTTAAATCAGCTGTTTTAGAAATATTGAATGTGTAAAAGTTTTCCGCTGTAAGCATTTTCTTAACAATATAGAAACCTCCACCTAAAACTAATGCAACGATTGCTATGACTAAAATTTTTCGTTTCATTTAATTTTACCTCCAACTTAATCAGTACACTGATTTTATTCAGCTAACTACAATTTGACAGAAAAATATAAATTTTGGGAGAATATATTTCTTAAAAGATCTTAAGTTGCATATCTCCTTAACTTCCAGTTTTCTTAATTTATTATATCATGTTGCTTTAAGTATTGCCATTTTGTTTCTGCTTTTGTGAAGATACTTATTTTTGCAGGCAGACTGGATCAGTTAAAAGGGATAGGACTGCTTTTAGAAGCATGGAAGCAGATGGAGGGCGAGGCACCAAAACTGATTGTGTGCGGAACCGGTCCCATGGAAGAATGGTGCAGGGAATTTATCAGACAGAATCAGCTTCATGCAGAGCTAAAAGGATTTGTATCCAACGCAGAAGTAAGAAGGCTGATAGCTGAAAGCCGGGCCCTTATCTTACCGACACAGTGATATGAAGGGTTTCCTATGAGTATTGTGGAAGCATATTCTGTAGGGACGCCTGTACTTGGCGGAATTTACATGCCTGGGACAGAAAAAGAAAGTGGGAATCTCATTCCGGAAGATTCCCACTTTCTTTATGGAGGGACGAAAAGTCTCCTCAAGAAGCCGGTTAGTTAGTTTAGTGGGAGGTATCGACGATCACGATACTCGAGTCTCCCTGCTGTGCCTGTTCCAGCACTGCTGCAGCCAGTTTCTGAAAGGAACTGCAGGAGGAGGAGGCTCCGCTGAGGGCATCGATGGAGTCGGAAGACTGATTCTCCAGAAGCTGCCCGGCGTAATAGCGGGTGTATTCATTGGGGTAAGTGCCGTTGGAGTGGAGCATGGTCTGCATGTAGGCGTTATCCCAGCTTTTGATAAAACCGCTGGGATTCTCCGCGTTGTACTCTACGGAGACGATAGTACCGCCTTTGACCATGATGGTGATGTATTCTTTCCAGCCATGGCTAAACTGGGAAGCCTGAGCTGTGTAATAGCCGTCCTGAAGATCTGTCTGGCCGCCGCAGGCCGTCAGCTGTATCATCAGGAAAAGAAGAGCGAGACTCAATATCCGTTTCATCTGAGGTGTTCCTCCTTCAAAATAAACTTTTTCACCTGGGACTGAAGGGCTTCCGCCTCTTTTGCCAAGCGTCCGCTGGACTGTTCGGTACCGCCGGAGTTCTGCAGATTTCGGTCGGCGATGGCGGAGATGGTCTGGATTCGCTCCTCCATGATGGTCAATGCGCTTTCCTGTCCCTGCACCGCTTCGACCAGACGGTCCGAGATCGAGTTTATCTGATCAGAGACAGAGGAGATGGCCAGGAGGGAGCCTGCGGTGTCCGCAGTCAGCTCTACGCCGGTTCGGATGATGGCTCTGGTGCTGCCTATCATGGCAGTGGCACTTTGGGCGGCTTCAGCGCTTCTGGAGGCCAGCTGCTTCACCTCATTGGCCACCACGGCGAACCCTTTTCCGGAGCTTCCGGCTCTGGCTGCCTCCACAGAGGCATTGATAGCCAGAATGTTAGTCTGAAAAGCGATGTCCTCGATGTCCTTGGCGATCTTGGTGATCTCCTGGGCCTTGGCGCTGATATCGTCCATGGCGCCGGAGAGGGAAGTCATCCGGCTGTTGGCGTCCTGAACGCACCGGGCGATCTCTTCTGTCTTGGCGCGGGTCTGACCGCTGCTCTCTGTCACACTGGCCAGCCGATCCTTGACATTGGATACTTCATGAACCAGAGCCTCTGCAGACTGGTTCTGTTCCATGGATGCCTGGTACAGCTGTCCTGACTGCTCGTTGAGGTCGTCGGCCATATGTGCCAGCCTGGAAGCTGCGGCGCCAAAGCCTGAGATGGTCTCATTGAGAGATCGGATGATAGTGCCGAGACTTGTTCGGATCAAGGCGAAGTCTCCTTTATAGTCCACATGAGGTTCTGCCTGAAGATTGCCGGCGGCAACTTGGGTCAGTACCTGCTGGATGTCGGATATGTAATGATTGACGCTTTCTATGGTTTCTCCCAGCGTCCGGGTCAGAAGTTCCAGCTCATCCCCGGAACGGACAGAGACAATGTCTGTATGAAGGTCACCGTCGGACAGGGCCACCATCCGGCTGGTCACCTTTTTCACAGGCAGGGAGATCGAGCGGGACAGGCTTAAAACCAGCAGGATGGACACTGCCAAAACTGCCAGCGTAGCCAGAATTGCAGCTGCCATGGCCCCATTGATCAGATGGTTGTAATCGGATTTGGGAATCTGGATGATAAGGGACCATTGAGTGCCTCGGACCGGGGAAAAAGCCGCCAGTATGGCTTCTTTGTCTATGCGAAACTCTGTAGCGCCGGTTTCCCCGGTGGTCACGCGGCTGAGAGAATCTTGATTCTGGCCTGTAAGCTGAGCCAGGGTATGTTCAGAAAGAGCCAGGGATTTATCCGGATGGCCGATCACGTTCCCCTCCCGGTTGACCACATATGCCATTCCGTGTTTGCCTAAGTTGATGTTGCTGATCACATCATTCAGGGTGTCATATTTATAAACACCCACCACGTACAGGGTCGTTTCCCCGTTCTCCTTGACGGGCATACCCATGGTGATGCCCAGATTGCCTTGAAAAATCGTAGAAGAGTGGGTGGTCAGATTATTTGTCTCCCGGAGCAGGGCGAAAAAACTGCTGTCCAGACTCTCCGGTGCACCGTCGATCCCCTGAACCAGACGACCATCCAGGTCGTATAACGCGATGGTGTACAGCTCATAGGTCTCGGCAGCTTCTGTCAAAAGCTCCTGACGATTTTGGAAGACCGCCTGTTCGTCGGTGTCAGAGCCCGAATTCATCAGGGGATTTCCCGCGATGGCCATCATCCGGTCTGCCAGCATGTGAATGTTGGCTTCCATGGTTTTGGCTGACTGGCGTGCCATAGGCTGTAAGCTGTCCAGCAGGATGCTGTTGGACAGAGACTGCATGGAAAATGCCATAATCACACAGCTTATGACTACTAACAGCAGGATATTGAGAGTCGTATTTCTCAAGATTCGCCTGTTTAGACTCCCCCGGGCCTTTCGGCTGTGAGGATTTGCTACCTTTGTTGCCATGTTGCTATCTCTCCTTTTTCTCAAAACTTTTTCCGGGCATTTGCGAAACTCAAAACGTGTCGGAATCTCGTCTCGACTTCGGCTTTCGCAATTACCTCAAAATTTTTTCAGACCACCATAAAATGCGTCCACGCGCATCCGGGTCATCAGGAATCTTCCCATCCGCGATGGGCCCCTTCCTGTGGCATATTGTATCACAAGTTTTTGGAGAAAGAAAGATAAAACTCATCGAAGGATGCAGAGATATTCTTATATCCGCCAATGCCCGTAAAAATTAACGCCGGTCACATTGAGGATTGCTTTCAACAGAATTCCTTTGATAAAAATTATAGACACTTCCCGCCATCTGATGTACAATAAACATCAGAAAAAATAATGAAGGAATAAGAGACAGCAGAGAGATGAAACAGAGAATTTCCATTACAAACCATATCGACATGATTCAGGGGCCGATCTTTCGGTCTCTGGTGTTGTTTGCACTGCCCCTTCTGGGGTCCAATCTCTTTCAGCAGTTTTATAACACCATGGACACCATGATCGTGGGCAACTGTCTGGGGGATCTGTCCCTGGCCGCCATCGGCGTGTGTGCGCCGATCTACGAGCTGATGGTCGGCTTTGCCCTGGGCATCGGCAACGGGCTGGCTATGGTCACGGCCAGAAGCTTCGGGTCAGGGGACGAGGAGCAGCTGAAAAAATCGGTGGCCAGTTCCGTGGTCATCGGTCTGGCCTCCTCCCTGGTCATCAGCCTGATCGCCAGATTCAGCCTCTATCCCCTCCTGCGGGTACTGGATACCCCACGGGAGATTATCGATGAGGCCTACGGATATATCTTCACAGTGACCATGTTTGTAGTGGTGATGTTCGCCTACAACCTGTGCGCAGGGCTTTTAAGGGCCATCGGCAACAGCTTTATTCCCCTGGTATTCCTGATCCTGTCCTCCTGCCTGAACATTGGTTTGGACCTGCTGTTTATCCAGGCGTTTTCTATGGGGGTTCGCGGTGCGGCGGTGGCTACGGTGATCTCTCAGGGAGTCTCCGTGGTGCTCTGCATTCTGTATATTCTGAAAAAAGCCAGGATCCTGGTGCCGGAGAAGCGCCATTTTGTCGTGGACAGGCAGATGTACGGGGAGCTGTTGGGCCAGGGATTCTCCATGGGATTTATGAGCTGCATCGTGTCTGCGGGTTCCGTAATTCTTCAGTACGGCATCAATGGATTGGGCTACCTGGTCATAGCCGCCCACACGGCTGCCAGAAAGCTGTATATGTTCAGTATGATGCCTGTGTCGGCCATGAGCATGGCTTTCGGCACTTTTGTATCCCAGAATAAGGGGGCAGATCAGGGGAGACGGATCCGTCAGGGGATGAGATGTGTCTATCTCTACGATGTCTGTGTGACCGCGGCGATCACGGCTGTGGTCTGGATCTGTGCACCTGCCATGGTGGCATGGATCTCCGGTTCCGGGGAGGCCGTGCTCCTGGAAAACGGTACCAGGTATCTTCGGTTTGTGACTCCTTTTTTTGTGGTTCTGGGCATCCTTTTGGATACCAGATTTGCCCTCCAGGGGCTGGGGATGAAACTTCTGCCTCTGGTGTCCAGCATCATCGAGTTTTTCGGAAAGATCCTGTTTGTGGCGGTGTTTATCCCCAGGTTTCAGTATATGGCGGTGATCTTCTGCGAACCGGTGATCTGGTGTATTATGGCTGTACAGTTGGTGTATACTTTCTATCATAACGACTATATCAGGAAGGCGAAAGGATAGTCAGGGAGAGAAAGAAGAGGAATTGATGATGATGAGAGGCAGCGGACTTGTGCTTGAGGGAGGCGGTATGAGAGGAATCTATACCGCCGGAGTGTTGGATGTATTTATGGAACATGAGATCTCCTTTGACGGTGTCATCGGAGTGTCGGCGGGAGCCATCCATGGCTGTTCCTTTGTGTCAGGACAGGTGGGACGGGGCATCCGCTACTATAAAAAATATTGCGGGGACAAGCGGTTTATGAGCTTCCGCAATATGGTGCGGACCGGAGATATCGTAGATGAACAGTTCTGCTACCATGAACTGCCGGAGACTCTGGACCCCTATGACTATGATGCCTTCGGGCGGTCGGACATGAAGTACTACGTGACATGCAGCAACTTGGAGACCGGGAAGGCGGAGTATCTGCAGATTACGGACATGAGGAGGCAGATCGATCTGATGCGGGCTTCCGCCTCTCTGCCCTATGTGTCCAGAATCGTGGAATATGAGGGAAAGAAGCTGTTGGACGGGGGATGTACGGACAGCATTCCGGTGAATGCGTTTATGAAACTGGGTTACCCCAACAATGTGGTGGTGCTGACCAGACAGAGGGATTATGTGAAGGAGCCGGAACACGCCGGCCTGGCGAGAGCTTACTATCACAGATATCCTAAGTTTGCGGCAGCGATGCAAAACAGGCATAAGGCATACAATAACACCAGAAAGCTGATTCGCCGTCTGGAGGAGGAGGGAAAGGCCTTTGTCATCTGCCCCAGCCGGGAGCCTGCCATAGGGCGGAGCTGCCATGACCCGGATAAGATTCAGCAGGTCTATGACATGGGACGGGAGGATGCCACCAGGCAGCTTGGCAACCTGGAGGTATTTTTGGAGAGAACTCAGGCCCTCCGGAGTTAAGCAGGACAAAAAGAAGGCGCCGCAGATCTGCGGCGCCTTTTGACTTGGTATCCTGTGCGGGTTACAGGGTGATCAGCTCATATTCCCGGCTTCCGATTCCCAGTTTAGCGGCGGCTTCCACCGTGAGGATGCCGTTTCTGGACTCGATTCTCTCGATGAGATGGGATTTGCCGGGGTCATCGGAAGCATACACCAGATCTAAGCAGGCCTGGTCTAAGGCCACCGGGTCCAGGGAGGCCAGGATGCCGATGTCGCCGATCTTGGGATCCTCTGCCACTGCGCAGCAGTCACAGTCCACAGACATGTTGCACATGATATTGACGAAGGCCATCTTGCCGTCAAAATAGTCTGTGACAGACTTGGCCGCATCGGCCATGGACTCCAGGAATGAGTCGTGGTCCGAATTCCAGAAATCTTCCACCACGCCGACTCCGTGGATATAGGCCTTGCCGTGGGAGGAGGCGATGCCGATGGAGATATTCTTTAAGGCGCCGCCGAATCCGCCCATAGGGTGTCCCTTAAAGTGGGAAAGGACCAGCATGGAATCATAGTTGGACAAGTGGCTGCCCACATAGTTTTTCTGGATCTTTTGTCCCTGGGGCACGGACAGCTCCAGCTCTCCCTCTTCATCCATGATATCTACGGCGGCGATCTCTGTCCAGCCGTGGAACTTCATGGTCTCCCAGTGGGCTTTTGTGGTGTCCCGCTTCCCCGCGTAGGCGGTGTTGCACTCGACGATGGTACCGCCTACCAGGTCAATGACCGGTTTTAAAAACGGGGGACGGATGAAATTCTGGTTGCCCACTTCGCCGGAGTGGAGCTTTACTGCCACCTTGCCGGGAAGAGCGACCCCCAGAGCCTGATACATCTGAACCACCCCATCGCTGGTGAGATTTTTGGTGAAATAAACGTTTGGTTTTGCCATAGCCGTAGCCTCCTGTTCTCTTGATTGGCCAGTCGCGGCGCCCGAAAGGAAGATCGGACACCTGCTGTTTTTTCTATTATACAGCATGAAGTCCGCTTAAAGTCAAGAGAAACTTTTCCACCCCACCTGCTCTACCTTACAGTCTGTTTTGCCGCCAGGTCATCCAGGGGCGCAAACCGATAGCCCATCTCTTCCCATTTGGTCAGAAGTTCATCCAGGATCTCCCCGTTGGTTTTTGATGTGCTGTGAAGCAGCACCACGGCGCCGGGATGGATCCTCCCCAAAAGTTTCTTGAAAGCCTCCTCCTTCGTGGGCTGCCGGTCCTCGTACCAGTCCACATAGGCCAGGCTCCAGAAGAAGGTGGAGTACCCCAGTTCCTTGGCCATCTTGAGGTTGGACTCGCTGTATTTGCCCTGAGGCGGCCGGTAGTACCGCTTCATGGTCTGCCCCGTGGTCTGCCGGTACAGGTCCTCCAGGTCTTTTAACTCCTTGGAAAATGACTGGGCAGTGGATATTTTGGACATGTCCGGGTGATGGTAGGTGTGATTGCCCACTGTGTGTCCCTCAGAGATCATCCGCTTTACCAGGTCCGGGCTGGTCTCCAGATAATTGCCTACCAGGAAGAACGCGGCGGGAGCCTGGTGCTTTTTTAAGGCATCCAGGATGGCGGCAGTGTTGCCGTTTTCATATCCGGCATCAAAGGTCAGATAGATGACTTTCTCCTCGGTCTGGTCTGCGTAGTAGGCGTTGAACTGTCTCAGGTAATCTGCCGTGGCGTTGGCGACGGGAGGCTTTCCCTCCTGCTGGAAACTTAAGCCCCAGTTGCCGTCTGCGGAGGCGGAGACGGTGATGAAAGGATAGTGCTCCCCGATTCTGGCGGCGCTGTCTCCGAGGCAGAAACAGAGGGCAGCCAGAAACACCAGCTCCACGGTCTTCTTTATGTAAAAGGACACATTTTTCATGAAAAACTCCCAAAAACTATTTGTAAAACTATATGAGTTTCTACTTGCAAAAATGACGCGTTGTGGTAAACTAAGGAACTTGAAGCAGACAAATGGATCTGCCGGAGACATTCGCCCGAAGGAGGAAAGAGGCTCTGACAGGGGAGGAACAGAGATGACTGGAAAGACAATGAGAGATATGACCAGCGGGTCGCCTATGAAGCTGATTCTGGGCTTTTTGATCCCCATGCTGTTCGGACTGCTGTTTCAGCAGTTCTACAATATGATGGATACCATCATCGTGGGAAAGTATCTGGGAGTACGGGCCCTGGCGTCAGTGGGCTCCACCGGTTCCATCAATTTTATGATTGTGGGGTTTTGTATGGGGCTGTGCAGCGGGTTTGCGATCCCCGTGGCCCAGAAATTCGGTGAGAAGAATGAAACCATGATGCGCAGATATGTGGCCAACAGCGGATGGCTGACCGCAGGCTTTTCCCTGGTGATGACCGCCGTCGTGTGCATCCTGTGCAGGCAGATTCTCCGGTGGATGAGGACTCCGGAGGACATTATAGACGGAGCCTATGCCTATATTTTTGTGATTTTTCTGGGCATACCGGCCACCTGCCTGTACAACATGCTGTCCGGCATCATCCGGTCACTGGGTGACAGCAAGACGCCGCTGTATTTTCTTCTGATCTCCTCGGTGATGAATGTGGCCCTGGATCTTTTTACGATCCTGGTGCTTCACATGGGTGTGGCCGGCGCTGCCTGGGCTACGATCATCTCCCAGGGAGTGTCGGGGTTTTTGTGCCTTTTGTACATAAGGAAAAAATTTGTGATCCTGAAGATGAAGGACGAGGAGTGGAGGCCGGATGCAAGGGCCATGAGAACTCTGTGCAGTATGGGGATCCCCATGGGGCTGCAGTATTCGATCACGGCCATCGGCAGCGTGGTGCTCCAGACGGCAGTCAATACACTGGGTTCCGTGGCTGTGGCTTCCGTCACTGCAGGGAGCAAAGTGAGCATGTTCTTCTGCTGTCCCTTTGACGCCATGGGTGCCACGATGGCTACCTATGGAGGGCAGAACGTGGGAGCCAGGAAGTTAGACAGAATCCACAGAGGCATTAAGGCCTGTACGATGCTGGGAGCCGTGTATGCCGTGGCAGCGTTTCTGGTGCTCTACTTCTTCGGCGACACCATCGCGCTGCTGTTTGTCAGCCGGACCGAGACGGAGATCCTGGCCAATGCAAGGCGGTTTCTGCTGATCAACTCGGCCATGTATTTTCCTCTGGCTCTGGTGAACATACTGCGGTTTATGATCCAGGGACTGGGGTATTCCAGGCTGGCTATCCTGGCGGGAGTGTGTGAGATGGCGGCCAGATCGCTGGTAGGGTTTTGTCTGGTCCCTGTCTTCGGGTATGCGGGAGCGTGCCTGGCAAACCCGGCGGCCTGGGTGGCGGCAGATCTGTTCCTGATTCCGGCTTATTTTCAGGTGATGAAAAGGCTGGGACGGCTTATGCCGGGTGCGTCCGAGGGGGAGAGCTGTCCGGAGGATGAGAGAGCACAGGGCAGCAGGAAGAGAAGGAAGCCTCTCCATGCTCTGGGGTGACAAGCCTTACCACAGCCTGGACTACGAGCTGAAGCGCCGGTTCGGTTCAAAAGTCTACAAGCTGGCTCTGGATGGCGGCATGACCTGCCCCAACCGGGACGGATCCATAGGGACAGGCGGCTGCATCTTCTGCAGTCATGGAGGCTCCGGGGATTTTGCGGTTCCCAGAGGACAGTATGAGGATGTGTGGCAGCAGATCGAGGCGGCGAAGGAAAAGGTAACAGGAAAGATACCCAAAGAGGGACCGTTTATCGCCTATTTTCAGTCTTACACCAACACCTACGGGCCGGTGTCATATTTAGAACCGCTGTTTCGGAGGGCCTTAGATCATCCCCAGGTGGCGGCGCTGTCCGTGGGTACCAGGCCGGACTGTCTGCCGGAGGATGTGGTGGAACTGTTGGGAAGACTCAACGAGAGAAAGCCTGTGTGGGTGGAGCTGGGGCTTCAGACCATCCACGAGGCCACGGCGGAGAGGATCTGTCGGGGATACGGACTGCCTGTGTTTGAGGATGCCTTTCGCCGGCTGAAAGAGGCAGGGCTGACGGTGATCGCCCATGTGATTCTGGGACTACCAAAGGAGACAGAGGAGATGATGCTGAAGACCGTAGATTATCTGGGAAGGCTCCCCATAGACGGCATAAAACTGCAGCTCTTACATATATTAGAAGGTACAGCGCTGGCAGATTGTTATCAGAAAGCCCCATTTGCGCTCCTGTCTTTCGAGGAGTATACCGATCTGGTGGTCAGGTGCATCGGGATTTTGCCCCCTCATGTGGTGATCCACAGGATCAGCGGAGACGGCCCGAAGAAGCTTCTCATCGGCCCGAAATGGAGCGGCCATAAACGGCTGGTACTGAATACCATCGCAAAGAAACTTCGTGAAAATGGCGTATATCAGGGTAAATTTTATGGATTATCCGTGCAAAACAGCGTATTTTGACGGGTTTGGTTGACAAAAGCTAAAAACAGGGTTATACTTCAACCATTGTATTTTTTTGACAAAATAGTGACGGACCGGAAGAAGATATATTGAAGATCAAAATAATAAGGAAAAAAGAGGAGGATCATGAGATGGCAGTAAAGAAAGCAGCAGATACAAAGATTGCAGCAGCGGAGACTGTGAAAGAGGAGAAGGTTAAGAAGACCGCCGCCAAGAAGCCGGCGGTGAAGAAGGAAGCCTCTAAGGAGGAAGCCGTCCAGGTGAAGGAGGAAGCGCCGAAGAAAGAGACTGTAAAGAAGGCAGCAGCAAAGAAGACGGCGGAGCCCAAGGCAACGGTGACCGTTCAGTATCAGGGAAAAAATATTGTGGCAGCCGATGTGCTGGAAGCGGCAAAGAAAGCCTTTGCAGAGGCGAATCCGGATGTGGAGATTGAGACCATTGATCTCTATGTGAAACCGGAAGACGGAGCCGCTTATTATGCAGTAAACGGTCAGGGATCTGAGGATTACAAAGTAGAATTATAATAGGATGATACCAGGGTCAAAAGGTCTGAAATCCGGTGTCATCCGGTATCAGAGGGGTCAAAAGGTCATGTATGACATGTCTGTATGCCGACAGATGACTTTGGGACTTCTGGCATCATAATATTCCCGACAGGAAATGCTCTGAGACAAATAATGATTCTCAGGGCATTTTTATTGCGGAAATTTTGATAAGGAGACAGGGAACACAGAAATTAAGATACATAAAAAATATAGTGAAATATGATGATAGTATGCTATAATATAAAAAAATATTACCGAAAAACTGACAGATAAGCTGACAGGATCCGGATATATTACATAAATTGTGTAATATATTGTTGTCCATATCCCACTGCGCTCTTTTATGGGGGCAGTACAGGGGCGGACGTCAGTGGAGACCTGAAGAGGAGGGGAATGATGAGAAATGAATATCCTCGTCCAGAATTTGAGAGACAGCAGTGGATGAGCCTGAACGGAACATGGGATTTTTATGTCGGGGAACAAAGGGAAGAGAGAGATAGGATCCAGGTGCCCTATGTGTGCCAGTCCAAACTAAGCGGAATCGACCGCAGAATCAGCGAAGACTATGTGGTGTATGAGAGGGCATTTACCGTTCCGTGCCAGTGGCGGGGAAAGAACATTCTGCTTCACTTTGGCGCGGTGGATTATGGATGTCGGGTGTATGTAAACCGACAGTTTGTGGGGGAGCATAACGGCGGACAGACGCCTTTTTGCTGGGAGATCGGCCCTTACTTAAACTGGCAGGAGGAGCAGGTGCGGGTGGAGGTATGGGACCCTTTAAGTGATGAGACCATCCCAAGGGGCAAGCAGTACTGGAAGGGGAAATCGGAATTTATCTGGTATACGCCCAGCACGGGGATCTGGCAGAGCGTGTGGCTGGAGCCGGTGGACGAGACCCGGTTTGAGAGAATCTGGTTTACGCCGGATATTGACGAGGGGACGGTGATGGTGGAGTGTGTGCTGGCAGACGGCTGCCGCCTTCCCGTGAGAGTCTGGTTGGACATCTCCATAGGAGAGCAGATGGTTTATCAGGGGTCCATGGAGTGCCGCAGTGTCAGGAATACCATCACCATCGATGTATTTCAGAAGAAGGCGCTGGCGGGGGCATTTCACTTCACCGGAAATTACTGGTCTCCGGAGAACCCGGTGCTGTACCAGGTGACGGCCAGATTGGTGCAGGGGACCGGGATTTTAGACGAGGTGCGGACCTATTTTGGTATGCGCAAGATTCATGTGGAGAACGGGAGGATCTATCTGAGCAATCAGCCCTACTACCAGAAACTGGTTCTGGACCAGGGATACTGGAGGGACGGGCTTCTCACCGCGCCCGAGGACGAGGATTATGCAAGGGACATCCGTATGGCCAAAGCCATGGGGTTTAACGGCTGCCGGAAGCACGAGAAGGCGGAGGACCCCAGATTCCTCTACTGGGCCGACCGGCTGGGATTCTTGGTCTGGGGGGCTATGAGCAGTTTCTGGTTCTACACAGAAGAAGGGGCAGACGCATTTGTGAGAGAGTGGATGGATGTGATCCGCAGGGACTATAATCACCCGTCCATCGTGGTGTGGGGCATGTTAAACGAGAGCTGGGGCGTTCAGCGCATCTACAATAACAGGCAGCACCAGAGCTACGCCAGGGCCCTGTATCACTTAGCCCACAGCCTTGATCCCACCAGGCTGGTGATCTCCAACGACGGCTGGGAGATGGTGGACACGGACATCTGCGCGGTTCACAGCTATAAGCACGGACAGAAACATGACGTGCGCACCCAGGAGGTTTTTAGGGAAAGCCTGAAATCCGTGGAAGAGCTGTGGAGGATCGTGGAAAAGCTGCCATTTGCCAGAGGCTATGAATACCAGGGACAGCCGGTGCTTCTGACAGAGTTCGGCGGCATCTGCGCGGAGGGTAAAAAAGACAGGGCAGAAGGGGAAGGCTGGGGTTATACCACGGTTTCCCCGGAGGAATTCCTGAAAGAATATGAGAGGATTCTGGATGATGTCTATGAGTCGGACCTGATCCAGGGCTATTGTTACACTCAGCTGACGGATGTGGAGCAGGAGACCAACGGTCTTTTGGATTATGGGCATCGCTATAAGTTTGATCCGGAGCAGATCAAGAGAATCAATGATAAGAAAGGATAAAGGCAGGAGGTAGTGTATATGTACAAGAGTGGAATGATCTGGATGGCAAAGGATGGGGAGGAGAAGCTTTCCATCTATCCCAGGATGGCCAACCGCCACGGTCTGATCGCCGGAGCGACGGGCACAGGCAAGACCATTACCCTGAAGGTGATGGCGGAGTCCTTAAGCGATGCCGGTGTGCCGGTATTTCTGGCAGATATAAAGGGAGATTTATCCGGCATGTGCCGCCCGGGAAAACAGACGGAGGACATGGATCGCCGGGTTGAGAAGCTGGGACTTTTGGAGGAGGGATTTTCCTATCACGACTATCCCACCTGTTTCTGGGATATTTTCGCCGAGAAAGGACTTCCTCTGAGAACCACTATCTCCGAGATGGGTCCCACCCTCCTGGCCAGGCTGATGGAGCTGACCGAGACACAGACCGATGTGCTGTCCATCGTCTTTCGCATCGCAGACGACGAGGGTCTGCTTCTTCTGGACACCAAGGATCTGCGGTCCATGCTAAACTATGTGTCCGAGAACAGCAAAGGGTTCGCCTCCATGTACGGCAGTCTTCCCAAGCAGAGCATCAACAGTATCCTGAGAAATCTGTCAGCTCTGGAGGAACAGGGGGCCAGAGAGTTTTTCGGGGAGCCTGCTCTTGACATCCATGACTGGCTCTGTACGGACCGTCAGGGGAGGGGAACCATCAATATCCTCCACAGTGAAAGCCTGATCAACAATCCGAAGATGTACTCCACGTTCATGCTGTGGATGCTGTCGGAACTGTTTGAGATCATGCCGGAGATCGGAGACGGCGAGAAGCCAAAGATGGTATTTTTCTTTGATGAGGCCCATCTCCTCTTTGACGATGCCCCAAAGGCCCTTTTGCAGAAGTTTGAGCAGGTGGTGAAGCTGGTGCGCTCCAAGGGGGTGGGAATCTATTTTATCACCCAGAGCCCGAGAGATATCCCCGACGGGATCCTGGCCCAGTTAGGCAATAAGATTCAGCACGCCCTGCACGCCTACACACCTGCGGAGCAGAAGGCGGTGAGAGCCGCGGCAGATTCCTTCCGGGTGAATCCGGAGTTTGACACCAGGGAGGTGTTGGGGCAGCTGGGGATCGGCGAGGCTCTGGTGTCCTTTTTAGATGAGGAGGGGATCCCGTCAGTGGTGAGAAGGGCGAGGATTCTTCCTCCCCAGAGCCTCATAGGCCCGATCAGTGAACCGGACCGCAGAGGCGAGATCCAGAATCAGGTGCTCTATTCCAAGTACGGAACCACCTTTGACCGGGATTCTGCCTATGAATTTTTCCAGAGAAAGGCAAAACAGGACGCCAGGGAGGAGAGAGAAAGGCAGGAGGAGCAGGAGAAGAGGAAGGGAGAGGAGAGGGCTGCCAGAGAGGCCGCCAAAGAGGCGGAGAGAGCCGCCAGAGAAGAGGCCCGGGAGGCAGAGCGCAGGGCGAAGGAAGAGATAAAGGCCGCAGAGAAAAAGGCGAAAGAAGAGGCCCGGGAGAAGGAGAAGGTTCAGAATGCCAGGAAGCGTGCGGTGACCAATGCGGCCAAGTCCGCGGCGGGTACCATAGGCCGTGAGGTGGGCAATGAGATCGGAAAGAGCGTAGGCGGAAGCTTCGGAAAGCGCCTGGGAGGAAACCTTGGGGCCAGCCTTGGAAGAGGCCTTCTGGGAACTCTGTTTGGGAAATAGGTTTAACTGTCCTGTGACTTGTCTCTGGAAGAGAGATTGCCGATAAGAGTCAGCATGTCCTGCATGTTGATGGTCTGGTTCTTCATCTCCTGGCGGGTATTTGGAATATAGTGTTCCAGGACAGGAAGGAGGATCAGGACCGTGATGCCTGTAGTGAAACCGCCGTTGTAGAGGATCAGGCCTCCGTGGAGGGCGCTGGTGGAGGTGCACAGGGAGGCACACATAAAGCCGGCCGCGATTCCGGCCCGGATCCCGTAGCGCCCTACGATGGGGCACAGCCCCAAGGCGAAAGCGGCGCTTGTGATATAGCCCTGGGTGGAGAGGGACCATGGGACCTCTGCCCCGGCTGCTGCGCAGACCATATGGACCAGAAGGGATAAAAGCTGATAACCTGCCAGGATGGGCCACACATTTTTCGGGTGCTCCCCCATGGCGGTGAAGGTTAAGGAAGCCAGGACCACACCTGCGGTGGGGCCTGTAAATCCGGACCCTTCTGTAAAGCGGATGGACAGGTTTAGGTACAGAAGAAACAGGCTGCCCAGACATGCGATGTTGATCAGGCACAGAGGCATCCCGTACTTGTCGGCAAAATCGCTGGAGTAGCCGGTATCCTTCACCAGATGATCGAAGCCTTTGAGACTTCTGCCGTTTAAGGCCCACCCGGCGGCAAAGCACAGGGCAAAGACCGAGAGAAAGAACAGGTTGGCAAATACTCCGAAGGAGTGATGGAACTGTTCATAGATGGCATTGTCCCGGGCCACATGGCCGTGATTGTGAAATCCCATGGTCCGGTAGAGGAACGTAAACAGGAAAAAGCCTAGAAGACCGCAGGCCAGGCCGCCGTTGTAGAGCGTGTAGCCTTTGTGCCAGGCATGGGTCCCGGGAAGGATGGCAGGGATTAAGAACCCCAGCATCAGGCTGAAGGAGGCGGTGAGAATCACTCCCAGCACGGTCAGATGGACTTCCCCCAGCACATACTCTCCCTGGGTGTAGCGAAACAGCAGCTCGCTGATAAAGGGGCCGAAGCAGGTGGCGAACATGCACACATGAAGGTTTTTCTTATAATCCAGATTTCTCACCTTCAGATACAGGAGGACAGTCAGAAAACAGGGCCACATATTAAGGAAATTCAGGCCGTAAAAACAGTGTGTCACCACAAGAAAATACCCGGCCAGAGTGTTGGCCCGGGATTTTCCTTTTAAAAGGACCATAAACAGAAAGCAGGCCAGGCCGCAGGCTCCGGCATTTAGGAAGGTGCCTGCCAGGCCGCCCAGGGCGAAATAGTCAGTGACAAGAGGGCAGGGGGAGATCATGATCAGATACCAGTTATAAAATACTTCTCCCCACTCCCCGGCGTACAGGGCCCCGATGAAGGAGGCCAGGAAAAATGCCAGTGAAAAGCCCAGGGCGATGCCGTTGATGATAGTGCTGTTGGTGATGGTGTATTTTTTCATAGATCGAAACCTCTTTTTATCATGGAGTGCTTTGTGGTCAGACGACATGGGGGCGTGATGGCAGGCGCCAAAAGGCGCCGAGACTCACCGGGAGGCCTTAAGACCTGCGCAGCCCCTTGGGATAATGGTTTTTTAAGGTGCCGGCCGCCTGTTTGGCCCAGCCGAGGGAATAGGAATCGGCCAGGACCAGAGTCCAGCCGTTTTCCGACGAGCCGGCTCTGCGGGCAGAAGAGGTCCGGCCGGCTTCTGGCGGCTGCATGGCCGGCAGGGTCTCACCTCTTAAGTAGGCCAAAAGTTCAGGTTCCTGAGGGTTATAGGACACCCACCGTCTTACCTGTTCTCTTTTCAGACAGAGTGCCAGCCCGTGGGATGGCTCCAAGCGGTTCTTCTTTAACGTTCCCAGATGAAGACCGGGACGCAGAATCCGCAGCCCCTTTAGATCCGGCATCTCAGGCGGGAGCCGGTACAGTTGGTCTCCGAACAGAATCAGATGCCTGTTTGTGTCCTCCCCGAAGGCTGAGACTCCCTCCTCGGTCAGCGCTTCTTCCAAAAAGGTTCTCCAGGCATCCAGGACTTTCGGGTCCTTGACACAGGATGGCATATCAGGCTTTCTTATGCCGAGATCCGGTGAGTCCGGGTCTTTTTTTAATACCGCCAGATAGTGTCCCTCCCCGCGGGCCTCATGAGGCCAGATGCGGAAGGTCTGAGCCAGGGAGGGATCGCCTCCGTCCGTCCAGGAGGGACGGCCTGGGCTGAGGGGAAGACAGATATTCATGGGCTCTACAGAGAAGTCCGGGTTTCGTCTTAGAAACCCTTCCACTGTTCCCTCGTCTTCTTCCGGGGAAAAGGTGCAGGTGGAGTAAACCAGCCGACCGCCGGGTTTTAACATGAGGGCAGCCTCATCCAGGATCTCTTTCTGCCTCCGGGCACACACCCTCACATGTTCCGGGCTCCACTGTCCCCGCGCCTCCGGGTCCTTGCGGAACATGCCTTCCCCGGAGCAGGGAGCGTCCACCAGGATTCTGTCAAAAAAGCAGGGGAAACGGCCTGCCAGAGCGGCTGGGTCTTCGCTGGACACGACGCTGTTGGAAATCCCCATGCGCTCCACATTCTGAGACAAAACCTTCGCTCTGGCGGGATGGATCTCGTTGGTAAAAAGAAATCCCTGCCCTGAGAGCCGTCCTCCGATCTGGGTGGTCTTGCCCCCTGGGGCGGCACACAGATCCAGGATACGCTCCCCCGGCTGAGGGTCCAGAAGCTCCACCGCCGCCATGGCGCTGGGCTCCTGGATATAGAACACTCCCGCGTCATGGAACACATGCTTTCCCGGGCGGGTTTCATGGTCATAGTAATACCCCTCTCTGGCCCAGGGAACCTTGGAAAGACCAAATCGGGCCGCCATCTCCTGTGTGGCATGAATCCATCCGGTCTTCTGCGGATTGATCCGGAGTCCCTGGACCCGGTCCCCCTCATAGCTTTCTGCAAATGCTTCATATTCCTGCCCCAGAAGCCGTCTCATCTTTTGGACAAATGCTTCCGGCAGCTCCAATCGTTCTTCTGACATCATCAAACACTCCAGTCTTCTGTAAAGATCGCCGGCACGCAGACAGAATATGGCGCCGGCCGGTTTCACATGCCTGTGTCGGTCAAGTCTTTAGGTAGCGTATCAGATTTTGCGGGTTCCGTCAACCGGTTCCGAGAAGTCAGGCTGAACTTGACAGGAAATAACTCATTAGATTTAATCTATATGGCCTTGACATTTCTCTGCTCTTCCTTCAAAATAGAACTTATTATCGGGATTCGCAGGAGGAGCGATATGAAGAGAAACAGAGTCGGAAGATGGAGTGCGGTCTGTCTTTTTGCCGCGCTGCTTTGTGGTTGCGGACAGGTTCAGCCGAAGGAAGCGGAGACTATAAGCCTCTATGACAGAGGGCTTGCCATCATAGCAAAGATGGATTCCATAGCAGAGTCTAAAGAGTATGCAAAGCTGATGACCACCTCCCCGGAAGTGCTCCAGGTGGTGGAAGAGATCGGAAGCGGAGAGTATTCCACCCCCAAAGCGGTATATCAGGTGACGATGACGGAGGAGATAGACGGATTTTTAGGAGACGTCTATGGAGATTCTATCGATGGTCTGTCAGAGGAACTGAAGGAAGATTTCAAGTCTCGGATTCTTGAGTCCATCTCATCTATGTTCAGCGCCTCAGGCGGTGCATCTGCCTTGGCGGCGGTGAGCCTGATCAGCGGAGACGACTATTTTATAGATCCTAACCTGTCAGAGGATCAATTGTATCTGTATGTGTATGAAGGCGGATGCAGCGCGTCAGTGGCATTTTCCGTCCATAAGGATGGCATTGTGTCAGCAGTGGGAAGATTTATCGTCAGTGATGACATCAGCGAAGCTTTAATGCAGGATAAGGTCAGCCAGTGGATCGAGGAATCAGGACTAAGAGGGCTTGAGGTCTCTGAGGTCCATCCCTGAATATGGGAGAGGGCAGATAAAATTGCCGTTTTCTATAAAATTCCCACAAATATTTTTTGCAATCCTGGGCATGATAACTCTGTAAGATTGATGTAGTCTATGAGATCAGGAGGAAAATCATCATGACAAAACTGGATTGCAATGTAACAAATTGTCTTCATAACTGTGATAACCACTGCTGTAAGCAGGCCATCATTGTAGACGGGAGTAAGGCAAAGGACTGCTGTGACACCTGTTGCGGAAGCTTTGACGAGAACAAGGACGGCAGCTTCCACAACCTGTTCAAGACTCCCGAAAGCCGTCTGGAGATCGACTGTGAGGCCGTGAACTGCGTGTACAACAAAGATCGTCACTGTGAGGCAGACCACATCGGCATCGCGGGAGACGGAGCATCCGATGCCAGTCATACGGAGTGCGCCACTTTTAAGATGAGATAGGGCAGACGAACACCCCTGCAGCTTTCGCCGCGGGGGTGTTTGACTACCGGGAAGACGTCTTTTTCCTGTGTTCTATCCAAAAACCTAAGAAGGTCAGTAAAACACCGATGCCTGTGGAGAGGATTCCCACCCACAGCCCTGGCAGATGGTATGTCATTTCTATCACGTTTTTTCCCTCTTTCAAGGGAATGGAATACATACAGCCTCCAAACAAACGAACTTTGAGCCATTCCCCGTTGCGGGTGATTCTCCATCCGTTATCGTGGGGAATGGAGACGTACAGGTCTTCACCCTCGGAAGCCTCCACTTCAAAGCAGGCTTTTTGGTTGGTTATCTCGGATCTGCTCACATGCTCTGCTTTTGTCCGCAGGATTTCCGAGACAGTCTGCAGATAATCCAAATCTAAAGCGTAGAACTGCTCCTCCCCCGGATAAATCCCATCATAACCGGAAGCGGTGATGGTGATGACGGCTGTGGAATCTTCCGATTTCATCTCCGTAGGGATATAGAAGACATAGGGAGACAGCCAGGTTGTATAAGACATTTCATATTGGTTATTTACATTGATCAGAGCATCTATATTCCAATACCATGGCATATTTCCATAGACTGCATAATTTCCTGGCGGGATTTGGATCGAATATCTCAAAACACCGTTCTCATCCCTCTCGGCGGAAAAAGCAAGCCGTTTATAGACCTCCGCTTCGCTCCCTGTCAACTGCCCGTAGAGCATATTCTGGAAGGTAAACGGATTGTATGCCTTTGCAGAATATGCGGATGGGTCATAGGGGAATGCAAATGGCAGATAATAAGGGTTTTCATAAATCTTTTTAGTTCCGGATTCCACCGGCCCTTCCGTCTCCGTTAACCCGTTGATCGGATATTCAGACAATATATATTTAACTCCCAAAAGAGAATCCGCGCCGATGATACTCGTGTTGACGATGGTCATACACTCTCCCTCCCAGTGATATCCCAATCGATCTAACAGAATCATCTGCCTGTCATCCGGCGAAGAGGTATAAGAAGCAAGGCCTGCATATCCAAAAGCCATGGATTCATTATAATTGGCCGTCTGATTGATGGACCGGTTATGATTTCTGGTAGATGTCTGTGAAATCCGGTACATCTCCGTGCTATCCATGTCTTTCAAGAAATCGATCTGTTCTTGGGTATTTTTTACATAATTCTGGTATGCTGCCACGTCCGAGGTATGATAATGATCCATCTGGAGTTTGGAGCTCCAGGTAAGTTCTCCGATGACGGTCATTCCTACTGCCCACAAAAAAAGCGTGCCGGCCTTTTGCTTTCCCTTGATCCCGGACAGAGCCAGGGACAAACAGACACTTTCAAAGGACAGCAGAGCCGCCGTATAAAAGACCCTTTTCATATCGGAAGTCTTTCCGAAATAGTTCCACAGCAGCAGAAAAACTGCAAGGGTCAGTCCGACTTTCCAAATGCGGGAGGCGTCTCGCTTCAGGTCATATTGTCCATAAAAATAGGCTGCCATAAACAGAATTGCAAAGATGCCGATATAAGAATATCGATACCAATAGCTTGCTGCATTCTTAAGAAGAGAGAACATCACATAGGCCGGATTCCAATAAAACAGCATAACCGTAACGCCTGCCGTCACTCCCAAAATGATCTTCTCTTTCATACGGATATTTCTGGAGACAAAGCAGGAGAGACACCCGGTCATGGCAAAACTGCCGCAGAACAGAGACACTGCTCCGTAAGAACTTGTGGCTCCCAGAGTATAACCCTGTATTACAGATGAGACCTGCCCGATCCATGACATGTCAGCCAATCTGAAAAACTCCAGCCCTCCCTTGACACTATTCTGCATGGCCACGACAGTGGGCCAAAATAAGACCGCGCTGTTTAAAACGCCTGCTGCTATAAAAAAGAGGTAGATTCCAAGACATCTCCCCGTCTCTTTTAATCGGTTTAACACGGAACTCTTGTTCTGTGCACACAGCTTTAAAGCCAGTTCCAGACAAAACCAGATTCCGGAAAACAGGCAGTTGATCCCTGCGGAATACCATCCAAACAAAATGGACATCCCCACAAAGAGAGACAGCTTCCAACCGGAATGACGGGAAACTACATCATATACTCCCCATAGAATCAGAGGCAGCATATAGACGCCGTCCAGCCACATAATATTGCTGCTCTGGGCAAGATTATACTGACATAAACCATAGCTTAAAGAGAGCAGAGTGATAAGTGCCCTTCCATGCGGCGGCTCCCAGGTCGTCCGAAATCTCTGATAGAGAAATGCGCAAAACATAGCAGAAGCCATGGATACCTTCAGGGCAACGACCCAGTCCAAAAAACTGTGGAGATCGCTTTTTTCAAAAAAGAAGACCAGCAGATTAAACGGGGAAGCCAAATAATAGCTGTAGGTACCTATATTAGGCCCTCCCAACGATTTGGAAAATGTCTGAGCGATTTGATTTTTCCCGGCTAATACATCTTTAAAATAGGCAAAGAAATCCAGATATTGAATATTGGCATCCATAGAAGCTAAGGACCGATTGCCAAAAGGTGCATAGCCATATACTTTGTAAAGAAACGTCATCACCATAAAGGTCAGAATAAAAACTACCATGGCATGGAACCACTTTTTTTTCATAATCATTTCCCCTGACTGTCATTTTCATAAAGGCTTTTCGCTAGTTTACCATATTAAGACAGGTAATGCAAATCATTTATAGCAGCGGTCTGACGGCAGATGCGGGAAAATAGGAAAGCTGTATCTGCGCAGTTTCAAAAATGAAGCGAGAAAATTGCAGCGAGAAGAACTGAAAAAACATTTGACAAACACCCAAAAGTGTAGTAGGATAAATAAAGTTATGAAAATAACAGACAGGAAAGCAGGTATCCACCTCACCTCGGCACGAGCGAGTGACCCGGGTTCATATTTGAGATACATAGCAGGAAGTGCTGTGTCCTTGGATTGGGTGGATAGAAGAGTTCTATCTGCCTGTTTTGTTTCATGGAGAGGTTTTCCGTGAGACAGGAGGCCTGGCAGGAAAGCGGATTCCTACCACACATCACACATGGAGGTGCACGACGATTAGCGAGTTAATGATTAACGAACAGATCAGGGATAAGGAGATTCGACTGATCGGTGAAAACGGAGAGCAGCTGGGTATTATGTCTGCCAGGGAAGCCATGCAGCTTGCGAGAGAGGCCGAGCTGGATCTTGTAAAGATCGCTCCGACAGCAAAGCCGCCTGTATGCAAGATTATCGACTATTGCAAATACCGTTATGAACTGGCGAGAAAAGAGAAGGAAGCAAAAAAGAAGCAGAAGGTCATTGAGATCAAGGAGGTCCGGTTATCTCCCAATATTGATACCAACGATTTAAACACCAAGACCAGTGCGGCCCGCAAGTTTCTGGAAAAGGGCGACAAGGTAAAGGTGACACTGCGCTTCCGAGGTCGTGAGATGGCCCATATGTCAAAATCCAAACATATTCTGGACGATTTTGCCACAGCACTGTCCGATATTGCGGTGGTCGACAAGCCGTCTAAGGTGGAAGGAAGAAGCATGGTGATGTTTTTAACTGCAAAACGTTAAAATAGAAACTGAAACAACCATCAAGGAGGAAATTACAATGCCTAAAATGAAAACAAGCAGGTCAGCTGCAAAGCGTTTCAAAAAGACTGGAACAGGAAAGTTGGTAAGAAATAAAGCTTACAAATCTCACATCTTGACTAAGAAGTCTTCCAAGAGAAAGAGAAATCTTAGAAAAGATATCGTTATGGATGCGACCAACGCAAAAGTAATGAAGAAGATTTTACCATATGTATAAGATTTCGCGAGTTTAGAAGGAGGAAGAGACCATGGCAAGAGTGAAAGGCGGTATGAACGCCAGAAAGAAACACAATAGAGTATTAAAGATGGCGAAGGGCTACAGAGGAGCCCGTTCCAAACAGTACAGAATCGCAAAGCAGTCCGTTATGAGAGCGCTGGCCAGCGCCTATGCGGGAAGAAAGCAGAGAAAGAGACAGTTCAGACAGCTCTGGATCGCCCGTATCAATGCTGCGGCTCGTATGAACGGTTTATCCTACAGCAAATTCATGCACGGCTTAAAGGTGGCTAATGTGGAGATCAACAGAAAAGTATTGTCTGACATGGCGATCAATGACGCGGAAGGTTTTGCAAAGCTGGCAGAGCTGGCGAAAGAGAAACTTGCTTAAAACAAGGACGGGGAAGTAAGAGGGCGGTCTTTTGTGGGACCGTCCTTTTGTCACCCGAAAATCGGCCCTGGAGGAGAAAGACGACATGAACAAGACAATACAGGAATTAATGAGGAGAAAATCGGTCCGCGCTTTCACGCAACAGCCCATAACCGCGCAGATCAAGAGGATCCTCTTTCAGGCGGCGATGGAAGCGCCTACAGCGGGGAATCAGCAGCTGTACACGATTCTGGACATTACAGATCAAACCTTAAAAGAGCGGTTAGCCGAGACCTGTGACCACCAGCCCTTCATCGCCGGAGCACAGATGGTACTGGTCTTCTGTGCTGATTGTCAGAAGTGGTATGATGCCTATCTGGCAGGAGGATGCGAGCCCAGAAAACCGCTGGCAGGGGACCTCATGCTGGCAGTGACGGATGCCGCTATTGCGGCTCAGAACATGGTGACGGCGGCGGAGAGCCTGGGCATCGGTTCCTGTTATATCGGCGATATTATGGAGCAGTGCGAGACTCACAGAGAACTTTTGGAACTTCCGGATTATGTGTTTCCGGCGGTGATGCTGGTCCTGGGATATCCCACAGAGCAACAGAAGCAAAGAGCGAAGCCAAGACGCTGCGATCAGAAATATATTGTTCATGAAAACAAGTATCACCGCATGGATGAGTCGGAGCTGCGGGAGATGTTTTGCAGACAGTCGGAGACCGGTGGGTTTGAAAGCTGGATTCAGGCTTTCTGCAAGAGAAAATACAACAGCGAGTTTTCCAGAGAGATGAGCAGATCTGTGGAGGAATATCTGAAGACCTTTCGGTAGAGGAAGACCGTGAAAATGCCGAAAAGCCTCCGAGGCCTGGGGGCCTTTCCTTTGCCTGTGAACGTAAAAACGGGAAGCCTCTCAAGGCTTCCCACGACTCGACAGAGTGCAGAAGATGGGAGTCGAACCCACAAGGTATTGCTACCACACGGACCTGAACCGTGCGCGTCTGCCAATTCCGCCACTTCTGCATCTGCGGGAGATGGGACTTGAACCCACACGAGCATACACCCACAAGATCCTTAGT
>JAAWBS010000047.1 GCA_022792815.1 Hungatella sp.
GATTTACGCTGAAGGCGTTCACCGTGCAGCCAGACGGTTCAAAGGTTCCCGCGGAGAACGTAAAGTGGTCCAGCTCCAACAGCAGAGTAGCGACTGTGGACGAGAAGGGAGAGGTGCGGGCGGTAAGCGTGGGCATTGCGGCCATCACGGCAGAGGTGGACAGCAAGACAGCCATGTGTCTGGTAACTGTTAAAAAAGGAAGCTCCGGCAGCGGCAGCGGCGGTTCCGGAGGAGGCAGCGGAAGCGGCGGTTCCGGGGGAGGCAGCGGAAGCGGCGGTTCTGGGGGAGGCAGTTCAGGTAAGGGCAGTCCTAACACAAATGGGCCGTCAGTACCTCCGGGAAACACTTCCCTTCCATCTTATGTGATCAGGGGAACCTGGAGTCAGGTAAATGGAATGTGGCAGTTCACGGATGATTCCGGTCTGCTTTATAAAAACAGATGGGCCGCAGTGGTTAATCCCTATGCCAACACGGCGGCAGGTCAGGATGGCTTTGACTGGTTCTTCTTTGATGCCAACGGAAATATGCTGACCGGGTGGCACTTGGATGTCGACGGGAATTACTACTACTTAAATCCTGTTTCTGACGGAACCAGGGGAAGGATGATGACCGGATGGGTGTGGATTCCCGACGCGGCAGGCGTGAACAAATGTTATTATCTGAATCCTGTTTCTGACGGAACCAGAGGAAAAATGATGAGCAGCACAGTGGTAGAAGGCTACATAATTAACCAGGAAGGTCAGTGGACCGTGAACGGAGTTCCGCAGAGCAGATAATACAGTTAAATGAAAAAGGCTTTTAATCCCCCATCTGAGATGGAGAGAATAGAATAAGCCGTGGTTTTGCCTAAAGTACTAAAAACTCCTATGCTATAATGATATTGGTTTCGCAGGCCATATCAAAGCATAGGAGGTATCCAAATTCAATTTGTTCTGCGCCATATTAACAGGAGCGCAGAGATTGACGGCCTAGTTCGCAAAGAACAATATGAACTGCCCACAGGGGCAATCCGGGAGATGATCATCAACGCCCAATGCCATCGTAATTTTTTAGATCCATCCTGCATACAAGTCGCTCTCTATGATGACAGGCTGGAGGTTACTTCACCGGGCATGCTCTATGGCGGATTGACTCTGGAGGAAGCCTTAGGGGGACGTTCAAAGATAAGAAACCGTGTCATTGCGGAGGTATTCAGCCGTATGGAGTTGATAGAGGAGTGGGGCACAGGAATCCGAAGAATCGTAAAGAGGGCCAAAGAATATGGCCTTCCGGAACCGGAGTTTTTAGAAATAGGAGATACATTTCGGGTAAATTTATACCGCAGAGACCATTTGAAAACCGATAAAAAGCCGATAAGGAATCCATATCCCGGGAGCGCCGGCAGAAAATCATGAAATACGTGGAACAACATGGAGAGATCAGCAACAGGGAAGCCAGGGAACTGTTAAATCTTGCCAAGTCAACGACCAAGAGAATCTTAAAACAGATGGTGCTGGAGGGGCTTCTGAGAGAGCACGGGGAGCGGCGGATGAGGACCTATAAGATGAGGCAGAATCCTGCGCTCCGGAAATTTTCTCATTGAAAGATTGTCTGAAATCATGTACAATAAGCATGTATATTGTCTGTGAAGAAAAAGACAAAGGGAGTAAAGGAGAACGATCATGAGTAAGAAACCAGTTGTGTTAATGATTCTCGACGGTTATGGCCTGAACGACAAGTGTGAGGCCAATGCGGTCTGTGAGGGCAGAACTCCCGTCATGGACCAGCTGATGAGCCAGTGTCCTTATGTAAAGGGACAGGCCAGCGGTCTGGCGGTAGGTCTTCCCGACGGTCAGATGGGCAATTCCGAGGTGGGGCATCTGAACATGGGAGCAGGCCGGATCGTGTACCAGGAGCTGACCAGAATCACCAAATCCATCGAGGACGGAGACTTCTTTGAGGTTCCCGAATTTTTGGAGGCAGTGGAAAACTGCAAGAAGAACAACTCGGCCCTTCACATGTGGGGACTGGTATCCGACGGCGGAGTCCACAGCCATAACACCCACATCTACGGGCTTCTGGAGCTGGCCAAGAGGCACGGTCTTGAGAAGGTGTACGTGCACTGCTTCTTGGACGGCCGCGATACGCCCCCTGCATCCGGCAAGGGCTTTGTGGAGGAGCTGGAGGCCAAGATGAAGGAGATCGGCGTGGGCAAGGTGGCTACGGTTCAGGGCCGCTACTACGCCATGGACCGCGACAACCGCTGGGACCGCGTGGAGCGGGCTTACCGGGCCCTGACCAGAGGCGAGGGCGCTCCGGCGGCGAGCGGACCGGCAGGGATCCAGGCCTCCTACGACGCGGAGAAATTCGACGAGTTTGTGGAGCCGGTGATCGTCATGGAGGACGGGAAGCCGGTGGCTACGGTTCAGGACAACGATTCCGTGATCTTCTACAACTTCCGCCCGGACCGGGCCAGAGAGATCACCAGGGCCTTCTGCGACGACGATTTCAAGGGCTTTGACAGAGGGGACAGGCTGGATCTGGTCTATGTCTGCTTTACGGATTACGACGACACCATCCCCAACAAGCTGGTGGCCTTCAAGAAGGAGAGCATCACCAACACCTTCGGCGAGTATCTGGCCAACCACGGCATGACCCAGGCCCGGATCGCCGAGACCGAGAAGTACGCTCATGTGACCTTCTTCTTCAACGGCGGCGTGGAGGAGCCCAACAAGGGTGAGGACCGGTTTTTGATCCCCTCCCCCAAGGAGGTGGCCACCTATGATCTGAAGCCGGAGATGAGCGCGCCGGGAGTCTGCGACAAGCTGGTGGAGTGTATCAAGTCCGGCAAGTACGACGTGATCATTATCAACTTTGCCAACCCGGACATGGTGGGCCACACGGGAGTGGAGGCAGCTGCCATCAAGGCCATCGAGACTGTGGATGCCTGCGTGGGCAGGGCGGTGGATGCCGTCAAAGAGGCAGACGGTCTTCTGTTTATCTGCGCAGACCACGGCAACGCAGAGCAGCTCATCGACTATGAGACCGGAGAGCCTTTTACGGCTCACACCACCAACCCGGTACCTTTCATCCTGGTCAACGCAGACCCGGCCTATAAGCTGAGAGAAGGCGGCCGCCTGGCAGATATCGTGCCCACTCTCATCGAGCTGATGGGTATGGAGCAGCCTAAAGAGATGACAGGAAAATCCCTGTTGGTGAAATAACGACAAAACAAGAGAGCCGCCCTGTCCCCTCCGTTAACCGCGGAGAGTCAGGGCAGCTCTTTCTTTTTCATATTAGTAGGAAAATGATACAAAAAACGCTCCGCTTAGGATCGCACTGCGGCGGAGAGAAATCATGCCGCCTGGGGCGACCCGCCGCAGGCAAAGAATCCTGAGCAGCAGGATTCGGTTTTACCTTTATCTAAAACTGGAGTCTTGTGATTTGGCTTGTGGTTATACTCTATCATATTAGAAAATTCGAAAAAGGTTACAAGCCTTTAGGCCTCGTAGAGGCGGCTGTAGATCTCCTCGCAGAGGGCATCCACGTAGGCAGGGTCCGGCAGATCCCTGTGAGTGATCAGAAGGTCCTGGATGATCTGGAACCGATTAAGGCTCAGCTCCTCCTGCGACAGCTGATCCCGATCGTCGATCTCACTGTCGATGTCATCGGCCTTCCACTGATCGGTGAACCACAGCACCAGCTCTTTGGTCCGGCGGTTTTCTTGGCTGATCTGGGGCCTTAGGGCCTTAGCCTCAGCCCGTGTTTTGAGGTATACTCCCAGGGAGAGCAGGGCCATGACGGTGAGGACGCCCTGAAAGATCAGCTTGGAGGTCCCGGCCATAGGCAGGTTGATGATCCCGGTCCAGCAGGCCGCGCAGGCTGCCAGGAGGACGCCGCCTACGATGAGAAAGGCGGAGGCGGAGGACTGGAGGTCTTCATACTTTTGGGCTTTGGTCTCGTAGACCCGCACAGGCTTTTGGTCCGCCGAAATTCGGGAACCGTTCTTTTCGCCTTCCTCCTCTTGGCCCTCTCCGATCTCACCGGCCAGCTGTTCATGTAACCGCTGCAGATATTCCTGCTGTCTGAGAAGCGCTTCCTCCTGTTCTTTCATTTTCATGGCTTTGGCCGCTGCCTCCGATTCCACCAGAGGGCCGCCGCAGTCGGTGCAGACTGTGATGCCGTCTACAAATTCCATATCACATTTGGGACAATAAGACATAGGTAAAATCTCCTTTGTGTTTGATATGAGTCATCACCATTATAGTCCAGAAAGATAGATTCGTCCACATAAGTTTTTGCCCTGCCGCTTACCCTGCGGTTTTTCGGAGAAGAAAGGATGGAAAAATCCCGGCATTTGTGATACACTGATAGACATCATCACAGGAGAGAAAGAAAATCCCCGCCGCGAAAAAGGCGGCAGGAAGGAAGGGACATGGAAAAAGGAGCGATGAAGACAGGCACATTGCTGAGGCGCTTTGTGCCATATTACAGGAACTATGTGGGGGTCATGGCCATGGATTTATTCTGTGCGGCCCTGACCACGGTCTGTGAGCTGGTACTGCCTCTGATTCTCAGATATATCACCAACATCGGGATGACGGATCTGCAGTCTCTGACCGTGAGAACCATACTGACCATCGGAGCCGTGTATTTTGCTCTGAGGGTCATCGACGGCATGGCCAGTTTTTACATGGCCTACACCGGACATGTGATGGGGGCATCCATCGAGACCGACATGAGAGAAGATGCCTTCAGCCACCTGCAGAAGCTTTCGGACAATTATTTTAACAACACCAAGGTGGGGCAGATCATGGCCAGAATCACCAGCGATCTGTTTGATGTCACCGAGTTCGCCCATCACTGCCCGGAAGAGTTCTTTATCGCCTTTTTGAAAGGAGTGGTGTCCTTTGTGATCCTGGCCAGGGTCAATGTGCTTCTGACCGTGATTATCTTTGTGCTGATCCCGGTGATGGCCGTGTCCTGCACCTACTTCAATCTCCAGGTGAGAAAGGCCTTTAAGCGCCAGCGAAACCATATCGGAGAGCTGAATGCCAGGATTGAGGACAGTCTTTTGGGCAACAAGGTGGTCCGTGCTTTTGCCAACGAGAAGATGGAGATCGACAAGTTCAGCCATGACAACCAGGAATTCTTAAAGATCAAACGTCAGACCTACAAGTATATGGCGGCATTTCAGAACACCATACGCATCTTTGACGGCCTGATGTATGTGGTGGTCATCGTGGCAGGTGGAGTGTTTATGATCAAAGGGCTGATCGCGCCGGCGGACCTGGTGGCCTACACCATGTATGTCACCACCCTCCTGGCAACCATCCGCCGCATCATCGAGTTTGCGGAGCAGTTCCAGCGCGGCATGACAGGGGTGGAGCGTTTTATGGAGCTGATGGATGCCAATGTGGATATCTTTGACGAGGAGGGAGCGATTCCCCTGAAGGATGTCAAGGGAGAGATCTCCTTTCAGGGGGTATCTTTTGAGTATCCGGACGACCATACCCCAGTGCTCTCATCCATCAACCTGACCATCCGGCCCGGGGAGAAGGTGGCTCTGGTGGGACCGTCCGGCGGCGGCAAGACCACACTGTGCAGCCTGATTCCCCGGTTCTATGACCCCACGGAGGGAGAGATCCTGCTGGACGGGCAGAACATAAAGAAGGTGACCTTGGAGAGCCTGAGGGGCAGCGTGGGAGTGGTACAGCAGGATGTGTACCTGTTCTCCGGCAGCGTCTACGAGAACATCGCATACGGAAAGCCGGGGGCCAGCCGGGAGGAAGTCATAGAGGCGGCCAGGCTGGCGGGAGCCCACGAGTTTATTGAAGAGCTGAGAGATGGGTATGATACCTATGTGGGAGAGCGGGGCGTGAAGCTGTCAGGAGGCCAGAAACAGAGGATCAGCATCGCCAGGGTATTTCTGAAAGCGCCGAAGGTGCTTCTTTTGGACGAGGCCACGGCGGCTCTGGACAATGAGAGCGAGCATCTGGTGTCTGAATCCCTGGACAAATTGGCCAGGGGACGGACCACTCTCACCATCGCCCACCGTCTCACCACCATCCACGGGGCGGACCGGATCCTTGTGCTGTCCGGAAGCCGGATCGTGGAGGAGGGAAACCACGAGACGCTGATGAAGAAGAAGGGAATCTACTATCAGCTGTACACCTCCGCCAGCATCACCGGAAGCGTGTCGGAGGACAGAGAGAGGGCAGAGACATAGAATCTCTAAGATGTATGGAGTACAAAGCACGGAGCAATCACAGGGGGTCAAATTCCGTTGCCCCCAACTTTATAAAATGAAACAGGAGTCAGGAATATGAAAACAGCGATTGTGACAGACAGCAACAGCGGGATCACCCAGACACAGGCAAAGGAGATGGGAATCTTTGTGCTGCCTATGCCCTTTATGATCGACGGGCAGGATTATTATGAAGATATCAATTTAACCCAGCAGGAATTTTACGAGAAACTGAAGGACGGCAGCGATATCGCCACCTCCCAGCCGTCGCCGGAGTCGGTGACCGATCTGTGGGATAAGATTTTGGAAACCTACGACGAGATCGTCCACATCCCCATGTCAAGCGGCTTAAGCGGTTCCTGCCAGACAGCCATTATGCTGGCGGAGGACTATGAGGGGAAGGTGGAGGTGGCAAATAACCAGAGAATCTCCGTGACCCAGCGGCAGTCCGTGCTGGATGCCAGAGAGATGGCAGAGAGGGGAGAGAGCGCCGCCAGGATCCGCAGTTATCTGGAAGATACCAGGTTTGATTCCAGCATCTATATTATGCTGGACACCTTGAAATACCTGAAAAAGGGCGGGAGGATCACTCCGGCCGCCGCCGCTTTGGGCACACTGTTAAAGCTGAAGCCGGTACTTCAGATCCAGGGGGAGAAGCTGGATGCCTTCGCCAAGGCCCGGACCGTAAAGCAGGCCAAAAATATGATGATCACAGCCATCGCCCATGACATGGAACAGCGATTTGGGGACAAGACGGGCAGGTCCATCCATCTGTTTATCGCCCACACGGAAAACGAGGCAGCGGCTCTGGAGCTTAAAGAGGAGCTTAAGGCGGCATTTCCCGAGACCGGTGACATCCATATAGATCCTCTCTCCTTAAGTGTCAGCTGCCATATCGGACCGGGCGCCCTGGCCATCGCCTGCGCCAAGGTCATGGAATGATCCCGGGGAGTAAAAGGAGGCTTAAGGGTTGCTTGGATGGATGAGGAGGAAGTGGAAGAGCGGGGTCAGCTTAAAGGTGCCGCTGTTTCTGCTGCTTGTGTTCATAGGCTTTGTTCCCATGTGTTTCCTGGGCAAGGTGACAGACCAGTCGCTTCGGCAGACTCAGATTGACTATCGGGTGATGGAAGTGCAGAATCAGTGCCTGATCATCAGCAATAAGATGAGCAGAACCGGGTATATGAGCGAGGAGACCAGAGATTCGGCGGTGGATGTGGAGCTCAATACCATAGCAGACATCTTTAACGGAAGAATCGTGGTGGTCAACAAAGATTTTAAGGTGATCAAGGATACCTTTCAGCTGGCAGAGGGGAGAACCCATGTGGCGGAGGAGGTGATCCGATGTTTTCAGGGGGAGAGCGGAAGCCGTCTGGAGCGGGATAAACACTATTTCGCCCTGGCGGTGCCGGTCTTTGACAATACGGAGGAGAAGCGTATCGAGGGCGTCCTGGTGGCCACAGCCTCCACGGAGAATCTTACCGGTGTGGCGGAGCGCGTGTCGGAGAAGGCCGCTTTCTTTCAGATGATGACATGGTGGGTTTTGGTCTTGGCTGCTGCGATTCTGGTGATGCTTTTGGTCAGGCCTTTCGTGCGGCTCCAGAAGGTGCTGAATCAGGTGGCGGAGGGCAATCTGGACCAGGTGATCGCGGAGAATACCTACAAGGAGACAGGACAGATCTCCATGGCGCTTCAGAATACGATCACCAAGTTGAAGACCGTGAACCAGTCCAGGGATGAGTTTGTGTCCAATGTGTCCCATGAGCTGAAGACTCCCATCACCTCCATCCGGGTTCTGGCGGATTCGCTCATGGGGATGGAGGAAGTTCCGGTGGAGCTGTACCGGGAGTTTATGACCGATATCTCCGATGAGATCGACCGGGAGAGCAAGATTATCGATGATCTGCTGTCGTTGGTCAAGATGGATAAGGCGGTGGCGGAGCTGAACATCGTCCAGCTGGATATCAACGGGCTGGTTCAGCAGATCTTAAAACGCCTGAGGCCCATTGCCAGAAGGAGAAACGTGGAGCTGATCTATGAGAGCATCCGGGAGGTAACGGCGGATGTGGACGAGGTGAAGATCTCCCTTGCCATCAACAATCTGGTGGAAAATGCCGTCAAGTACAATGTGGAGGACGGCTGGGTCCGGGTGACGCTGGATGCGGATCACAAATTTTTTTACATCAAAGTGGCGGATTCGGGAATCGGAATTCCGGAGGAGTTTCAGGAGAAAATCTTTGAGAGGTTTTACCGGGTGGACAAGGCCCGATCCCGGGAGACAGGGGGAACCGGCCTGGGGCTGGCCATCACCAGAAAAGTGATTCTCATGCACCACGGAGCGGTCCGTGTCCTGAGCAAAGAGGGAGAGGGCTCCGTCTTTACGGTTCGGATCCCGCTGAATTACATTTCGTAAAAGGAAGGGGCGGAACATGGGACGAAAAATGGGACTGTTGCTGCTTCTTCTGATGATGGCAGTATCAGGAGGCTGCGGCAGAGAGAAGAAAGCTCCCGGGCCCTTGGAGGAGGGGACTTACCACATCTATTACCTCAACTCTTCCATGACAAAGCTGATGCCTCAGGAGTATACAGCCGATACACAGGAACAGGGGGCGCTGATCGAGGAGCTGATGACACAGTTTCTCAATGTGCCCAACGACGTGGACAGTCAGGTAGCCCTGTCAGACAAAGTAGGTTACCTGGGTTACCGTCAGGAAGATCAGGTGCTGTATCTGTATTTTGACGCAGGGTACGGCAGCAGGGTCAACATGAACGCGACCAGGGAGATCCTGTGCCGGGCGGCTCTGGCCAAGACCATGACTCAGATCGAGGGCATCGACTATATCAGCATCTATGTGGCGGATCAGCCCCTTTTGGACTCCTACGGCAATCCTGTGGGAGTCATGACAGGGTCGGATTTTATCGAGGGAATCAGCGACATCAACTCCTATGAGAAGAGTCAGCTGAAGCTGTTTTTCGCCGATGAGACCGGGGAGCGGCTGGTGGAGGAGAACCGGGAGGTGGTGCACAGCATCAACACATCCTTAGAGCGGCTGATCGTGGAGGAGCTGATCAAGGGACCTGCGGTCACGGGGCACGGGAGGACCCTCCCGGCGGACACCAAGCTTCTCAATGTGTCTCTGAACGAGAACATCTGCTACATTAATTTTGATGCCAGTTTTTTAAATAATAACCTGGAGGTAAAAGAGTACATCCCGATTTACTCCATCGTCAATTCGCTGTCGGAGATTTCCACCGTGAGCAAGGTGCAGATCACCATCAACGGCTCTCAGGACGTGATGTTTCGAGAGGCAGTGTCTCTCAACACCCAGTTTGAGAGGAACTTAGAGATCAGGGGAGAGTAGGGGTTATAAAAACAAAACAGATGAAACGACCACTGGAATATATGGCAGGAGGATTCGTACTTGGAGAGGTATTGGCTCTGCTGCCTGTGGTGTGGACGGCTGGGATTCTGGTCATGGTACTGGCCGGGGTCTGTTGTCTGTGGAATAAAAACGGCAGAAGCCTGATATGGTGGCTTCTGCCTGTTTTTTGTGTCTTGGGTCTCGGCTTTGCCAGGGCTGACAGGCAGAAAGAGAATCGGTACCGGCAGACCATCGAGAGCCTGAACGGGAAACAGGCGGAGCTTAAGGGGACACTCCTGGGGATCCAGGAGGGAAGATACGGAGGTCTGACCCTGGAGATGAAGGCAGTGACCCTGGAGACAGAAGAAGGGGAGGTGCCTTTCGGCAGTGTGGTGGCCTATGTGGACCGGGAGGACACGCCTCTGGCCATAGGGATGAGGCTGAGTCTTACCGGGGAGCTTAAGCCCTTTCGGAGGCCGGGGAATCCGGGAGAATTTGACGCCGGGGCCTACTACCACGCCATGGGGATCCAGGCCGGATTCTACGGGGAAAAGGTCAAGATCGTGTCAGAGGATTGGTCCCCGTATCTGGAGGGGGTTCGGAGGCTTCGGTGCCATGCCGCAGAAGTCTTAGAAAGGGTCTGTACCCCGGAGGACAGCGGGATTTTCCGTGCCATGGTGCTGGGGGAGAAGACGGAGCTTTCCGGTGAGATCAGGAAACTGTATCAGGCCGGCGGCATCTCCCATCTCCTGGCGGTCAGCGGTCTCCATATCTCCATGATCGGGCTGGGAGTCTTTGGTCTGTCGCGAAAGGCCGGTTTGGGTCCGGCAGGCGCCGGTCTGCTGGGAGGGGCGGTGACCGTCAGCTATGGGATCCTGGCAGGGGGCATCGGCATAGCATCCAGCGTGATGCGTGCGGTGGTCATGGCCCTTTTGCAGATGGGGGCAGGATATCTGGGGAGAACCTATGACATGCGGACCGCGGCAGCACTCAGTGGGCTTTGGCTGCTTATGTGTTCCCCTCAGCTGCTGTTTCAGGCGGGATTTCAGCTGTCCTTCGGAGCGGTATTGGCTTTGGGGATCGCAGAGCCGGTGGTGGAAGAGTGGATAAAGCCCCGGACGGTTCTGGGCAGGACTCTGACGGCGGGAGCCGTGATTCAGCTGGCCACATGTCCGGTGGTGGCGTACCACTATTTTGAATATCCGGTCTATGGGATCCTTCTGAATCTGGCAGTCATCCCTCTCATGTCCTACGTGCTGATCTCCGGGATCCTGGCAGTGTTTTTGGGTTCCCTGTCCTTGAAGGCTGGGATGGCTGCGGCGGGAACGGGGCACTATGTACTGTGTTTCTACCGGTGGCTCTGCGAGAGGACCGGACAGATCCCGGGCTCCGTCCTCATAACGGGAAGGCCGGAGGGGTGGAAGACAGGTCTCTATGGTCTGGTGTGGGCGGTATTTCTCATCGCTGTGTCTGTCAGGACAGGGAGGGAGAAGAGGGCGCAAAAGTCCTGCAGAGGAAGGAGGGCAGTCTTTCTTTTCCTGGCTGCGGCCACTGCCGGGCTGCTCTTTTTCCGCCTGCCGTTAAGGGGGATGGAGACGACGTTTCTGGATGTGGGGCAGGGGGACGGGATCTGTATCCGGACAGGGCGGACGGTGATTCTGGTGGATGGGGGGAGCACGGACCGGAAGAATCTGGGGGAGTCGGTTCTGATCCCCTTTTTGAAGAGCAAGGGAATCGCCAGGGTGGACTATGCCGTCGTGAGCCACGGAGATCAGGACCATATATCAGGTCTGACGGAACTGCTGCAGGAGGCTGGGGGGATCCCGGTCTCCCATGTGGTGCTGCCGTGGCTGGGGCAGGGAGGAGAGGATGAGATCTACGGAAGGCTTGCGGCTCTGGCCGTGGATCACGGGGCAGACGTGTTTTGGATGGACCGGGGCGATGTGCTGCGGGCGGGGGAGATGAAGATCCGGTGTCTGTATGCCGGGGAGACCAAAAGAGCCGCGGATCGAAACGAACATTCCCTTCTGCTCCATGTGGAATACGGCACGGCCGGGATCCTGCTGACAGGAGACATGAGTGAGGAGGGGGAAGAGGACTGGCTTTCACTGGGGGAGACTCCGGGGATTCAGGTGCTGAAGACGGCTCATCACGGTTCCGCCTACTCTACCGGGGAAGCCTTTTTGGATCGGGTGGCCCCGGAGGTGGCGGTGATCTCCTGCGGTGAGGGCAACCGGTACGGCCATCCGGCAAAGGAGACTCTGGAGCGGATGGCAGACCGGGGAGTGAAGTGGCTTCAGACCAAGGATCAGGGCGCAGTGACGGTCAGGGTGCGAGACGGCCGGATGGAGGTGGAGACTTTTCTGGAGACCGGAGAGAGGAGGGCAGGCCAGGGAGGCCGGCTGTGGTCTCCCTAGCGCCGGTTTGGTGACGCGTAACTGCCGGAAAGCAATGTCCGGACACACTCTGGTCCATCCGGGTTTACGGGGCAGCGGGATTGCGGACCAGCATCTGCAGTTCCGTCACATATTCCTCCTCCAGGTTGGTGTCGTGGGTGTCGATGCGGTAAAATTCCAGAGGGGGAGCGGCGGGCTCAAGGCCCAGGGCGCGGATGCCGTCGGTCAGAGTGCGAAGATGCTCTTCCAGGCGGTCATAGCCGCCTCGATAGAAGAGACCGGCATACTGTCCCTGGGGAAGATGGGCATCTTGGGGGCCGTCCTGGGGCGTGAGAAAGAATACACAGGAAAAATGATTGTAGATACCCTTTTGCAGGCTTCCCTCATCCACCATGGCGCCCATACACTGGGAACCGATGACCTTGATGTAGTCCTGATGCCGTGTCTCCAGCTTTTTTAAGAGAAAATCGATCTCTTTTTCCAGGATTACATTCTCCTGGAGAAAGACATAGGGCCGCTGAGGCTGCCAGGAGAGGGTAATCTGCCCCTCAGAAACGAACCGGTATTGGGAAAGCCGGCGGCGGCGCTTTCGGGTCTCCTCCCTGGCTGCCAGAAGACCGGCCAGCTTTTCCTGAAACAGGCTCTCCTCCTGGTCCAGAAGAGACAGAGTCGCTTCCACGCTCCGATGTTCCAGGTAGTCCCTGATGTCTTCCGCAGCCATGTCCAGCTCCAGCAGAGACCGGATCACATTCAGGGTACAGATATCCTGGATGGTGAACAGGCGGTACCCGCTGTCTGTCCGCAGAGGGTGGAGCAGACCCTTTTCCTCATAGTAGCGCAGTGTGTCCGGGTGGAGATGAAAGAGGTCGGCGATTTCGCGGATTTTGTAAAAGTTTTTCATGATTTCCTCCAAAAGGGATTGACTCTCGTATGATACGAGGGTTTATCATAGACACAGGGAGGTCGGATCACATGAATCTGCGTAAAAAATTTTTGAAGTTTGTTCTGCCGTCCATTGCGTCCATGTGGGTGTTCTCGCTCTATACGATGGTGGATGGGATCTTTGTGGCCAGGGGAGTGGGGGAGTGTGCCATGGCGGCGGTAAATCTGTCCATGCCTTTCACGTCCCTGGTTTTTATGGTGGGGATTTTGCTGGCCACCGGCACCTCCACCATCATCTCCATCGCCCTCGGTCAGGGGAAACTCTCCCGTGCCAGGGATTATTTTAATCAGAATCTGGCCGTGACTGTCATAGTCAGCCTGGTTCTGGCCGTGGCGGTGCTGCTGCACCTGGAGAAGGCGGCCTTATTTTTGGGGGCCACGGAGGATACCCTTGTGTATGTGAAAGAGTATGTGGGAACCATCGCCGTGTTTGCCGTGTTTTTTACGGTATCCTATAATCTGGAGGTCCAGGTAAAAGCCAACGGGGCACCTCAGATCAGCACGGTCGGCGTGTTCTCCTGCGCCGTGATGAATATAGTGCTGGATGCCGTGTTCGTGCTGGCATTCGGATGGGGCGTGTGGGGAGCCGCTCTGGCCACGGGGCTGGCTCAGGTCACATCGACCCTGGTGTTTCTCGTCTATTTTCTCACCCACAGAGAGCGGCTTAAGCTGGGAAGGTTTCGGTTTCGTCTGAAGGCCTACAGGCGCATCGTTCCTCTGGGGCTTTCCGAGGGGCTCAACGAGCTGTCCAACGGCTTGGTGATCTTTCTCTTCAACCGGACGATCCTTCGGGTCATCGGGGAATCGGCGCTTCCCGCCTACACCATCATAAGCTATGTCAACACCCTGGTGCTCATGACCATGACAGGCACGGCTCAGGGGATGCAGCCTCTGGTGAGTTACCACTATGGGGCAGGGGAGAGGGGCAGCTGCCATCGCCTGTTAAAATACGGGCTGATCATGGTGAGTCTCGCCTCGGTTTTGTCCTTTGCACTGGGGGAGGCGGGAGCTCCGGTGATCGTAGCGGCCTTCCTTGAGAAGGACAGCGGGATTTTCGACTATTCCGTCCAGGCCCTGAGGATGTACGGCTGCTCCTTTCTCGTCGTAGGATTTAATGTGGTATCCGCCGGCTTCTTCACTGCCATGGAGCGGCCGATCCCCGCCTTTTCCATCTCTCTGGGCCGAAGCCTGGTGTTTCTGGCAGCCAGTCTTCTGGTGATGTCAGAGGTCTTTGGGGACAGGGGAATCTGGTTTTCCACCCTGGTCTCCGAGCTCTTGTGTCTGGCCCTCACCGCCGTCTGTGCCCTCCGGTATGTCTGCAGCCAGAGAAAATTTTGTACCTCTATCATACAAGATAATATCTGAAGAAACAAGGGTCTTGAAAAACCTAAAAACCTTGAGTATAATGGAAAGGAATAAAAAGGTGAGACAGGATTCAATGAGGGAGGACAGGTAAGGAGAGATGAACACAGAGGGCGAGGCTATCATCAAAGGAGCAAAATATATCGTATTGGCGGCAGTGATCTTCGTGATCGCGGCGGCGCTTTCTTTTGTCCCGAGGAGAGGAGAAAACCATGACACCTGGCAGGTGGAGGTGAAGGTTTTGGAGAAGGTGGTGGTAGAGATAGAAGAGGCGGAAGTCTATCTGCTGCGGACCGAGGACCGGGACGGGAATGAAGCCCTCTATGAGATCAACAAGAAGGCATTGAATGAACGGCTCAGCGAAGAGGATGTCTTCCAGGAGATCAAAGAAGAGAAACATTACAAATTTCGGGTGGCAGAGAAAGAGACCTATGGCAGTCATTATCCCACTGTCTGCGGGGCAGTCAGCCTGATCGATGGGTTCAGCCAGTAAAAGACAGAGTGAGGCCGGGTCAGGCCGAAAAAGAAGTCTGGAAAACATAACCAATGATAACTTTTGCTTGCAAACACAGGAGAAAACGGTTATATTGTAAAGGCAATATTTCTATTTTTCAAGGAGGACATTGATTATGAAAAAAAGACAGTTTATCGCACCTGCACTGGCAGTGGCTCTTGGCATCTCTGTGACAGCCTGCTCCGGCTCCGGTGACAGTGCCGCCCCAACCACAGAGGCTCAGACCACGGCGGCAGAGACCACCACAGCGGCAGCCACGGCGGAGGAGACCACCACAGCGGCAGAGACTACCACAGCGGCAGAGACCGAGGCCAAGGAGGAAGTCTCGGAAGGCACCATGGACCTGAGAATCGGACAGGTGGAAGGAGCGGCCCACGGAGACAAGTGCTTTACTGTGGCCACAGCTGTCATCGACGGCAACGATACCGTCGTGGCGGCATTTATCGACGAATATCAGTTTTTGGATGACCAGCAGACCGGAGTTCCCAACAGCGACGCCTTTACCGCAGACGGGAGTGTGGCGGAGGGCAAGGTACTGGCTTCCAAGAGAGTCAACAACGCATATTATTCCGAAAATATGAAGAAGGCCGGTTCTACGGTGGAGATCGCCGCAAATTTTGACGAGATCCAGAAATTTGCGGCCGGCAAGACCATCGGGGAGCTGGAGGAGCTGGCAGGCAAGCCTGCCCAGGAAGTGATCGACGCGGTGTCCGGCGCCACCCTGGCGGATACGGCAGGTTACCTCGCGGTGATCGCCGACGCGGCCAAGGCTGCCAAGGAGAACCAGGCGGTATCCTTCGACGGAAACCCGGAGGACTTAACCCTGAACATGGTGGAGGCGGCTGCCCACGGAACCAAATGCTTTACGCTGGCAGCGGCGCTGACTGACGGCACCAATGTGGTTCTGTCCTATATTGACGAGTTCCAGTTCCTGGACAGCGAGCAGATCGGGGTTCCCAACAGCGCTTCCTTTACAGAGGGAGAGAGCGTCCTGGACGGCAAGGTTCTGGGATCCAAGAGAGTGAACAACGAGTACTACTCCCAGCTTATGCAGAAGGCAGGCTCCACGGTAGAGATCAGTGCCAACTTTGACGCAGTCTGTGAGTTTGCCAACGGCAAGACCGTGGCGGAGCTGAAAGAGCTGGCAGGTAAGCCGGCCGAGGAGGTCATCGATGCGGTGTCCGGCGCCACCCTGGCAGATACGGCAGGATATCTCGGAGCGATTGCGGCGGCGGCTGAGAGATAAGACGGCAGGGCAAAAGGGCTTCACACAGGTTTTGTGTGGAGCCTTTTTCAGACAGAGGGTGTCAGTTTGGTCCAAAGCCGGGACGACAGCAAATGCCGGAAAGAAAGACAAAGGAGAAGGCACTGTGAGAGGGGAAAAATTCTGGATTATAGGGGAGTATCAGCTGATTCAGTGCACATGGGGGCTGGTTCAGACTCTTCTGGGACTTGTGGTGTTTCTGTGGTTTTGGCGCTCGCCTCATGAGATGTATCACGGAGCGGTTCACACCAGGTGGGAGCTGGACGGAGGGATCTCCCTGGGGCTGTTTATCTTTACGCCCAATCGGGATGAAGATTGGTGCAAAAGGATGGCGGTCCACGAATACGGACATACCTGGCAGTCTCTGATGCTGGGGCCCCTTTATCTGGCGGCGGTGGGGATTCCCTCCATCATTTGGGCCAGATTTCCGGTCTTTGTCAGAAGACGGAGAGAGAAGAACCTTCCCTATTCGGCCTTTTACACGGAGCGGTGGGCGGACGCGCTGGGAGACAAGATGGTGTCACAGGTCAGAGGCTTGAAGGAAGGCGGGAAAGATGGATATCTATAAGAGAATCGGCATCGTGTGCCGACAGATTCCGGCGGGGCGAGTGGCGACCTACGGGCAGATCGCCCTCCTGTGCGGAAAGCCGAAGAATTCCAGACAGGTGGGATATGCGCTGAGGCAGGGCCTGGCAGGGGAGAACGTGCCTGCCTACCGGGTGGTGAACTCGGCCGGGGGTCTAAGCGGCGCAATCCATTTTGACACTTTTGACATGCAGAGGATGCTTCTGGAGGAGGATGGGGTCAGAGTGACGTGGACCGGAAAGGAATTTCGGGTGAATCTAAAGGAATACGGCTGGAAGAATACCATGGAAGACGCCCTGTATCTAAAGGGGCTGTTTGAGGAGGCAGAGGGACATGAAAGTACTGAGTCAGGACATGAAAGAGGGAACCTATAAGCCGGTTTATCTGATTTTCGGGGAAGAGGCATTCTTAAAAAAAAGCTATAAGAACCAGATGAAGCAGGCCATGGTGGGGGATGACACCATGAATTTCCACCAGTTTGAGGGAAAAGGGGTGGACTTAAAGGAAGTCATCAGCCTGGCAGATACCATGCCCTTTTTTGGAGACAGGCGTCTGATCCTTTTGGAGGACACAGGACTCTTTAAAAGCTCCGGGGCAGAGGTTTTAGTGGACTATCTGCCATCCATGCCGGAGACCACCCATCTGCTGTTTGCGGAGTCAGAGGTGGATAAGAGGAACAGGCTGTACAAGAAGGTGAAGAGCCTGGGGTATGCGGCCCAGATGGACAGGCAGGACGCCAGACAGCTTTCGGCCTGGGCGGGAGGAATCCTGGCCAGAGAGGGGAAGAAGATCACAGCGCGGACCATGGAGCTGTTTCTCGGCAAGACCGGGGACGACATGGAGAATATCCGCATGGAGCTGGAGAAGCTGATCAGCTATACCCTGGGCCGTGAGGTGATCACCGACGAGGATGTGGAGGAGATCTGCACCAATCGGGTCACCAACAAGATCTTCGACATGGTGGCAGCCATCGCAGGCAGAAAGACCAGACTGGCCATGGACTTGTATGAGGATCTGCTGACCCTGAAGGAACCGCCTATGAGGATCCTGTTTCTCATCGCCAGGCAGTTTAACCAGATTCTCCAGGTGAAGGAATTGATGAGCCAGGGCATGGACCGGGGGAGTATCGCCTCCAAGCTTAAGATGCAGCCTTTCGTGGTGGGAAAGGTGATGCCCTGGGCCAGGACCTTTTCTAAGGAGCAGATCTTGTCCTATGTCAACTTGTGCGTGGATGCGGAGGAGGCTGTGAAGACCGGGCATCTGGGAGAACGCCTGGCGGTGGAGCTGCTGATCGCCAGAGAGTATTGAGTCGTGTTCGCCATAGTTGACACCCGAATCTGTGAGACAAAAAAACCCTGTCACCGCCACACCTGCGGTTTCAGGGTTTTTATCTGTGTATGATCGAAATCATGACAAAATTCCAATCCGAATCTTAAGACATGGCACTTACGGCCTTGCTGAGTCTGGCAACTTTCCTGGAAGCAGTGTTCTTGTGGTATACACCCTTGGTGCAGGCCTTGTCAATCTCGGAAGTTGCGTTTACCAAACATGCCTGTGCAGCAGCCTTGTCACCGGCAGTGATAGCAGCTTCCACCTTCTTGATAGAAGTTTTAACTTTGGATCTGATCGATTTGTTTCTTGCGGTCTTGGTTTCGGTAACTAAGATTCTCTTCTTAGCTGATTTAATGTTAGCCAATCTGGACACCTCCGATAGAATTAATATGGATAAAAATCTTTGGTTTGCATCAAAGTCTGGACACGGACAGTTTTAATGTAAACATGCTTTAATATTTTATCGAATAAGAGGTGGAATGTCAATACATATTTCCCGGATTTTTGCAAAAAATGTGATTAGATTGTAATTATTCAGGAGGGACAGATATGTTTGAGATTCGTACGGATTTGGCGGTGGAAGAGAAGGAGAGTTTTCCGGGGAAGGGCACCGAGGTGACGGGAGTGTCTCTGCGGGAGTGGAGGAAGGCTTTCAGCAAGATCAAGCTGACCGAGGTGGCCATCCTGGACGAGCACGGGGCCAAAGCGATGGGAAAGCCGAAGGGCACCTACATCACCATGGAGGCCAAGGCGCTGGCCAAGGGAGACGAAGACTACCACAGGGAGGTGTCAGGGGAACTGGCCGTGCAGCTGAAACGGATGGTGAAAGAACTAAAGAGGCAGGGGGAGGTACCGGACAGAGAAAATATCCATGTGCTGGCAGTGGGGCTGGGGAATCCGTCGGTGACTCCGGACGCCCTGGGGCCGAAGGTGCTGGGCAACCTGAAGGTGAATCGGAACATAACGGAGGAGAAAACCGTGGTCTTAAGCGGCATCGTCCCCGGGGTTATGGCCCAGACCGGCATGGAGACGGCGGAGATTCTGAAAGGGATTCTCCATGAGACCAAACCGGATCTGGTGGTGGCTGTGGATGCCCTGGCGGCCAGAAGCATACGGCGCCTGGGGACGACGCTCCAGCTGACCAACACGGGGATCCATCCGGGTTCCGGGGTGGGCAATCACCGCCACAGCCTCACAAAGGAGAGCCTGGGGATTCCGGTGCTGGCCATCGGTGTGCCCACGGTGGTGGGGGCGGCGGCCATTGTCCATGACACCATATCCACGCTGATCCAGACCCTGGCCAGTCATGCCCAGACCGAGAAAACGGGAGAATTTCTGGAGCAGCTGAGTCCGGAGGAACAGTATCAGCTGATCTGTGAGCTGCTGGAGCCGGAATTCGGGGCTCTCTATGTGACGCCGCCGGATATCGACCAGACGGTGAAACGGCTGAGCTATACGATCTCCGAGGGGATCCATATGGCTTTTTATCCCAAATGGGAATGAACCGACAGGGCCAAGCAGGGCTTGTTTGAGAAAGATTGAGGAAAATAAGCAAAACAGAGAGTTTCCTTCATATGATAGATTAAAAGAGTCTTGCAAAGGGATCGGAGGCATGAGGCGGTTTCGTTACAGCTTGAGTCAGGTACTGAGGATGATCATGGCGGCGACAGGCGGGATTCTGATTCTGGCGCTGGCGGGGACGTATGAAAAGGGACAGAAGGTACAGGAAGAGGGGTGGGCGCTGAAGGAGTTTGAGAGGGATTTTTTTCAGGAGGGGCTGGCAGCCATCTTTCGCCTGGGCTATCCGGGCGCTGCAGATGAGGCCTATGGGGCAGATTCGGGGGAAGACAGCTGGGAAAAAAGACTTCTGCTCTGGATCGGGGGCAGAAATCCCCGGATGAGATGGAAAGAGGGACAGGAGGCGGACGACGGCTTCTCCTCAGACCCGGACCCTTCCTTTGCCCCTTATCTGGAGAGTCGGAGGGTGGTGGCGGAGTCCAGCTATCTCTTGTTCGGCGGGGGAGAGGAGACCGGAATTGAGAAGGCGGATCTGGCCGGAGTCTGGGAGAGCGGACAGGACCTTGGAGAAGGCGGGGAGGCGGGGAGAGAGAAAGAACCGGCCGCGGGACAAGTGCAGAGTCTGCCGGCAGGCACTGCGGCCCGCCATCTCTCCGGTGATCTTCCGGTGACGGGAACCAGCTATGTGATGGAGCAGCTGGCTGACTACGATTTCCTGATGAAACATTTTTTCAGCGTCCACTCCTCCACCACAGCCGGGAGAGACGAGATGAATGCGGCCAAACTGCTGGGAGAAGACCTGTCTTTAGAAAAGGACGGGGACAACCCGCAGATTCTGATCTACCACACCCATTCTCAGGAGACTTTTGCGGACTACGGTCCGGACCGGCCGGATGCCACGGTGGTTGGAATCGGGGATTATCTGACAGAGCTTCTGGAGGCCAAGGGTTACCGCGTCATCCACAATAAGGAGGTCTATGACCTGGTGGATGGGGAGCTTGACCGAAGCAAGGCCTATGATTATGCCCTGAGCGGCATCACAGGCTTCCTGCAGCAGTACCCGTCCATCCAGGTGGTTCTGGATATCCATAGAGACGGTGTGAGGGAAAACTTACATATGGTGTCTGAGATCAACGGAAAGCCTACGGCGCCCATCATGTTCTTCAACGGCATGAGCCAGACTCCGGAGGGCCCCATCGAGTATCTGCCAAACCCCTACAAGGAACAGAACCTGGCCTTCAGCCTGCAGATGCAGCTGGATGCGGCGGCGTATTTTCCGGGCCTGACCAGGAAGATCTACTTAAAAGGGTTTCGCTACAATCTCCACCTGCGTCCCCGCTCCGCTCTCATCGAGGTGGGAGCCCAGACCAACACCTACGAGGAGGCCCGAAATGCCATGGAGCCGCTGGCAGAGCTTCTTGATATGGTGCTCTGTCCGAAAGAGGCAGGGGAGCCATAAAGAGGCAGGATGACAGTTTTAACAAGAAATTATTTATAAAATTTGCCTAAAATATTGCAAATTTGCCTAATTTCTTTTGTGTAACTTGTCTTCTTAATCCTGTTTCGATATAATACACGTATGAGGTGAGGCACTTGTTGAGATATAAAGAGATCAAACAGCAGCTTTTGAATCTGGTAGATCACATGTCTCCCGGAGAGAAACTTCCGCCCCGGCTGACTCTCTGCAAAAGGTTTGATACAAACAGGAGGACGCTGGATAAAGCGGCGGCGGAGCTCTGCGCGGAGGGGGTTTTGTACTCGATCAAAGGCAGCGGGACATTCATCAATGCTCTCAGAAAGGAAACCATGTATGAGGCGGAAAACTGGGGGCTGATTCTTCCGAACGTGAGAATGCCGGTCTTTGCCAATCTCGCTCAGGCCATCGAGAGCTTTGCCAACTCCAAAGGGATCAATCTGATCCTCTGCAATTCCGACGAGGATATTGGGAAACAGGAGGGATACATTCGGAGATTGACGAAATCTCCAATATCCGGATTTATCATGATCCCGGTGGTCGAAGATGATATGTTTACCAATATCAATGTCTATACGAGATTGCTGGAGACAAAAATTCCCCTGGTTTTTTGCAGCAGGGTGGTACCCCATATCAATGTCCCCGTGGTCATGGTCAATAATTTTTACGGCGGATATATCGCCACAAAGCATCTTCTGGAGCAGGGATACCGCAACATTGCATTCATAGCAATCCACGATCACAACAAGGGGACCATGACCGGAGAGCGATGCCAGGGATATATCAGCGCGCTGATGGAGTCCCATATCCCGGTAAATTACCGGTGGATTTTGCTGGAAAATGAATTTGAAGATTCCGAAGCGGCCTATGAAAGAATTCGGCAGCTGTTAGCATCCGACCGGCAGATCGATGCCGTCTTTGGCGTCAACGACGAGACCTGTAAGATCGTCTATCAGGCCATAAAGGACAGCGGCCTGTGTATATCTGACCAAGTGGGAGTGATCGGTTTTGATAATATCTCTCACTGTGAAGCTATGACACCGCCGCTGACCTCCCTCACCTATCACGGTGAGGATATCGCCGCGATCGCTGCCGAGATCCTGTGGAACATCACACAGGGGACCTATGTGCCTCCGGATTATCCCTATTATTTCTGCCAGCCCCGGATTATGTGCAGGGACAGCTGTCTGGGGCCAATCCGAAGATGATGAAAAGCGTTCGGATCGGCAATCGGCGCCATTGCCGATTCGGAAGGCTTCATATAGAAGAACAATCACATGAAAGGAGAATGCTATGAACAGAAAGATGACGGCCGGGCTTGTGATCGGATGTTTGATGATGGGATGTCTCGGAGGATGCAAAGGCGGCAATCCGCCGAAAGGGCATTCAGAGCCTGTAAAGGCGGAGACGGATTCCGGACACGGGAACGGTCAAGGGACTGACGGGGATGTGACCATCACCCTCTGGCATCGATGGAGCAGCCTGACAGAGGAGGCGCTGATGAATCTCATCGCCGAATTCGAGGAGGCCAACCCTGATATCCACGTAGAAGTCACGGCCAAATCAGGAGAGTACTTCACCCTGCTGCAGTCTATGATAGCCGACGCGGCTGCAGGCAATGACCTGCCGGATGTGTTTGTGGGCGGTTACAACCTTTTGAATTATATCGCAACCGAGTTAAAGCCTGTGAAGATCCAGGAGCTGGCCCCCTCTCAGAGTGACATGGACAAGCTGTACTCCTATTTTGAACCCGGCATGCTGGAGCTGGCTCAATATGGGGGAGAACAGGTGGGTCTGCCCTTTGCGGTCAGTATCATGCCCATGTACATCAACATGGATCTCTTTCGGCAGGCCGGGCTGACGCAGGAGGATATTCCGACTACCTGGGATGAGGTGTTTGAAGTCGCCGATATCATCGAGAGCCATACGGACGCCGTCGGTGTTCAGATCCACAACATGGCGGACGCATGGGGGGACCAGGCACTGATTTTCTCCCGGGGAGGCCGGCTGTTGACCGAGGACAAACAGAGATGTGATTTTACCAATGAGGGCTGTATCGCTGCCCTGACCATGTGGCAGGACCTCTACAAGAAGGGCTATGCCACCCAGCTTTCCTCCAGTGAGATCCAATCCACCTTTACCTCCGGGAACCTGGCGATCTACTGTACCTCCATCATGTCGGTGAACACCATCGCCGATTACAGCGATTTTGAGGTCAGGATCTGCAAGACGCCCTCTTTCCAGGGCTATGATTTACAGCTCCCATCCGGCGGCGCGGCGCTGATTTCTTTTGCAAAGGATGAAAAGAAGCAGAACGCAGTGTGGGCTTTTCTGGACTATGCCAGCAGCGAGGGGATGGTGAACTGGGCTCATGACTCCGGGTATCTGTGCCCCACTGACGTCGAACTGGAGCTGAACGATGCGATGAAGGCTGCCTATGAGTGCCTTCCCTACAGCGTGGCGTGGGAATGCTGGCCCGGCGGGTCTGTGGGCATGGCGATTGACAGTATGTGGATCACCACCCGCAACGAAATCCTCTGGGAGGGAGCCGATGTGGTAAGCACCTTAACCAAGCTGGAGGAGACGTGCAACGGGATGCTGGAGAACAAGTGACGACGCAGCCGGAGGAAAGAACGATGAAGTTTATCTATGACAAACGCGAATACGCAGTGACCACCTGGACCCTGGAGCACATGCCCCTGAGAGAGGCCCTGGATACCTTTGACCGGCATGGTTTCAAGAATATTGAGATCTGGGCGGATACGGTTCACCTGGACCCCAGGTGTGAACCGGACATCCGGGGAACGAAAAGGCAGCTCCTTGGACTTGGCATGCAGGTACATTCCCTGCATGCCCCCTTCCGAAACTATAAGAATCCTCCCGGAGAGGAGAAAGCATTCCGCCGCTTTCGGACCGATACGATAAAAAAGACCATGGATTACGCATACGAGCTGGGAAGCAGGATCCTGGTCATGCATGCGGTGGACCGGAAGGAATACAACTATTCGGAGGATCAGATTCCTCTGGTACAGGACTATGTGGGAGAGATTGCCCGCTACGGGGCTAAAAACGGCATAGAGCTGGCCATCGAGGATATTCCGCCCGGGACAGAGGATGATGAGATCTACACCAGTCTGGAAAACCAGAGGCGGCTGTTTGCGGACCTGGGTGTCAGATACTGTCTGGACATCGGGCATGTGCCTTTGCTGGGCGCGGATCTGTTCCGGGAGGTAGAGGCGGCCGGCTCTGACCTGATCACCTTTCACATCCATAACAATTACGGTGTCTCAGATGATCACAATCTGCCTGACGACGGAGCCATCGACTGGCCAAAGCTTCACGACTATATCCGGGACACCGGTTTTAAAGGGGAATTTGTGCTGGAGATCTACGGCGGAGCCGACAGAGAAAAGGAACTGGATACCTTAATGCGGATGGACCGCTTATTCCAGACATAAAGTTCCCTGTATGGAGCAGAGCCGAGGAAAGGAGAGGATGATGGTGTTAAAAAATGAAAAAGATTTGCCGGCCAGGAGGCGTGTTCGCCGGGAGGCAGCCGGTTTCTGGCTGTGGCTTTTCCCGGTGGCAGCGGCCTATGGGGTGTTTAAGTACTGGCCTATGTGCTACAGCTTCATCTTAAGCTTTGCCAACTGGAACTTTATCTCCGACTTCTCATGGGTAGGGCTGAGCAACTATACCAACATGTTTTCAAAGACCATGTTTATTAAAGGCATGGTCAATACCCTGAAATACATCGTGTACCTGTTCCCGTTTTTTGTGATCCTGCCTCTGGTGCTGTCGGTGATGCTGCTGAATGTCCGAAACAGATTTGCGCAGGAACTGTACAAAACCCTGTTTTTTATTCCCAATATCCTGGCTCTCTCCATCGTCTGTATGGTATGGCTGTGGATCTTTTCCTCCTCCTACGGACTGCTGAACAATTCTTTGGTCAGACTTGGGATGGCTCCGGTAAACTGGCTGACCAACAGCAGGACTGCATTTTCCTGTATCGTGGCTGTCTGCGGGTGGAAATATCTGGGCATGAATATGATCCTGTTTATCGCCGGTCTGCTGAATATCTCCAGGGATTGTGTGGAGGCGGCGTACATCGACGGTGCCGGCGGCTGGCAGTGCTTCTGGCGCATCAAGATGCCGCTGTTAGCGCCCACTACCGTCTATGTGGTGATCACCTCTGTTATTTTTGCGGCAGAGCGGGGGTTTACGGCCATCAGTGTCCTCACCTCCGGCGGACCTTCCTACACCACGACCAACTTATCCTATGTGATCTATGAATTTGCCTTCAAGTATTACAACATCGGTACGGCCAGCGCGATTTCGACCTTTACATCCCTCTTTTTCCTTATGCTCACGATCATTATGATGCGCACCATGGGAGGATACGGATATCATGAAGAATAAGAAAAAAATACTGTCTCAGAGTCTGCTCCATGTGGTCAGTCTGGCTCTTCTGGCGGTGACCGTCTTTCCCCTTTTGTGGATGGTTTCCTCCTCCTTTAAGACCCCTAAGGAGCTGTTTTCCAACGGAATCAATCTGCTTCCCAAACAGGCCACATGGGACAATTACCGGTTTGTTCTGGAGAAATATGATTTTTTCCAATGGCTGTGCAACAGCGTGATCACCACATTCGGCATCTTTGCCGTGCAGGTGCTGATTTCCCTCATGGGGGCATTTGCCCTCAATTACTACAGGACAAGATGGAACCGAATCATGTTTTACTTTGTGCTGGTGACCATGGTGATCCCGTTCCAGGTCACCATGATCCCCAACTATATCCTGATCAGCAATCTGGGGCTGACAGACACCCAGACCGCGGTGATCCTGCCCTATGCGGCCAATGCCACCACCTTCTTCTTTCTCTACCAGCAGGTGCGCAGCATCCCGAAATCTTACTATGAGGTTGCCCGCATCGAAGGCGCACGCTCCACATGGGTGTTTCAGCACGTCATGTGCGGCCTGTGCAAAGGATCTGTCGCGGCCGTGTCGATCCTCACTGTCATAGACGCCTGGAACCTCTACTTTTGGCCCCTCCTTGTGCTGTCCTCCCCGAAGTCGCGGACACTGACCATCGCGTTAAAGCAGTTTGCCGACTATGAGGTGGGAGATAACTGGGGCCCCTTTATGGCCACAGCCACACTTGCCTCCCTGCCGGTGGTCCTGGCCTACACGTTCTTCCGGCGCCATATCATCGACGCCTTTGTCTCCTCGGGAGTCAAGGGATAGGGAGAAAAGCCAGGCATGAACCGGAACGGTCAGCTTGGCTTTTTTCTATTGACTTTCCTCTGTCAACTTGCTAGAATGTAGGGGACTTTTGGACTTATGCAAACTCGAAAGAGAGGATTCCCCTTATGTCAACTATAGATCAAACCAAAATCCGCAACTTCTGCATCATCGCCCACATCGACCACGGCAAGTCGACCCTGGCGGATCGGATCATCGAGATGACAGGCCTTCTGACCAGCAGGGAGATGCAGTCCCAGGTGCTGGACAACATGGAGCTGGAGAGAGAGCGGGGCATCACCATCAAGGCCCAGACCGTCCGCACCGTGTACAAAGCCAAAAACGGAGAAGAATACATTTTCAATCTGATCGACACCCCGGGACATGTGGATTTCAACTATGAGGTGTCAAGGAGTCTTGCGGCCTGTGACGGGGCTATCCTGGTGGTGGATGCGGCTCAGGGTATCGAGGCTCAGACCCTGGCCAATGTCTATCTGGCTCTGGATCATGACCTGGACGTGTTTCCTGTCATCAACAAGATCGATCTGCCCAGCGCGGAGCCGGACCGGGTGGCGGCGGAGATCGAGGATGTCATCGGCTTAGAGGCCCACGACGCCCCCAGGATCTCCGCCAAGACAGGCATTCATATCGAAGAGGTTCTGGAGGCTATCATATCCCGGATCCCGGCCCCCGGCGGGGATCCGGAGGCTCCTCTGCAGGCGCTGATCTTTGATTCCGTGTACGATTCCTACAAGGGAGTCATCATCTTCTGCCGGATCAAGGAGGGGACCGTGAAAAAGGGAACCATGATCCGCATGATGGCTACGGGAGCCGAGGAAGAGGTGGTGGAGGTCGGGTATTTCGGCGCCGGACAGTTCATCCCCTGTGAGGAGCTGAGCGCCGGCATGGTGGGCTATATCACAGCCAGCATCAAGAACGTGAAGGACACGGCGGTGGGAGACACCATCACCGACAAGAACAACCCCTGCGCCAGCCCTCTGCCGGGCTACAAGAAGGTTACCTCCATGGTCTACTGCGGCCTGTACCCGGCGGACGGAGCCAAGTACAACGACCTTCGGGATGCCTTGGAGAAGCTTCAGCTAAACGATGCCTCCCTGTTCTTCGAGCCGGAGACCTCCGTGGCGCTGGGATTCGGATTCCGCTGCGGATTTTTGGGACTGCTTCACCTGGAGATCATCCAGGAGCGGCTGGAGCGAGAGTACAACCTGGACTTGGTGACCACGGCCCCCAGCGTCATCTACCGGATCCACAAGAAAAACGGGGAGATGATCCAGCTGACCAATCCTTCCAATCTGCCGGACCCGGCGGAGATCGATTACATGGAGGAGCCGGTGGTCAGCGCGGAGATCATGGTGACCACCGAGTATGTGGGAGCCATCATGACCCTGTGTCAGGAACGGCGGGGTGTGTACCTGGGCATGGAATATATCGAGACCACCCGCGCCCTTCTGAAATACGACCTCCCTCTCAATGAGATCATATACGACTTTTTCGATGCCTTGAAATCCCGCTCCAGAGGTTACGCCTCCTTTGACTATGAGATCAAGGGATACCAGCAGTCGGAGCTGGTGAAGCTGGATATCCTGATCAACAAGGAAGAGGTGGATGCCCTGTCCTTCATCGTCCACGCCGGTTCTGCCTACGAGAGGGGCAGGAAGATGTGCGAAAAGCTGAAGGAGGAGATCCCCAGACATCTCTTCGAGATCCCCATCCAGGCGGCCGTGGGAGGCAGGATCATCGCCAGGGAGACGGTGAAGGCCATGCGCAAGGACGTTCTGGCTAAGTGCTACGGCGGTGATATCACACGGAAGAAAAAGCTTCTGGAAAAGCAGAAAGAGGGGAAAAAGCGGATGCGCCAGGTGGGCAATGTAGAGATCCCACAGAAGGCATTTATGAGTGTTTTGAAATTAGACGAGGAATAGAGATTGAGAAGACCATTGGAATTGTATGTCCACATACCCTTCTGCGCCAGAAAGTGCGCGTACTGTGATTTTCTGTCCGGCCCGGCCCCTCTCGGGGTGCAGAGACAGTATGTGGAGCAGCTGATCGAAGAGATAACCTGTCAGAGTGCCCATTATCCAGGATACAAGGTTACATCCGTGTATCTGGGGGGAGGCACTCCTTCTCTTTTAGAGGGCCGGATGACCTGGGAGATCATGGACAGGCTGAAGGCATGCTTTGACCTGGCAGAGGAGGCGGAGGTGACCGTGGAGGCCAACCCGGGGACTCTGACCGTGGAAAAGCTGGAGAGATACCGGGATGCCGGGATCAACCGCATCAGCCTGGGGCTGCAGTCCGCAGACGACAGAGAGCTGAAACACCTGGGACGGATTCACACCTACGACGAGTTTTTAAAGAGCTACCAGAGAGTGCGGCAGACGGGATTTGACAATGTGAGCATCGATCTCATGTCGGCGCTCCCGGGTCAGACCTTAGAGTCCTGGAAGAAGACCCTAAAGAAGGTCTCTCAGCTGAAACCGGAGCACATCTCTGCCTACAGCCTGATGGTGGAGGAGGGAACTCCGTTCTATGAGCTCTATCACGGCCGCCCGGACCTTCTCCCGGGAGAGGACGAGGAGCGGGAGATGTACTACGCCACCAAGCAGTTTCTCAGGGAACAGGGCTTTCGGCGGTACGAGATCTCCAATTACGCAAAACCGGGCAGAGAGTGCCGTCACAACATCGGCTACTGGACCGGAGTGGAGTACCTGGGCCTGGGCCTGGGAGCCTCCTCCTATATCCAGGGATTTCGGTTTAAAAATGAGTCTGATCTCCAGACCTATCTCAAGACCGACATGTCCGGAGAGGGGGTAGACCAGCTGCTTCATCAGGAGATCATCGGTCTGACAGACAGGGAAAAGATGGAAGAGTTCATGTTTCTGGGGCTGAGGATGACAGAAGGGGTGTCGGGACAGGAGTTTCGGAGGCGGTTCGGCAGGGAGATCTGGGATGTCTATGGAGGTGTCTTAAATAAGCTTGCCAAAAACCGGCTGATCGTGGTGGACGGCCCCTGCATCCGTCTCAGCGAATTCGGAATCGACATCAGCAACTATGTGCTCAGCGAGTTTCTGCTGTAGCAGGTAATTGCGAAAGTCAAAGCCAGGAGAATATTCTGACAAGTTTTGAGTTTCGCAAATGTCTATCTGCTGTAGAAGAGAGAGGCGGCAGCCGGCGCCATCACCGGCAGCCTGTGAGAGGGATCACAAAAGCTGGAGCTGCGGGGACGGACGGTGCCCTCTCACCGACTCCCGCTCCACCAGGCTGACGGGAAAGACGATCCTGCTGGGGATCATCTCTCCGCCGATCTTCCTGATGATCGCGTCGATGGCATAGTCGCACATCTGCTCGATGGGCTGATGGACCGAGGTGATGGAGGGGCAGGTCAGCTGTGCGATGGAAGTGTCGTCAAAGCCTACGATGCTCACATCTTCCGGAATCTTAAGCCCGATGCGGCGGCACACCCGAATCAGCTGGGCCGCCATCACATCGTTGGTGGCAAAGATGCCGTCTGCCTCTTTGTGTTCTCTCATGATCTGTTCCAGCCAGGGTTCATACTGCTGTCTGTAGAACTGGGCCTCGCTGGCATAGAACACCAGGCCCTCCCGGCCGTATTCCCGGCAGGTCTGGGTGAAGGCCACACACCGGGTATCTGCGGGAAGTCCCAGCTCTTTCGCCCCGCCCAGGGCGATCAGGTGCCTGCAGCCGGCAAAGAGAAGGCACCTGGTGGCCAGGACACCTCCCTGGTAGTTGTCACAGAGAACCGCCGGCACGTCCTCGGAGATCTCCCTCTCAAAGGCCACGATGGGCGTGGCGGTCCCAAGCTTCCTGTCGATCCCTCCGCTCCGCGCACAGAACACGATCCCCGACACCCGGTTGGAGTCCAGCATCCCCAAGTACTCCCGCTCCTTTTCCCGGTTCTCGTGGGAGTTGCACACCATAATCTTGTATCCCAGCAGGGAGGCGTGGTACTCCAGGCAGCTGAGCACAGAGCTGAAAAAGGGATGCCGGATGGACGGCAGCACGATGCCGATGCAGTTGGTGTCACTTTTGCTCAAGGAACGGGCGACCTCATTGGGCTGGTAGTTTAACTCCTCCATGGCCTGATACACGGCCTGCCTTGTCTTTTCGCTGATGTATCCCCGGTTGTTCAGCACACGGGACACCGTGGTGGGAGTCACCCCCGCCTTTTTTGCCACATCCTTTATGGTTGCCATCTGTACCTCCTGAAACGATCTGATTCTATATCACTTACCAATTTATATCATATTTTTTCTGCCCTTTCAACCAGAAGTTGTGCCCTGACAGTTCGGTGCGGGGCAGATACGCCGGCAGGGCTGTGTCTGACGAAATTCGGTCAAACACAGCCCTGCCTGTAGATTCTTAAATTGTCACCGTCAGCCCGTCATAGGCCAAGGTCATGCCCTCCTTTTCGGCCAGCCCCTGAAACTCATCATGGGTGAGGCCGCACATGTGGGAGAAATGGTTGAGATAAAACCGGGTAGCCGCTTTTGCGGCCCCCATGGCTTCCAGCGTCTTTTTCAGCGCCGCGTCCTCCCGAAGGCCCATGTGGCCGTCTCCCAAAAGCGTGCCCCGGGCGCAGTCCAGACTCACCACGTCAAAACAGAGTCCCAGTCTGCGGATCATCTCCAGTGTTTCCTCCGGCAATTCTCCCGTGTCATTGCCGTAGAGAAGCTGCTTTGTTCCGTCGCTGACCGCGTAGATATAACACACCTCATCCTTTTTGTGATTGGCCTTTAGGGGGATAAAAGTAAGCTCTCCAGCGGAAAATTTTTCCCCGGTTTCCACAGAGTGCCAGCGGATTCTGTCCGGGTCACTGCGGGCTTCCAGGGCCATCCCGTCAGAGATCACCCGTCCCACCTGTCTGTTTCCGTAGAGATTTACTATATCCCGCTCCTTTGGTCTCCCCGGCAGGATGGTGGCTCCGTGCTTCGCCCTGGTAAAGACTGCATAAGGGTCCAGATGATCCGAATGGGAGTGGGTCACCACGATATGGTCCACATCGGAGAGCCGTACCTTCCATCTGAGGCTCTGGGCAAAGATGTCCGGTGAGAGGTCTATGAGGATATGGTCATTGAACAGGGTACAGCTTCGCATCTTCACATTACGCCCGCCCAGAATCCGGGCCTTTTGACAGGCCGGACATTCACAAAATACTCCCGGAAACCCTTCCGCGGCGCCGGTTCCCAGATACTGCATCTTTATCATATCGTCACCCCTTGATCCCGGACATCGTAAGGGATGACACGAACTGCTTCTGGAAGATCAGGAAAATAATCAAGATGGGCAGTACCATGAGGGAGGAGAAGGCGAAAATCTGTCCCCAGTAGATGTACACGTCATTGGACAGGGCCCGCAGGGCAAGGGGGAGAGTCCGGTAGGTCTCGTCTCTGGTCACCAGAGTGGGCCACAGCAGATCGCCCCAGGCGCGGATAAACGCCATGATCGCCACGGTAGACAGAATCGGCTTGGAGAGAGGCAGCATGATCTTCCAGAAGATGCCGGAATAGCTGGCTCCGTCTACGATGGCCGCCTCCATCAGCTCCTTTGGCATCCCCTTAAAGTGATTGTAGTAGAGATACATGTACATGGGATATGCCACGCTGGGCAGCGCCAGGCCGAGATAGGAGTTTAACAGCCCTGCCTGATTGGTGACGATGAAGCGGTTGATGATGATCGCCTCCGTCGGGATGATGCTTAAGGACAGCACAAAGGAGATCATGAATTTTCTGCCCTTAAAATCCAGCATCCCCAGGGCATATCCCACCATGGCGTTGATGACGGTGCACAGAGAAGTATCGATCACCGCCACCACCGTGGAGTTTTTGCAGAATTTAAAGAAATGCACTTTTGAGATAATATCCCGGAAATTGTCAAAGGACATCTCCCCGGCAGGCAGAAATGCTTTTATGGTGGACATATCCGTCACGATCTGGGTGTCATTTTTAAAGGCGGACACGAACAGATAGACAATGGGAGCGACAAAGAAAAACGCAACCAGCAGGTAAGCCCCATACATGACTGTGGTCAACAGGATTCTTCTTCTCTTCGACATCGCTGTATGCATACGATCAATCCTCCCCCAACACTTTATTCTGGAACTGAGAAATGGCAAACACTAGGATAAAGAACACCACGGAGATAGCCGAGGAGTACCCTAACTGTCCGTTGATAAATCCGGCCTTGTAGAGCAGATACACGACGGTGGTGGTAGAATTCTGAGGACCTCCGTCGGTCAGCACATAGACCTGAGTGAACAGTTTCAGGGAGCTGATGGTGGTGGATACCAGCACATAGACCAGGGTATTCTTCAGACACGGCACCGTAATATTCCAGAATTTGTTCCAGTTGTTGCAGCCGTCGATCATGGCCGCCTCGTATAAGTCCTCAGAGATGTACTGGAGGCCTCCCAGAATAATCAGCATCTGCATGCCGAGATTCTGCCAAATATACATGATGGCGATACACAAAAGCGCCAGCCGGGCATCCTGCAGCCATCGCTGAGGCTCTACGCCAAAGAGCCCCAGAAGAGAGTTCATGATGCCCTCAGAGTTGGAGGAGAGGATGAAGGACCACACCACAGCCACCACGGTCATGGTCACCACCTGGGGGCTGAAGTAGATCATGCGGAAGACCTTTACCCCCCTCATCTGCCTGTTGACGAAGATGGCCAGAAGGGTGCCTAAGAGAACCGTAGCAGGAACCACCAAAAGGGCGTAGACAAAGGTGTTCTGAAAGGAATTAAGCGCCGTGGAACTGGTGAAGATCTTGATGTAGTTGGCAAGCCCTGTAAACGAGAGAACCGTCCCCTTCTTCGGCACCAGCATGCGGTTGGTGAAGGAATAGCCCACAGACATGGCGAAGGGGGCGACGATAAATACGAGGATCAGCAGGATCGCCGGGGCGCAGAACAGCCATGCGGTCCTGGCCTGGGCATCGCCTAAATGACCCTTTTTGTTGGGATTAGTATTCATTGCCGGTATGTTTCCTCCTTTTTATAGAAAGAGACCGGTGCAAAATACAAAGACAGATCTGTCATTTTGCACCGGCCTCCGGTTTTTCAGTTATTTTACATCCCAGCCATTTTCGACGATGATCTCGTCAATGGCCTCTGCTGCGGAGTCCAGGCTGGCAGACGGGTCAGCGCCGGCGAAGATATCTCCGTACACAGACTTCATCTGAGCGTAGATGGTCATGTGAGCGCTGGTAAACGGACGAAGATAGGAGATCCCGCCCTCCAACTGCTCCCGATACAGATAGAATTTTCCGCCCTCCTGGTAGTCCGGGCTGGAATCCAGCACTGATTTTCTGGAAGGAATGGCGGCGTTTACCTCCACCACTTTCTTGATATAATCAGGCTCCATCACCTGTTCCATAACGGCCCATGCCGCAGCGGCGTTATCGTTGTCCACGGCGCCTGTGGTCATGGCCCACACGGTGGAGCCGGAGCAGGTGTACACGCCGCCGCCGAAATCCGGGATAGGGATGCACACGATATTGTCCTCGCCGATGCCTGCCGCATAGGCGGTATATTTCCAGTGACCCAGCAGGGCGATGGCGCTTTCCTGGCGGGTCTCAAAGGCATCGTCGTAATCGCAGGTGGCGTTGACATATCCCTGATCGATCATCCATTTCAGATACTCGAGGGCGTTCTTGGTTCCCTCGCCGTTTAAGGCGCCTTCTGTCAGAAGGGTATCCCGGTGAGCGTAATCGCCTCCGAAGCTCTTTATGATGGGGAAGTAGGTGTAGTACATGGTGGACGGGTTGTTCTGACGAACATACAGGGGATACTCCACACCGCTTGCCTTTAGCTTCGCCAGCACATCCTCAAACTCTTCTTTGGTCCAGGCATCCTTGTAGCTGGTGGGGATATCCGTAACCCCTGCCGCGTCCAGCATGGATTTGTTGGCCCACATGGCCAGACCGCCGTCGAACTGAGCGACCGCATACATGTTTCCGTTATAGGTAGCCTCGTCCACCACCGACGGAAGCATATCCGACTTGATGTCAGCGGGCAGATACTGGTCGATGGGAGCGATCATCTCCGCATCCACATAGTTGGGCAGCAGAAGATAGTCGGCCACTATCACATCCGGCATGTCTCCGGCGATCCCGGACACCTGCATCTTGCTGTCCAGCTCATCCTTGGAGTAGTACTCGTCTTTTACGGTAAGCCCTAAACCCCCTTCGATCTCCCGGAACATCTCCCGGTAGATGTCATCCTCGGCGCCGGAGCTGATCCAGATCTTTATCTCTTTGCCTGCCACGTCCCCCTCGGGAGCCGCCGCTGCCGTGGTTTCCCCTGTTGCCGCAGTCTCACCGGCCCCTTTGGTCTCTGCAGCCGTGGTGTCCGTGCCTGCCGACCCGGAAGCAGAAGTCTGCTGGCCACCGCCGCATCCGCCTAAAAGTCCTGCCGCCAGCAGGCCGGCCATAGTGAGTGATACTGCTTTTTTCAGTTTCTTCATAAATCTTGTCCTCCTTTTCCCGTTGCCTGATAAGATTAGTTCCGGCAGAATACCTAAAAGTTCGGTATATATGCCGTTGAATTTGTGGTTTTAGTATAATTTATTTCTCTAAAAATGTCAACCGGTAAACATATTTTTTTATATATTTTTTGGAAGGGGGGATCGGCTGGACGGGGAGGACCCGAAAAAGAACATGAAATCCTGAAGCTCTGTCTCCATCATACCCTCTTCCCGCAGGATGCGCAGGGCCTCATCTCTCTGGGGAGTGCGGTCGTAGGGAATCCGCTTCAGCCGTACCTGGCCGTCTTGAATCACTGCGTAGTGAGCGGTTTTGTCCGGGTCGTCCGGTCTGCGGTAGGAGAGGCTTCCCGGGTTCAGCCACTCCATGCCGTCCTCCAACAGATGGAGGCCCTGGCGGTGGGTGTGGCCGAAGACGATTCTCCTCCTGGGAGCATCCTGCATGGCCTTCGGCGTGTGGGCTCTCCAGAATTCTTCAAACTGCGCGCTGCTCTCGATGGTTTGATAGCTTCCGCCGTAGGAATGGGTGATCAGATAGGCCCACCCGTCTGCCTGAGCCGTGTTGTATTCCGGCATCTGTTCCAGGTAGGTTACCTGCTCCGGGGACATCCTCTGAAGGTTGTAGTGGATCCACTTGTATCGGTGGGAGGGCATGTGGTTCCAGTCCTCGGTGTCCCGCACACGGATCGCGTGGGCATCGTGATTGCCTCGGACAAGCACTTTGTCAGGAGCCGACTGAAACCACCGGATGGTTTCTGCCGGGGCGATGCCGTAGTCCACCAGATCCCCCGCAAACAACATCAGGTGGTACTCTTTTTCCTCCTCCATAACTGCTCTCAGTGCCCAGATATTGGCGTGAACATCTGACAAAACCAGTACTTTCATGTTGTTCCTTCCTTTCTTTTTGCCTGTGGTTTTTGGCGGGAAACGAAAAAATCTGCGGTTTCCCAGGGTATATCCTGTCCTCTATTATAGAAATCCCGGTTTGATATGTCAATCGATTAACATAGAGAGGGAGAAGACTGCCTTTCACCGCTGCCCCGGAAACCGTCCCAATCGGCTGCCTGAAGATCACGCTTCGGGGCGATGGGCCGGGAGCGTATCCTTTGTGCGTCCCCCTGTTCGCCGGGGGTAGTCTGTTGGCGATAAAAAAACCTGGAAGGACACAATGTGGATAAACATTGTATCTTTCCAGGTTTCTCCCGCCTCGGTAAAGAGCCGCCCTCTTTTATGAGAGGACAACGGCAAAGACTTCTTTCTCCTGCATGCCGTGGTCTGAGGCCTCTTCATGAGTATTATAATAGATATCAATCTTGCGGCCGACCACGCTGGAACCGATGTCCTCCACCGTATAGATGATACCGTCAATCATCAGCTTGGTTCCTATGGGGAACAGACTGATATCGGCGGATATGGTGTGCTGGGCCTTGGGTACGGTGCCGCTGTAAGTCAGTGTGGAGCCGCCGCAGCAGATCTCACAGTTGCAGTAACCGGTAGTGACAAAAATACCCAGGGACTCGCCCTTGGAGTCTTTCTTCGGAGGCGGAGTGACACCCGGTCCCTTCTCCCAGGGAGCCACATAATCCCCGGATGCCCGGGAGCCGGTGGAAGCGGACTGCCCAGAAGAGCCGGAAACCTGCCCTGCGGCTGTGTCGTTCTGTTTCGAGGAGTCCGGAGCCTCCCCTGCGGCTGTGTCGTTCTGTTTTGAAGAATCATGAGTCGGTTCCGGTGCCGGGGCGGACTGTTCCGATGTACCGGGGGTCCCGGTGTTGTCCGGGTCTGTACTCGGAGCCTGTCCGGGAGTCACAGAGGTCTGCCCGGGCGCCGTGGGTGCGGTTTTGGAGGGCTCGTCGGTTTCTGTGATCTCAGCCGATGAGGGACCCTGGGGCTCGCCGGAGTCCTGGGCCATGGTGTAAGTACCGGTTTCTTTATTATAGGTAAGTTCTCCTAAGAAGACCCGCTCGGTCTCAGTGACTGCACTGGCGGTAACCCGAAAGCAGGTCTGTTCAAACTGGCTCCAGTCCACCGGATATAAAAATCCATGGTATCCGTCCCCGATGCTATCCTGCAGCTTGTCCTGATAGTGGTCCGCCTTTACGGTGCCGGTTTTTAAAGTCTCCCCGGAGTCTGATGAGCAGATGGAGATTTCCACGGGGATAATGTGATTGTAATCGTCGCTGTCCCAGACCCAGCCGTAGACAGAAGAGCGGTCTGCCCCTTCCAGAGTCCCTGCGGGTTCTGCGGCCATGGCAGAGAAAGAAACTGCAAGGCTGCAAGCCAGACCTGTAAAAACAGCTGATAATTTCCATAATACATGTTTCATAGTGTTCTCCTCGGTATTGGTATCGTAGCGATTCAGTTGTGACTGCATGTTTCGATTACAATTATATTACAAATGTGTTAAATGTCAAGAAAATCATGGCAAAGTGGGGAGAAATTGATAAAATTGTAAGATTTTCGGCTGAAAAATGATCATAAAAAGGGGAAATAATGGGGAAAGTGGTGTGTAACCTTGTTTTTGGCTGTATAATGGGTTACCGAAACCGCGGCGGGGTGAAGGGTGAAAGGGGAACTGTTTGGGAAACTTTCCAAAAAACTATTGACAAACAGAAGGCAAAGGACTATATTAGGAACATAGAAATTAGCACTCGACTGAAATGAGTGCTAACAAGCCTAAAAGATCTCAGGAAAGGACGGGGGATATGGAACTGGATGAGCGGAAGATCACGATTTTAAAAGCCATCATAAAGAACTATATGGAGACCGGGGAGCCGGTTGGATCCAGAACCATTTCCAAGTACGTAAATTCCAAGTGGAGTTCCGCCACCATTCGCAACGAGATGTCCGACTTAGAGGAGATGGGCTATATCATCCAGCCTCACACGTCGGCAGGGAGGATTCCCTCTGACAAGGGATATCGATTCTATGTGGATCAGATCCTTCTGGAGAAGGACAACGAGGTCATGGAGATGAAGGAGATGATGGTTCAGCGCATGGGCCGTCTGGAGGTGGTGTTAAAGCATCTGGCCAAAAACCTGGCTACCAACACCAACTATGCCGCTATGATCAGCGGTCCCCGGTATCACCGAAACAAGCTGAAGTTTATCCAGCTGTCCAAGGTGGATCTTCACAAGCTTCTGATCGTGACCGTGGTGGAAGGCAACATCGTTAAGAACACCATGGTGAACGTCGAGGAAGAGATAAGCGACGAGGAACTGCTGAACTTGAACATCCTTCTCAACAGCAATTTAAACGGTCTGACCATTGAGGAGATCAACTTAGGAGTTATCAGCAGGATCAAGGAACAGGCCGGAGTCCACAGACAGGTGGTGGATCTGGTGCTCAGTGAGGTGGCGGCAGTGATCAGGGCAGATGAGGATGACCTCCAGATCTATACCAGCGGCGCCACCAATATTTTCAAGTATCCGGAGCTGAGCGACAGCCAGAAGGCCAGTGAGCTTCTGAACACGCTGGAACAGACGGAGAGCCTGCAGGAGCTGATCGGTGCCGTGGGAGGGACGGAGGAGGAGACGGGGATTCAGGTCTATATCGGCGACGAATCTCCCGTTCAGGCCATGAAGGACTGCAGCGTGGTGACAGCCACCTACGAATTGGGAGAAGGGCTTAGGGGAACCATAGGAATCATAGGACCAAAACGCATGGATTACGAGAAGGTGCTCAAGACTTTAAGGACATTGATCACACAGTTGGATGCAACCTTTAAAAAAGAAGAAAGGTAGAGACGGCAGTGAACGAAGAGAATAGAAGAGAAGACGAGATTCTGGAAGAGGAGCCGGTAGAAGGCATGGAAGAGACCGGGGAGACGGAATCGGATTCCCTGAAAGAGCAGGAGCAGACGGAAGCCGAGGCGGAAGGCACAGAGGAAGGCGGAGCCGGCGAGGAGTCAAAGGAACCGGTGAAGAAGGGGTTCTTCGGAAAGAAGAAGGATAAGAAAGATCCGAGGGATGTTCAGATCGAGGAGCTGACAGACAGAGTCCGCAGGACTATGGCGGAATTTGACAATTTCAGAAAGCGGACTGAAAAGGAAAAGTCGGCCATGTTTGAGATCGGAGCCAAGGATATCGTGGAGCGGATCCTGCCGGTCATCGACAATTTTGAGAGAGGCTTAAGCTCCGTGCCGGAGGATGTGAAGGGGAGTTCCTTCGCTGAGGGCATGGAGATGATATATAAGCAGCTTCTGAAGAACTTAGAGGAAGCAGGGGTGAAACCCATTGAGGCGGAGGGCCAGCCCTTTGATCCTAATTTCCACAATGCGGTGATGCATGTGGAAGATGAAAATTTAGGGGAGAATGTGGTGGCCAAGGAACTTCAAAAGGGGTATCTGTACCGTGACAGCGTGGTGAGACACAGTATGGTACAGGTGGCAAATTAGTGAGTCAACAGACCAAAAGAAACGGAATGATATAGGAGGAAAAAACGATGAGTAAGATTATTGGTATTGACCTGGGTACAACCAACAGCTGTGTATCTGTGATGGAAGGCGGCAAGCCGACCGTAATCGCCAACGCGGAGGGTGTGCGGACCACGCCGTCTGTGGTGGCATTTACGAAGACAGGGGAGAGACTGGTAGGGGAGCCTGCGAAGCGTCAGGCAGTGACCAACGCCGACAAGACCATCTCCTCGATCAAGAGACATATGGGCACGGACTACAAGGTGGATATCGAGGGCAAGAAGTACACCCCGCAGGAGATTTCCGCCATGATCCTGCAGAAGCTGAAAGCGGATGCGGAGAGCTACCTGGGCGAGACCGTCACCGAGGCAGTGATCACGGTTCCCGCATATTTTAACGACGCACAGCGTCAGGCCACCAAGGACGCAGGCAAGATCGCCGGTCTGGACGTGAAGAGAATCATCAACGAGCCCACGGCAGCCGCTTTGGCCTACGGCCTTGACAACGAAAAAGAGCAGAAGATCATGGTATACGACTTGGGCGGCGGTACCTTTGATGTGTCCATCATCGAGATCGGCGACGGTGTCATCGAGGTGCTTTCCACCAACGGCGATACCAGGCTGGGCGGCGATGATTTCGACAATCGGATCACCCAGTGGCTGATCGACGAGTTTAAGAAGGCAGAGGGAGTGGACTTATCCGGCGATAAGATGGCTCTTCAGAGACTAAAAGAGTCTGCAGAGAAGGCCAAGAAGGAGCTCTCCACCGCCACTACCACCAACATCAATCTTCCCTTTATCACGGCGACCAACGAGGGCCCCAAGCATCTGGATATGAATCTGACCAGAGCGAAATTTGACGAGCTGACCCACGACCTGATCGAGAGGACGGCCATCCCGGTGCAGAATGCCTTAAAGGATGCAGGCCTTACCGCTTCGGAGCTGGGCAAGGTGCTGCTGGTAGGCGGTTCCACCCGTATGATCGCGGCACAGGAAAAGGTAAAACAGCTGACCGGCCAGGAGCCCTCCAAGAGCCTGAATCCGGATGAGTGCGTGGCCATCGGCGCAGGCATCCAGGGAGGCAAGCTGGCAGGCGATGCCGGCGCAGGAGATATCCTTCTTCTGGATGTCACTCCGCTGTCTCTGTCCATCGAGACTATGGGCGGCGTGGCCACCAGACTGATCGAAAGAAATACCACCATCCCCACCAAGAAGAGCCAGGTGTTCTCCACTGCGGCGGACAATCAGGAGGCAGTGGATATCCATGTGGTACAGGGTGAGAGGCAGTTCGCGAGAGATAACAAGACCCTGGGACAGTTCCGACTGGACGGAATCCTGCCGGCCAGGAGAGGCGTTCCTCAGATCGAGGTTACTTTTGACATCGATGCCAACGGCATCGTCAATGTATCCGCCAAGGATTTGGGAACCGGAAAAGAGCAGCACATCACCATCACCTCCGGCTCCAATATGTCTGACTCTGATATCGAGAAGGCAGTGAAGGAAGCGGCGGAGTACGAGGCACAGGACAAGAAGCGCAAGGAGGCCATCGACGCCAGAAACGAGGCGGACTCCATGGTATTCCAGACCGAGAAAGCGCTGGAGGAAGTGGGAGACAAGATCAGTGCGGGAGATAAGGCGGCGGTAGAGGCCGATTTAAACGCCCTGAAGGAGGCTATCAACCGGGCACCCGTGGAGGAGATGACCGATGCCCAGGTGGACGACATCAAGGCAGGCCGGGAGAAACTGATGGCCAGCGCTCAGGCGCTGTTTGCCAAGGTATATGAGCAGGCCCAGGCCGCAGGAGCGGGAGCGGCAGGCCCGGATATGGGCGCCGGTCAGGCAGCGGGAAGCCAGCCGGATGACGACGTTATCGACGGAGACTTCAGAGAGGTATAATCATAAAATGATACCAGGGTCAAAATATCTTTTGACCCCAACATTTTAAAATAGATTCGCAGTGCAGAAAAGTGTTGTAGGAGTACAGCACTTTTCTGCGGTGTTTGAAAGCGGAAAGGCAGGCCGATATGGCAGAGAGCAAAAGAGATTACTATGAGGTCCTGGGCGTCCCCAAGAATGCAGACGATGCGGCCATAAAGAAGGCATACCGTGTTTTGGCCAAGAAGTATCACCCGGATGCCAACCCGGGAGATGGGGAGGCCGAGAAAAAGTTTAAGGAGGCTTCTGAGGCTTACAGCGTACTCAGCGACAGTGAAAAGCGGCGTCAGTATGATCAGTTCGGTCACGCTGCTTTTGACGGAGGAGCAGGAGGAGGCGGAGGCTTCGGGGGCTTTGGAGGCTTTGGCGGGTTTGACGGTGCCGATATGGGTGATATTTTCGGTGATATCTTCGGTGATATCTTCGGCGGGGGACGCGCCAGAGGCGGATCCAGGTACAACGGCCCCATGAAGGGAGCCAATGTAAGGACCAGTGTGAGAATCACCTTCGAGGAGGCCATTTTTGGCTGTGAGAAGGAGATCGACATCAATTATAAGGAGGAGTGTGCCACCTGTCACGGGACAGGAGCCAAGGCCGGCACGGCTCCGGAGACCTGTTCCAAGTGCGGGGGCAAAGGAAAGATCGTGTACACGCAGCAGTCTGTGTTCGGCCTGGGCACGGTGCAGAATGTACAGACCTGCCCGGACTGCGGCGGAAGCGGCAAGGTGATCCGGGAGAAGTGTCCGGACTGCCGGGGAACGGGGTACATCACCAGGAGAAAGAAGTTGAAGATCACCATCCCTGCGGGAATCGACGACGGACAGAGCATCCGCATGGCCGGGTCCGGGGAACCGGGAGTCAACGGCGGCGAGAGAGGCGATCTTCTGGTGGAGGCCGTGGTATCCAAGCATCCGGTATTTGTCCGGAGGGAGACCAGCATCTACTCCACGGTTCCCATCTCCTTTGCCGTGGCGGCCCTGGGCGGTTCCATCCGCATCAAGACCGTGGACGGGGAGGTAGAGTATGATGTGAAAGCGGGAACCCAGACAGACACCAAGGTCCGCTTAAAGGGCAAGGGAGTTCCGTCTCTCAGAAACAAGAACCTGCGGGGCGACCATTTTGTCACTCTGGTGGTTCAAGTGCCTGAGCGGATGAATGAGGAGCAGAGAGAGGCCCTGCGGCGGTATGACGACCTGATGAACGGGAGGACTCCGAAGGACGAGAAGGAGACCGGGCATAAGAAGAAAGGGCTGTTTAAGTAAACGTAAGAAAAAAGTTCTTTACCTTAAAAAGGAAATATGCTATAGTGAGACACAGGATTTGGGAGAACAGCTTCCCATGTTCGAAAATTCGCGAAAGGAGGAGCGTCATGAAACAGCTGAGTACAGATACAAGGAATCAAAACAGAATAGGACGGGACATAAGGTTATGTCTAAGGCAGGATGGGAAGGCAGTTTCTGGCAGGAGCTCCTTTTCATTTGATTGATCCCCGGCCAGGGGTCCTCGTTGTCTGAGGGCGTTATGGTCAGTCAGGGGAATCCGGCGGCATAACGGAGAGAAGGTCCGTGTGCAGTCGGCAGAGCATATATAAGCACATAGAGAACAGATCTTTCGGGATATGGTCAGGCGGAGCCGATGCTTTCCGGTGGAAAACCGGATAGGACGGCTCTGTTTTTGTGTGGAAAAAGAGCTTCTGCAAGTGCCTGTCAAAATTCCGGACAGATGAGAGGAGATCACCATGGCACGTTACAGGGAAACCGTGTGTATGTATTATATTGCTGCAGGACAGTGCAGGAAGGGGCGGGAGGCTTCCCATGACCGGTACTGTCAGAAGTGCGGCAAATATATGCCGAGAGCCAGAGTACGGCATAAGAATGAGAAGAAGAGAAAATTGGAAAAGATCAGAGAGAGGGAGATCAAATGGCTGTGAAATTCGTAGAGGGATGTTACAATACCGCAAAGGTCTATACGGAGGTGGTGGAGGAGGTGGCTCTGGCACAGATTAAGACTCTGTGCGATCAGGAGTACACAAAGGACTTGAGAATCCGTATTATGCCGGATGTCCACGCCGGGGCGGGGTGTACCATCGGGACCACCATGACCATCCGGGATGCGGTGGTGCCCAACCTGGTAGGAGTGGACATCGGCTGCGGCATGGAGACCTTGAAACTGAGCAACAGGCATCTGGAGCTTGGAAAGCTTGACAAGCTGATCTATGAGAAGATTCCGTCCGGTTTCCGGATTCGGGAGAAGGAGCACAGGTTTAACGACCAGGTGGACCTGACAGGGCTTCGCTGCTTAAAGGCCGGAAAGATCCATGCAGACCGGGCGGTGAAGTCCTTGGGGACGCTGGGGGGAGGAAATCATTTTATCGAGGTGGACCGGGATGAGGAGGGTGGACTGTATCTGGTGATCCACTCCGGATCCCGGCATCTGGGACTGGAGGTAGCCGGATTTTATCAGGAGCAAGCGTGGCAGTCTTTAAACGGCCATTCTCTGACAGATGTGAAAAAGCTGATTGAGGACTATAAGAAGGCGGGGCGAGAGAAGGAGATCCAGAAGGCGGTGGAGGAGGCCAAGGCTCAGGTGAGGACAGAGATTCCCAGGACCCTGGCTTACTGCCATGGAAAGCTTCTGGAGGATTATATCCATGACATGAAGATCGTACAGAGGTTTGCCATGCTGAATCGGAAAGCCATGGCTGACGAGCTGGTTCGCGGGATGAAGCTGAAGGTGGAGGAGGAATTCACCACCATCCACAATTACATCGACACGGAGGCCATGATCCTGCGGAAAGGTGCCGTGTCTGCAAGGGAGGGGGAGAAGCTGCTGATCCCCATCAATATGAGGGACGGCTCCCTGATCTGCGTGGGAAAGGGCAACGAGGACTGGAATTTCTCTGCGCCCCACGGAGCAGGGCGGCTGATGTCCAGGAGAAAGGCCAAGGAGTCCTACACTGTGTCGGAATTTAAGAAGGAGATGGCAGGGATCTTTACCACATCGGTCAATGCCCAGACATTGGATGAGTGTCCTATGGCCTACAAGGGGATGGATGATATCGTGGAGAATATCGGGGACACGGCCAGGATCGTGAAGGTGATTAAGCCGGTGTATAATTTTAAGGCGGGGGAGGAGTAGAGGGGGGAATATCAGTTTTTTTTCTTGCTCTGATAGTGTAACTTTACCTGGGGATCGGGTTTGTCAAGTTAAATATGTAAGTTTTTTTGTTTTTTATCAGCGGTTGTATCCAGCCGCTGATTTTTGACTGCAAAATATCGTTTTATACCAGAAGCGAAAACCGTGGTCAAAAGAACCGTAGAATAATAGGGCAGCGGCCCTCAAGAAAAAAAGTCCACCTGCCATATACAAAACAAACGTCTGTCGGAAATCCTCTTCGATTTCCGGGCGCAGTTCGTAGGTATTTATGATCTGCCGTGCAGTCCTGCCGGTGTCTGTTGTCATGAATACAAAATATTTGTCTGTCTTTTTGTCATGCACAACACAGGCATTGATTGTAACATCCTTTTCCGGCTCGCCGCTTATCCATAACGGACCCAGGTCTGTCACCAGCTGGATTTCCTGGTCCTTTCTTTTGTGGTTGGGGTATTTGTGCCATTTCCCGCTGATGGTGGCCGGTTTTACGGCATCCTGATAGACTGCCATGTTCTCCCTGGCAGGAATGTAAGTGTCTAGGTTCTGTCTTTAAATAGTTGGTCATTTCCCGTGACAGGCCCCCCCTGTCATTGATCAGTATGTCATTTTCATGGAAACAGGAGGTGTTTTTGAGCATCTCCCTGCACTGTTCCATGTCATGGGTCTTAAGTGTGCCGAACACAATCTCTTCCGCTATGCC
>JAAWBS010000048.1 GCA_022792815.1 Hungatella sp.
GAGAACGACAACGCCGGTCAGGCGGCTGCCGGAAAGCCGGGCGACCCGGGTACGGCCAGTCTGATGACCGGTTACATCGAGGCCTCCAACGTAGACCTTGCCAAAGAATTTGCCGACATGATTACCACTCACAGAGGATTCCAGGCCAATTCCAAGATGATTACGGTCAGCGATGAGATGCTGGGTGATTTGGTTGCCATGAAGCGGTAATAACCGATGAGATGGCGTAACAACAACGACCAGAAGATAATGGACAGAGCCCGCGAAGCTCGCAGGGAGAGAATGAACGGGGAGAGGGGCCGGGAGAAGAACGGCCTCTCCCCTCAAAGCGGAGTAAGCCTGACAGAAGAGGGCGGTGGAAAAAAGATGATTAAGGTAACTCGTTTAAGCGGAGAAGTATTATATCTGAATATATTCCAGATCGAATCGATGGAGAGCATACCTGAGACCAAGATAAAGATGATGAATGGATACTATTTTCTTGTGAAAGATTCCGCTGATTCCGTGTTGGAACAGATCCGGGCGTTTATCAATGGTTGTTTTGTCTGGGGGGACAAGAAATAGATAGGGTTGCAGCAGGCCCGGGCCTGAGACTGTGACAATAAGAAAGAGGAGAAAGAATCATGGATGTATCGAGCCTTGTCGGCATGTTAATGGCCCTGGCGCTAATTGTCTGGGGAATCGGCGTCCAGAAGCTGGGGAACTTCTGGGATATGCAAAGTCTTGCGATCGTTGTAGGCGGTGCAATCGCCGCGATTATTGCAAGCTACCCCTTCCGCATTCTGAAGGATGTGCCCAAACACTTTATGATCCTGTTCAGAGGGGGCAAATACAATATTCCCAAGCTGGTGGATCAGATGGTGGACCTGGCCATGCTTGCAAGGCAGAGTGGACTGCTGGCTCTGGAGGAGAAGGCGGAGGAGATCAAGGACCCGTTTTTCAAGCAGAGTATCTTAAAGATCGTGGATGCCAATGATCCGGATAAGGTCCGCGAGATGCTGGAGAAAGAGCTGGACGACATGGCGGCAAGGCACGATGAGGCGGCGGGAATCTATGAGAAGGGTTCTGCCTACGCACCTGCCTTCGGTATGATCGGTACTCTGGTAGGTCTGATCAACATGCTGAAGGGTATGAACTTGGGGGACGGCGGCGGCGCCAGCAACTTAGGTCAGGATATGTCCGTGGCTCTGATCACAACCTTTTACGGCAGTGCGTTTGCCAACATCTTCTTTCAGCCTATAGCCAAGAAGCTGAGGATCCGTCAGGCGGAGGAGGAGCTGTACTGTGCCACCATCGTAGAAGGCGTCATGGCTATCCAGGCCGGGGAGAATCCCAAGTTCCTGAGAGAGCACCTGCTCTCCTGTATGAAGCAGTCACAGCAGAAGAAGCTTCTTTTGAAGGCGGCCAAGTCCGGTGGTGAAGGCGGTGAAGGCTGATGGGCAGAAGGAAAAAGGCTGGCGGAGGCGGTGAAGACTGCGGAAGCTGGATGGATACATACGGGGACATGGTCACACTGCTTTTGTGCTTTTTCGTCATGCTGTACTCCATGTCCGACATCAACCAGCAGAAGTGGGAGATGTTCGTAAAGAGTATCTTCCCCAACGCAGGCGATACAGAACAGATCGCCATCAATGAGAATATCGCAGAAGGCGAGTTTGATGTGTCCGGTGTCCTCAAGACAGAGGAGGAATTGCCGGACGATATCAAACCGGAAGAACTGTGGGTTACCCTGGTAGAGAAGCTCAATGAGAGCGGCGTGGAAGGGGTGTCTGTATCCCGTGGAGAGGGATACACTTTTGTGGTTTTTGAGAACCATGCGTTCTTTAACGGCGACAGCTCGGTGCTTACAGAGGAAGCCACAAAGATTTTGGATATCTTCTGTGACATCATTGCTCCCGAGGCTGAGAACATCTCTCAGATCGAGATCATGGGCCATACGGCCCAGGCCAGACCGGAGCGGGAGAACAATGCCAGGACAGACCGTATGCTTTCGGCTCTGCGTTCCGCGGAGGTGGCGGCTTATATTCAGAATAAAGAGGTCATTGAACCCAGTAAGCTGGTGGGGATCAGCTACGGCCAGTATCGGTCCGTGGATACCAATGAGACCAGTGAGGGAAGGGCGAAAAACCGCCGCGTGGAGTTTCTGATTGTAGACGCGGGAGCGGATATCAAGTCCATGAATGACTATTACGACGAGTATTATAACAGAGTGGAGGAAGGCGCGGTCACGATTACCGACGGCGGTTTTTCTCCTGCAGACGGAGGCAGCATGGAGGGATCGGCCAGTATGGTTCCCGACTCAGCCGTTACGCCGGAAGCTACCGGGGAAGTTCCGGTGGACTGAAAAAAGGAGGAGAGGTGGCTTAAAGAATGGCAGATGTATTATCTCAAAGTCAGATTGACGCGCTTTTGAAGTCCATGCAGTCCCCTGCTTCGGCGGAACCGGCGGCAGCTACTGCTGTCAAGGACGAAAAGACGAAACCGACAAAACCGGAGACCCCGGAAATCAAATACAGTAAATACGATTTTTACAGTCCCAGAAAGTTTACAAAAGACAAGATGAAGATTCTTACCAGTGTCTTCGAGAACTATGCGCGGATCATAACCTCGCAGGTCAACGGCGTATTCCGTGTCATGACCGATATTACGGTTATGGAGGTTCAGGAGCGGCGCTACTACGAATATGTAAACTCTCTTAATGAAAATGATACGGTCACACTGGTGGATGCCATAATTCAGGACTTTAATAAAAACTTGGTACCCCTTATGATGTATGTGTCCCCGGGCCTGGTGATCACTCTGATTGACCATATGCTTGGCGGAGGCGAAGAGGTGGTGAAGGTAAAGCCGGGTTATCGGTATTCGGATGTTGAGACTGCGCTGTACCGCAGGATCCTGTCCTATCTGATTCAGGCTTTAAAAGACGGTTTTTCCAATTATATCAATATGGAATTTAAAGCACAGAGGATTGAGGACAATCCCAGCATGATACAGGATGTGGGTCTGGACGAGACCGTGGCGATCATCCATCTCAATGTGGACGTGACAGGCCTGGCAGTGGAGCGTATCAGAATTTGTCTTCCCGGAACTCTTTTGGAGACGATATTCCAGATTATTGACACCCGCAAGCATATTGCCAGAGGGTACGCTTATGAGGATAACAAGGAGACCATCCTTGACAATATCCGTCAGTCACAGCTTCCGGTTACGGGTCAGCTTGGCACGGTATTCCTTGATCTGAATGATATCTACCATCTGAAAGTGGGAGATGTCATCGATATGAATAAGGGAAAAGACAAAGATGTGAAGCTCTATATCGGAAAGCAGCCATGGTTTACCGGCAAGATGGGTGTCTATAAGAAAAATGTGGCTGTTCGGATAAACAGACGTCTCTATGAGGATGAAGAGGATCCGGAGAACCAATCCGGTGAAGCTCTGCAGATCGCAGGGTCTGAACAAGCATGACGGCAGGAACCTGCGTCAAATATAAAAATGTAAAAATAGTTTTTAGAAAAGAGAGGGAAAAAAATGGCTAAGATTATGTTGGTTGATGATGCCGCTTTTATGAGGATGATGGTAAAGAACGCTTTGACAAAAAGCGGATATGACAATTTTGTGGAAGCCCAGGACGGAGCAGAGGCTGTCAAGAAGTATGAGGAAGAAAAGCCGGACATGGTTATCATGGATATCACGATGCCCAATATGGACGGACTTCAGGCCTTAAAGAAGATCAGAGAGGCTCATCCGGACGCCAAGATCGTAATGTGTACCGCTATGGGCCAGGAGGGTATGGTTGTGGACGCAATCAAATCCGGAGCGAAAGACTTCATTGTAAAGCCATTTAATGCGGATCGTATTGTTCAGACAGTCAATACTATATTAGGCAACTAATACCTGGCAGGAGGGATAGAGATGGCTTTTTTGAGTTCGTTTGATATCAGCGCCTCGGGTATGAGTGCCCAGCGTATGAGAATGGATATCGCTGCTGAAAATATAGCAAATATCGATACCACCAGGACAGAGGGGGGCGGCGCTTACCGCAGAAAAGACATTGTCTTTGAAAGCTTTGGTGCAGACTCGTTTCAGGAGGCGATGCGCAGCGCTTTGAGGGGAAACGGATTTTCCAGCAGACATGCAGGCGTCCGTGTAGCAGGGATCGTCGAAGATGACCGTGAGATGAAACAGGTGTATAATCCGAATCATCCGGATGCCGATGAAAACGGTTTTGTGACGATGCCAAATGTGGACCTTCTAAAAGAGACAGTGGACAGTATGTCAGCCACCAGGTCCTACGAGGCAAACGTTACGGCTTTGAATGCAATGAAGCTGATGGCGCAGAAGGCACTGGAGATTAACAAATAATATCATCCGGGCCGCTTGAATAAAAAAGGATAAAGGAGATTGAATTATGGGCGCTAGCAGCTTTAATGAAATGGAACTAGATGCCATAGGCGAAATTATGAATATCAGTCTCGGCGCCTCAGCGACGGCGGTTTCTACCATGCTGGGTACGACTGTAAACATTACGACGCCGGTGGTTTCTGTTCTGACTCGGCAGGAATTTGAATTTAGACGCCTAGAACCAGCGATCGGTGTTGAGATTGACTATGTAGAGGGTCTGGACGGAAAGAATATCATGATGTTCCGCCGTGAGGATGTAGGGATTATCGTCGGAACTTTATTGGGGGAAGACCCTTCCGAGTTCGTGGAGTTGGACGAGATTCATATCAGCGCCATCTGCGAGGTCATGAACCAGATGATGGGCTCCTCCGCTACGGCGCTGTCAGAGTTTTTAGGCACTATTGTAAATATATCGACTCCCAAGTCTTTTGATGTGGGAGACCCGGAAGAATTTAAGATAAAATATTTTCCGGAAGAGTCCGGTATGGTGGTTGTGCGTTTTCGGCTGGAGATCGAAGGAAAGCTGAACAGTGAGTTCATGAATATCATGTCTACTAAGCTGACCAAACGTCTTCTGGAGCCCTTTGCCGACAGCTTTGCACAGGCAGAGGCGGAAGCTTTGTCTTCGGAAGCGAAACCAGATCCAGAGCCCGCTCCTGCCCCTGCAGCAAGCTCCGGGGGGACTATGTCTCAGGATGAGATCAACGCCATGTTGGCGGGAGCTGCCGCCCCAAGTCCTGCCCCTGCAGCAAGCTCCGGAGGGACCATGTCTCAGGACGAGATCAACGCTATGCTGGCAGGAGCAGGGGCTCCAAGTCCGTCTCCTGCCCCTGCAGCAAGCTCCGGAGGGACCATGTCCCAGGATGAGATCAACGCCATGCTGGCGGGAGCTGCCGCCCCAAGTCCTGCCCCTGCACCGCAGCCTCAGATGACAGCGCCTGTAGGCCAGCCCCAGATGGCGCCTGGTATGGGATATCCGTATCCGCCTATGGGAGCAGATCCCATGATGATGCAGCTGTTTACCCAGATGCAGCAGACCCAGATGCAGATGATGGAGATGATGAAATCCGTTTCCAGACCTCAGGAATCGGCTCCGGCCCCTTCTCAGAGTACCAACACGATCATCCGGCCCCTGGCTGCAAGTGCGGTTCAGGACGAGGCGGGACAGGGAGAAGAGGACAAGACGAATCAGGAGATGCTGATGAAGGTACCTCTTGAGATCTCTGTGGAGATCGGAAGTACCAAGAGGCTGGTTCGGGATATTCTGGAGTTTACTCAGGGCACCCTGGTAGTCTTAGACAAGATGGCAGGAGAGCAGGTGGACTTGTTTGTCAACGGACAGTGTATCGCTAAGGGAGACATCGTTGTGGTAGAGGACAATTTTGGTATCCGAATCACAGAGATTGTGACCAGGGAATTAAACCCGGAAAGTTTATAGGATGGGAGACCTGACTTTGTTTCGCGCAGTATTGACTGTGATGGCAGTACTGCTGCTTGCATATTGGTGCAGCCGGCTGCTGGCAAAGCAGTGGGTGAAAACATCCGGTCTGAGGCATTTAAAGATCATCGAGCAGGTGCCTGTAGGCCAGAACCAGAAAATCCTTCTTTTGAACATAGGAGAGTCCAATTATCTGATTGGCGTCAGTCAGGCTGGAATCCAGCTTCTGACAGAAGTAGAAGGCGATTTTGACACAGAGGAGTCGCTTTCGGCACAGAATTTGTCAGGACAGAATCCCTTTGGGGAGGTTTTAGAACAGCTGCTGGCGAAACACAGGGAAAAGAAGGGGGGAGACAAGTGAGTGACCTTCTGACACAATTAAACGGCGGGAGTGTTCCTGCCCTGGATTTGATATTTATGCTCACTCTCGCGGCCCTGCTGCCCTCCATCGTGGTCATGATGACTTCCTTTACCAGGACGATCATCATCTTGTCTTTTACAAGAAACGCCATGGGAGTACAGCAGGCCCCGCCCAATATGGTGATGGTGGGTATCGCGATGTTTTTGACATTGTATATTATGACTCCGGTGATCAGCCGGATTAACGATGAGGCTTATGAGCCCTATATCAGGGAGGAGATCACCCAGGAGGAGGCAGTGGAGCGGATGATCGTGCCATTAAAGGAATTTATGGTCCGCAACACTTACAAGAGCACGCTGGACAATTTTGTGCGTATGTCCGACACGACAGTGGAGGAGAACGCGGTAGATTATCCTTTGACGGTTATCGTGCCTTCCTTTATGACCAGTGAGCTGAAGCGAGCTTTTACAGCCGGATTTCTGATCTATCTGCCATTCCTTTTGGTGGATATCGTCGTGTCCACTACGCTGATGTCCATGGGTATGGTGATGCTGCCTCCGGCTATGATTTCCCTGCCTTTCAAGCTGCTGCTTTTTGTGACGGTTGACGGGTGGGAACTTTTGTTTTCCAGTATTGTACAGAGTTTCCGTTGACAGGAGAGTGACCTATGACAGAGTTGGAAATACTCGATGTGATGTACCAGACTTTCCAGACAGCGGTAAAGCTGTCCATGCCTTTTTTGTTGGTCAGTATGGTGGTGGGGGTGGTGATCGCCATCTTTCAGGCGGCCACCCAGATTAACGAACAGACGATGACTTTTGTGCCCAAGTTTCTGTCCATTCTAGTGGTCATGGGACTTTTGGGAACTTCCATGCTGTCAACACTGCAGGAATTTTTTCAGCATATGCTGACTTTGATAATAGGGAGTTAGCCTTATGTTTATCTTATTTGCCCTGGTATTTATGCGGATGACCGGAGCAGTGATGTTCAATCCGGTACTTGGCAGATCTAATATTCCCAATACCTACAAAGGCGCCCTGATTTTTATGCTCACCCTGATGCTGTATCTGTCTGTGGGAGGCGTTTTAAGCCATGAACCCGGGACCATGATTGAATTTGGGGTTATGCTGATTCAGGAGCTTTTTATGGGTTTTGTGCTGGGATTTTCCATGGAACTTTTTTTCATGGTGGTTCGGTTTGCCTCTTCCATCATGGATCAGACGATGGGTCTCTCCATGGCTCAGGTTTATGACCCTACTACCAGGACACAGATGACCGTGTCATCAGGTCTGTTTTATGCGTTTTTGTTTCTGCTTTTTATGGCGGTGGATGGACATGTCCATCTCATCGGGCTGTTTTTTACCTCGGCCAGATTGGTTCCCTTCGGGGAAGTGCATATTCGACCGGAGCTGTACCAGATGGTTTTGGAGATCTTTAAGACCAATATCGTCATGGGGCTCCAGTTTGCCTTTCCCATCATCGCCATGGAGCTGGTGACGGAGGCGGCCGTGGGGATCCTTATGAGGATGATTCCCCAGATCAATGTGTTTGCGGTGAATTTCCAGCTGAAGATTCTGGTGGGACTGATGATGCTGGTATTTCTGTTCAGCCCTATGGCAGACAAGGTCCATGTGATTTTGAGAGATATGTTTTTATATATGGAGCGGCTGCTGGTGCTGATGCGCTGAGCCCCGTATTGATTTCAGAGACAGAAGGGAGTGGTGAGCTTGGCGGAGTCTAATGGACAGGAAAAGACCGAACAACCAACCGGGAAACGAATCCGGGACGCGAGGAAGGAAGGTAATATTTTCCAGAGCAAGGATGCAGTCACGGTGGTGATGCTGCTTGGTGTGTTCTGGATGTTAAAGATCATGCTTCCCTTCATCTATCAGACAGCAAGAGACTGTCTGATTCATCTCTTTTCCATAGCCATGATGGACGAACCACTGGCTGCCTCTGCTCATATCTTTGCCTATATGGTAATCGCTGTGCTGAAGTGCTCCATGCCTGTTTTGCTGGTATCTATGGTCCTGGGGATTCTGGGCCACGGAACTCAGACCCGTTTCAACGTGAGTTTTAAGATGCTGAAGCCTAAATTCAGTAAAATGAATCCCATCAACGGAATAAAGAGGATGTTCGGCATAAAAAAGCTGGTAGACCTTGCCAAAAACCTGATTAAGATTGCACTACTTCTCGCTTTGTTGTATAATCTTTTAAAAGACGATCTGGTTTCGGTGGCACGGATGATTGATATGAATCTGTATATCTCTGCCGGCCATATGCTGACTCTCGTGTTTGACCTGGTGGTAAAGGTTTGTATGGCCTTTACCGTCGTTGCATTTTTTGATTACCTCTATCAGAGATGGGATCATACCCAGAACTTAAAGATGACGAAGCAGGAGGTCAAGGAGGAGTACAAGAACACCGAGGGGAATCCGGAGATCAAGGGAAGGATCCGGAAGGTTCAGCGTCAGATGTCCATGAGCCGTATGATGCAGAAGGTTCCGGAGGCAGATGTGATCGTCAGAAACCCGACCCACTTTGCCGTAGCCTTAAAGTATGACCCGGAAAAGAACGGGGCTCCCATCGTGCTGGCCAAGGGCCAGGACCATGTGGCCTTTCGGATCATCAAGGTCGGCGAGGAGAGCGGAGTGTTCATCATAGAGAACCGGCCTCTGGCCCGGGCCCTCTATGCTTCCTGCGAGATCGACCGGGAGATACCGGCAGAATTCTACGGGGCGGTGGCGGAGATTCTGGTATACATCTACAAGGCCAGCCACCGGGAAGATATGTTCCAATAGATGAATGAAAGACGGATGGAGTTTTTTACATGAAAAAGTTACTGAGCTATTCCATTGTACTGTTTGTATTGACCGTAATTTTATTATTGCTCATACCGCTGCCGGAAGCCATGGTGGATGTGGCGATTATAGTCAATATGTCCCTTTCGCTGATGATTCTGATCATCACCATGACTATTAAGGATGCCCTGGAATTTTCCATCTTCCCATCCCTTTTGCTGATCACCACGCTGTTTCGTCTGGGGATCAATGTTTCTACAACCAGAAACATCCTCAGCAGAGGGGGTTCGTCGGGAATGATCATCAAGGCATTCGGTGATTTCATCCTGCAGGGCAATGTAGTAGTCGGTCTGGTGATCTATCTGATCATCGTGCTCATGCAGTTTTTGGTTATCACCAAGGGCGCGGAGCGTGTGTCCGAGGTTGCAGCCAGGTTTACCCTGGATGCCATGCCCGGCAAGCAGATGGCCATCGACGCGGACTTAAACTCCGGTCTTATCGACGAGCAGGAGGCCAAAGGCCGAAGGGAGAAGATCCAGAGAGAGGCAGACTTCTACGGCTCTATGGACGGTGCCACCAAGATTGTAAAAGGCGATTCTATCATGTCTCTGATCACCACTGCCATCAACTTAATCGGCGGCAGTATCGTCGGTATCATCCAGTCCGGCGACAGTATAGGCAATGTGCTGAACACTTACTCCATCGCCACCGTAGGCGACGGTCTGGTGGGACAGATTCCTTCCCTTTTGATCTCTGTGGCTACCGGCATGATCGTCACCAGAGCCGTGTCAGAGGGAAGCTTAAACGAAGATATCTCCAAGCAGTTTATGGCTCAGCCTGTGGCGATCATGATAAGCGGTATCGTCATCGCCGTTCTGACAGTGATTCCCGGGATGCCGGTGATGCAGCTGCTGATGATCTCCCTGGGATTGGTGGGGATCGGTTTTTATCTGTACCGGAGACTGGAGGCAGAGCCGGGACTCGCCATGGCGGGAGGCGGGCTGACAGGAGGCCCCACCCTGAGGAACTATTCTCCGGACATGGAACAGGGCCCGGAAGATTCGGAGGCGCCAAAGCAGGTCAGTGAGGAAGAATTCTTCAAGGATGTCAACAATGTATACAGTCTGCTCTCCGTGGAGGCCATCGAGATGGAGTTCGGTTACAGCCTGATCCCTCTGGTGGATGAATCTGTGGGAGGCCGTCTGATCAACCGAATTATCATATTCCGGAGGCAGTACGCACAGGATATGGGCTTTGTCATCCCCTCCATACGCCTTCGGGACAGTTCGGGGCTTAATACCAACCAGTACTCTATTAAGATCAAAGGGGAGGAGGTAGCCAAGGGAGAGATCCTGATCGACTACTACCTGGCTTTAGAGCCGGATAATCCGGAGAAAGAGATTGATGGTATCGAGACCATCGAACCTGCATATGGTATTCCGAGCCGATGGATCAGACCAGAGGACCGGGAGTTGGCGGAGATCTACGGATACACGGTCATCGATCCCTTATCCGTGCTTGTGACTCATCTGTCGGAGGTGGTGAAGCAGCATGCCCATGAGCTGATCACCAGGCAGGAGGTGATTCACCTTGTGGAGAACACCAAGAGGACGTCACCGGAGCTGGTGGAGGAGGCTTTCCCGGGCTTTATCTCCTACAGTCTGTTTCAGAAACTGCTCACAAGCCTTCTGAAAGAAGGCGTGCCCATCAAGGATTTGGAGACGATTATAGAGACAGCTTTAGAGACTATATCAGATACAGGCCTTCCGGTCAGGGATGTGGACGGCCTGATTGAAAACATCAGAACGGCTCTCAAACGGACGATCACCCGCATGTACTGCGAGGACGGCAGCATGAAGGTGATCACACTGGATTCGGAATTAGAGCGGACCATGGTGGGATGTCTGTCCAAGGGTGAGAGGGGGTATTATTTAGCCCTGAGTCCTGATGTGCTTCAGAGTCTGATCAATCAGCTGACAGGCCAGCTGAAGAAATTCAGCGGACTTTCTCAGAGCCCGGTGGTGCTGACATCACAGGTGATGAGAGTTCATTTCTATCGGCTGATCGAACAATTTTACCCCAATGTGAGAGTCCTGTCGTTTAACGAGATATCGAACAACGTGCAGATCCAGTCCATCGGCAGTCTGACTCTGGAAGACAGGGGGAGAGTGGGGGCCTGACCGGCCATAGGGAGATGACGGAACATGGTTCAGACAGATTATTTAGCAGAGAAGACCAATGAGGAGCTTCTGGAGATGTATCGGGCAGAGGGCAAGTTGGAAGTGAAGCAGGCTCTGGTGCTCCGTTATCTCTACATCGTGAAGACCATTGCCAGTCAGATGCGCAACGTCTATACCGGTTCCCTTCAGATGGAGGACATCATCAACGAAGGCGTCATCGCCATCATGAAGGGGATTGACAGATATGACCCGGAGCGGGATAATAAGTTTGAAACATTTATATCCAGGCGGATTCGGGGGATGATCATCGACCTGGTGAGGAAAAACGATTGGATGCCCAGGGATTTCCGAAAACAGGTGAAAGGCATCGAAGAGCTTCAGAGTTCTCTGGGACGCCAGCTGGGGCGTCAGCCCACAGACGAGGAGGTGTCCTCGGCTCTGGGGATGGATATTCGGAAGTACCGGAAACTGCAGCGCATGAGTGTGATGATGAATGTGCTCTCCTTAGATATGATCACCGAGGATGAAGGGGAACATCAGTCCCTTCAGCTCTCCAGCGGGGATGTGGATTCTCAGCCTGAGAGGGCATTTCTAAAGGGCGAGGCGCGGCAGGTTCTGGCGGAAGCGATTAAAAGTCTGAAGGAGAGAGAACAGATGGTGGTCTCCCTGTACTATATGGAAGAATTGAACATGGGGCAGATCGCCCAGGTACTGGGAGTCAGTGAACCGAGGATCTCACAGATTCACAGTTCTGCCATCCGAAAGCTGAAGGCATATATGAACAGCTATCAGTGACGACTGTGGCTGGCAGCAGAGAAAGGAGGAGATAACGATGTATCAAGGTTTTTATAATCTGGCGTCAGGTATGCTGACCCAGAGCAGAAACTTGAATGTGATCAGTAATAATATGGTCAATATCCAGACTCCGGGATATAAGAGGGACAAGATGGTCAGCACCACCTTTCAGGAGGAGATGCTATACCGGACTGGGCGGCGATACAAGGACAACGCAGAGCCGCTGGCCACCACATCCAAGATACGGGCGGCGGATCAGACCTATGTGAACTACGAGCAGGGAAGCTATGAGCAGACAGAAGGAATTTTGGATTTTGCCCTGACAGACACCGGATTTTTCTGTATCGACACCCCGGCAGGGGTCCGCTATACCAGAAACGGTTCCTTTTTTGTAGACGATGAGGGCTATCTGGCCCTGAATAATTCCGGCAGAGTCCAGGGGACAGACGGCGGCCCCATCGCCATCGACACGGAAGACTTTTCTGTGGACGGCATGGGCAATATCACCGTGCCGGCTAAAAGCTCTTCTGGAGAAGACGGGGAGACAGAGACAGAAGAAGCCCGGGTGCTGGGAACATTGAGAGTGGTGGATTTTGCGGATTACGGACAGCTCCACAAGGAGGATTACGGTCTGTTTTCCACGGGTCAGGCTCCCCAGGAGAAGGAGAACCCGTCGGTGCTGTGGCAGGCCTTGGAGAAGTCCAATGTGGATATGATCGAGGAGATGACATCTATGATGACGTCCCAGAGAGCCTTGCAGAGTGCGGCCCAGGTGCTTAAGATGTACGATCAGATTATGAGCAAGGCCGCGACGGATGTAGGAAGACTGTAAGGAGGAGACAAGAGACAATGTATCAGTCATTTTATACAGGCGCTTTAGGCGCCGGTACCTGTATGGCAAGGATGAGCGTGATCGCCAACAATCTGGCTAATTTAAACAACGACGGTTTCAAGCCCAAGACAGCGGCATTCTCGGATCTGCTCAATTTTAACTTAAATGACTCCGAGAACGCGGTGACAGAGCTGATGTCGGGCAACGGTGTCCGGATGCAGAGGACCTATTCCTCCTTCCATGCGGATGCCCTCACTCCCACCAACAGTCCCATCGACTATGCCCTTCTGGATGACAACACCTTTTTCCGAGTCATGGACCCAGACACAGGAGCCATCACCTATACCAGGAGCGGAAGTTTCCACCGGGCAGAGAGGGAGGAAGGATTCTTTCTGATGACCGACTCCGGGAAACTGGTGCTGGATCAGAACGGGGAGCCCCTTGAGGCCGAGACAGCGGATATCCAGAGGATTCTGGCGGCTTTGGAGGGCGGAGAGGACTATGAGGAAGAGGAGGAAGACGAGGATCTGGAGGAGGACGAGGATGCGCCCAGACTGGCGGCCTTCACATTCTCCAATCCCAGCCGCCTCATAAGCGTAGGTGACAATGAATACGCGCCGCCGGAGGGGATGGAACCGATCCTGGTGGAGCGCGCGAGGATCGAATCCGGCATGGTGGAGCGCTCCGGCACCGATCTGGCCAAAGAGATGGTGAAGATGATCGAATGTCAGAGAGCCTACAGTTATGCCTTAAAGATGGTGACCACATCAGACGAGATTGAGTCCACGATTAACTCTCTGAGAGCATAGTGTAGAGTAAAGATAATATGAGGTGTTTATGAGACTGAAACGATATGAAGACATGAATCTTCAGGACTTAGATGTAATGAAAGAGATCAGCAGCATCGGCACCAGCCATGCTGCCACGGCTCTGTCCAAACTGCTCTCGAAAGAGATCCGTATCACCATTCCTGAGGTGAGCATCTTAGGATACGAGGAGGCGGTAGACCGGATCGGAGAGATCGAGGAACTGGTGACAGCCACGCTGGTGACCATGTCCAACGAGGTGAACGGTCTGATGCTGTTTATCTTCAAGATGGATCTGGCCAATGTAGTGCTGGAGAAGCTGATCGGGAAGCAGTATGAGTCGTTTATGGAGTTAGATGAGCTGGCCTATTCGGCGTTAGAGGAGATTGGCAACATCATCATATGTTCTTATGTCAATGCATTTACCCAGCTGGTAGGGGTGGAGATCGATCTGTCTGTCCCCAGTTCTACGGTGAATATGCTGGGAGGGGTTCTGACGGTTCCCATCGCGGAGTACGGGTATGAGACAGATAAGCTGATGTATATCAATGCGGAGTTTATTGTAGACGGCCAGAAGCTTTCCGACGGACTGCTGATGCTCCCTGATATTCAATCACTTAACAGTATATTAGAGAAATTAGGGGTTTCATAATGGCTGAGAAGGAATTAAAGGTAGGTATCGGTGACATGAAATTTGCCAGGGGTGACAGCCGGATTATTACATATGCCCTTGGCTCATGTATTGGGATCACATTCTATGACCCCCTCATCAAGCTGGGCGCTCTTTTACATGTCATGCTTCCCAACAGGGTTGATCCCAATGACCCGAAGGTGTTTAAGTATGCGGACAGCGGGATTCGGGAGACCGTCCGTAAGCTTACGGCTTTTGGTATGATGAAGAACAGGACCATTGTCAAGATCGCCGGAGGAGCCAAGATGTTCGAGATGAAGGGAGGTTCCGATTTCGGCAATATCGGACAGCGGAATGCGGCAATGGTAAAGAAGATCCTGATGGAAGAAAGGCTGCGTATCTCTGCTGAGGATACCGGCGGAGGCTATGCGAGAACCATGCTCATCGACGTTTCTAACGGCGATGTGGTTATAAGAACCGTAGGGAAGCCGGAAAAGCATCTCTAGAGAGGAGAGGATAAAAGTGGAGAAAGAAAAAGAAGGAATCCTTCTGGAATCAGGTACCAATGAGATCGAGATTATGAAGTTTACGATCCAGGGCGAGTTTTATGGGATCAATGTAGCCAAGGTAAAAGAGATCATGATGGCTGAGAAAGTGAAAGCCATGCCCCATGCCCATCCGGCAGTGGAAGGAATCTTTAAGCCCAGAGACATTCTGATCACAGTGATTGACCTGGGATTCTATCTGACCAATGAGTATTTGGAGCACAAGGCGAGAGATCTGTTCATCGTGACTAATTTCAACAAGATGACAGTGGCTTTCCGTGTACAGAGCATCGAGGGAATCAGCCGGATCTCCTGGAAGGATATCCAGAAGCCGGATAAGACCTTAAGCCATGGAGAAGAAGGAGTGGCTACGGGAATCGCTCAGTGCAACGGCGAACTGGTGACTATTCTGGACTTTGAGAAGATCGTGGCAGAGATCGCGCCGGAGACCAGCATTCAGATCTCGGAGGTGGAACAGATGGGAGACCGTCCGATCTGCAATGCCCCTCTTGTGATCGCCGAGGATTCCATCCTTCTGCAGAAGATGATCGATGACTCTTTGGAGAGGGCAGGCTTTACCAATGTAAGTAACTTTAACAACGGCCAGGAGGCTTGGAACTACTTAAAGGCCATCCGCAATGACTCGGATTTGTTTGACAAGGTAAATCTGATCATCACGGATATCGAGATGCCGGAGATGGATGGACATCGCCTGACCAAACTGGTGAAGGATGACCCTCGGTTAAAGCACTTACCGGTGGTGATCTTCTCCTCCCTGATCAATGAGCAGATGCGGATCAAGGGAGAGCAGCTGGGAGCAGACGAGCAGCTGACCAAGCCGGAGATCGGCAATCTGGTCCATGTGATCGACAGGCTTCTGGAGCGGTTTGAAAAGGCGAGAGAAACCGGAATCGCGGAGTGAGAAAAGACCTCTGAGCACAGCGGCAGAAATATGCCGGGAAGGGAGAAGGCGATGACATGAAAAGATTGATGATGACTCTCTTTCTCTCTGCCGTGCTGGCAGGAGCCGGCACCTTTGGGGCTTTCGGAGCCCATCTGGGAGAGTGGGAGCTGACAGACGACGGAAAATACTGGCAGTATCTGTATTCCTGGGATGACCCGGCCAAGGACGAGTGGATCGAGGATGAGGGGAAGACCTATTACCTGGATTCCAAAGGCTACATGAAGACCGGCTGGGTGTCCAACAAGGATGACGGGAAGAAATACTATATGGGACCTGACGGCGCCATGTGTTTTAACACCTTTGCGTCGGACGGCCGCTATGTAGGCCCCGAGGGCACAGGTCTGGAGGCCTATGACAAGTACCGCAAGGCCATACGGGCTCGGCTCAAGAAATCTGCCCCCAAGAAGACAAAGACCACAGGCAGGAAAACAGAGACATCCTCTGAGCAGAACCAGGCCCAACAGTTCTTTCTCATGACGGATCTCAATATGGACGGTTATCCGGATCTGATCGTCATGGAGGGAGTCCAGGGACCCGAGAGCCTTCGGGAGGTGGCCGTATGGATTCCCGAGGATCAGAAATTTGAACTTTCCGCGGAGTTTGACGCGCCGGAACACGGGGAGCGAAGCACCCTGTACCTGGACCCGGAAGGGGAGGAAGTCTGGCTGGAGATGACGGAACCAAGCGGAGAGTGGAGACTGTTTCGCATGGAGCAGGGAAGCTCCAGGCTGGAAAGCGTGTGGAGCTTTACCCTGAAAGACGACGAGAAGGGAAGGCTTTGCTACTATATCAACGGAGACATGGATGACAGAGAGTACTGGGAACTGACCATGGCCCGTGCCAAGCAGGAGCTGACAGGGATCCCGATCACCGGCTATCTTCCGGCCACGGAGGAGAATCTGGGGATCTGGGTAGACCGGATTTTGAGCGAGGAGGAGGCAGGGCTGTGGGAGTGAGATTCCCGGCCGCCGTTTGTCTGGAGCTTTTACAATAGTATGACAGGGATAAAAAAAATCTGCCTCGATCGGAGGCAGATTTTTTTATCCCTATAAGCGGCTTCGATTATTTCTTATGCCGCGGATTCTCACGCACCTTATTGCAGGCCAGCATAAGCTCTGTCAGTACCGGTATCTTGTACTTATTCTCATAGTAGCTGAGAAGCGGGGAGATGGAATCCTTGCTGGTCACCACGTATTTGGAGGGAAGGCCGGTGAGAGCCAGAGCACAGACATCGGACATGCATCGCGGGCAGGTGCAGACGCTGTGCTGCTTTAACACCGCCTCCAAGTCCTGGCGCATGAGGAGCTGTTCCATGACATTGACAAACCGGTACTCCCGATTCTTGGTGTGGCTGCCGAAATGGCTTTCCGGGATAATGGGGTGAGGTTCCTTCTTTGGCTCTTCCTCTGCTTTAGGAGCAGGTTCCAAAACTTCTTTTTGGGCCTCTGAGGGCTCGGTTCCGGCAGGAGCCTGAGATTCCTCCACAGCCGGCAGCGGGTCGGTCTGAGAGGCTTCTGGTGCGTCAGAGACAGGATCGGGAGTTGAGGACTCCTCGGTAATTGCCCCAGCATCCGCCTGGACATCAGGTTCAGGAAGATCCAAAGCAGGGGTCTCACCAGGCGCTGCAGACTCCGACTCTTCCTTCAGACCTTCTTCTGCCAGTTCTTCTGTCAGCTTTCCGAGAATCTCCTGAGAGACCCGGTCATTGATACTTCCCTCATCCACCACGGTAACTTTAGCAGGGGTTACAGAGTGAGACTGGACATCGGTTTTTTTCTCCTGACCAGAAGTCACCGACTCCTCTGCGGTTTCTTCTGCTTCCGGGGAAGCACCGTTGGTCAAAAGATCCATGACATGTGATGTCTTGTTTGTTTTCTTAGCCATTTTATAAATCCTCCTTTAAATGGATATCCGATGCAATCTCATCGATAAATTTAAGATAATCCTTTACCGCAGCCGAGCGGGGATTATATGAAAAAATGCTCTCGCCATGGGCCGGCGCTTCTGCGATGGCTACTCCGGCGCGGATTTTCGTGTCAAAGACCTTGGAATGAATCTGGCCTGCCAGCTGACCCGCCATCTCTAAGACATCTCTGGACAGAAGTGTGCGCGGGTTAAATCGGGTCAAAAGAATCCCCAGAACATTCAGACCGGGGTTAAAGGACTCACGCACGGACTCTATGGTCTCCTTCAATTGGGCGAGGCCCACCAGGCTCAGAATATCGGAAGCCATAGGGATGATCAAAAAGTCGGAGACAGAATAGGCGTTGACCGTCAAAAGGTTCAGAGCAGGCGGTGTGTCTATGATGATGTAATCATAGAAATCCATCACCGGCTTGATGGCATCCCGAAGGATAAACTCCCGGTTGACGGTGACCTTATCCAGACCGCTGCTGCTTAAGGTGATGTCGGAGACCAGAAGATCGCCGTAATCACACCGGACAAGAGCCCTGTGGACGGGAACCGTGCCCTTCATCACATCCAGAATCGTATGGGGGTTGGCCATACCGGCGCCTAAGCAGAAGCCCAAGTTGCCCTGGGGATCCAAGTCAATACCCAGAACCCTCTTTCCCGCCATGTAGATTCCTGATGCAAGAGCAGCGGATGTGGTAGTCTTCCCCACGCCGCCCTTCTGGTTGGAAACGGTAATAATGATAGACAAAGCAGTACCTCCAAAATATAAAATGATGTTGGGGTCAAAAGGTATTTGACCGCTATTGATACACGGATTGCTCCGCATTTCATGCTCCCGGTATCATTAAATTACTAAAATGAATTATAAAAATGATTTTCAAGATATTATTTTTATTATATATCATGTCGATAAATAAGTATAGATTAAAAATGAATTTTTTCAAGGTATTGAAGTGAAAGGAGATAGAGAAATGGCCAGTATATCAAGTACCAACAGCGCCAGCAGTCTGGGGAACACATCGCTGAGAGGCTTTGGCGGCATGGTTTCCGGTATCGATCGTGATTCCATCGTGGAGCAGATGACACTGGGGACTACCACGAAGATCAATAATCAGAAGAAGAAGCTGACACAGCTTCAGTGGAAGATGGAGGCTTATCGCGGAGTCAGCGATAAGATCATCGATCTGACAGATAAGTTTGCCAGCTATTCCTCAGGGAGCAACTTAAAAGATGCCTCTGTCTTCGCTAAGAATAAGATCACCGTTCACGGGAGAGATGAGGTGTCCAGATTCGTCACGGCTACAGGTTCTTCCGCCCTGTCGGAGAATGTCTCGATCAAGGGTGTGCAGCAGCTGGCTACCTCCACGGTGCTCCAGTCCGGGAAGCATGTGACAGACGGGCTTCAGACGGCGCTTAGCGATCTGGAGAAAAAGGTATATTCGTCCAACTTGGAAGGGGCTAAGATCACCTTTGGCGGCGGATGGAACGACCAGGATAAAAAGTATACGGATATTAAGACATTTACCTTTGCCAGCAGCTATGAGACAGTGGAGGGAGATCCGTCGACCAAGAAAACCATTGATTACACCCTTACCAATGGGACGATTGACGATTTGGCGAAGGACCTGAATGTACTTTTAGAGAGATCAGAGATCAAGTTTGGCGAAACGGATATAAAGGATGCTTTAGAGTTTAAAGTTGAGGGTGATAAAATCGTCCTTAAAGAGAAGTCCACAGGCAGTGCTAACGGGTATGCCATAACAAGCAGCGCCGATTCCAATGTATTGAAGGCTTTGGGATACGAAAAACGGGATGGTGACGTTGACAGCGATAAAAAGAGTATTTCTTTTGAGAACTTTGCAGCAAGTGTAACCGCCTCTTCGAAAACTTTCCAGGAGACGGCCATCAACAGTCCTACCACCCTCCAGTACATGACAGGGAAAAAGGTGACCTTTAATTTTAACGGCAGCAAAAAAGAGATCGAGCTGATTACCCAGGAAGAAAAGAATGCCCTTCAAGAAAAGATAAATAAGTTTAAAGAAGAGAACAAAGCAAACGGCCTTCCGGAGGAGCTCACACAAGATCAGCAGAAAGCGTTGCTGGAGGATGTTAAAAACAATCTCCAGGGCCGCCTGGACCGGGCGTTTGGCGAGGACTCTGTTGTCGTCTCTGTGGAAGCGGAGGGATTGAATTTTAAAACATCGGATGAGACCTCTACGGTATCTATTGTCTCCAGTGATTCCGAACTGCTGAAGAACATGGGAATCGACTATGGAGCTTCCAGCAAGGTGAACTTAAGCGGTAAGCTGAGTCAGTTTGATTGGGCGGAGACGGCAGATATCGCGGATGCGGACGGCAATTTAAAGCTTACGATCAACGGGGTAGAGATCAAGGGTCTCACAACCAACAGCAGCATCAGTGATATCTTATCGAAGATCAACTCTACCAAGGAGGCCGGAGTAAAAGCCACCTATGTAGATGCCACAGGTCAGTTCATGCTGGTTTCTTCGGAGACAGGTGCAGGGCGGAAGATTGAGTTAGAAGGCGATCTTGCCAATAAACTTTTCGGATTTGAAACGGGTGCAGACGGAAAGCCGACAGGCACAGACGGGGGCAAGATTGAGGAAGGCAAAGATGCCATCATCTATGTCAGCTACGGCAACGGCATCGATGTCAAGCTGAACCGTTCCTCCAATACGTTCAATTTAGAGGGGTTAAATGTCACAGTATCCGGTACATTTGGCGTCAAGACCAACGCAGACGGGAAGCCGGTTGATAAAAACGGCAACGAGATTCCGGACGGTTCTTCCGACATACCGGCTTTCGATACCGCCGATGCCATCACCTTCACCGCCAAAGCAGACGTAGACGGCGTCACAGAGAAGGTAAAGAGCTTTTTCGAGGATTTCAATGCTCTGGTGACGGAGATCAACAAGCAGGTGACCAGCCGCCCCGACAGCAGCTATGGGCCGCTGACAGATGAGCAGAAGGAAGAGATGGATGAGACCTCCATCGAAAACTGGGAGAAGAAGGCAAAACAGGGCCTGCTCTACGGCGACTCCGCCATGCAGGATCTGAATATGGATGTGCAGGCTATTTTTACCAAGCTGATGCAGAACGGAGCCAGCTACGATGATCTGAAGGAGATGGGTATCACATACTCAGAAGATTACTTAGACGGCGGAACCTTGGTCTTTGACGAGTCCAAATTCCGTCAGGCTATGGAGAGCGACCCCGATAAGGTGGCCGAGATCTTCACCGGCGGCGGAGACATGAAAAAGGGATTGATCAATGTGGTGGAGGACACCTTCACTCCTTACGCTACCAGGTATGCTTCCAAGAATGCGGTCAATGGTTCTTCCGGCTCCTACGGACGTCTCATCGACATCGCAGGATCCGAGAAGAAGCCGACTACACTGATGAAGAATCAGATCTACAACCAGATGAAGGATATGGAGGAGACCATCGCCAAACTGCAGGATCAGCTGAGAGTAGAGCAGGATCGCTATATTTCTCAGTTTACCACCATGGAGACACTGATCAACAAGATGAATACACAGTCAAGCTATCTTTCTCAGATTACCGGTTAATGTGTGACAGAACGTCGCATCATTCATGAGGCTGTCAGGGGAAAACGGCTGCCGCCCCTATTATTTTTCATGGGGCGGCAGCATAACGTTGTTAAGGAAGGGATGCAATGAACGGATATAATCATTATAAAGAAAAAAGCATATACTCCATGTCCGGTCCAGAACTTTTGCTTCTTCTGTTTGACGAGACGATCAAGCGTCTCACCAGAGCGGAGATCTCGCTGCAGGATAAAAATTATGCGGATTTTGATGACTGTATCAATCGGGTGGTCCGGATTGTTCGTTATCTGATCGATATACTGGATTTTGACCAGCCAATCAGTTGGGATTTGAAGAGAATCTATGATTATCTGATCTTCGACTTAAGCCGGGTGAAGGCGGGAAGAGAGCGGAGGAAGGATGAGATCGGACGTATCCGCCACATTCTTTCCGAATTAAAGGATGGGTTTGAGGGTGCAAGCAGAAAAGTCAATGACACCCACATAGCCAAAGTAAAGGAAGTAAGAGGATAAGAGAAGGGGCGTGCCGCAGATGGAAGTGAACAAAGAAAAGGTCATGATTCTGCTTCAGAGAAGATATGGCGCTGTCAGGGAGCTTGACAGGCTGACCGGGGAACTGGAGGAATTTGTCGCACGTAACGACGAGGTCTCAGCATCCATGATCCTGGATTTGAGAGGGGATGAGATGGTGAAGGCTGATCAGTGTATGGAAGAGCTGTGGCAGTTGGGAGAGGGCAGCAGCGAGATCTACGGACAGCTGCAGGCACTGATCTCCTCCGACCTGGACACAGCAGTTGGGGAGAGTATAGAAGAAAAAAAGATCTATGAGATCAGGAGGAAGACGCAGGCCATAATCGATCGTCTGCGCCAGAGAGATCAGAGGCTGAGCGAAAGGCTGGCAGGGGGGAAATCCTTTTATAAGACTGCCCGATCAGCAGGATAACGCCTATATTGACAGATAAAAAGAGAGAGCTATGAATCGATTATTGTTTGAGGGACGTTCCCTTGTGGGAATTGTATCATCAGTTATCCGCCAGGATGACAAGCGCGTCGCTCTCAGCCGTCTGGACTGGGAGAGGATGTATCGTTTGTCAGATTATCACAAGGTGGCAAATATTGTTTATATTGGACTTCTGGGTTACAGAGAGACGGTGCCGGACAAGTGGCGGGATCGTTTCTTTAAGCGCTATCAGGAGTCTTTGCTGTTTGGAGAACACTGCGGGGAATCCCTGAAGGAAGTGCTGACATGGCTGGATATGAGAGAGGTTTCCTGTACCGTACTGACGTCAGAGACAGTCAGAGGATTCTATAAGCTGACGGAGACGGCAGATACCGGTGCAGTGCAGATCTTTCTGGAAGAAGAGCAGTATTATCTGGCTAAGGGTTTCCTGGTGGACCTTGGTTATGAGACCGACGAGACTTACAAAGGGTTTGGGGAGCGGATGAAGAAAGTATCCGGAGTCTCCCTGACCCTATATCGCAAACTTCCTTTCCGGACTTCCAAATATACGAAAAATATGATCAAGATTCTGGAGTCGGCTCAGATTAAAGAACCCTATGAGCATATCTGGACTCTCCCTGCGGAGAGCGAGCTGGTATACCGTATGGCCAAAGCGGCATACAACTATGCGACAGATGACTTGACTCTCCGGGAAGTTCTGGAGCTGATGCTTTGTCACAGAGCCTGGAAAGACGAGATCGATGACGAGATTCTGTGGAAAAGACTGGAAGAGTTTAAGATCGACGGCCTGTCAGAGAAGATTCTGGAGATCGCCTACATGTGGTTTGGTGAGAAGACAGACACATTCCTGGTCAATCGAGCCGACGACATGTTAGTCTATGATATTCTGGAGGAGCGCCTTCTCAGCAGGGGGATCATCAACCACGAGAATGACGACCAGGCCTTAAAACTTCAGAGTCTGATCGAGAAGGAGATTGAGAAGGAGAAGAAGGCAGAGGGAAAAAATATCAAGAGAGAAAAAATATCGAGATTTTTCGGGGAGAAGAGACGAAAGCTGACTTGGGTATTTCCGGATTACCATTATATGTCTTCGATCTATCCTTCTCTGGAGAGACTGCCGTTTTTATTGCCGATCTTCTGGCTGCTTCGAGGGATGCGGCTTTGGTGGAGATCACTGACCGGATAGATACATAGAAAAGCCCTGCCGAGTGCAGGGCTTTTGTCGTCAGGATCTCACTGTTGTGGTGAGTCATTCTTTTTGGGAGAGGAGTGATGGAGAAGAGACTGGAGAGCCCACACGGAATTGATATCCGGTGTCAAAGCCATCTTATTGCTCTGTTCCGCTTCCGAAAGTTCTTCCCGGAGGATCGAGATTTGCTTCGGCGCATCGATGGCCAGACGAACACCGTCTGAGGCACATTCGATAATCGTAATTCGGATATTTTCTCCGATCAACAGGCTTTCATTTTTTTTACGTCGAAGTATCAGCATGATTACCACTCCCGTCCGGCTCCTCCTCTGTGGAATTTATCACAGAGGGAAAAGAGCCAAGCTTATGACCATATTCATAAGAAGTATTTTCCAAAATAATCTGAATTCCATGGCGTGTCTGAGGATTAATAGCCAGAGGACACTTTAAATTCACCGTATTCTCCAGATAATCGCCTCTCACGACACAGATTGCATAGTAGGACAATTCACCGTTTTCTGAGACCTCCAGGCAGGCAAGCTCTTCCGGCCTCAATACAGGGGCATAATCAGGGCAGAGGAAAAATGGGTTGATCAGAACAAACACCACGTTGGGATCCTCCACCGACAGCATCAATAGTATAGAATCATCCCCATCGTTCTCACTGATACGCAGGAGAAGATAGCGGGTCAATTTTGGAAAACCGAAGAGACCGTCAGGAAAAACGATTAAATCCTCCGGTGAATACTCCACAGTACCATAATCCGTCTGTATCGTCATATAAATAAACACTCCTATGTGAATAAGTTAACAGTGCTGCCTGAGTCACCGTCCCTGGGGGGAACGTAATTGAATCCTCCCAGATATTCCACATGAACAGAAGGGCGCTGAGTGATGATGGTCATAACCATGGGAGGAAGATAAGTCAGCTCTCCCTTGGCAACCCGCATCTCAAAGGCTCCTCTCTGAGCCGTATAGGAAGCTCCGGTCTCGATGGAGACATCCTGAACCGGGACCGGCTTGGCGGTGTTGCTGGACGGCATAGCCACAGCGATGTCGGAAGCAGCGGTGGGGTCCGGCGCAGTCATATCTTTGGAAGGTACAGACACCGGCGCCTGAGTCTGAGGCTGGCGGGATATCACCTGCTTTTGAACCGGAGCCCCCGGAAGCTGAGGCGTCACATGCTTTTTGGAGAATGTGTGATTGATCTTCTTGATATCTTCCACAGATACACCGCCCTGTCCGGCAGACTGGCGAAAGGACATATGCCGGGCCAGAGCCTTCCGCCGTTCCATATCCACGTTGTCAGCATTGACCAACCGGGCATTCTGGGAAAAGCGCACCATCCGTATAGGCTCTGATGTGATTTTAATAAGCTGTTCCATACTCAAACCTCCTTTCTATCCATGATATGGGTTAACTCATGAAATCAAACAGAGAAGAACCCATAAGCTGGGAACCTACCCGGAGAGCCGCATTATAAGCGTAATTGTTGTTATACATCTCCATGATGGATTCATAGGGGTCAGCTCCCAGCTTGTCGGTATATTGCTGCTGCAGAGAATTGGCAAGGTCAGTGAGCTTCTCGTCCATGTTGTCGATCAGGCGGTATTTGTTGCCAAGATCTGCGTAGAAGCTGCTGATATTGTGCTCTGAGACGGACATATCGGTGATCGTGTCGCTGAGCACCTTGCTCATGGCGGATCGATCGTTGTTGCCGGTGGTTTTTACCTGATCCAAATACTCGCCTATGGCGTGAACCGAACGTCCCACGAGAGCCAGAGGACCTTCGCTCAGATAGTCCATAACGCTCTTGGGATCGCCGGTGGGATCTCCGGCTCCGGCGCCTGCCCGCACTGCGTCAGAGGTGAGTCCGGTGAGAACATTCATGCCTCCGGTGTAGGTGTCCAGAAGGGTAGAGTGGTCGCGGATATCGCCGTAGCCGATGTCTACACGTCCCTGCTCTTTCATGGCCCGGATTAAGTCCTTCTCGCCGCCGAGAGGGTTGCCGCTGGAATCCTGTCCTGTCTTCAGCTGGTATTTATAAGAGTTATCTCCCTGCTTGACCAGTTCCATCTGGAACTCCGTGGGGTCGGACTCACCGGGGAACGTGTGACGATAGGTGAGGGTCATGCCGTCAGAGCTCAGGGAGAAGGGCGGAGTGGATACGTCATTGCCGCCGTAGATGTAAAAGTTCTCATACTGAGTATTCAGACTGTTCACCATCTCGTGCATCTCCTGAAGCAGGGCAGACCTGGTAGTATCCAGCGCCGTATCGGTGGTCGTGGCAGTGTTGGCGTAGAGAACCCGGTCCTCTGCTTCGGTGAGAAGTTTCTGAACATTTTTTACACCTAATTCCTGCTGATAGATACGATTCTGGATATCTTTTAACAGAGCCTTCTTGGTGATGGTGTCCTGGTGCTGGCTGTCGATCCGGTTGCCCTCGTAGTAAGCAAGAGGAGACTCTGCGGCATTCTCATACCGCTCACCGCTGGAGACCTTGTTCATGCTCTTGTTCAGGGCAAAATGAACGTCATTTACCGAGGTGGTGAAATTTCTGTATGTTGCTGCATTGGTTACACGCATGTGAGATACCTCCCTAATATCTTTTGATTCAAGGTTAAATGATAAGACAGGGGTCAAAACGAATTTGACCCCTTATGTGAATGATTACCGACCTACCACACCGGTGCTGTTGATCAGGATATCGAGAGCCTGATCCATGGTGGTCATAAGCCGGGAAGCGGCATTGTAAGCCGACATATACATCATCATGTTGGACGCTTCCTCGTCTAAGCTGACTCCTGAGACGGAATCCCGGGAATTCTCGATGCCGTTTAACACCGTCACATTGGTCTTCAAGGCGATCTTATTGGAATAAGAATCATTGGCCAGGATGGTGGAGGTGTGGTTCATAAAATTGGCAAAGGTATTGTTATCCAGGTTAACCTTATCAAATAACGGGTTACCGTCAAAATCCTTCAGGTTGTCATAAGGGTAAGTGGCTTTCATAGCTTCCAGCATGTGGAGCACAGTGTCCGTATGGTTGTCGCCGCTTTTGCTGATATGAACATTGCCGTTGACCCATTCCGAATTGATACCGATATTGGCGGCTGTGATGTTCGCAGAGGTGCCATCCTCTTTGTTGGCAAGGAGGAAATAGTTCTGAAGAGGCTTGTTGTCGACACTATTGGTAGTGCCCTGGATATTCAGGGTATTGATCACTTCCGCGAAGGCGGACGCCAATCTGTCCAGCTGCTTCATATAGAAGTCATACCCCTTGACATCGTTGAGTCCGTCTGTGGTGCCGTCCTTCCAGAGCATGTCGAGACCGGCCTGAATGGAACCGGAGTCGCTGGGGAACTGGTTGGTGATCTTAGGCGGATTTGTCGTCGTGTCTTTCTCAAATGTCAATACGGCAGCTCCTGCCTTATTGCCTTTTTCGTCTAATGCATAGAAATCCAGCTTCACATCCCCAGGCTTAGCCGGATTGGTGGTATCCAGAATATCCTTCGTGTTGGGGATCTCCAGTTTCAGATGATTCTCCTCGCCGACACCGACAGTGCCCTCTACCAGTTTTAGGGTCTGAGACTTGCCGGTTTCATCGATATACTGCATGGTCACATACAGATCGTCAGGCCACTCTTTTCTCATAATCGGCCTGCCGGAGCTGTCCAGGTGATAGAGCTCAGACAGATCTTCATTTCCAGCAGCATCAATACCGTCGTGATCTTCGTCTTTCCGGTAAGTCACCTCGATGGGAAGATAGCTGGACAGCTCATCTAAGAGCACGTCACGGTTATCCATCAGCTCTAGGCTTGGCTGGCCGTGGATCTGATTCTCCTTGATCTGGCGGTTGAGGGAGCCGATCTGCTGAAGGATATCATTGACCCTCTGGATGGCGCCCTGCTCGCTGGTACCGGTTCCGTCTAAGCGGTTAAACTCCTCCATCTTGGCGTCCTCGATATCCTTGGCACCCTGATTGAGGAGATTGGTCAGAGCCTCCATCCTGCTGCGCAGCTCTGCCTCAAAGATGGGATCATTGACCTTGGCCGTATCGTGAATATTGGTCAAGGTGGACTGAATATCATCAAATGCTTTCTGGATACCGGTTATATGGGACTCATCAAAGAAATTGGCGAGTCTGTCAAGGGAAGTCTGCAGGCCGTTGGTGTAACCGGAGCGGTCCATCTGGTTCCGGTACTGGACATCCAGGAAGGGATCACGGATCCTGGTGACCGTATCCATGTGAACACCGAATCCCACGGAGATCTCGGAACCGTTCATGTAGTGGGAGATCGGGTTGGTGTAATTCAAACTGGACACCTTCAGCTGCTGTCTCGTGTAGCCGACGGTGTTCATGTTAGACAAATTCTGCCCTGTGATGTTAAGCCGCTTCTGATTGGCCTGCATGGCAGAAAGAGCAGTGGTAAAACCGGAAAAGGTTGCTCTGACCATAAATCATATCCTCCAAGTATTTCTTCTATATTAAATATATGGCTGCTTTTGCATCAGCCATAGGTGTCTTTCATCTTCGGGCGGGACGGAGCACTGACACTCACACTGCGGGAAGGAGCATAGGAGCTGCCTTCCTGGAGGGCGATCAGTGTCTCGATCTCGTGGATCCGGACATTGATGATGTGTTCGGAGGCCTTCCGAGACTGAATCAAACGGTTCAGCTGCTGCTCCAACTCCGTGAACAGCGGCAGGAGAACTTCCCTCTGCTGCGAATCGGCCCTATCCAAAATCTGGCGGAACGTGAGGGAATCCCATCCGAGATTCTTCGCCAGCTTCATCCTGTGCTGCTCCAATCCTCTCAGCTTTAAGAGCTGTGCCTGCTCTTTCTGGATGAAACCATCCAGAAGTTCATGACGCTTTTCAGAGGCAGCTTCCGCCTTGGCTTCCTCCACCTGAGAGAGTTGGCCTGTCAAGACGGTCAGCTGCCTGATAATATCACTAAAACTGTCCAATAAGTCCCGTGTCTCCTGATTCATAAAACAATCGGGCTCCTTTCTGTCTTTTGCTTTGGCAGAAGGCTTCAGCCCAAACCAAGCATACGGCCGGCAATCCTCTGCGCATCCGGCACGTAGGTACCATTTGCGACTCTGCTGCCAAGTTCCTGTACCCGCTCCTGACTGGCGCTGCCGAGCTGGGCGGCAGTCTTGCGGGCCAGCATCCGGGCAAATGTCTCGTCGTCCTCTGCGGGCGCCTGTGTCCTGCTGATCTTCACAGTATCATAATCGCCCTTGGCCTTTGTGACCTGAGGCGTGCGCTTTGCCTGTGTAGGAACCGGTGAACGGTAAGAGGGATTCATAGCCTGAAAAGTAATGTTCATAAGTGACCTCCCTTCTGAAAAAACTTGCACATATAAACATTCTGTGTCGATATCTATATTGATATTTATCGGCGCTTTTAGGGCGGAGATAAGCAGAGACAGAGACTTTTTCGTTAATAAACATGTAAAATAAAGTTATTATATTTTATCTTGTGCAAAAGAAGAAAAAATTATATAATGGAGGAGACAAAAGCGCCGATATATAAAATATTATGGTTTAAAAAGGAAATTGAGGGACTATGGCGAACATTTTACAGGTGACGACACCGAATCTTAATGTAGATAATCGGAATATGATCAATCCGCAGGATCCGAAGCACGGCGCCGGGAACCCTGCGATTCATAACCCGGCGGACCCGACCAGAGTGGTCAGAACAGACGGGAAGGACGGGGACCAGACAGGCGGCAGCACCCAGGACGCCCTGATGAGCGTGGTGGACTATGAGAGCAACTACGGTGCGTTTATCAAGGGGCTGGGAGAAGGCGGAGAGCTGGCCGGTGTCCTGGAGCGCCTTCTGTTTACCGACATGGCGGGAATCAAGGATGCAGGCCAGGCCGAAGTGGTGGAACTGGTGGAGAAGCTTCTCATGTCCATGAAGGTGGATTCACCGGAGGATCTTCTCCAGTATATCCAGGGACAGACGGATCTGCAGGCCAAGTTTACGGGGGGATTTTTTAACCAGTTAAGGTCCATTCTGACTCACAGCTCCTCCCAGGGACTTCAGGAGGCGGTTATGGCTTTTTTGAAGGGCTATAACAATTATTCTTCGGGAACCCATCTCCTGCAGCAGATGCATTCTCTGATGGACGATATCGAACAGCTTCTGCTGCGGCCCTACCGGGAAGAGTTTCGGGAGCTGGCCGACTCCGTCAACTGGGAGGCAGCCAACGGAGATACCACAGCCAACACTCAGGCTCTGGTCAAGAGCCTGATTCCGTTTCTCTCCAACTATATCTCCAGGACTCACGATTACGGCCCGGTGAGAGAGGCCGTGATGCTTTTGGTCTTTCACACTGCCCGGTATCAGGACGGAGGAACCGGCCGGCTTCTGAAATTATTTGATAATCTTTTTAACAACAGAGAGTTTGCCAGATTGTTTAAGGGGGAGCCGGAGGAGAGCCTTCACCAGCTTCTTTTGGCCGGACGGGAGGGCGGTTCTGCCAAGCCTCTCTCCAGCTTTGCCGAGGGTCTGTCCCAACTGCTTCTCAAGGGGACTAACGGTCAGGCAGGGCTTGAGAACGTCCAGCAGTTTTATACCATTATGAACGGGATGCTGCTCAATGAGAGCGTCTATATGCCCCTGCTCCATTTCATCCTTCCCTTCCAGTATGAGGGGGATAATGTGATGTCGGAGATGTGGGTGGACCCGGACGCGGACAGAGAGGAGGAGGGCCGGGGGAGAAGGATCAAGCTGTTTTTGAAGTTTGACATTCAGAGTGTAGGAAAGTTTGAGCTGGTTATGACACTCCAGGACCACGAGGCCAGGGTACAGCTTTTCGTTCCGCCGCAGCTGACGAAACAGGAGAAAGAGATCAGGACAAAAGTGGCGGATATCTTAAAAGATAACGGAATTCGGTTTGGCGAACTTCTGGTGCGCCAGCGTTACCGTGACAGACGGGTAGACGAGATCTTCCCTGAGATAAGAGAGAAAGAGAGAACGATCAATGTCAGAATTTGATGAACTTATGCGGCAGAAGGCCGTGGCGCTCAAGTACAATCCTGAGAAGAACGGCGCACCGGTCATCGTGGCATCCGGGATGGGCTATATGGCAGAGAAGATCACGGAGACTGCCATGGAAGCGGGGGTGCCGGTCTATGAGGATGATTCGCTGGCCACCCTTCTGACTCAGCTGCAGTTAGGTGCCGAGATCCCGAAAGAACTGTATCAGGCCATTGTGGATATCTATATCTATTTTCTGGGCTTTGTGCCGGAGAAGACGGAGGAGGCTTTGGGGGAAGAGGGAAATGGAGAGCAGAAAGCAGAGGTTAAAGAAGAGTGACAGGCTTACTGTCTTAGAGTGAGGAGGGTTTTATCATGTATCAGAAGATCAGAAGATGGGCGGCGTTTTTGCTGGCGTGTCTCTGTGTCGCGGCTGCCATGCCCATGGAGGCTCTCGCGGCGACCAAACCCATCAATACGGTCAATGTCAAGATCTCTGCCAAGCTGAAGGCCGGCGAAAAGCTGCCGGATATTCAGGTGGGAGACGGCGGAGCCGAGGACGGCAAAATCATGGTCGGGGAGAAGGGGTCCCACTACAGGACGGCCTCGGCCGAGTGGATGGAAAACGCGTCCAAGGAGATGACAGCCGGCGACGAGCCCCGGATGCTGGTCACATTAGAGCCGGAAGATGTGAGTGAATACTATTTTCTGGCCAGCTATAAATCATCCAATGTAAAAGTCAGCGGCGGCACCTTCGTGTCTGCCAGGCGGGACGGAGACAATCTGGTGGTCACGCTGCGGGTAAATCCCATAAAAGGGGATTATGAGGCGCCAAAGGATGCCTACTGGGATGAGAAGAAGCTGGGGCAGGCGAAGTGGGAAAAGCCGGAGACCGGATCCGGGTACTACGAAGTACAGCTTATGCGGGATCAAAAAAATGTGTTTAAAGTGGATCAGACATCTGCCACCACCTATAACTTTTATCCCTATATGACGAAGACTGGCAGCTATTCTTTCAAGATCCGCACCGTCCCGGGGACAGATTTCCAGAAAAAGCACGGCAAGAAAAGTGACTGGCTGGAGTCGGGAGAATTGGAGATCACCGACCGGTATGTGTCCGACGGAAAGGGACAGCAGTCCTCCTCCCCCGAAACGGGGAAGGGAACCGATAAGACTGTGGGGTGGTCTCAGGAGGACGGTGTGTGGCATTACCGCTATCCTTCCGGAGCCCTAAGCACCAACACCTGGGAGTACATAGACGGACAGTGGTACTATTTTGACGGAAACGGCGCCATGGCTACCGGCTGGCAGCGCATCGGGAGAGAGTGGTACTTTTTCCACGGCAGCGGCCAGATGGCGGTGGGCTGGGTGAAGATTGATGACAAGTGGTACTATTTCCGACCGGAGGAGGAGCGGGATCACACCTTGGGTTCCATGGCCTCTCCGGGTTGGAGAGAGATCACGGGATACCACTATTATTTCAATGAGGACGGCAGCGCCTATACAGGCTGGCTTACCCTGGACGGCAGGCGGTATTATCTGAATACCCTGGACAACAGCCTTCAGGGAGCCCTGTTCACCGGCTGGATCCGCCGTGACGAGAAGACCTATTTTGCAGATGAAAACGGAGTGATCGCCGAGGGCTGGTATCAGATCGATGGTCACTGGTATTATTTTTATCCCGGTTCCGGGGAGATGGCCCATGACACCCGGGTGGACGGATTTGATCTTGATTCCGACGGGATTTGGCGGTAGAATGTGAGGTGACACCATGAAAAAGATTTGGAGACAGATAAAGAGAGCGGCGGCAGGGAGTCTTGCCTGTCTGATGGTGACGGCGGCTTTCGGCAGGACCTGGATCCCGGCCTATGGAGCCGAGTCCAGCGTCATCGAAAGTCTTTCGGTCACATTGAAGACGACTTACGGGGAACCGGAGGAGATTCCGGAACCGGAGATTACCATCGGTACGACCGGATGTACCATCGTGGACTATCAGTATCGGACTGCCTATGAGAAGTGGAAGCCGGGCAAGAAAGTCCGGGTGGAGATCACGGTGGCGGCGGAGGACGGAAAGGTATTTCCCGCTTCCCTAAACCGGTCAAAATGCAAGGTAAGCGGCGCAGACTTTGTGTCGGCCAAAGCCCTGGAGGATGATAAGCTGCAGGTGAAGGTGGATTACAAGCCCGTGACGGTTCTCGGCAATACCACCAAGGCAGGGTGGAGCAGCTCGGAGCGCAACAGAGCTCTCTGGAAGTCTGTGGATTACGCTCCGGGGTATTCGCTGGTGCTCTACGGTGACAGCAAAGTGGTAAAGAGGATGACGGTGGAGACCAACACCATCGATCTGTCCCAGTTTATGAAGGACGAGGACAAAACCTATTATTATGAAGTGAAGGCGATTCCGGTCACATCCGATGAGAAGAAATATCTAAAGGAGGGGGAGTTCGTCTCCTCCACAGAACAGGAATATGACTGGGAAGAGATCGATGCCAACTCCCCTGACGGAGGCGGCATCAAGGGCGACAACTATATCCTGCCCGACGGACGCAAAGACGTGAATACCTGGAAGAAGGTCTCCGGCAGCTGGTACTATTTTGACCAGAACGGCAACATGACCAGGGGATGGCAGCGGATCAACAATTATTGGTATTATATGGATCAAAACGGCATCATGAAGACCGGCTGGATTAACCCTTTGGGTGACTCCTGGTACTACCTGGCAGAAGGCGGCGAGATGCTCACCGGCTGGATCCAGCCGGAGCCGGGCAGCTGGTACTACACGGACGGCTCCGGTCTCATGCAGCGGGGCTGGGTAAATGTGGGAGACAAGTGGTATTACTTAGGCTCCGACGGCAAGATGCGTACCGGCTGGACCATCGTCGCGGATGTCTGGTATTATCTCAATGGTGACGGCAGCATGGCTGTGAATACGGTCATTGACGGCTGGACCATCGGGGCAAACGGAGCGGCTCTGCGGTAAAAATCAGAACAGGAGAGAGGATCATAAGATTATGGGATTAGTGACAACGGCAGTAAATCCGGAGATGACTGGCACACAGAATCAACGGGCTGCACAGACAGAGAAAGCCAGCGGTGAATTTCAGAATGTATTTAACAAGGCGGCAAAAAGCGGAACCGAGAGCATGGATGCCGTTTTTGAGGAGGCGGCCGCCATCTATGGGGTGCCCGAGAAGCTTCTGAAGGCTGTGGCCAAGGCGGAGTCCAATTTTAACCCCAACGCGGTGTCAAAGGCCGGTGCCATCGGAGTGATGCAGCTTATGCCTGCCACAGCCCGGTCGCTGGGAGTGACCGACCCCTATGATGCCAGACAGAATATCATGGGCGGGGCAAAATATTTAAAAGAGAATCTGGAGCGGTTCGGAGGCAATGTCAGCCTGGCGCTGGCAGCCTACAACGCGGGGCCCAACAGCGTCCAGAAGTACGGCGGCATCCCGCCTTATAAGGAGACTCAGAACTATGTCAAGACGGTTACCTCCTACATGAGCGGCGCGCCTATCTCTACCGGAAAGACGGTGGAGAAGAACGCTCTGGCCGGCATGTATGGAAGCGCCTCGTCCCTTCTGTCTTCTTCCGATTCCGATTTCTATCACTCTTACGGGCAGTCGGCAGGGCTTTACAATCTGATGTCCGGCGGACTGGGAAGCTACTATGGCTCAGGTTCCAGCGCTTTAAGTTCCTTCTTAGGGGCGTCGGCGATGAGCGGGGACGGAGAGACCATTACGATCGATAAAGAAAGTTTTGTCAACCTGATTGAGATCATGCGCCTTCAGATGATGCTGAACGCCAGCAGAGAGGTCGGAACCATCACGCTCTAGGAGGCTTGATTCGGCCGGAAAAGCCCATTCCCCGGGGCTTTTGGCAGACAGCAGATGCAGTGCCGTCTGTCAGCGGGTTGCCCGGCTGCCTGGCAGTCGGTGCACTGGAGATTCGGAAAAAGGGTGACGAATACGGACATGAAGGAGGAGAGAACACATCATGAGGTTGAGGGATTGCGAAGGCTGTCTGGTCTACGGGACAGACAATAAACCTTTGTCAAGAGCCAGGGTGGAGACCGGCAGTGATGACAGCATCCGGCTGTATTTCAGCAATTATAAGCTGCGCAGTGTCAGATTTAAGGCCTTTGTGGATTTCTATGATATGCAGCAGGGACTGATCCGGTGTTTTTGTGAGGTGGTGATTCGCAAGAATGTCCAGGAGAACAGGCTGAATGAGCCCTGGATGGCGGACTGCAAGGTGATAGAGATCAGCGATGTATACCAGCGGCAGAAAGACCTGAGGGTGAGAGTACATATCCCTATGGAGTTCTCCACGGAAAACGGGGAGTTTTTTGTGGGCACCATCAAAAATATCAGCGCCGGGGGAATCTTTTTGGTCACTTCCCAGGCGATCAAGACAGGAACCAAGTTTGCCTTTACCTATCGCTTTGAGAAGGATCCCTGCCGGGTCAGCGCCAAGATTCTTCGGGCTAAGGGCGCTATGAGCGGCGGCATCGGCTATGGCTGTCAGTTTTTGAATCTGCCGCCGGAGACGGAGGCCAATATACGGAGATTCGTCTTCGCCAAGCAGATGGAAAAGCAGAAAAAGCCGGGAAGGGATACCCTGTGAAGCTCAATCTGGTGATGATCGTAAAAAATGAGGAGCGATCTCTGAGAAAGTGTCTGAAAGCGGCCAGGGGGCTTGTGGACGAGATCATCATAGCGGACACCGGCTCCACGGACAGAACCGTTTCCATCGCCAGGGAGATGGGGGCCAGAGTAGTTGACTTTGTGTGGATCAACGATTTCGGCGCCGCCCGCAATTTTGCCCTGGAGCAGTCCGATGCTGACTGGAATCTGATCCTGGATGCAGACGAGTACCTGCGGCCGTGCAGCCGCAAAGGCCTGGAGAAGCTTCTGAAGAGCCGAACCGGAGTGTGGCTGGGAGGCCTGACCCGATATGATTTTTACCGGGAGGAGGGAGGCCTCAGCCAGAGCACGTCCGTGCTCCCCAGGCTTTTGCCAAGGGGAGTGAGATACACCGGCATCATCCATGAACAGCCAGAGGGAGATCATCCCTGTTACAGACTTCCCCTGTCTGCAGACCATGACGGATATCTGTATGAAGATAAAGGGGAGCGGAATCTTCCCTATTTAAGGAAGGCGGTGACGGAGTATCCGGAGGACGGATACTATCAGTTTCAGCTGGCCTCCACGCTGAGGAATCTGAAACAGTTGGAGGAGAGCCTGGAAGCCTTCCGCAAGTTCTACCGTCTGGCCGATCGGCAGGACTCTTATCGGGCCGGAGGAGTGGTTCTCTACCTCTACACTCTTCTGGAGCTGGGCACGCCCCAGTGTCTGGATGAGGCTGCCGCGGTCGTGGAGCGGGAGGAGGAAGCCCTTGGCGCCTGGTCGGACTTCTGTTTTGTCTCCGGTCTCTTCTATATGAAACGGGTTTTGTCGGATGTGGCCGGATATATGTCCCTGCTTCCCCGGATCGAGAGCTGTTATCTGCGATGCCTTAAGCTGGGAGAGCGGCCCGAGCTGGGAGGCGTGGTGGGAACCGGTTCCTTCAAGGCCGCCTACAACCTGGGCGCCTGGTATGAGGTGTCAGGACAGCTCGAGGCTGCGGTGAAGTACTATCGTATGGCAGCCAGAGATGGCTACGAGCCGGCAAAGGAGAGGCTGAGAGCCATGAAAAGATAAAAAAAGATAATACGCCCTTTGCGGGGCGTATTTTACTGTGAAAGTGTTGCCCGGCAGCTATGTGGACTGCATGCCTGCATGCAAGGACACATAGATATCGGGCAACCAAGCCGGTATGAGTAAGCAGGCCGTCAGGCCGGATTACGAATACCGGCGGCGATTGCGGAGTGCCGAAGGCGCGGAGCAATCGACTTTCATAGGGCGGCCGGTGCAGCGTCAAAGGCTGCAAGTATTTTATATATGAAAGTGTTGCCCATATCCACGGTGAATGCAAGCCTGCCTGCCATGAGCCATGAATACGGCATTCAAGCCGGAAGTTTTTGCCATGATCTACTTGAAATCGCAGGCCAAATATGCTATGCTTAATTCCACAGTAATTCTTCTGTTTGTAGGTATGAATACATACCATCTGCGATTCACAGCCGGACCGAATGGTTCGATTCTGTACGGCCTTGAGCCATGAGAAACCCCTATGCAGCAGACAATACGTTGAGATAAAAAGAAGTTGTATTTCATATGAGACAGCCTTTCAGGAGGAGGAGAAAAAGGATGGATCAGGAAAGCAGAGAGATGTTTGGGAAGGTTTTAGAAAAATTAGACCATCAGGATGGGATGTTCGGGAAGGTTTTGGAGAAATTGGGCCAGCACGACGAACGGTTTGACGGGATGGAAGGCCGCCAGGACAGGATGGAAAAATGTCTGGTTGAAATGTCGAGCCGCCTTGGTGAAGTAGAGAGTCATCTCGGTGAAGTAGATACTCATCTTGATAAAATGGAAAGTCATCTCAGTGAAGTAGATACTCGCCTTGATAAAATGGAGAATCGCCTTGGTGAAGTAGAGAGTCATCTCAGTGAAGTAGATACCCGTCTTGATAAAATAGAGGGTCATCTCAGTGAAGTAGATACCCGTCTTGACAAAATGGAGGGTCATCTCAGTGAAGTAGATACCCGTCTTGACAAAATGGAGGGTCATCTCAGTGAAGTAGATACCCGCCTTGACAAAATGGAGGGTCATCTCAGTGAAATAGATACTCACCTTGATAAAATGGAGAATCGCCTTGGCGAAGTAGAAAGTCATCTCAGCGAAGTAGATACTCATCTTGATAAAATGGACAATCGTCTTGGTGAAGTAGAGAATCGCTTGGCAGTGGTGGACTACATGCAAAAGAAAACCTCTGATCAAGTGAGACAGTTAAAGATTGCTGTGGATAATATGAACTGGAGGATGGATCGGGACTATCATAGGTTGTTGGAGGGGATAGAAACGATAGAGGAAGTTCTCAGAAGGAATACTTTAATACCGAGGTGATCAATGATTTGGATGGAGCCTTTCGTCATATAAAGAAAGCTTAGGCGGAGCTCTGATATGACTTGAAATGGAGCAAATGGTATGGTTAGGGAGAGAGAAAATCAGGAGGATGAGATCTTGGAATCAGAAAAGGCAGGGGCGAAAGGAGATACACAGATAATGTTGGAATTCGCTTTCGCTGCAGATTCCAACAAAGCAGCCTTGTCGCGGTTTTTAGCATATAGCACATACCTGGTCGTTTCCGTTTCTTCAGCCGATTCTTCTTGGCATAGGGCCTGACGCCCCTGGGGTATAGTCGACGTACTAAATCATCCACGAAATCCTGCCGGAAAGAATCTTCGTCGAAAACTGGTCGTAACAAATCGGATGCCTTTCCGCAGATCAAGAAAAAATCGGATTAATGTCAAAAATCTCTTATCTGAACCTAAAAAATGCCGATATACTAACCAGAAACAAGATGAGGTAGAAAAGCAACGAAAGACACTTTTTGATAATGAGAAGCGGCAGACGTTGCGTGCAGCAATGGAAGGTGGTTGCGGATTATGATTATACAGCACAATATAGCAGGCATAAATGCCTCCCGGAATAAGAATATTACAGAGGGCAAGATGAAGAAATCTCTAGAGAAGCTTTCTTCCGGTTACCGCATTAACCGTGCAGGAGACGATGCAGCAGGGCTTGCTATCTCGGAGACTATGAGAAGCCAGATTCGGGGGTTGAATCAGGCTATGAAGAATGCAAATGATGGAATTGGTCTGACACAGACAGGTGATGGAGCGCTTCAGGAAGTTCATTCTATGCTGGAGAGGATGAAGACTTTGGCGATCCAAGCGGCCAATGGTACGTATAATTCTGTAGCAAGGGGCAATCTTGATGATGAGTGCAAGCAGTTGCTAGATGAGATGGATAGAATCGGTACGACTACAAACTTTGACGAGATTCCACTGTTTGACAGCAACGAGCCTGAGCCCAATCCGGGTGGAGCTCCCTTTGTCCCTCCAAAGAAGTCAGCGGAAGGGGATATCAGATTACAGATCGGTCACAGCAAAGAAGAGACCATGGATGTACCCCGCTATTATATGAGCAGCAAGGGGCTGGCCATTGACGGAATGAAGGTCTCTACTTTGAAAGAAGCCCAGGAAGCAGTGGGGATGATTGACATTGCGATTGAGGCGGTGGCTGATATTCGGGCAGGGTTTGGAGCTTCCCAGAATCATCTGGAGCACACCTATCAGAACCTCAGTGTTACATCAGAGAATATGACCAGTGCTGAGAGCCGAATTCGGGATACGGATATGGCGGATGAGATCACCAGCTTTACCAGGGATAATATTATGTATCAGGCAGGCAACTCTATGTGCGCCCAGGCTAATTCAATTCCCCAGATGGTGATGAACCTTCTACAGTAGAAGATAGAAAAAATTTAAAACCCCCTTAAGTTTTACTAGATATTGACGATAGATAAGAATGTAAGGTGATTTTTGTTATAGAAACTTTACAGACTTTTCCGGAGTAGGGCCCTCTTCGGAGAAGGACTTGGGGACAGGGAGGTTCCTGAGTGTAAGAAATAGAAATCAGGAGGATATTTGTATGATTATTCAACACAACATAGCGGCGATTAACTCTTACAGAAACTTAGGCGTTAACCAGAGTGGTTTGAACAAGAACTTAGAGAAGCTGTCTTCCGGTTACAGAATCAACCGTGCAGGTGATGATGCTGCTGGTCTTGCTATTTCCGAGTCCATGAGATCTCAGATCAACGGTCTGAACCAGGCTACCAAGAACGCGCAGGATGCCATCGGTTTGATCCAGACAGCAGAAGGTGCTCTGACAGAGGTTCACTCCATGTTACAGCGTCTTACCACACTGGCTTCCCAGTCTGCTAACGGTACTTATAATACCGTTGCCAGAGGCAACCTGCAGCAGGAGGTTGATCAGTTGCTTGAAGAGATCAATCGTATCGCAAATAATACCGATTTCAACGGAATTAAGCCCTTAGCAGAAGCTGGTAAAAATGCTGGTACAATGACATTCCAGATCGGTCCGAGCAAGGCTGAGTTTGTTACCATGCAGAGCAAGGATATGACGGCTAGTGCATTGGGCGACGCAACTGGTAAATTGCTTAAAGACATTTCGGTGGATGGAGCTTCCACTACGGCCGGTAATACCGCAATCAGCGTTATCAACAACGTAATCAATGAAGTTTCTACTTATCGTGCTACCCTCGGTGCTATGCAGAACCGTCTGGAGCATACGGTTAACAACCTGAAGGTTACTTCCGAGAACATCACAGCAGCCGAGAGCCGTATCCGTGATACAGATATGGCAGATGAGATCACTGCATTCACGAAGAATAACATTCTTCTGCAGGCTTCTCAGTCCATGTTGGCACAGTCCAACTCTGTACCGCAGAGCATCTTGAGCCTGCTTTCCTAATTCTTCCAAGTTTTAGGAGTATTTTGCAACATCTGGCCCGGCAGAAGCCGGGCCGTAATCCAATAGGGCCTGTCCTAAAAAGCCATTTCCGAAACGATATTTGTGAGGAGATGGCTTTTTATTGCTATAAAAATCGTGTTTTAATCGTATCGTTTCTGCTTATTGTAATTTATTAAGGGGCTGTGTATAATAGAACGAGAGAAGCCATGGCTTCTGAGTGAACAGGAGAAACAGAGTTTTCAGAATATTTCTGCAGATATGGAGGCTTATGTGGGGCGAATCCCTATTTTGGAAGTGGTGACCACGACCTCCCAAAAGTATGCGGACTGCTTTGACTTCATAGAGGAGGAAGTTGTGCCCGATTGGGCGAATTCCGGCGCTAACGGTCTGGTGGCAATCTTTATATTAAGATTGCCGTTTCTCAGTGCAGAGCAATCAGCGGTTTGACAGAGATCAAAATACCTTGTAGTACAATTGGAGAAAAATGAGAGGAAGGAATGGAATGTCAAAATCAAAAGTACGGATTTCCCAGTGCATGATTGTAAAAAATGAGGAGAAGAACATAGAGCGGGCTTTGTCCTGGGGTAGGCCTGTGATGTGGGAGCAGATCGTGGTGGATACCGGTTCCACGGACCGAACGGCGGAGATCGCTCGGCAGATGGGAGCCAAGGTGTACGAGTTTCCTTGGAACGACGATTTTGCGGCGGCCAAGAATTATGCCATTGAGCGCTGCAAAGGAGATTGGATCGCTATGCTGGACGCAGATGAGTATATGCAGCCGGAGGATCGGGATAAGCTTCCGGAACTGATGGCACAGGCGGATCAAAGACAATTGGATGTCTTGTCTGCAGACTTGCAGCAGGTGAGGGAGGACGGGACCAGTTTTTCTTCCAGTACACTGGTTCGCTTTTTCCGAAATGTGCCGGAGCTGCGTTACCGCAGGCGGATCCATGAGCAGCTGGAAGCCGTGACAGGGCGGGAGCTTAGATGGGGTGACGCAGTGGCGGAGCTGGCTGTCTTTCACACAGGGTATCAGAAGGCTGTCTTAAAGGACAAGAAAAAGAACGAAAGGAATAAAAAGCTGATTCTGGCAGAGCTTAAGGATCACCCAGATGATCATGAGATGATGGGATATATGGGGGACGAGTACTTGAGTGACGAGGATCGGGTGAAGGCGGCAGTGTGGTACGGGCGCGCTGTGGAGCATATGCCGGAAAGGCTGGGGAACTATGACTCTCGGAGCGCGGCTACATTGGCCAATTACCTGATGATTTTGACCGAGAGTGAAGACCTCGGATGGAGAGAACTCTACGAAACTGCGGTGGAGAAGATGCCCATGGAGGCAGATTTTGACTACATCGCAGGCAGATTTTTTGCTTCTCAGGGGCAGGCGGACCAGGCGGTCAGTCATCTGGAGGCAGCTCTCGAAAAGCTTGAGACCTATGGAAGAAATAATCGGGCCATGTGTCTGACCAGAGATCTTCTGGGGACATATGATCTTTTGGTCCGCTGCTGTTATGAGGCAGGGCAGCTTGAGAAAAGCATGAGCTACGGGGTGACTTACTTAAAATACGACAGATATAACATGGCTGTGCTCTCCAGGATGTTAAAAGTACTTCTTCCCGACGGCGGCCGGAGAGCCGGGGAGAATCAGGCAGTCCTGGAGTTCTTTTCCAAGCTCTATGATTTCTCTGGATTGAAAGATCGGCTGTTTCTGGTCAAGACGGCTCGGATGTCGGACTGCGGCGGTTTTGGAGATTATGGGGCAGATCACCTTTTTACGCCAGAGGAGAGAGCCCTGCTGAGAGTGTAGAGGGGACAGAAAACCATTGCACGAAATAAGAAATTGATATGAGGCGATGGGGGACAGAGAAAGACTACATACCATGGTTGTGAAGAGCGGTTGAAAATAAGAGATAGTTGGAAAATGAATGAAAAGGAGACAACAAGACATGAAGAAAACAAGCAGTCCCAAAATCTCCCAATGCATGATCGTGAAGAATGAGGAGAAAACCATCGAACGTGCCCTTTCCTGGGGAAAAGGCATCGTGTCAGAGCAGATCGTGGTGGACACCGGTTCTACGGATCGGACGGTGGAGCTGGCCGAGGCTATGGGGGCCGCGGTGTATCATTTTCAGTGGATTGATGATTTTGCGGCGGCTAAGAATTTTGCTATCGAGAGAGCAAAGTATGAGTGGATCGCGTTTTTGGACGCGGACGAATATTTTACGGAGGAGGGGGCTAGGCTGCTGCTCCATGCCGTCAGACAGCTTCATCCTCTGGGGACGGAGAGCATCCTGACAGCCTGGGTCAACCTGGACAATGACGGGAACGTGGTGACGGTGGGGACTCAGCGGCGGATCTTCCGCAATCTGCCTACTTTGCGGTATCAGGGAAGAATCCATGAGGCGATCAATACCCTGGACGGACACAAGGTTCCCACGGTGGATATGGTTCGGGAGCTGTCCATCTTCCACACCGGGTATGGGGCAGCGGAGAACGCGAAAAAGAGCGGGAGAAATTTAAAGCTGATCCAGATGGAGCTTGCGGATCACCCGGACAACTATGAGATGTGGGGATACATGGGACAGGAGCATGTGTCCCGGGGAAACTGGGCAGAGGCGGAGGAGGCCTTCCGCAAGGCAGTGTCCCTGATCCCGGAGAGTATGAGAGGGATCTATGATACCACCTCCTCTGTCACCCACCTCCGCCTCCTGGAGGTTCTGACCAGTCATCCCCACACAGATGAGGACTCCCTGATGGAGGCATACCGGCAGGCTGTGGAGGGATGGCCGGAGGAATCGGATTTTGATTATATCGTGGGAACGTTCTTCGCGGGACGGGGGCAGTGGGAAAAGGGGGAATTCCATCTGAGAAGAGCCCTCGAGGTGCTGGAGAGATACGGCAACACAGGTAAAGCCATGGTGCTGTCGGGCAGTATCCAGAAGACGTATGAGCTGCTGGCAGTATGCTGCTATAATCAGGGAAATCTGGAGGAGTGCCTCCGGTTTACCACCGCTCTGCTGAAGGAAAATCCCTATCTCATGAGCACGGCCATGGTGATGCTTCGGGCTTTTGGAAAAGACCCGGCCACGACTTCCAAGGGGGAGGCCGGGGCGGAGGAGATCGCGGCATTTTTGGGGAACACCTTCTACGATTTTACAGGTTTAAAGGACCGGCTTTTTGTCCTCAGGGCTGCCATGGCAGCGGAATACAGGGAGTTGGTGAGCGTGATGAGAAAAAGCTTTTCCCAGGCAGAGCTGGCGGCAGTGGATCAGGCTCTGGGGCAAAACTGACTATGAATATCGGAGGGAATGGATAAGATGAAGATCTCCCAGTGTATGATCGTAAAGAATGAGGAGAAGAACATAGAGAAGGCGCTTTCCTGGGGAAAGGGCATCGTGTCGGAACAGATCGTGGTGGATACCGGTTCCACGGACCGGACGGTGGAGCTGGCAGAGAAGCTGGGAGCTACTGTGTATCATTTTCCCTGGATCGATGATTTTGCTGCGGCCAAGAATTTCGCCATCGACAAGGCGGCGGGGGAGTGGATCGCCTTTCTTGACGCAGATGAGTATTTCACACAGGAGGATGCAGCCAAGCTTTTGGACTGTATCGAGAGTATCCAGGGCTCGGAGTATGAGGGGATTCTCACAGGCTGGGTTCACTTGGATCAGGAGGGAAAGGTGATGGCGGTTCAGTCTCAGATCCGGGTGTTCCGCAATCTGCCCGAGCTGCGGTACCACAGAAGGATCCACGAGTATCTGAGGGTGTCGGGTACAAGGTCGGTTCGGATGGCGGATATGGCGGATCAATTGTCTGTCTATCACACAGGATATTCGAGGGAGGCCAGCCAGAAGAAGGTGGGGAGCCAGAGGAATTTCCTCCTGCTTAAGAGAGAGCTGGAGGATAATCCCAGAGACTATGAGCTTCATGGTCTTTTAGGCAATGAATATGTGGCTATGGACCAGTTGGAGGAGGCGGAGCAGTATTATAGAAAGTCTATCGAGCTGATGCCGGACCAGGCAAAAGGTGTCTACGATATTACGACTTCGGGAATCTGGTATCGGCTTCTGGAGATTCAGATCGTTCGCCGGGAGGCTGATGAGAGGGAGCTTCTGGAGGTATATCATCAGGCGACAAAAGGATGGCCGGAAGAAGGGGACTATGATTACCTTATGGGAAAATATTATGTGTCCTGTAAGAATTATGGGGAAGCGGAGATATACCTGCGAAAGGGGCTGAACCTTCTGGAGCAGTATGGAAATACGGCCAAATCGTCTTTTTTGTCCGGCGATATTATGAAGGCCTACGAGCTCTTGGCCATCTGCTGCTTTAACAATAACCATCTGCAGGATTGTGTCCAGCTTACCTCTGCCATGCTGAAGGAAAATCCCTATCTGATGAGTACCCTGACCGTGCTTCTCACTGCGCTGTTAAGAGATCCGGGAACCGGAGGAAGGGGACGGGAGGGGGCCATGGAGGCGGCGGTGTTTTTGGGGAATCATTTCTATGACTACCAGTCTATGAAAGACCGGCTTTTTGTCCTCCGCGGAGCTTTGGGGGCCGGATACCAGGACTTAGTGGACATCATAAAGGGAACTTTTACCCCTCAGGAGCTGGCGGTGGTGGAGCAGGCCCTTGAGAGAGAACAGAAGACGAGCCAGATTCTGAAGGAAGGAACGGATGACAGTCAGAACCAGGAGCAGCAGGGGAAGCCTCTGCGAATCGTCCTGTTTGATTCCTATGTGGAGTCCTTCAATTTTTTCACAGATCAGTTGGAGGCGGAGCTGAAGGCAAGAGGTCATGAGACGTTTACTCTGGATCTGCGAGATGAGGGAAGAGAAGATTCGGAGACCTGCCTGAAGCAGTTTGCGGAGAGAAAGATCGATGCGGTTATCGGCTTTGATGCGCTGGGAGTAAGGTCAGACCATCTGAATGATCTTTGGAACAGACACGGGGCGGCAGCTGTGGATATTTTTATGGACCCTCCGCTGCGCTTTCATCCTGCTCTGGAGAACCCGCCTGAAAACTATTGTCTCTTCTGCTGCGACAGGGAACATGTAGATTATGTGAAGCAGTATTTCGGACACAAGGTGCCAAAGGCAGATTTCATGCCTCATGTAGGTGTCCTGCCGGAAGCCGGAAGCCGGGTGATTCCCTACAGAGAACGAAGCTATGATATTCTCTTCTGCGGCACCTACTATCGTCCGGAGGATAAGATGGCAGAGCTGAAAGGGATCTGCCCGGAGGACAGCGACGCCTACCATCTCTATCAGAAGACTTTTGAGAATCTGAAAAAGAACAGCAACCTGTCTATCTGGAAAGGGATGCTGTTTACCATAGAAGAATTGGGATGGTATGTGCCGGAGCCTGTGTTAAAGCAGATGTTCAGTGCCTCAGACTGTGTGGACTGGGCGATCCGCATGTATCAGAGAGAGCGGGTGGTGACAGCGCTTGCCGAGGCAGGCCTTACGATTCACCTGCTGGGACGGGGATGGGAGAAGCACCCTTGTGCCGGTCTGCCCAATATTCACCGCATCGATGACCGGATTCCCTATGGAGATACCTTGGCCTACATGGCGGATGCCAGGATCAACCTCAATGTGATGCCGGGGTTCAAGGGGGGAACCCACGATCGGATCTTTAACACCCTCCTGCAGCGCTCGGTGCCGCTGACCGATTCCAGTTCCTGGATCAGGGACAATTTTACCGACGGGGTGGATATCACTCTGTATGACCTGGATCGTCTGGAACTGCTCCCCGAGATTGCCCGAAGGCTTTTGGCGGATGAAAGTCTGGCGGATGGGATCATAGAAAAAGGATATCAGAAAGTTGCAGGTGCCTTTACATGGAGCCATTGTGCGGACCGGATCCTGGAGATGGTGAGAGGGAGGTAAGAAAAGGATGGACAGCAGATTGGGAAAGGAGTTTTTCAAAAAGGAGATACGGTCGGATTTTCTGATAGATGAGAAACGGAAAAAGGTCTGGGCAGTCGTTCTCGAGATGCTGGAGAAGTTTGACCAGGTGTGTAAGGCCTATCATCTGACTTACTGGGTGTTCTACGGGACACTCCTGGGAGCTGTGCGTCACAAAGGGTTTATCCCGTGGGATGACGACATCGATGTGGTCCTGTTTCGAGATGACTATGAGACTTTCCAGTCCATTGCGCCGTGGGAATTTGAGGAGCCTTATTTTTTCCAGAATTCCTACACTGACCATTTGATATGGCCGTTTTCCAAGATTCGGGACAGCCGTACTACAGGAATCGAGTTTGTTAATATGACAAACTGCCACCAGGGAATCTTTATCGATATTTTCCCGCTGGACAGTGTAATGGACGGCGTCAATCAGCAGTTTTCTGGTGTCTGGGACATGCAGAGACTGCTGTGGGATATGGTGACTCAACCGGGAAAAGCATTGGAATTCATCAAGGGGGATCTGGTGGCAGGCCGGATGGCCCCGGCGGATGTGCAGAATCTTCTGGAGATTTTAAAGAAGGATGTGAGAGAAAGGTTTAAGATCTTTGAGAAGTTCAGTCAGGACCATTTTGGGGAGACCCAGGAGGTCAACTATATTATGGAAGAGCTCCGCCCCAGCCATTACAGGAGCATGAAGAGAGAATGGTTCCGGGACACGGTGTACCTTCCGTTTGAACACCTGATGGTTCCGGTGCCAGTGGATTATGATCAGATTCTGACCCAGTGTTACGGGAATTATCATGAATTGGTCCAGGGCGGAAGTTCCCATGGAAATATTATCCTGGATCCGGATATGCCTTACGACGAATATTTTTCCAAGTACCTTCTCGGAGACAAGTGAGAGACCGGCGGACAGTAACGTGAAAAGGCGAGAGCTGTCGGCGCTGTGAAATTTTATCTTGTATTTTGAGAAACCATATGATATCATAAAATCAGATAGGGGTTACGGAGCCGTCAAAAATCGTATTAATGGTAAGGGGATGGGAGAGAATCCTGTTCCCTTATTTCCATTTGCAGTATTGAATTACCAGCACATATCATACAATTTACAAGCGGAGAAAAGGATGTATTGGGTAGATATTGAAGAAGACTATTTAAGCTATTTAAGAGATTTTGAAAAGAGGATTCCGTTTTCGGATTACGGGGCCGACAGATACAAGCCGTTTTTCGGAGTTTTTTTACAAGAGACAGGCTCTGTTATGTGACACAGATTTCACATGCCAAGGCCAGACATGATAAGATGAAGCAACAGAGAGATTTCTATAAGATATATGATTCTGCAGATCGATCCAGGCTGATAGCCGTAGTAAATCTTAATTGCATGTTTCCTGTCCCCCAAGAAGAGATAAAGCCCTTATTGTTTAAGAATAGCGATCATCACAGGGCCTTTCAGATCCTAAAAGAGAAAAGCAAATATGTAGATCTGCTCAAAAAAAGAACTGGAGCAGATCAATAAGCTGAACCTGAAAGAGGCGGCAGAGCGGTTATATGCTGACAAATACAGACTCCGGAGACTGCTTTGTCGAGTCGGTGTCTCGATTATAAGACGTTGGAGTGCCATGCTATAAACTGGAAAAGGATGTAGATACGAAAAAATCCTATGGAATGTTAAGTTATAAGATGCTATACTAATAGGGCACACGATCTGTGCATGAAACCGGAAATCCAAAAAGAGACAGAAAGATAGAGGAATGCGGATGAAAAATGATTTATTTTCCATAGGAACTTTTACCATTCACGGGTACGGACTGATGATCGGCATCGGTTTTCTGGCAGCGTATCTGCTGTCGGACTACCGGGCGAAACGGCAGGGACTGGACCCGGACCATGTCTTTGGGCTGGCAGTGTGGGCCATCGTCATCGGGCTGGTCAGTGCAAAGGTGCTGTATTATATCACCACCATAGACGAGATTATAAAGAATCCCAGGCTTCTTCTGGATATTCCCAACGGCTTTGTGGTGTATGGAGGAATCATCGGAGGAATCATCGGAGGGTATGTGTACTGCAGGAGGCACAAACTGGAATTTCTAAAATATGTGGACTTGGTTCTTCCTGCTGTGGCTCTGGCCCAGGGTTTCGGGCGGCTGGGGTGTTTTCTGGCGGGCTGCTGCTATGGCAGGGAGACTGCAGGGGCGTTTGCCGTGGTGTTTCAGGAGTCGGCTTATGCTCCCAACGGCGTGCCTCTTCTGCCCACGCAGCTGATGTCCAGCGCGCTGAATTTTCTCCACTTTTTCTTTCTCATGTGGCTGTCAGGACGAAGCCGGCGTGACGGAGAGGTGGGAGGGATGTATCTCCTCCTCTACAGCACGGGAAGATTTATCATGGAATTTTTCAGGGGAGACTTGATTCGAGGGACTGTGGGGTCACTGACCACCTCCCAATTTATTTCCCTGTTTACGGCCGTTTTCGGGGTGGTGCTGATCATCGCGGCCAGGAGGGCGGCCAGAGGGACCGGACAGTCAAACATTCAGGAGAATACGGATGAGCAGGAGGGAAAGACATGGTAAAGAAGACAAGAAAATTTCTATTTGCGAGCATTGTATGTCTCATCACTCTGTGTATCATGATCTTTTTGTGGATGGAAACCTTTATATCGGAGAAGAGTGAGGAGGCCATCGGAGACATCGGCAGAATGTATATGTCCGAGGTCAGCACGCAGCTTCAGCAGAAATTTGATGCTATCGTCGGTCTGCTTCTGTCTCAGGTGGAAGGGATCGTGAAGCGGACGCCTCCCCAGGCCGTGTCTTATGGGGAGGATATGATGAATGAGCTGGCTTTAAGCGGCAGCATCCGCGGGTTCACATATCTGGCTCTGTACGGAGAAAAGGGGGAGCGGGAGACCATCTACGGAGGGGACGTGACCTTTTTCAATGACCGGGAGTTTGAGGAAGTCCTGATGGACAGTAACCAATGGGCTACCAGCGGATTTGACGAACAGGGCAATAAACTGCTTTTGATGGTGCTTGACGCAGCCTACCCCATGAAAGACGGAAAGACCAGCCGGGTTATGGTGGCAGGTCTTCCTATGGAATATTTAAATGATGCCCTCGTGCTGGACGGGGAGGATTCCCTGGTCTATTCCCACATTATCCGCAAGGACGGCACCTTTGTCATCCGCAGCGGCCAAGAATTTCAGGGTGATTATTTCACCCGGATCGAGGAACTGTTTTCCCAGTATAACGGCAAGACTCCCCAGGAGTATGTGACGGAGCTGAGGGGGGCCATGGAGTCTCAGGACAGTTATTCCAACATCGTGGTGGCTGATGGGATCCATCAGCACATCTACTGTTCCCATCTTCCCGGCTCCCAGTGGTATCTGGTGGCGGTTATGCCGTATGGGGTTCTGGATGATAACATCAGCCATCTGGGATTTTTGCGCCAGTATACCATGCTGGGCGCCTGCGGCGTGATTCTGGCTGCTATGCTGGTGATCTTTGTCCTGTATTACCGGATGTCCCAGAGTCAGCTGAAGGCTCTGAATATGGCAGAGCGGGAGGCGGTTCACGCAAACAAAGCTAAAAGTGAATTTCTCTCCAGCATGAGTCATGACATCCGCACTCCCATGAACGGAATCATGGGGATGACAACCATCGCCATGGCCAATCTGGATGACCGGGCCAGGGTGAAGGACTGTCTGGGTAAGATCGCCCTGTCCAGTAAGCACCTGCTTGGTCTGATCAACGATGTGCTGGATATGTCCAAGATCGAGAGCGGAAAGCTGTCCATCAACCGTTATCAGGTATCTCTTCGGGATACTATGGACAATATCGTCAATATCGTTCAGCCCCAGGTTAAGGCCAGAGGCCAGCACTTTGACATCTTTATCAATCAGGTGAATCAGGAGGAGGTATACTGCGACGGCGTCAGGCTGAATCAGATCCTGATCAATCTCCTGTCCAATGCCATCAAGTTTACGCCTGAGGGAGGTGTGATCAATGTCCGGTTAAGGCAGGAGCCGTCGCCGGAAGGGGAACCGTATGTGAGGTGCCATTTCTTTGTGAAGGATAACGGCATCGGGATGAGTGAAGAGTTCCAGCAGACGATTTTCGATACATTTACCAGGGAAAAGAGCACCCAGGTGGACAAAACCGAGGGCAGCGGACTGGGGATGGCCATCACCAAGCATATCGTGGATGCCATGCAGGGCTCCATCGAACTGAAAAGCGCTTTGGGGGAGGGCAGTGAGTTCCATATTATCCTGGATTTGGAGAGGGCCGAGATCCGGGAGGAAGACATGATCCTTCCGCCCTGGAATGTGCTTGTGGTGGACAACAATGAGGACCTGTGCCTCAGCGCGGTCCATGCCTTAAAGGAGATCGGCATCACCGCGGAGTGGTGCATGAATGGGGAGACTGCGGTGGAGATGGTGGAGCGGCGTTATCGGGAACACAATAGTTTCCATATCGTCCTTCTGGACTGGAAGATGCCGGGGATGGACGGATTGGCGACCACCCGGGAGATCAGAAGGAGAGTGGGGGATCAGGTCCCTATCTTTATCATCTCCGCCTACGACTGGAGCGACATCGAGGAGGAGGCGAGAGAGACCGGGATATCCGGGTTCATCTCCAAGCCGCTGTTTAAATCCAATCTGTATCTGAGCCTGAACAGCTGTATGACAGAACAGGTGAAGGAACCCGAGGCTGTCCTGGAGCCGGCCCTGGAATTTGTGGGCAAGAGGATTCTGGTGGCAGAGGACAATGAACTGAACTGGGAGATCGCGGAGGAACTTCTGGCGGAGACCGGTCTCGCCCTTGAGCGGGCAGAGAACGGCAAAGTCTGTGTGGAAATGTTCCGGGCCTCCCCTGTCAGATACTATGATGCCATCTTGATGGACATCCGGATGCCGATTATGACAGGGTATGATGCAGCCACCTCCATCCGCGCTCTCGAAAGAGAGGATGCCGACCTTCCGATTATTGCCATGACAGCGGATGCGTTTTCCGACGACATTCAGCACTGTAAGGACTGCGGCATGAACGAACATATCTCCAAACCCATCGATGTGGATCGGGTGCTGGAGATCCTTGGGAAATACATTCTGTCGCGGACGGAGGCAGACGGCACAGAATATTGACAGGACAGGGTCTCATTGTTTAAAATAGCCAGTGAACGATAGCAGGCAAAGGGGAGTTAGATCGGTGGAGGGAGTGTGCAGATGGAAAAACAGATGGTATTTCATATATTGGGAATCGACGAGACGAAAGACGAACAGCAGATCAGGGATGCATACAGGGGGCTTTTAAGGACAGTCAATCCGGAGGATGACCCGGAGGGCTTCAAGAGACTGAGGGAAGCCTATGAGACGGCCGTGAGCCTGGCCGGACAGCCGGAGGAGGAAGAGGAGAAAGAGAAGACGGAGACGGATCTCTGGCTGGACCGGGTAGATGGCATCTATTCGGATATCCGGGCAAGAGGTGACGTGGAGGCGTGGGAGGAGGTTCTGTCGGACCCTCTCTGCGAGGACCTGGACACCTCTTTGCAGACCAGAGAGGCCTTTCTGGCGTATCTCATGGACCATATCTACCTTCCCTACCGGGTGTGGAACGTGATCGATCAGCATTTTCAGGTGGTGGAGGACAAAGAGAATCTGCTCCAGAAGTTTCCCCAGGATTTTCTGGACTACATGATTTACTATATCCAACATGAGTCGTTTATCGACTATGATCTGTTTCAGGTGACAGACCGGGGACAGGAGGACGGGGATGCCTACATACGCAACTATCTTGACATTAAGAGACAGCTGGACCAGGGGCAGAAGGAAGGGCTTTTGGCGCGCCTGGATGATCTGGCCGCCTTCGGCATAAGCCACCCCTATGCCGATGCGGAGCGGCTGCGGATTTTGTCCGGGTTCGGAGCGTCCTGGAGAGAGGATGGGACAGAGGCTGACGGGGATAAGCTTTGTCCCGAGGTGGAGGAGGCCGAAAAGCTGACCGACCGCCTGCTCTCGGAGTGCGGACAGGACTCATATGTGCTTCTCTACTGCGGGGAGGCCAGATGGGCGGCCGGGCGCCGGGAGGAGGCCTATGAGATCTGGCGCCGGATCCTGGAACAGAATCCAGACCACTACACGGCCAAATACGCGGCGGCCCGGTATCTGATCCGTCAGGGGGACTATGAACAGGCCAAAGAGCTGATGATGGATCTCCTGAATCTGGACGGCAGGGACGAGGCGGTCTTAGAGGACATGAGAAAGACCAATGAGGCGCTGATCGCCCGGTATAGAGAGTCTCTCGGGGATCCGGGTCAGGATGAGAAGAAGAAAAGCAGCGATCAGGTGGAACTGGGCTGGTGCCTGTTCCAGAATGAGTACATGGATGAGGCACTGGAGCTGATGAGAGACTTCACCCCGGCTCAGGATGACCTCTATTCTTATGAGAATCTATACGGCAGACTTTTGTACAGGGCGGAGCACTATGAGGAGGCTCTTCCCCATCTGAAACGATGGCTGGAGCTGATCGAGGAGACCCCTGATGACGGAAGCGAGGAGAACAAAAAGAGGATATCCAGGGAGTTTCGGGCCTGTCATATCTTGAGCGGATGCTGCCATGAGCTGAAGCAGAGAGAGGAAGCGTTAAGGTATGTGGAGATGGCCATCGAGTCGGCGAAGGAGCCTCAGGACCAGCAGGCGTGCATGCAGTACAAGGCATATCTTTTGTTTGAATACGGACAGTACAAGGACAGCATCGATGTGTGTGATCAGATCCTTAACCGGGACGAGGGATATTTTCCGGCAGTCCTTCAGCGGCAGGAGGCTGCCTATGAGCTGAAAAACGGGCAGCAGGTGGTGGATGACTACTACCGGGCCATCCGGATCTATGGGGGGTTTTACAAACCCTATCTGCTGGCGGCGGAGGCATTTTTCTACAGCAACCAGTTTTCCGACGCCAAGGGAGTGTTGGATCGTGCCAGGGAGAACCAGGTGGAGTTCAGCCCTAACATGAAGCTCTATGAGGTGAAGATCTTGAGAAATCTGGCCGAGAAGCGGGAGGAGAGGGATCCGGTCTTTTCGCTGGCCAAGGAACTCTTAAATCTGGTGGAGAACCCGGGGCCGGAGGTGGAGCTGGACATTGAGGATCTGTCGGAAGTGGAGTATGAGATCGCTCTGCTTCACTGGGACAACAACAACCTTTATGAGGCTCTGGAATATCTGGAGAAGGCCATCGGAAAGAATCCGGAGCGCATGCAGTATCGGATGATTCGGGGGCATGTGTACCTGGACAAAAAGGAGTATAAGAAGGCACTTACGGAGTACAGGGCAGCAGAGGAGGTCTACGGGGAGGCCCCGGCCCTCCACTATAACTGCGGACTGTGTCAGGAGAATCTGGGGATGAAGGTTCTGGCCATGGAGGAGTACGAGAAGGCTCTGTCCTGCCAGGAGGGGTATCGGGATGCCAACGAGAAGCTGGCGGATTACTATAAGGAACGGTATACCAGCACTTACGACGAGGCGGATTTTGAGAAAGCCCTAGGCTACCTGGACCGTCAGCTTGCCTTTCGGGAGAACTGCTATTATCTGGTGGAAAAAGGGCGGCTTTATATGAGCGCTTACCGGCTTAAGGAGGCCATCGAGGTCTTTGACAAGGCCTTAAGCTACGAGCCGGAGGACTGGGCATCCCACAACAACAAGGGGTGCTGCTACAAGTATATGGGAGAGTTCGAGAAAGCCATCCAGTGTCTCGAGAAGGCGGTGGAGTGCATGGAGGACAATCCCAGCGTCCTGCCTTACAGCAACATGGCAGACTGCTATGAGGCCCTGGGGGACTACCGGAAGGCCATCTGGTGTTATGAGAAAGATCTGGAGATGTTCCCGGACCGGAAATCATTCCGCAGGGAGATCGGTCTTCTCTACCAGTATCTGGAGGACTATGACAATGCCCTGAGATATTTCGAGATGGAGCCGGAGCTGGAGGATTACTACGATGACGTGGCCTTCGTCCATTTCCTTCAGGGGAAGACGAAGGAGGCGGTGAAGATCTATGTAAAGGGGATCAACAAGGCCTCCAAGGAGGACAAGACGAAACGCCTCTGTGATCTGGGATATTTTTATCGTGAGATACTCTGCGACTTTCGAAAGGCGGAGGGGTATTACAAGAGAGCTCTGGCCGCCGCCGTCACGGAGGACGACATCCGGGAGGTGGAGTGGAAGCTGGCATATCTGTACTTTCGGATGGGGAAGAAAAAGGATGCCAAGGCTCATGCCCTCAGCTCACTGGAGCATTTTAAGAAATCGGACAACGGCACGGAGGAACATTATCTGGCATATCTGTCCTACCGCCCGGCCCGGCTTATGCGGTTCGGATGGCTTTACATCTGTGTGGGGGAGACAGAGAAGGGCCTTTCCATGTTCCGGCAGATGACGGAGTGCAGAAGATGCCGGCAGTGCAGACACAAGGTGTGCTATGAGGGATACCAGCATCTGGGGATGTATTATGAGGCAGTGGGGGATTATGAAAAGGCTCGGGAAAATTATGAGAAAGCGATGGAATTCAATGACCATGAAGTGGCCGCGAAAATTGCCTGGAAGAGGATACAGAGATTATGATAATTGGAATTGACCTTGGAACAACCAACAGCCTGGTGGCGTATTTCACCGAAGAGGGACCGAAGATCATCCCCAACAGGCTGGGAAAGAACCTGACTCCGTCGGTGGTCAGCCTCGACGAGGAGCAGCAGGTGTATGTGGGAGAGCTGGCGGCGGAGAGGATGCTGCTGTATCCGGACAGCGCGGCCAGTGTATTTAAGCGAGACATGGGGAGCAAGAGGCAGTTTAAGCTCCTGGACAAGACCTTCCTGGCGGAGGAGCTGTCCTCCCTAGTCCTGCGGGCCTTGAAGGAGGACGCGGAGAGCTATCTGGGGGAGGAGGTGGAGGAGGCTGTCATCAGTGTCCCCGCCTACTTTGACGATGCCAGGAGAAGGGCTACCAAGAGGGCAGGGGAGCTGGCCGGCTTAAAGGTGGAGCGGATCATCAGTGAGCCCACGGCAGCTGCCATCGCCTACGGGCTGTACCAGAGCCAGGCCCAGGCCAGATTTCTGGTGTTTGACTTAGGGGGAGGCACCTTTGACGTGTCGATCCTGGAGCTTTACGACACCATCCTGGAGGTTCGGGCCGTGGCGGGAGACAACTTCTTAGGCGGCGAGGACTTTACGGCAGTGCTGGAGAATTTGTTTTTTGAGAAACACTACAAACTGGACCGGCTGTCCCTGGACGAGAAGACCCTTCGGCACGTCCACAAGCAGGCTGATCTGTGCAAGCTGGGGTTCTCCGACAAGAGGGTATCTAAGATGAGCTGTAAGATCGGGGAGGAGCTGTATGAGCTGGAAGTGGAGCTCTCCAAGTATGAGGAGGCCTGCAGCGAGCTTTTGGAGCGGATCCGCAGGCCGGTGAAGAGGAGCCTGGCGGATGCCCACATCCGATTATCAGACATCGACAAGGTGGTGCTGGTGGGAGGGGCTACCAAGAGCCCGGTGATCCGTCGGTTTGTCAGCAAGCTGTTTAAGATGATTCCAGACACCAACATCAATCCGGATGAGGCCGTGGCTCTGGGGGCTGCCATCCAGGGAGCCATGAAGGAGAGGAAGGAGGCCATCAAGGAGGTGATCCTCACCGATGTGTGTCCCTTCACTCTGGGCACCGAGGTGGTGCGGGAGTGGGAGAACAACCAGTATGAGAGCGGTGTGTTCTGCCCTATCATCGACCGCAACACGGTGATTCCGGCCAGCCGGACGGAGCGCCTCTACACGGTCCGGGACAATCAGGACAAGATCCGCATCAATGTGCTCCAGGGGGAGAGCCGTTTTGCGGCCAATAATCTGTCTCTGGGGGAACTGCTCATCAATATCCCGGCGTCAAAGGCCGGGGAGGAGTCGGTGGACGTGACCTATACCTATGATATCAACTCCATCCTCGAGGTGGAGGTGAAGGTGATCTCCACAGGGGAGGTTCAGAAAAAAGTCTTTCTGGGAAGGGATGTGGACATGACCCAGGAGGAGATCGAGGAGCGGTTAAAGACTCTGTCCTACTTAAAGATCCACCCCAGAGACCGGGAGGAGAACAAATATCTGCTGCTGCGGGGAGAGCGGGTCTATGAGGAGAGCTTGGGAGATGACCGCCTCTTTGTAGAGCGGGCAATCCGGAAGTTTGAGAAAGCCCTGAACACCTACGATCAGGGCGTCATCGAGGAGGCAAAGGAGGAGTTTAAGAAGTTTCTGGAGATGATGGAGGAGTAGCCTTGTCTGACGAGCCAGCCAATGTCTTGCTGTGGACGGAGTGGTCCATGACCGCGTCCGGAGCAAGAAAGCTGGCTCGTTTGATACTGTCTACGCCGAACCGGCTCCGGATGGCATCTACGGCCCGCTCCATCTGTTCCAGCTTTCGGTTTCGCTGGGAATCAAAAAAACTCATCTGTACAAACCCCTCGTCGGAGATCTTGGTGACCCGGACTCCGATGAGGCGCACCGGTGTCAGGTCCCAGAAATCCCTCAGAAGCCGGCAGGAGGCCTCGTAGAGCACGGTGGAGGAGTCGGTGGGAGTCTTTAACATGGTCTGATGGGAGGAGCTTATAAATCTCCAGTCCTTCAGCTCCACGCAGACACAGCAGCAGGTCACATGATCTCTGCGGAGCCTGGACCCTACGGTCTCGCACAGGGACAGGAGGACCGGAAAGGCGGATTCATAGTCGTCCACATCCCGGGACAGGGTGATGCTGTTGCCGTAGCCTTTGACGGCAGGCTCCTTCTCCTCCACAGGGTCGTCGTCGATGCCGTTGGCATAGCGGTGAATCTGCCGGGCGTATTTGACGCCTAAGTGGGACCGGAGGACGGCCGGGTCACAGTGGGCCAGATCGAAGACCGTGTAGATGCCCAGGGCTTTCAGTTTCTTCTCGGCGGAACCGCCTACAAAAAACAGTTCTCTCACAGGGAGGGGCCACAGCTTGGATGGGATCTCCCGGTCCCACAGGGTGTGACACAGGTCAGGCTTTTGGAAGTCAGAGGCCATCTTGGCCAGCAGCTTGTTGGAGGCCAGACCGATATTGACCGTAAACCCCAGCTCCCTCTTGATCCGCTCCCGAATCCGGGCCGCCACCTCTTCCGGTTCCCCGAACAGATGGATGGTCTCTGTCATGTCAAGAAATGCCTCGTCGATGCTGAACTTCTCGATGGTGGGGGTGTACTCCTCCAACAGGTGAATCAGGCGGTCCGAATACTCCTGATACACCTCAAAACGGGAAGGGACGCAGGTCAGTGACGGGCATTTTTTTAATGCCTGGGCGATGGGCTCCCCGGTGGTGACGCCGAAAGCCCTGGCAGGGGTGGATTTGGCCAGTACCACGCCGTGTCGGGTCTTCTGGTCTCCGCCTACCACCGAGGGGATGGTGCGAAGGTCCAGGGCGGACGGGTCTTTTGTCAGACGATAGACCGATTCCCAGCTGAGGAAGGCGGAGTTGACGTCGATGTGAAAAATGAGGCGCATGGAGATTCCTCCTTTTGGGATGTCTTTGAGCTTGGCAAATACCAGTGTCTTCAGTATAACAGAATATATGTTCGAATACAAGGGGGAGGGGAATAAATTTTTGTAACTGGAATAGGATAGATAATAAAACCAAGGGTCTCCCAGGATGATGAGAAACAAGTCTCTGTTAAAACAGTTTTTGGTTATAGTGTGTACAGCGTTTTTTTGTGTGTCGGGCATTCCTTTTCCGGCTATGGCGCAGGAAGAGGAGGAGCAGGATCCGTCTCTTCGGCTGAATGCTCAGTCGGCGGTTCTTATGGACGGGAGGACAGGGAGAGTGCTTTACGGGAAGAATGAGGAGACGGTGCGCCCTATGGCAAGCACGACCAAGATCATGACCTGTATCCTGGCGCTGGAGCATGGGAATGTGGAGGATGAAGTGACGGTCTCTTCCTATGCGGCGGGGCAGCCCAAGGTTCATCTGGGAGCGCCGGCGGGGAGAAGGTTTTTGATGGGGGATCTGCTCTATTCGCTGATGCTGGAGTCTCACAACGACACGGCGGTGATGCTGGCGGAGTATGTGGCAGGTGATGTGGAGAGTTTTGGGGCGATGATGAACGACAAGGCCAGGGAGCTGGGGTGTGGGGACACCTGGTTTATTACGCCCAACGGACTGGACGCCAGAGGGGTGACGGCCGACGGGAAGGAGAGGTTTCACAGCACCACCGCCAGGGACCTGGCCCGCATCATGAGCTATTGCACCTGGGAGTCCCCCAAGAGCCGGGAGTTTCTGGAGATCACCCGGACCCAGAATTATTATTTTACGGATCTGGACCAGAAGGGCAGCTATTCCTGCGTCAATCACAACGCGTTTTTGTCCATGATGGAACAGGCTCTCTCGGGGAAGACCGGATTTACCGGCGGCGCCGGGTATTCCTATGTGGCCTCTCTGGAGGACGGGGGAAGGACCTATGTGATCGCGCTGCTTGGCTGTGGGTGGCCGCCTCACAAGACCTGGAAGTGGAGCGATGCCAGGACTTTGTTTCGATACGGGTTAGAGGAGTATGAGAACCGGACTCTCGGCGGGGCACCGAACCTAAAGCCGGTGGCGGTGACAGACGGGATACCGGGGGAGGGAGACGGGGAGTGGGCAGCCCGAGTCCGCCTTGCAGTCGGGGAGGGACATGGGGAGAGACAGGCGCTGATGAGAGAGGGGGAACAGGTGGAAGTGAGGACTGAGATTCCGGGAGAGCTTCAGGCCCCGGTGTATGAGGGCGATCTGGTGGGACAGATCGTCTACTGTCTGGACGGGGTATCCGTATGCACAGAACCGGTGTATGCGGCGGAGACGGTGGAGCGGATCGGTTTGCCCTGGTGCCTTAGACAGACGGTGGGATTCTTTTTACAATAATCCCCAAAATACTCTTGAAAATTCCCCTATTTAGAGATACAATATAATCGGCAGAAATTTGGATTTACCAGACGGATTTTGTTAAATTCCAGACAAAGTCCGCCAAAATATTTTATAATGGAGGACAGCAAAATGAGTAATTCAGCACAGACATCAGCAAGCAGCCGGATTCATATGCTGCTTGATGAGAACAGTTTTGTTGAAGTAGGTGCTTACATCACTGCGAGAAGCACGGATTTCAACATGACAGACAAGGAAACACCTGCTGATGGTGTTGTGACCGGCTATGGGACCATAGACGGCTGCCTTGTGTATGTGTACAGCCAGGATGCGTCCGTGATGGGCGGTTCCATGGGCGAGATGCACGCAAAAAAAATCTCCAACCTTTACAGGATGGCCATGAAGATGGGCGCTCCGGTGATCGGACTGGTTGACTGCGCAGGCTTGAGGCTTCAGGAGGCCACGGACGCGCTCCATGGTTTCGGAGAGCTGTATTATCACCAGACCATGGCTTCCGGCGTAATTCCCCAGATTTCAGCCGTATTCGGCACCTGCGGCGGCGGCATGGCCGTATCTGCGGCTCTGGCAGATTTCACTTTGATGGAGGAGAAGAAAGCCAGGCTTTTTGTCAATTCCCCCAACGCCATCGACGGCAATTATGCAGGCAAGTGTGATACCGCCTGCGCCGCTTATCAGAGCGAGGAGGCAGGCAACGCGGACTTTATCGGAAGCGAGGAGGAGATCCTTGCAGAGGTGCGCACGCTGGTGACCATTCTTCCTGCCAACAATGAAGATGATTTATCCTACGATGAGTGCAGCGATGACTTAAATCGGGTGTGCGAGGATTTAGCAAACTGTGTGGAAGATACGGGGCTCGCCCTGTCTGCCATTTCTGACGATCATTTCTATCTGGAAGTAAAGAAAGACTATGCTCCTTCCATGGTGACCGCATTCATCCGTCTCAACGGAACTACCGTGGGCTGTGTGGCCAACCGCTGTACCGTATATGGCGACGACGGAGAGAAGAAGGCCCAGTATGAGCCGGTGCTCACATCCAAGGGATGCAGGAAGGCGGCCAGATTCGTAGATTTCTGTGATGCGTTCAACATTCCTATTCTGACCCTTGTCAATGTAACCGGATACAAGGCAGACAAGTGCAACGAGAAGGCCATGGCCAAGTCTGCGGCCGGACTGACCGGAGCATTTGCCCAGGCCAGTGTTCCCAAAGTGACCGTGATCATCGGACAGGCCTATGGGACCGCTTATCTGACCATGGCGAGCAAATCCATCGGCGCGGACCTGGTCTATGCATGGCCCACTGCCTCCATCGGCATGATGGATGCGGTGCCGGCAGTCAAGATCATGTATGCCGATGAGATCGGTAAGGCCGACGATGCCGTGACTCTGATCAACGAGAAGGCAGCTCAGTACAGACAGCTGCAGTCCAGCGCCGTAGCGGCGGCAAAGAGAGGCTATGTGGATGATATCATCGAGGCCTGTGACACCAGGAAACGTGTGATCGCGGCGTTGGAGATGTTGTTCACCAAGAGAGAGGATCGTCCATCTAAGAAGCATGGCACGGTTTAGTGAGGTGACAGTCATATGAGACAATTAAGAAAACAGGTATTACTGGTGCTGTGTGTCATGGCGTGTCTTGTTTCCCTGACTGCCTGTGAGGCACAGACCGACAAGCAGTCTTCCCTGGGAGATTCCGAGTCCATGGCGCTGCAGCAGAGCGCCGAAGTTATGCTGGAAGGATTTGTGGAGATCGGTTCCACCAGAGGTGAGGAAGCCGTCGTTCAGTACCGGGAGAACGATATGGAAGTCATGGCCTCTGCCATGGAAAGCTACATGAGCGTGTCAAAGGATTTGGGCGCTTTTGTGTCGACGGACAGCGGATGGGCAGACAAGACGGATGGCGGTTACATCATCACCCTGGACACCACCTTTGAAAAGAGAAAATGTGAGTTTACCATCACTCTGGATAAAAGACTGGAACAGGTCACTTCCGTCTCCTTCAACCCGGTCTACACCACCGGCGAGAATATGATCAAGGCGGCTTTAAATACCCTGATGGGCATGGGAACCGTATTTATCGTGCTGATCTTTATCAGCTGGCTTATCAGCTGCTTTAAATACATCCGTCAGTTTGAGGATAACATGAAGAAGAAAACTCCGGCACCGGTTCCGGAGGTGTCAAGGGCTTCTGCGGCACCGGCAGCGTCTGAATCTGCAAAAGAGCTGACTGACGATTTGGAACTGGTGGCGGTCATTACTGCTGCCATCGCCGCATCCACAGGCGCATCGGCAGACGGTCTGGTAGTCCGCTCCATCAGACGGGCGCCAGGCAGCAAATGGAAAAAAGCATAATCATTTTAGGAGGATCATTATCATGAAGAATTATACAATTACAGTCAACGGCAATGTCTATGAAGTAACCGTAGAGGAAGGAACTTCCACCGGCGCAGCCCCTGCACCGAGAGCAGCAGCCCCCGCACCCAAGGCAACCCCGGCGGCCCCCAAGGCAGCAGCGGCAGGCCCCCAGGGCTCTGTGGCAGTCAGCGCCCCCATGCCGGGCAAGATCCTGGGAATCAAAGCCAATCCCGGACAGGCCGTGAAAAAGGGAGAAGCCATCATTGTCCTGGAAGCCATGAAGATGGAGAATGAGATCGTAGCCCCGCAGGACGGAACCATCGCCAGCATCAATGTGTCTGTAGGCGATTCTGTAGAGGCAGGAGCGACCCTGGCTACTTTAAACTAGGAATTCTGTAAGAACGCAGATTCCAAATGGAGGGATTGACATGGAATATATAACAAGTACCTTGGGGAATCTTCTTCAGCAGACGGCATTTCTGAATGTAGACGAGCGCAATCTGTTTATGATCGCTATAGCCTGTGGATTCTTGTACCTGGCTATCAAGAAGGGATTTGAACCGCTTCTGCTGGTTCCCATTGCCTTCGGTATGCTGCTGGTGAACATCTACCCGAACATTATGGAGGAAGGAGGACTTCTCCACTATTTCTTCTTATTAGATGAGTGGAGCATCCTGCCGTCCCTGATCTTTATGGGTGTAGGTGCCATGACGGACTTCGGCCCTCTCATCGCCAACCCTAAAAGTTTCCTGCTGGGAGCAGCGGCCCAATTCGGTATCTATTCTGCTTACTTTATGGCAATTCTCATGGGCTTTAACGACAAGGCGGCTGCTGCCATCTCCATCATCGGAGGCGCTGACGGTCCTACATCCATCTTTCTGGCCGGCAAACTGGGGCAGAAGGAGCTCATGGGTCCGATCGCCGTGGCAGCCTACTCTTATATGGCTCTGGTGCCCATCATCCAGCCGCCGATTATGAAGCTGCTGACCACGGAGAAGGAGCGCCGGATCAAGATGGAGCAGCTTCGCCCCGTATCTAAACTGGAGAAGATTCTGTTCCCCATCATCGTTACCATTGTGGTATGTCTGATTCTGCCCTCCACGGCGCCTCTGGTGGGTATGCTTATGCTGGGCAACCTGTTTAAAGAGTCAGGAGTGGTGGGACAGCTGGCCGAGACCGCTTCCAATGCCATGATGTACATCGTGGTAATCCTTCTGGGTACTTCCGTAGGCGCTACCACAAGCGCGGAGGCATTCTTAAACTGGGATACCATTAAGATCGTTCTTCTTGGCCTCATCGCTTTTGCGGTGGGTACTGCGGCAGGTGTGCTGTTCGGCAAGCTGATGTGTAAGATGACAGGAGGAAAGGTGAATCCTCTGATCGGTTCCGCCGGTGTGTCGGCAGTTCCCATGGCCGCCCGCGTATCCCAGAAGGTTGGCTCAGAGGCAGATCCGACCAACTTCCTTCTGATGCACGCCATGGGCCCCAATGTGGCAGGTGTCATCGGTACGGCAGTGGCTGCAGGTACCTTTATGGCCATCTTCGGCGTCAAATAAGAGTGAATAGAACCGTCAGCTGTCCGGCCGGCTGCCGTCAGCTGTCTAAATGAGAATATCCAGGAGGTAATACAATGGCAATGACAGAGAAGAAACCGGTTAAGATTGTGGAGACCGTCCTCCGTGACGCTCACCAGTCTTTGATCGCCACGAGAATGAGTACCGACCAGATGCTTCCCATCATCGATAAGATGGAAAAGATCGGATACTATGCGGTAGAGTGCTGGGGCGGCGCTACCTTTGACGCTTCCCTGCGCTTCCTGAAAGAGGATCCATGGGAGCGTTTGAGGAAATTAAAAGACGGCTTTAAGAATACCAAGCTGCAGATGCTCTTCCGCGGACAGAACATCTTGGGTTACAACCACTATGCGGACGACGTGGTGGAGTATTTCGTCCAGAAGTCTGTGGCCAACGGCATCGACATCATCCGTATTTTTGACTGTTTAAATGATTTGAGAAACTTACAGACCGCGGTGCGGGCATGCAATAAGGAGAAAGGACACGCCCAGATCGCTCTGTGCTACACCTTAGGTGATGCCTACACCATGGATTACTGGAGGGATATCGCCAAAAGGATCGAGGACATGGGCGCCGACTCCATCTGTATCAAGGATATGGCCGGTCTTCTGACTCCCTATGCGGCAGAAGAGCTGGTGTCGGCATTAAAGAGTTCCACCAAGCTGCCTATCGACCTGCACACCCACTACACCTCCGGTGTGGCTTCCATGACCTACTTGAAAGCAGTGGAGTCCGGCTGCGATATCATCGATACAGCCATGTCTCCGCTGGCGCTGGGAACCAGCCAGCCGGCGACAGAGGTGATGGTGGAGACCTTCCGCGGTACGCCCTATGACACCGGCCTTGACCAGGTGAAACTGGCAGAGATCGCCGATTACTTTACACCTCTCAGGGAGCAGGCTCTAAAGAGCGGCCTCTTAAATCCCAAGGTGCTGGGCGTCAACATCAAGACTCTCCAGTATCAGGTGCCCGGCGGCATGCTCTCCAACCTGGTGTCCCAGTTAAAAGAGGCAGGCAAGGAAGACAAGTACCGGGAGGTATTGGAGGAGATCCCCAGAGTGAGAAAAGATTTCGGCGAGCCCCCTCTTGTAACTCCCTCCTCCCAGATCGTGGGAACCCAGGCTGTCATGAATGTCATCGGGGGCGAGCGCTACAAGATGGTGCCAAAGGAGTCCAAGAAGATCATGTTAGGCGAGTTTGGTCAGACCGTAAAGCCATTCAACCCGGAGGTACAAAAGAAGATCATCGGCGACGAGACTCCTATCACCTGCCGCCCCGCAGATCTGATTCCGCCCCAGCTGCCTCAGTTCGAGAAGGAGTGTGCCCAGTGGAAGCAGCAGGATGAGGATGTCCTCTCCTACGCCCTGTTCCCCAAGGTAGCCGAGGAGTTCTTCAAATACAGAGAAGCTCAGCAGACCAAAATCGATTCCTCCGCCGCCGACACCGGCAGCAAGGCCTATCCGGTATAAAACCATAAGTTTTTCATGGAACAACCAGTTATATAGAGCACAGGGGAACATGTATTCCCGGCGAAGACCATTGGAACCAGTCGGTCCATCCAAGCGAGAGCGGGTCTTAAGTGGGAATACATGTTCCCCTGTGCGTACTTTCGCATCCTCCCGCAAAATGAAAACTTTCCCTTAAAATTAATTGAACTTAGTTGACATATGACCTGTAATATCCTTATAATGGCATCAACATGTCTGCACAAGGAAAAAGTACAGGAGAGGAACAAATGAGAAAAAGAACGTTCAAACAGGGGCTGGCAGTCCTGCTGGTCCTGTTTATGACCATAAATTATGCCGGCAGTTATCTGGGCAGGTCTCCTGTAGTCAGCCTGGCGGATACGGCGGCCACAGTCAATGCCACCAGCCTGAATGTGAGAAGCGGTCCCGGGACATCCTATGGGACAGTGGGGAAACTGTCCTATGGAGTATCGATCAATGTGATGGGACAGTCCACAGGCAGCGACGGAAAAGTGTGGTATCAGATCAGCTTCGCCCAAAACGGTGCTTGGGCCACCGGATATGTGCGGTCTGACTATGTAAAATTTCCCACCTCTTATCAGTCCGACGGGAATTTTGAGAGATATCTGACCGATCAGGGATTTCCCGAGAGCTATAAGCCGGGACTGCGGCAGCTTCACGCAGAGCATCCCAACTGGGTGTTTACGGCCCAGCATACCAATCTGTCCTGGAATGAAGTGATCGACAACGAGAGCGTGGTGGGCAGGAATCTGGTAGCCGGAAGCAGCCCGTCCTCCTGGAAATCCATGGCCGACGGCGCCTACAACTGGGAGACAGGGACCTGGCCGTCTTTTGACAGCGGTTCCTGGGTGGCGGCATCCAGGGAGATTGTCAGTTACTATATGGATCCGAGAAATTTTTTAAATGAAAAGTATGTGTTTCAGTTTTTGATGCATCGCTATAACAGCGGCATCCACACCATCGACGGCATAAAAAACATGGTCCAGGGGACCTTTCTGGATCGTTCCGTGGATGTCAGCGGAAGTCTCTCTTCAGGTGCCGCGGAAGTAGGCCCGGGAGTATCAGGGGGGAGCGGCGATTTCCAGATCGGCGGCGGGACCAATGGGGAGACGGCAGGTCCCGGAGTGTCGGGGCCTGGCGGCAGTACGGGAAATTCGGGCAGTGGTCCGGGGGGAAGCGGTTCGGAAAATTCCGGAGTGACCTCCGGCGGAAACCAGGGTCCCGGCACCTTCGGCGGTTCAGGCGGTCACAATGCCGCAGTGCAGCCCGGGGTCAGTCCCGGCAGCAGCGGTACAGGGAGCTCCGGCAGCTCGGCTCCGACGGCTTCTGGCAACGGCCAGGTGGGCACAGAGGCGCCGCGGGGAAGCGGCAATTCCAATGTAAGCCTTCAGTCTCCCAGCGCCTCGATCAGCAGAAGAGAGAAGCAGCTGGTGAGTACGGCGGCAGGCCCGGGGATGACCACAGGCCCCGGTGTCCAGACGGGGGGATCTTACGGGGCCGGCAGCTCCTATTCCGCACCTATCGCCTCTTACGCGGAGATTATCATGAATGCGGCCTCTCAGTCCGGGGTAAATCCCTATGTGCTGACGGCCATGATTCTCCAGGAACAGGGCAGCGAGGGCAGCAGGGGAATCTCAGGCACGGTTTCGGGCTATGAGGGATATTATAACTTCTTTAATATCGAGGCGTATAAATCCGGCTCCATGGAGGCCATCGAGAGAGGGTTGTGGTATGCCTCACAGTCGGGAAGCTACGGACGGCCATGGAACACGGTGGATAAGGCGATCCTGGGAGGCGCCGTCTACTATGGGACCAACTATGTCAATGCCGGCCAGGATACCTTTTATCTGAAGAAATTTAATGTTCAGGGAACGAATCTGTACAAGCATCAGTATATGACTAATGTTCAGGCGGCGGCAGCCGAGGGGGCAAAGCTGGAAGAGGCATACAGCAGTCAGTTAAAGCAGTTGGCCCTGGAGTTTAAGATACCGGTTTTCAAGAACATGCCGGATCAGGCCTGCGCAAAGCCAAGTCAGGACGGAAGCCCCAACAACCGGCTGTCCAGTCTCAGCGTGGACGGTTTCGCCCTGACACCCACCTTTAACAGGGAGATTACTACCTACAATCTGATCGTAGATTCCTCCGTGACCATGGTCAATGTGCGGGCATCGGCGCTGGATTCCAAGGCTGTGATCACCGGAGTGGGGAATATCCAGCTGCAAAGCGGCAATCAGGACATCTATGTCACCGTGAAAGCGCAGAATGGGGCATCCTGCCAGTATGTGATCCATATTGTGCGCCAAAGCGGCAATCCGTCCCAGGGCCTCGGTCCTGTGCCGGGGGGAACCGGCAGCGGGGGTACCACAGGCGGACCGGGTGTGACAGGCTCGGGGGAGACGGCAGGACCGACCATCGAGATCATAACCGGCGGGCCGGACCAGAGCAGCAGTCAGACCGGCACCACCCACACGGGTCCAGGCGGAAGCAATGTTACGATTGTGCAATAAAAAGAGAAACAGGAGACAGGAATGAACAGATTGAAACCAATTTTAAGGGGAACCGCTCTGGCGGTTATCATGAGTATGGCCATGTGTTTCCCGGCCTTTGCCGCCAGGATCTCATTTTCCGACCCATCGGCGGAGGCGGGAAGCGAAGTGACTGTCAATATGAAGATTACCGCTTCGGACAGCGAGACGATCAACAGCTCTAATGTGATGCTCTCCTATGATGCTCAGGCCCTGCAGTTTCTTCAGGGGACAGGAGCCACCGGGGATGCAGGGTCCATCCGGGTGGTAGGAGAAGCCCAGAGCGCCGATTCCAAGGAACTGGTATTCACCCTTACATTTAAAGCGCTGAAACCGGGAAGCACCGCGATTTCCGTCAGTACTCAGGAGATTTACAACAAAGACGGACAGATCGTCAATGTAGGTCAGCAGGGAAGCTCCACCATCACCGTCACAGGGGAGGCGGCCGCCTCCCAGAGTGCGGTTCTCTCGGATCTCAAGATTTCCCCCGGTGTGCTGTCCCCGGCGTTTTCCCCGGATATTGACAGTTATACGGCGGCAGTGGACAGTGATGTGGATACGGTGACTGTCAGCGCTCCGGCTGCGGACAGCAGCGCCAGTGTCTCAGTGTCGGGGAACGAGGGACTTCAGCCTGGAGACAACGAGATCGTCTGTACCGTGACAGCGGCCGACGGACAGACCGTGAAGATCTATCGGATTCGGGTTACCAGAGGAGAAGGAGAGGCCGGTGGAGAGAAGCCGATGGTGGCGGAAGTGCCTCTTCGGACTTACGACAGAACCATAACCGTGCTGTCGGCAGAGGAGGGGATCGAATCTCCGGAGGGCTTTATCAAGTGTTCGGTGAATATTGACGGAAAGGCGGTGAGAGGCTGGATCCGCAGCGATCAGGCCGGTTCCGATAACCAAGCGGACTACTGCCTCTTCTACGCCATGAATGAGGAGGGGGAGAAGGGATTTTACCGCTATGACCGGACGGAGAAGACCATACAGCGGTATTTCCAGGATCCGGCAGGGAGCGGCGGATTTGAGGAGAAATATAACAACATCGCCCAGGAGTACAATTCTCTGCTTCACGACTATGAGATGCGGTTCTGGATCATCATAGGTCTGATCGGCCTGGCTGTGATTTTGCTGATCGTCATCATCGTCCTCGTGGCGGGAAGAGGCCAGCGAGACGATTTTATCGAGCGAAGAGAGGAAGACGACAGAGAGTGGGAGGCCGAAAAGCGGACGAAACGCCAGAGGCTGACCAGAGAAGAACAGTACTTAAGAGGCCTTGAGGAGGAGGAAGAGGAGGCCGAGAGGGAGGAGGATCTCGCCTTTATCCGAAGAGTGCAGGCTGGCAGGGCGGGAAGAAATCCCCAGATTGACTCAGGGAATCCGGGGAGAGGCCCGGCTTACCGGGGCAATGTCCAGGGAGGAAGAGGAAGTCAGACAGGGACTGGAAATACAGGAGTCCGCGGCGGTCAGACCGGGCCGGTGAGCGGCCGTTTGAACCAGAGCGGCCAGGCAGGTCCTGCGAGAGTCGTGCGCCCTGTGCCACAGCCGGGAGGCAACGGAACTTCGGGGGATGATCTGGCCAGAACACCGGCAGACCGGGGATCTCATCAGGATGACGATTTTGAGATCGTAGATTTAGAATAAGATGGTGGGGGAACACAGCCAAGGGGCAGCCGCATAGGGGCTGCCTCTTGGCCGATGTGGGAACCTGACTTTAAGTCGTGGCTGGCAAAGATTCCATCTTGACGGAAACGGAAAAGTGTTATAATATTGATATAACAGATATAACGAAAGATGGTGGATATATGATATTGAGTATTGATTTTAACAGTGATGAGGCTTTTTATATTCAGCTTCGAAACCAGATTATCATCGGGATCGCCACAGGCAGGATCCGAGAGGGGGATTCTCTGCCATCCGTCCGTCAGCTGGCGGATAATATCAGCATCAATATGCATACAGTAAATAAGGCCTATTCCGTCTTAAAGCAGGAGGGATTCGTGAAGCTCGACCGGAGAAAGGGGGCTGTCATCGCCCTGGAAGTGGATAAACAGCAGGTCCTGGAAGAGATGAAGGAGGAGATTGCTGTGGTCATGGCCAAGGGGATCTGCAAGGGCATCAAGCGGGAGGAGGTCCACCAGTTGGTAGATGAGATGTATGAGCTGTTTGCCAACTGGGATGAGACGGTATAAGGAAGAGGGAGGATTGCCATGTTGTGTGAAAGATGTAAGATCCGCGAAGCGAATATTCAATATACGGAAGTGATCAACGGGGTGCGGACGGAGCATAATTTCTGTGCCCAGTGCGCCAAGGAGATGGATTTCGGACAGTACTCCGCCATCTTTGACGGGGAGTTTCCCTTAGCGCAGCTCTTGTCCGGGCTGCTGGGCGGGGAGGTTCCCGTTCAGAAAAAGGGGCGTCTGAGACAGGTCACCTGCCCCACCTGCAAGACCACATACGACGAGTTTGTCAGCAACAGCTGTTTCGGGTGCGCCGACTGCTACGGAGTCTTTGATCTGTTAATCCATGACAATATCAAGCAGCTTCAGGGCAATGACTGTCATAAGGGAAAGCGCCCGATCTACCAGGGCAATCTGGAGCCGGACGCCGAAAAGCCGGAGATCGCCGGGATTCAGGGCAAAGAGGAGCGGACTGTCAAGGAGCAGCTCCGTCTCTGGGACCGGAAGTTAAAGGAGGCTCTCCGCATGGAGGAGTACGAGACAGCGGCAGTGTGCCGGGATAAGATCCGGGAGCTGAGAGAGGGGAAGGAAGCCGATGCTTAAGTGGTTTGAACAGGTAGAGAAGGAGCGCACCAACATTGTGTGCAGCAAGGTGCGTCTGGCCCGCAACTGGGCCGAATATGTATTCCCGTCCAAGCTCTCCAGAGAGGACAGCCAGGAGATGTTAGCCAGGCTGAATGAGGGCTTAAAGGACTTGGGAGACCTGGATGGGCGGGACTACGAGGCTGCCTCTTTGGATGAGATCAGTGAGTTGGACCGGAGGGCTCTCAAGGAGAGGAGAGTCTTAAACTCCTCGATTCTGGAGAGAAAGGCTCCCATGTCTATTCTGATCACCAGGGAGGAGGACATCAGTCTGGTGATGAACGGGACGGATCACATCCGGATCCAGGTACTGTCCTCCGGACTTCATCTGACCGAGGCCTTAAAGACGGCGGACCGAATCGACGATTATGTCAATGCCCGGTTTACCTACGCTTTTGACGAGAAATACGGATATCTGACTTCTTTTCCCACCAATGTGGGTACAGGTCTGAGAGCGACGGTCATCGTCCACCTGCCCACCTTGTCCATGGGAAAGAAATTCCCTGCCATGCTCAACGACATGGGGAGATTCGGCGTGTGTATCCGGGGTGTCTATGGGGAGGGGAGAGAGAACTACGGGGCTCTCTATGAGATATCCAACCAGAAGACCATGGGAAGGTCGGAGCGGGAGCTGACAGACCTGGTCAACAAGGTGGCACTTCAGCTTAACGATCAGGAGAATCAGGTGCGGGAGCTGAGCCTTAAGAGCCATCGTCTGGAGAGGGAAGACGAGGTGTATAAGTCCTACGGAGTACTGAAGTATGCCAGAAGGCTGACCATGAAAGATGCCATGACATTTCTGTCCCAGCTGATGTCCGGCGTCTGCGACGGTCTGGTGAAGCCGTCAGAGCCATGTCCGGTGTTTCGCCTGATGCTGGGGATACAGACAGCCAATTTACAGAAACTGTCCAACCGCCCCTTGGGTAAGGAGGAGCTGGATGTAGCCAGAGCCGCTTATCTGAGAAGCGAGCTGCCGGAACTGGAGCAGGGCGGAGGGACTGAGAGGAATTAGAGGGAGGAGATCATAATGATAGATCGTTTTACTGCAAAAGCCAGGGAGGCTATCGGGCTGGCGGTGGATGCGGCGGAGTCCTTGGGACACACCTATGTGGGCACAGAGCATCTGCTGATCGGCCTGTTACAGGAGGGAAACGGGGTTGCCGCTCGGGTCCTGGACGAGAGCGGTGTGAAGGTGGAGAAGGTGATGGAGCTGGTGAGCCAGCTGATCACCCCCAACCAGGCGGTGGGCACCATCGAGCAGAACACTTACACCCCCAGCGCCAGAAGGGTGATCGAGAACAGCTACAGGGAGGCGGTAAGGTTTAAAGCTCCTCTCATCGGTACGGAGCACATCCTCATCGCTATCATCCGGGAAAATGACTGTGTGGCCACCAGGCTTTTGAATACCATGGGTATCAGTATCCAGAGACTGTATGTGGATCTTCTGGCGGCCATGGGGGAGGATGCCTCCGTCGGCAGAGAGGAGATGCAGGCAGGAAAAGGAGCCAGGGGGAGAGTGTCAACCCAGACTCTGGACAATTACAGCCGGGATCTGACGGCTCTTGCCAGGGAGGGAAAGCTGGACCCGGTGATCGGGCGGGAGAAGGAGATCCAGAGGGTGATCCAGATCCTGAGCAGAAGGACCAAGAACAACCCCTGCCTCATCGGAGAACCGGGGGTGGGAAAGACCGCCGTGGTGGAGGGGCTGGCCCAGATGATCGTGGCAGGGGACGTGCCTGAGACCATAGGGAAGAAACGGGTCATGACCCTGGATCTGTCAGGGATGGTGGCAGGCTCCAAGTATCGGGGTGAGTTTGAGGAGCGGATCAAGAGGGTGCTGGCCGAGGTGATGGAGGACGGGGAAGTGCTGCTGTTTATCGACGAGATCCACACCATCATCGGAGCGGGAGGGGCAGAGGGGGCCATCGATGCCTCCAATATCCTGAAGCCGTCTCTGGCCAGAGGTGAGCTGCAGCTCATCGGCGCTACCACCATCGAGGAGTACCGCAAGTATATTGAGAAGGATTCGGCGCTGGAGCGCCGGTTCCAGCCCGTGACAGTGGAGGAGCCGTCGGAGGATGAGACCTACGAGATCCTGAAGGGCCTTCGAGGCCGCTATGAGGAGCACCACAAGGTGCGGATCACAGATGAAGCGCTGAAGGCGGCGGTAAAACTTTCCGCCCGCTACATCAACGACCGCTTTCTCCCCGATAAGGCCATCGACCTCATCGACGAGGCTTCCTCCAAGCTGCGCCTGACCACATTTGTGGAGCCGCCTCAGATCAAGGAGCTGGAGGCAGAGATCGCTGCCCACGAGAAGCAGAAGGAGGCTGCCATCAAGGCGGAGGCCTACGAGAAGGCGGGGGAGATCAAGAAAAAGCAGCAGAAAAAGAGGGAGAAGATCGAGAAGATCCGGGAGCGGTGGCAGAAGGAGAAGACCGGCCGCAGACTGGTGGTGGGAGATGAGGAGATCGCCGATGTGGTGTCAGGCTGGACCAAGATTCCGGTGAAAAAGCTGGAGGAGGAAGAGTCTGAGCGTCTCAAGAAGCTGGAGTCCATTCTCCACGAGCGGGTCGTAGGTCAGGAGGAGGCGGTGTCAGCCGTCGCCAGGGCCATCCGCAGGGGAAGAGTCGGCTTGAAGGATCCCAAGCGCCCCATTGGTTCCTTCCTGTTTCTGGGACCTACGGGAGTGGGAAAGACGGAGCTGTGCAAGGCTCTGGCAGAAGCCATGTTCGGGACGGAGAACGCCCTGATTCGGGTTGACATGTCCGAGTATATGGAAAAACACAGCGTCTCCAAGATGATCGGTTCCCCGCCAGGGTATGTGGGATATGACGAGGGCGGACAGCTGAGCGAGAAGGTCCGCAGAAATCCCTACTCGGTGATCCTGTTTGACGAGATCGAGAAGGCTCATCCGGATGTGTTTAATATTCTGCTCCAGGTTCTGGATGACGGTCACATCACGGATGCCCAGGGAAGAAAGATCAACTTTAAAAATACCATTCTCATCATGACCTCCAACGCGGGGGCGGAGAACATCATCTCCCCCAAGCGGCTGGGATTCGCGTCTGTGGATGACGAGAAGGAAAACTATAAGTTTATGAAAGACCGGGTCATGGAGGAGGTCAAGAGGATCTTCAAGCCCGAGTTTATCAACCGCATCGATGAGGTGATGGTGTTCCATCCCCTAAACAGAGATAACATGAAGGAGATCGTGGCCATCATGCTGGGGACCATCAGCCAGCGGACCCGCCAGCAGATGGGAATCTCCCTCAGTGTGACGAAAGAGGGCCGGGAATATCTCATCGAGAAGGGGTATGATCCCAAGTACGGAGCCCGCCCTCTGCGCCGCACCATCCAGAGTCTGGTCGAGGACAAACTGGCTGAACAGATTTTGGAAGGCACGGTGAAAGAGGGGGATGATGTGGAAGTGGACAGGGGAGAAGAGGGGCTTTTGTTTGCTCCAAAAACTTTGCAGCTCCAATAAAAACAGTCTGTTCATTCCACGAAAATTGTTGTATACTGTCTCTGAGAGGAGGCGAAAGTCAGCACTCCTCCCGGACACAGGCTATGAAGGAAGGATAAGTAATAAAAACACCAGGAGGATAAAGCCATGTCGGTTATTGAAGAATTAATCCGTTCCGAGGCCGACGGAACCATCAGTTTCGGCGATTACAAATTGACCAAGAAGTCTAAATTAGACAACTTTGAACATCAGGGTGATTTGTATAAAGTAAAGACTTTTTTTGAGATCACCAAGCTGGAGCGCAACGGCATGTTTGTATATGAATCGGTTCCGGGGACCGTAGTCTCCCATTTTGCCGCGGCAGACTGGGGCGTGGAGTTTGAGGTGGAGGGCAGCAAGGACGCTCAGATCACCGTACAGCTGGAGGATGACACGGAATACGCGGTTACAGTGGACGGAGTGTCCGTCGGCGGCATGACTACCAATATGAGCGGCAAGCTGAACGTGAGCGTGGAGCTGAGCGAGGGTACAGCGGCAAAGGTTCGGGTAGAAAGAAGATAAGGAGAAAGGCCGATGGGAGTCGGCCTTTTCCTATTATCATGATTTTTTGCAGGGCAAAGGAGGAACGGGATGGCGAAAGGGAAGACGACAGCATTTTTTTGTAAGGAGTGCGGATTTGAGTCCGCCAAGTGGGCGGGCCAGTGCCCGGCCTGCAAGGAGTGGAATACCATGGTGGAGGAACCGGTGAGCCCTAAGACATCAGGGGCAGGACAGGCCAGACGTACTCCTCTAGTGAAGACAAAGCCTGCCATGCTGTCCGAGATTTCCGTCGAGGAGTCGGACCGGGTGACCACAGGGTATCAGGAGCTTGACCGGGTCCTGGGAGGGGGCGTGGTGGCCGGCTCTCTGGTCCTGGTGGGCGGAGACCCGGGGATCGGAAAGTCCACCCTGCTTTTGCAGGTGTGCCGCAATCTGGCGGCAGTGGGCCAGAAGGTGCTTTACATATCAGGGGAGGAGTCCTTAAAACAGATCAAGCTGCGGGCCAACCGCATCGGGCAGATGACCGGAGAACTGAAATTTCTGTGTGAGACCAGCCTGGATCACATCCGGGACACCATCTCCGAGGAGAGGCCCGACGTGGCTATCATCGATTCCATCCAGACCATGTACCGGGAAGAGATCGCCTCGGCCCCGGGAAGTGTCAGCCAGGTGAGAGAGTCCACCAATCTTCTGATGCAGATCGCCAAGGGGGAGGGGATCACCATCTTTATCGTGGGCCATGTGACCAAGGAGGGGGTGGTGGCCGGTCCCAGAGTGCTGGAGCACATGGTGGATACGGTTCTGTATTTTGAAGGGGACCGCCATGCGTCCTACCGGATCCTGCGCGGGGTGAAGAACCGTTTCGGATCAACCAACGAGATTGGGGTCTTCGAGATGAGAGAACAGGGCCTCGTGGAGGTGGAGAACCCGTCAGAGTTTATGCTGGACGGGAGGCCCGAGGGTGCGTCGGGCGCCGTGGTGGCCTGCGCTATGGAGGGGACCAGACCCATCCTTCTGGAGGTTCAGGCTCTGGTAGCCCAGTCCAATCTGGGGATTCCCAGAAGGACGGCTGCGGGGACGGACCAGAACCGGGTAAGCCTTCTCATGGCTGTGCTGGAGAAGCGGTGCCGTTATGAGATGTCCCGCTATGATGCCTATGTGAATATTGCGGGAGGCATGAAGATGAATGAGCCGGCCCTGGATCTGTCCATCGTCATGGCTCTGGTGTCCAGCATGAAGGACCGGCCGGTGGACGAGAAGACCATCGTCTTCGGCGAGGTGGGATTGTCCGGGGAGGTCCGGGCCGTGTCCATGGCGGAACAGAGAGTCAACGAGGCGGTGAAGCTGGGATTTACGGCCTGTATTCTTCCTCAGATCTGTCTGGATAAGATGAAAAAGACGGACAGGATCCGCCTGATCGGGGTGAGAAATGTGCGGGAGGCCATCGGGTACCTGTGAGAGCCGTGTCTCCTTTGCCGCGGTGTGATCCCAAGGGAAGCTTTTTTGTCTCCGGCGGGTCTGACACCTGACCTATAAAAATATCCCTCAGCCTTCGCTGAGGGATACCTTTTGACCAGGGGAAGAGGGGCTCGAACCCCCATCTACGGTTTTGGAGACCGCTGCTCTACCATTGAACTATTCCCCTTCATGTAATTGTCTGTCACACACAAAACGTAGTATACTACAGGTGAGACGGAATGTCAACTGTTTTTTGCCGAATTTCGGCGTCTATTTTCGGGGTCTGAGATGACTTGCCGCAACCCGTCAGAGAGATCGAAAGAGCTGCGGCGATTTACAGTCACAGCCCAGGGAGGAGAGGAATGGAACAGATTTCCAAAAAGGATTTGAGAAGGCAGATGCTGGACAGACGGGACAAGCTGGAGCGGGAATACTGTATCCGGGCGGACCAGATGATTTTTCACAGGCTGACTAAGGAACCGGTCTATGAGGCGGCCGGAGTGATCTTCGTCTACGTCAGCACAGAGAAGGAGACGGATACCAGGAAGATCCTGGCTGATGCGTTTGGGAAGGGAAAGACCGTGGCAGTGCCCAGATGTGTGGGGCGGGGGATTATGAGGGCGTACGAGATCAGAGGACCAAAAGATCTGAGGGAGGGCCTCTTTCAGATCTTAGAGCCTGGGGACAATTGCCGGGAGGTGAAGCCGGAGGAGATCGACCTGGCGGTGGTTCCCTGTGTCTCCTGCAGTCCGGACGGCGCAAGGCTGGGATACGGAGGCGGTTACTATGACCGTTATCTTTCCGGTCTGAGGGCTGTGAGAGCCGCGGTGTGCAGGGAGAAGCTGATCTGTGATTCGATCCCGACGGAGCCCTATGACTGCTTCATGGATTTGGTGATCACCGAGAAAAGGATCAGCAGGGTCGGCAGATGGGAGAACGAGGAAACAAAAGGAATAATTACCAAAAATGGAGAATAGGACCGGGGAAAGTCGAGAAAAACAGTTGGAAAAAAATTGGCAGCCCTGAGAAAGAAGGAGACTCTTAAGGGTTTTTTTGCATAAAATTGCGGGGAAAGGGGAAAATAGAACCTGTTGAATTGCACAAGAAAAAGTGCAATTTCCGTGAAAACGGGAAAATTTGACATCTTTTGGGAAACATGTTATAACTCTGTCATCAGCAAAATGGTTTGCTGTGCGTCATAACAATAAGGAGTTGAAATTATGAAACAGAAAAGAATCTTTTTACCGACAATCGAAGATGCAAAAGAGTTCGTAGCGGCAGCCTCCAAATGTGATTTTGACATTGATATTTTTTATAACCGCATTATTATTGACGCGAAATCCATTTTAGGAGTATTAAGCCTGGATTTAACCCGGGTTTTGACGGTCGAGTTTGACGGGGAGAACGAGGAGTTTGAAGCTCTGCTGGAAAGAAAAGCTCCCACCAAGCGAACGGCAGCATAGAGAGTGCCGCGATTTGCATGTGACTGTGACGAATCGCAGCAGAAGGTCAAAAAGTGCTTGCAATCTAAGTCCGAATCGGATATGATTAGAGCAGGACGTGTGACTGGCGGAGCGTGGAGGATACCACAGGGGAGCACGTAACAAGAGAGCCGACCGCCTGGGCGCCTGATGATTCAGGGCGTCCAGGCGGTCGTTTTTGTGTGTCGCGAAAGCGGCCCGCCGCAGGATTTCTTTATGGTTTTTAGAGCTGTTTTTATTACCACACAAGGAGGAAGCTGCTATGAAGATTTTGGATCTTGGAGAGGATTTGAGAGGCAACGCGTATCCGGGACGGGGGATCGTCATCGGAAAGACCCCGGACAACACCAAGGCTGTGGCCGCCTATTTCATCATGGGAAGAAGCGCCAACAGCAGGAACCGGGTGTTTGTGGAGGAGGGAGAGGGGATTCGGACCCAGGCTTTTGATCCCGCAAAGCTGGAGGATCCCAGCTTGATCATCTATGCCCCGGTGAGAGTGCTGGGCAACAAGACCATCGTGACCAACGGGGACCAGACGGATACCATCTATGAGGGGATGGACAGGCAGCTGACCTTCGAGCAGTCCCTCCGCTCACGGGAGTTTGAGCCGGACGGGCCCAACTATACGCCCAGGATATCCGGGATTATGCACATCGAACACGGCGTCTACAACTATGCCATGTCCATCTTAAAGAGCAGCAACGGAAACCCGGACGGCTGCAGCCGGTATACCTTTGCCTACCATAATCCCCAGGCCGGGGAGGGACATTTCATTCACACTTACATGCATGACGGCAATCCTCTTCCCAGCTTTGAGGGGGAGCCGAAGCTGGTGAGGATCCCGGATTCCATAGAAGCATTGACCGGCCTTCTGTGGGATAATCTCAACGAGGACAACAAGGTTTCCCTGTTTGTGAGATACATCCATATTGAGACAGGGACTTATGAGACCAGAATCGTCAACAAGAACCAATAAGATGCCAGGAGGAGGAATGGATCATGAAAGAACTGGAACTGAAATATGGCTGCAACCCCAATCAGAAACCTTCAAAGATTTTCATGAACGGGGGAAAGGAACTGCCTATCACGGTGCTTTGCGGCAGGCCGGGATACATCAATTTTCTGGATGCCTTTAACGGATGGCAGATGGTGAGAGAGCTTAAAAAGGCCACGGGACTTCCTGCGGCGGCTTCTTTTAAGCATGTGTCTCCCGCGGGAGCGGCTGTGGGCCTTCCCTTAGATGAGACTCTGGCCAAGATCTACTGGGTGGAGGATATGGGAGAGCTGTCACCCCTTGCCTGTGCCTATGCCAGAGCCAGAGGGGCGGACCGCATGTCCTCCTTCGGAGATTTCATCTCCCTGTCCGACGTGTGCGATGTGGACACGGCCAGGATCATCAAGAGGGAGGTCTCCGACGGAGTCATCGCGCCGGGCTATGAGCCGGAGGCTTTGGAGATCTTAAAGGAAAAGAAGAAAGGCAATTACTGTGTGATCCGGATCGACGAGACCTATGTCCCGGAACCCTTGGAGCACAAGCAGGTATTCGGCATCGTGTTCGAGCAGGGGAGAAATGAGCTGGATATCAACGAGGAGCTTTTGGCCAATGTGGTGACGCAGAACCGGGAGCTTCCCCCGGAGGCAAAGAGGGATCTGATGATCTCACTGATCACACTGAAATACACCCAGTCCAACTCGGTCTGCTATGTGAAGGACGGCCAGGCCATCGGCATCGGCGCGGGCCAGCAGTCCAGGGTCCACTGCACCAGGCTGGCGGGCAGCAAGGCGGACAACTGGTTTCTGCGCCAGGCTCCCCAGGTGCTGTCTCTCCGGTTTGTGGACGGGATCAAGAGAGCGGACCGGGACAATGCCATCGATGTCTACATCGGCGAGGAGTACATGGATGTCCTGTCCGACGGTGCCTGGGAGAGGATCTTCAAGGTGAAGCCGCCTGTATTTACCAGAGAGGAAAAACGGGCCTGGCTGGACCAGATGAGAGGGGTAAGCCTGGGGTCTGACGCCTTCTTCCCATTCGGGGACAACATCGAGAGGGCCCGCAAGAGCGGAGTAGAATACATCGCCGAGCCCGGAGGTTCCGTGAGAGACGACCAGGTGATCGAGACCTGTGACAAGTATGGCATGGCCATGGCATTTACGGGGATTCGCCTGTTCCACCATTAGATTTTAGGTGTAAAAGCACTTTAAAAGCCACTTGAGCATAAACTTTTAGTAAGTTTTGCTTTTAGGTGGCTTTCTTTGAAAACTTTTCTGAAACCATTGAGTGCCCGTGAGGAGAGGGAATGCCTGGAACGCTTAAGAGAAGGCGACCAGGAAGCCAGAAGACTGTTGATTGAACATAATATGCGTCTGGTGGCCCATGTGGTCAAAAAATATCAGAATACGGATTATGAGACAGAGGATCTTTTGTCGGTGGGAACCATAGGCCTGATCAAAGCGGTAAACACCTTTAAGATGGACCGGGGCCCCAGGCTGGCCACCTATGCGGCCAAGTGTGTGGAGAACGAGATCCTCATGCTCCTTCGGAGCCACAAAAAATATGCCAGGGAGGTGTCCCTCTACGACCCTATCGGAGTCGACAAGGACGGGGAATCCGTGAGTCTGGTGGACGTCATCGAGATGGATAACAAGGACACATTGGAGGAGCTGATTCTGGACCAGGATATCCGGGAGCTGTACGGCGCTTTTCAGACCTGTCTAAAGCCTACAGAACAGCAGGTGATCCGGATGCGGTACGGACTGTTCGGAAGCAGAGAGTACACTCAGCGGGAGATCGCCGGAGCCTTGGGGATCTCCCGGTCCTATGTGTCGAGGATCGAGAAGAAGGCGGTGGAGAAATTGCGGATGGGGATGGAGTGTTTTGTGTAGGGAAAAGACAGATGATATGACAGAGGTAATGCACGCCGCAGATGTGGTTAAGAGGCATTATCTCTGTTTTTTATTTCAGGCGCGGCGAGGGAGCTGTCAGAAAACGGGCGAGATTAAGAAAAAACTCATATTTATATATTGATACGGAAATATAAATCTGATAACATGGTGATAGGATAATAAAAATGGGGAGGAAGCGTCACAGAAGTATCTTTAAATAGTCAGTTTAGTTTTTATCTCTATCTTGACAGGAGGCAGTTTGACAGGGTATGAAAAGTGAGAAAAAAGGGGAACGGGTTCGCTTGGCGCTGGCAGTGGGGATTCTGGCGGCAGTGGTGTTGATTTCAACCGGATGGCTGCTGCAAAGTTCCCAGACCACCACGGAGGCGGCAGTCTACGGCGTGAGTGAGCTGTATCTGAAGGAGCTGACCGTACATAAGGCAAGTCAATTTGCAGACACTCTGAGGAGTCAGGCTCAGCAGCTGCGTGTGACAATCCATGCCTTGAGAGAGTCTGATTTAAGAGATCAGAAGACTATGCAGGACTTCATCGGGCAGATGGAAGAAGAGAACGAGTTTGATTTTTTGGCGCTGACAGATGAAGAGGGGACCATGTATACGAAGGAGTCCTCATTTTCCGGTGTTTTCGACGCTGAATATCCGGAGAACTCTCCCAGGGAGCCTGTGGTCTCCTTTGGCCAGGATGGGAACGGCGATCATCTGGTGCTGATCACCATACCCATAGAGAACCGTCTTTTAGAGGGGCGCAGACTCATGTGGGCTACTGTGGGGTTGGATGCCATGGATGTGGCGGACAAGCTGTCTTTAAGCGGTACAGGCGGCCAGTCCTTCTGCAACATTATCATGACCGACGGCAGCTATGTGGCCAGGACCCACCATGCCCATATTGAGGAAAATTCCAATCTGTTCGCTGCCGTGGAGAATTCTGCCCACTTTGCGGAGGAGACGCCTCTCTGGCTTTGGCGGGAACATGTACGGACCGGCCAGGCCGGCATGGTAGTCTATGAGCTGGGGGATGTGCTGCACTACACCTATTATATGCCGGTTGCCGGCACGGAGTGGTTTATCACAACCACTCTCCATTATGATTTGATCAGCGGAAATGTGGACGTGATTCGGACCACTCTGACCAGAAACGGCATGATCCAGCTGGCGTTGATTCTCATTGTGCTGTTCGCCTTCATCGGGATTTATGCTTCCATGCACAAGAGAAATGATAATCTGCGGTTTGAAAAGATACAGGCGGAGGAGAGCAGCAGGGCTAAAAGCGTGTTTTTGTCCAATATGTCTCATGACATCCGCACTCCCATGAACGCCATCATCGGATTTACCAACCTGGCTCTGAAGAATGTGGAGGATGAAAAGAAGACCAGGGATTACCTGTCCAAGATCCTGGCTTCCGGCAATCACCTTCTGGCTCTGATCAATGATGTGCTGGAGATGAGCCGGATCGAGAGCGGAAAGATCCATCTGGAGGAGACGGAGTGTAATCTGTTCAAGCTGTTCCACGACTTAAGCAGTATCATCCAGGGCCAGGTTCAGAGCAGGCACCTGGAACTTTCTGTGGATACCGCAGGAGTGAGGGAGGAGCATGTGTACTGCGATAAGCTTCGGCTGGATCAGATCCTTTTAAATCTTCTGGGCAATGCCGTCAAGTTCACTCCATCCGGAGGGAAGATTTATCTTTCCATTGATCAGGCGGAAAGCGAGAGGGAAGGCTGCGGCTCTTATGTGATTCGGGTGAGGGATACGGGAATCGGTATGACACCGGAATTTGCCTCCAAAGTGTTTCAGCCTTTTGAGAGGGAGCGGTCGTCTACTGTCAGCGGTATCCAGGGGACCGGTCTGGGGATGTCCATTACCAAGAGTATCGTGGACAAGATGGGTGGTACCATCGATGTGGTGACAGCGCCGGGAGAGGGGACGGAGTTTATCGTAAGAGTCAATCTTCGCCTCCAGGAGACACAGGGGGAAGCAGAGGTTCTGTCTGAGGAGGGAGAGTCATGTACCTTTGATTTTACAGGCAGACGGATCCTCCTGGTGGAGGACAACGAGTTAAACCGGGAGATTGCCATGGAGGTTCTGGCAGAAACGGGATTTGAGATCGAAGAGGCCCGGGACGGTGCGGAAGCCGTGGAGATGGTGAGGGGATCTGCCCCCGGGTACTTTGATCTGGTTCTGATGGATATCCAGATGCCTGTCATGGACGGCTACGAGGCCACCAGGGTGATCCGCTCCCTCGACGACAGGGACTTAGCCGCGGTTCCCATCATCGCCATGACGGCCAACGCGTTTGAGGAGGACAGACAGGAAGCATTGAAGACAGGGATGAATGGCCACTTGGCAAAGCCGCTTGATACAGAGAAGATGTTTGCCATTTTGACAGAGATCCTGGGACAGGCTGCAGGACCAAAAGCCGGGGAGAATTAAGACAAGTTTTATAGGGATTTAAGGACTTTGTGAAAGTCTAAATTGAGAGAATATTCTGACAATATATTCCATACAAAGCCTTCGTACGCCGTGCATTTCACTGAGAAATGTCACCAACCGTCAGGTTGATGACCTGCGTGCGCATCAGCGCACTTCCGCTGAATCCAGTGGGACAAAAAACACTCGGGCAGAGGCCTCCTGTTTTTTAGGTCTTAAGCTCCATGGCGTAATGGCTTTTCCTGGAATATATTGTCAGAACATTCAGCTAAGTTTTGAGTTTTGCAAGTGCCTGGATAATAATTGAATACAGGGAGGTATCTGTATGAGGAGGAGGTTTACATGGGCGATGCCGCTTTTTGTCGGGGCGTGGGGGAGCTGTAAGGGGGATTGTATATGGGGAAAGTATTGACAGACCTGATTCTGGCAGCGCTTTTGGGGTGGCTGTGGTGGTCGCCTGCCCTGAATGTGGATTGCCGGGAAGCGGCAGAGTGGGGACAGGAGGAAGGGGAGCCTAAGGGCGAGGCACAGACGGAACAAGCCTGGTCCCGAAGTGTGTTTTCCGCCTATATTGTAGGTGGCCTGGACTGTATGGATGACGGAAGCTATGAGGAGTATGTGAAAGAGCAGGCCCATGTCTCAAATCGGAGAGAGGGGCGAGAGCAGGCAGACAGGTCGGACGCATTTCCGAGGATTTACCTGAAATTTATGGGTTTGGATTTGACCGACTGCATAGATGATAAGGGAAAGACCTGGGAACACAAGGCTTTCTGCAGCGATGAGTTTTACATGGAATACCCCTGGGACTGGTATGTAGGCTCCACGGATGCCTGCCCTCTGACCTTTGTGCCGGAATGGGAGAATGAGGCGTCAGGTGAGGTGATCCGTGACTGGGTCGATTATTTTGACGAGAATCTGGAGGGGAGCACAGGGGAGGTACAGTCCTATATCGAGGGCGGAGGTATCGACGGCTTTCTGGAAGAAGTCATGGGCAAGCCGGTGACAGAAGAGTATGAGTTTACGGTGCGGGAGAAGGATTCGGACTGGCTGCTGATCTATGACCTGAAAAAAGGGGACAAGGAGATGGCGGAGATCGTCGTCTGGTGCAATCTGGGGAAAATCAGCGTCCGAAACTGGGATGTGGAGCTGACAGTGGAGCCCCAGGAGGATTACGGACGGATTTTGGTGTTTCAGGAATGGGACACCATGGATTTTTCATCAGAGGAGGCCATAGAAGCGTATGTGGAATCTGCGGATTTCCTCTATCGGCTGTTGGGCAGTGCCCTGGAGGAGGATGTGGAACATCAGATCATCAGCTTTAAGAAAAAGTCTGTTACCACCTTTTACCACACGTTTGTCGCTGTGGAAGTGGGGATCTATGATTTCAACCGCCCGGAGCGGCTTTTGCGTCAGGCTGAGGTCTATATTCCTGTCACAGCCCTTGACCAGTCTAACTGGGTCGTCGTGTTTGAGTCATTTCCCGGTTCCCGCCGGGAGGAGGGCGTGGCCAATGCTCAGGTGAGAGAGCGGGTGATAAGTACCTTTGTGGCCCTTCCCTATTATCACCGGGTAAAAAAGGGGGAGAATCTGTCCGTCATCGCCGAGCAATACGGGGAGGATCCAAAGCTGGCCATAGAGATTGCCGCCTGGGGCCCCAATCAGATCCGGCAGCCGGATCTGATCTATCCGGGACAGAACATCCAGATTCCCCTGGGAGTGCTGTTTCGGCGGATTCATCATTGAGGTGTTATATGGACCGGAGAAGGAGGAAATGAAAAACCCGGGAACCTTTTGAAGATTCCCGGGTATCACACCTTGCGACGGCTATGGAGACAACAGGGCTCGAACCTGCGGCTCTTTACACGTCAAGCAAATACAATTCTGATATGGGAACAGCAGGACGGCAGCTTTCAACCGGTCCCGGAATGGCGACAAACGGTTGACAAATCCGAAAAGTTTCGTATAATATATTTAGCATGCTAAATAAAATCTCGAGGTCTTATGATGTCAAAAGGAAAAAAATTGGGCCGGCTGGTGAAGCTGGTTCATCTGTCCTTTGAAAACGGCAGAAACCGTTTTTTTAAACAGTACGATGTGACCGGCAGTCAGATGGACCTGCTGGACTATCTGGATCAGAGGGAGGAGAAGGCCGCTTCCCAGAAAGAGATCGTGGACTATCTTCAGCTGAGTTATGCCACGGTATCAGGCCTGATTAAACGGCTGGAAACCAAAGGCTATCTGCGCCGCATTGCATCTTCAGAAGATAAGCGGGCCAATCTGCTCATGCTGACGGATCAGGCAGAACAGCTGTTTAAACGGTGCAGAGAGCAGATGGGAGCCAGGGACAGGGCTCTTATGCGGGATTTTACCCAGGAGGAGAAGGATCAATTTGTGTCTCTGCTGGAGAGGATCCTGAAAAACAGCGGTATGGATATCCCAAAAGACGCGGGAAGTCGTTTCGTACCTGCGCAAAGAATACGATTTTATGATGACAGAGAGGAAGAGTGACATGAAAAAGTTAGTATCGGTTTTGCTTGCGTCATCTCTGCTGCTGGCAGGATGCGCATCCGGCAGCACTTCGGCGACTACGGCGGCCCAGGAGACGACCGGCGCTGCCCAGGAGATCACCACGGCTCCTCAGACAGAGAAAGAGACCGAGGCGGAGACCACGGTTACAGGCGGAGTATTTACGGGAAAAGCACCGGGATTCCACGGCGATATCGCGGTGGAGATCACGGTGGACGGCGAGGCCATCACGGATATCCAGGTGACTGAGCACACGGAGACGGAGAATATCGGCGAGGCGGCTCTGCCGATTCTGGTCCGGCAGGCTCTGGACAATCAGACGATCATGGTGGACACCGTGGCCGGAGCCACCGTCACCTCCGACGGCTTCCGCGCCGCCATGGAGGCTGCGGTGAAGAGCGCAGGCCTTGATGTGGATAAGATGTCCCAGGCAGTGGCTGCGGCTCAGACCGAGAAGGAAGAGATCACCCTCGACACGGATCTTGTGGTGGTGGGCGCCGGCGGAGCCGGTCTGACGGCTTCTCTGTCCGCTCTTCAGAACGGAGCCAAGGTGGTCCTTCTTGAGAAGATGTCATTTGCCGGCGGGGCCTCTGCCATGGCAGGGGCGGGAACCACGGCTACCGGCAGCAAGTGGCTGGCAGAAGACGGCGTGGAAGACAGCCCGGAAAAGCTGAAAGAAGATCTGTTGAAAAACGGTCACAATTTCAACCATGAGCCTACGGTTGATATCTTTGTGAATACCGTGGGAGAGGCATTTGACTGGCTGGTGGATCCCGAGGGAGCCAATGTAGAGTATCAGCGCCCCACCACAAGCCGTACTTATTCTGGCGTGGGCCGGGGAGCGGGCGTGGTGAAGACATTGCTTGAGCATGTGGAAGAGGCGGGAGGCCAGGTGCTTATGAGCACACCGGCCACGGAGCTGATCGTCACAGACGGAAAGGTCACCGGTGTGAAGGCTGAAGGGGAAAAGGCCCTGTACACCATCAACGCCAAGGCAGTGATCCTGGCCACGGGAGGATTCGGAGCCAATGACGACCTGGTTCCGGAGGAATTCCAGAAATTTGTGTACGCGGGAGCGGCGGGGGCCACCGGCGATGCCATCGAGATGGCCAAGGCAGTGGACGCGGACCTGATTAACATGGAGTTTGTCAATGTTCAGCCCAACAGCATCGTTCTTCCAAGCGGATTGGGCCAGTACTGCAATCCCGGCGTGGGAGGGGCTTACAAGACCAGCGGCGCATTTATGGTCGATGAAAAGGGTCAGCGCTTTGCCAACGAACAGGGAGGCGCCTATGAACTGATCCAGGCCATGAAGGAGAAGGAGGCTTCTTATCTGATCCTTGACGAGGCCTCCTTTACGGCGTTCAACGAGGGCATGAAGGGAAGCAAGATCTACACGGACGAGGACGTGACCACATGGCTTGAGAACAACGGCGCTTCCAACCCGGTGATGGTGGGAGGCGAGACTCTGGAGGATGTGGCAAAGGTCTTAAATCTGCCGGAGGGAGCCTTGAGTGCGGCGGCAGAGGCCTACAATCAGGCAGTGGACGCCGGGACCGACGAGTTCGGAAGAAATCTGACTTTGAAGATCAGTGATGACGGCCCCTACTATGCCATCCAGATGTGGCTCCGCTACTATGCGACCCTGGGAGGTCTTCATGTCAATGAGCAGATGCAGGTGTTAAACACTGCCCAGGAGCCGGTGGAAGGACTGTACGCGGCCGGGGAGGCCGTAGGAGGTCTGGAAGGTGACATCTATCTGGGCGGTTCTCTCTTTGGATGGGCTATGACCAGCGGCTACAAAGCGGGAACTTGTGTCTCTGAGGCGATTCAATAGAACAGAAAATAATGAGGAAAACGCCTCAGCCTGACGGATAAGACCGGAAGGCTGAGGCGTTTTCCTGAGAAATTTATTTTTTCTTTCGATAATAGGTGTCTTCTAAAGGCAGACTCTGCCGGAATTTCCCGTCCAGTTTATAGTAGGCAAGGGCGCAGGCGGGGGCTGTGGGAATCATGCACAGTTCTCCCACGCCCTTGGCGCCAAGTGAGTAGGGAAGCTTTCGCTCCTCCTCGGGTACGCAGAGGGTGACTTCCAGCTCCGGCGCTTCGTCGGCCCGCATGAAGCCGATGGTGCCGAACCTGCTCTGAGGACGTCCGTCCACACACTTGAAATCCTCGGTGACGCCGTAGCCGATTCCCATGACCATCCCTCCTTCGATCTGGCCTTCCACGGACTGAATGTTCACCGGGGTTCCCACATCAAAGGCTGAGACTGCCTTGGTGATCTTTCCTTCCTCGTTTAAAATGATCACCTGGGTCCCGTAGGAGTAGGACACATGGCTAATGGGATTTTCTTTGATAGCTCCCAAGGGGTCGGTCTGAACCGAGTACTCGCCGTAGAATTCCAGCCCTTCCAGGTCAGACAGGGATTTGCCGCTGTCCAAAGCCATCTTCAGCTTCTCCCCGGCTCTTCTGGCGGCCTCGCCGGTGACTACGGTCTGGCGGGAGGCGGTGGAGGTGCCGGAATCGGGAGTCCTGACCGTGTCCGCATTCTCGAAGACAAAGAAGGCCGGGTCAAGGTTTGTCACATGACAGATCTCCGTGAGGGTCATCTGGCCGATACCCTGTCCCATACAGGAGGCGGAGGTGCGGATATGTACTTTTCCCTGCTCCACGGACAGGAGTACCCGGCCGATGTCCTTCTTTCCCATGCCGGTTCCGGAGTTTTTGAATCCGCAGGCGATTCCGGCGTAGGGGTTGGCGTAGTACACTTCTTTCACCGCATCCAGACAGGCCTCCATGTTGGTGTTGGAGTCTGCTCTCTGACCGTTGGGCAGCACGTCCCCGGGCTTGACGGCGTTGCGGCGGCGGAACTCCCAGGGGTCAAGACCGCACATCTGGGCCAGCAGGTTGATGTTCATCTCCGTGGCAAAACAGCTCTGGGTGACGCCGAAGCCCCGGTAAGCCCCGGAGACCACATTGTTGGTGTACACGGACATGCCGTAGATGTCGATGTTCTGGTAATTGTACGGTCCCGCCGCATGAGTACAGGCCCGGTGGAGCACAGGACCGCCGAGGGAGGCGTAAGCTCCGGTGTCGGCGATGATGATGCCCTTCATAGCGGTCAGATGTCCGTCCTCGTCACAGGCTGTGGTGAACTCCATCTCCATGGGATGGCGCTTTACATGGTAGTCCAGGGACTCCTGGCGGCTGTATTTCACCTTTACCGGTTTTTTGGTGTACCAGGCCATGAGGGCTGCGTACTGCTGAACCGACATGTCCTCCTTACCGCCGAAGCCGCCGCCTACCAGAGGGGCGCGGCAGTGGACTTTCTCGGCGGGAAGCCCCAACATCTGGGCGCATTCCCTCTGGACGTCGTAGATGGACTGGCTGGCGGTATAGATGAGAAGGCCGTCATCCCCCTCCGGCAAAGCCACGCAGCACTCCGGCTCCATGAAGCCGTGCTCCTGCCAGGAGGTCTTGTACTTTCTGGTCACCACATATTTGGATCTCCTGATGGCCTCGTCCGCGTTGCCCCGGATGAGACCTGCCCGGCTCATGACATTGCCGTCCTCATGGATCAGGGGAGCGTCGCCGCGCAGGGCGTCGTAGGGGCTGGTGACGGGGGGAAGTTCCGTGTAGTCCACCTCGATCAGCTTTAAGATCTCCTCCAAGGACTCCTGGCTGGAGGCGGCCGCCACAGCCAGGGCATTGCCCACGTAACGAGTCACGTCCCCCTCGCCCATGAGCACGTCCCAGTCCTGCTTGATGTGGCCGATCTTATTGCAGGGCACGTCCTTTTTGGTCAGGATCTTCACACAGTCCGGGTGTGCCAGGGCCTTGGAGAGGTCAATCCGGTTGATGAGAGCCCTGGGGTAGGCGGAGTAGAGACACTTGGCATAGAGCATGCCCGGCAGATAGAGGTCGTCGGCGAAGATGCCGGTGCCGTTGACCTTCTCGGCCGCGTCGATGCGCTTGAAGTGCTCGTTCATGTGGAGTGTTTTGGGATTTTCCGGAATCTCTTTCTTCTCCCGGAAATAGTCTGCCGCCAGGAGGATGGCATCCTCGATCTTCTTGTAGCCGGTACAGCGGCACAGATTCCCCCGGATGGCTTTCTTCACGTCTGCCCGGGTGGGAGTTAAGTTCTGGTCCAAGAGACATTTGGCGGAAATGATCATGCCCGGGATACAGAATCCGCACTGTACGGCCCCGGCCTGGGCGAAGCAGTGTTCGTAGATCTTCATCTCCTCCGCCGGAATCCCCTCCACGGTGAGAATCTCTTTTCCTTCCAGGGTACTGATTTTGGGAACGCAGGCTTTCACCTTTTTTCCGTCGATGAGAACCGTACAGGTGCCGCAGGCACCCTCGCTGCATCCGTCTTTTGCCGCGGTCAGGCGGAGGTCGTCTCTCAAGTAGCGGAGAAGTTTCTTGTCTTCTTTGGCCTCGCAGACCTGTCCGTTGATGTGAAGTTTGTACATGGTAACCCCTTTCTTTGCAAACCAGAATATTCTATCAACTTTGACTTTCGCAATTACTGATTCTATTATAGAAAGAAAGGGGGCAAGTTTCAAATTCTTCCTGGGAGGAACTCGGTGAGAGAGGGATTGCTTGCTTTTAAAAGATGAGTGTGGTAGATTAATAAAAAGTCCGGGTTTCAGAAAATAAAAAGCAAAGGGGACAGTTATGGAGAAAGCGACATATGAACCCGCTGACATCATGGTCTGCATGAGAGACCAAGGATTGGTGCTGAAAGAAAAATCCCTGGTGGCCTATCATAAGGAGACTAAGAGGATCATGGCAGTGGGGAATGAGGCTGAAAAGATCCGGGAACAGGATCCGGAGGGGATCGGAGTTATCTCCCCGCTGAAAAATGGGCGGGTTGCGGACTATAGCGCGGCAGTGGGATTATTTTCCGCTCTTCTTTTAAAGGTCCGGGGGAAAAAGAGGTTTTTTAAACCTGCCGTGGCAGTCTGTGTGCCGAAAGGGATTACCCAGGTGGAAGAGAGGGCTCTGAAGGAGGCTGTCATCCAGTCCGGAGCCAGGGAGGTCATGGTGACGGAGCTTGCGGCAAAGCAGTTTATAGAGGAATTTTCGGAGCAGTCCGCCAAGTATAAGATTGTCATCGTCATCACAAAAGAGGAACCGGAGAACTATGTGAAGGAGGAGATCGGCCGGATTCTGGAATATGCCGGGCAGGAGGGGATTTCCAGGGAGAGACTTCAGGCATTGTGGGAAGAGTGCAGAGACGGCAGGCCGGTATGAGTAGGGAGGATTTACGGATACTCAGAATCAAATCATGGGAGAATCGTCACGGGAGGGATTGACGGTTTCCAAAGATGAAACGATCGGATGGGACTTGCAGACACGTCTAAGACAGAGGGAAGGCGGTGTCAAAATAAGGCGGTGTCAAAAACAAGCGGGAATCCTCTCAAATGAGAGCTGCGCCTGTTTTTGATCACCGCCTTCTTTCTTTGATATGACAGCCGGCTTCATGTCCTGCTGCCGCCTCCTATTTTCACGACAGCAGCCCGCTGTCCCGGAACAGGCAGGTAAATTCTTTCTGGGCGTGCTGAAACATATGGTCCTCAAAAGCCAGCCAGGTCCGCAGAAACTCCAGTCCTTTTGGAGTGAGGCATGTCTTGCCGCCCCGGCTCCCCCCGTGACGCCGGTCCACCACAGGGAAGCCTGTCTCCTGCTCCAGCTTGTTTAACATGTCCCAGGCCTTGCTGTAGGAGAGGGCCATCTGAGCGCAGGCCCCCCGAACCGAATGGGTGTCATGGATCAGGTAGAGGAGCAGTTTGACCCTGGTGTTGAAAAAGGTGTGTTCCTTCTGGAGGCCCAGTTGGACGAATGGATGGAGGAGGGCTCGGTTGTGTTCGGAGAGCCTTCGCTCCAGCTCCCGGCTGTCGTGTATGGTACACAGGATCCCAGGATCCGGCACATCGGCGAAGACCCGGCGGTCTGTCAGAGATTCCATGGCTCCCCGCAGTCCTTCTTCTCCCCGGTAAGCCAGAATGCGGGGAAACACAGATTGGGACAGAAGGATGGGGTGCCCCGGTATTCCTTCATGGCAGGGAGTGATGATCTCCCCCTCCATGGACAGCATGGAGGCCAGGGTGTCGGCGGTGTACATGGGCGCGTTGACAGGGGTGAACATGACTCTCCCGCATTTGCCCTCCAGGTAGTGAAGCCCTATTTTTACAGACTCAAACAGCTTGGGCTGCTCACAGTCCTCCAGCTTCAGAAAGATCACGCCGTAGCCGGAGAGCTGGTACTTCACTTCCTCTTCCTGGGTTCCGGTTATGATGACGATGGGGAAAATGCCGGCCTGCTGGAAGGTGATGACGATCCGCTTTATGATGGGAATCGTCCCCACCTGAAACAGCGGCATGGCATCCTTTTTGCTGGCAGCGCCGATGACTCCGCCGGTTCGGTTGATCTCTATCATAGGTCACCTCCTGGATGGTGCCCTCCGCAATCGGGAGAGCGAGGGGGCTCTCGGGGGCGGAGGGGAGTATGTCTTATTTTATCATAAAGAGGGGCGGGAGGGAACCTGAAAAAAATTGTGAGGGTGGGGGAGGTGGGGCGTTTGGGGAAAAAGCGGTGGAAATATTGGGGGAATTGGTGTAGAATAGAGGGGAGAAAGGGTGTTTGGGGTGGGAGGCTATGAACGAGAAAGCGAGCTCTACATATAACGGTACTGACAGTATTTTTGAATGAAAACCCTAATCCCTCAGCTATGCTGGAGAGAATTGAGTAAGCGGAAGCGTGGAAGATAGCATAAAAAAGTCTCCTATCGTATAATGAGAATGGTGTCGCAAGCCAAACTCAAAGATAGGAGGCGTCCAAATGGACAAGAAAAGTTTATCACACACCGCATGGAAATGCTAGTACCATATTGTATTTATACCAAAATATAGAAAGAAAAAATTGTATGGTTAGGTATGAGCCGATGTAAGAGATATAATCAGGACACTATGCAATTATAGGGGAGTAGAAATCATAGATGGAGCAGTATGCATAGATCATATACATTTATGTGTGTGCATACCGCCTAAAATGAGCGTATCAGATTTTATGGGATACTTAAAAGGAAAAAGTGCGCTGATGATATTTGATAGACATCCAGAATTGCAGAGCAAATGGAATAAAGCCTTTTGGGCGAGAGGATATTATGTTGCAACAGTGGGAAATGTAACGGAAGAAGCAATAAAAAAATATATTCAGGAACAATATAACGAGTCGAAGGAAGAAGACGGAACCGCTTTTGAGCGGTAGCAAGTAAGAATGCTTGCGACACCCGTCCTTCGGGCGTGCATGTATTGGCCCTTATAGGGCCTTTCCCCAACCCCCAGTTGAACTGGGGGTTGGGGACTAGAAAAGAACGGTTATGGGTACCGACAGAATTTTGCGCGAGAAATCTTAAATCAGGCGGTATCCTTTTTAAAAGTATTCCTTTAATTTTGTTTGCAGAATATCAAGCCGATAATGGAACAATATTCGAAATTTTAGATGGTATGCAGAGATTGAATGCTATTTTTGATTTTATTGAAAATAAATTTGATTATAATGGGAAATATTTTGATGTAAATCAATTGGCAAGAGCCAAACAATTAAAAGAAGATGGAATAATTGTGATAGAAGAAAATGAGGATTTATTAGAAGCAGAGAAATGTGCTAATTTTTTGGATTATCAATTAGCAATAACTTCGTATCAGGCGCTGAATGAAAAAAGTATTATAGAAGTATTTGGAAGAATTAATTCTGGTGGAAGACAATTAAGTAATCAAGAAAGAAGACAGGCAGGAGTTACGTCCATATTTTCAGAAATTGTTAGAAATATTGCGTGCGAGATTAGAGGAGATGCAACAGCAGAGAGTATTTTACTATATAATATGCCGGAGATTAGTATTGGAAGTAATAGAGTAAATGAATTATATGGGTTGCGTGCAGAGGATACATTTTGGGTTAAACAGGGAATATTAGCTGTCCAGAATTTACGAGATAGTGAAGATGAAGAGATGATTGCAGATATTGTTTTATCTATTTTGTTCTCAAAGCCATTTGCACGAAGTAAGGAATTATTAGACGAAGCTTATGAGATTAATTCTTCTTTATATACGGATATTGATAATGCTTTGTTTAAATATAAAAAAGACAAGTTAATATCAGATGTTAAAAATACATTTTCTGTTCTTAAGAATACTATTGAAAGTGTTAGTAGACAAAGTAATTTTTTGAGAAAGGTTCTATATCCAGAATCAAGAAGTCCTATAAAAAATGCATTTTATACTTTGTTTATGGCATTTTACAAATTGCTGGTTATAGAACAATTATCTCCGTGTGACAATAAGCAATTATTTGATAATTTAATAAATTTGCAATCAAAAATAAAGATGAGTACTCATTATACTAACATAGAGGATAGAAGGAAAAATATAGCATTGACAGAAGGGTTGATAAGAAACTGTTTCGTGAAAAAGGAACCATCATCATTGAATCATGGAGCTGGTTTGGCCTTGGATTTTGAGAACTCTATTCATAGATCTAAAATTGAGACACCAAGATACGAATTTAAACAGGGTGTTTTACGATTGTCTGAGGATAGATCATATGATAAAGAATTAGAAAGCCAAATACTTAATACTATATGTGCAATGGCAAATATTGGACCTGATGTAGACGGATATTTATATGTAGGGGTTGCAGACAAAGAAAGTGACGCAAGAAGAATCAAGGCTTTGGATGGAATTATTCCTGAAAGGATAGCAGAGCATTATGTAGTGGGGGTAGATAGAGAGGCAAAACTGTTATCTATTTCAATAGATGATTATTGTCGTAGAATTATGGAAATAATTAAAAAGTCACAGTTATCTAATGATCTAAAAATGGCAGTATTGTCAAGATTTGATGTCATAGATTATAAAGGTTTAACTGTCATTAGGATATCTGTCCCTAGGCAGGATAAGATATCGTATTGTGGAGAAGATGTCTATATAAGACAATATAATAGCACTATACGAGTGAAAAAAGCTAAAGATATTTTAGCGGTTAATAAATTGTTTGAGAAATGATTTATACTAAAGAAAAACTAATTTAAGAGGAAAGGGTTAAGAGACTGAGAAATGTCAGGTTTCAACTTAAATGAAGGGCGATATAGAGATAAAGCAGTTCCTGAGGATGAATTATGGTCTGCTTTCAGTTATGTTTTTTCGTCAAAATCAAAGAAAGATTCTACCTATAAATTTGGATTTCTAAAATCTATTATCGATAATTTGTATAATGTAGATAGTAATTTAAGACTTACTTTTGATCAGTTGTTCGGAAAGTTTACAGAGATATATTGGAATCTTATATTGAAGTATGATCTGCGCCAGAAGGCGGTGACTAATGACAACAGACAGACATATTTGGAACAGATACTTCACAGTTCAGCAGAAAAGTATGAGATTCGTGAACCAATACCATACGAGAGCTTAACGAGTCAGATGATGTTGGATATCTCACATCAGGTCAAGATTAAGTGTAAAAGAAATGTTGTCGGTGCGCTGTTCGAGGACACAAACCGATTGTTTTATTCTTTTTCAAGAAAAGATGAATGGATACAGATAAATCCGAAAATGTATGAATTTATTTGTAAGCATAAAGTGGTTATTGAAAAATTGAATTATTATGAATGGGCTAGATTTTTAGAAAAAGTAAATGATGAATCCAAGACGGTATATCTTCTGACTAAAATTGACGAGAGTTCGAAGAGAAATGATTTGTCCGTGTATCGTCAGATTCTGTTTGATGAGTTTGAAAGCAAGAATTGTTTTTATTGTGGAAAAACTGTTACTCCAGATAAAGTCCATGTTGATCATTTTATTCCATGGTCTTTTATAAAAGATGACAATTTATGGAATCTTGTTCTTGCGTGCCCAACGTGTAATGAAAAGAAAAATGACAAACTTCCGGATAATGCATTTCTGGATATTTTGATTGAGAGAAATAACAAAATTGTGGTGAAAAGCAGTAGTACTTATATGAAAAACTATAAGAGCAGAACTTTAAGTTACATATATGGCTGGGCAAGAATGAACGGATATAACAGGATATGGAAACCATCAGGAATATTGTTAAATACTGAAAAAAGAAGTAACAATGAGAATGAAATCACAAGTTGAAAGATAAAAAAAGGAGGTCCCCCATGCCACTAACCACCCCACCCACCCCATTCCCCTCATCCGGCTCCACCTGCCTCTCCATCGCCCTCATCGGCACCGGCTCCATGGGCCGCCAATATGCTGAGATGCTGATCAAAAACGCTGTCCCTCACATGAAACTGACCACGGTCTGCTGCCGGAGCGACCAGGCCCGAACCTGGGCCAGGGAAACCCTGCCGGAGGAAATCGCCGTCTGCTCCACCGCCGAGGAAGTCTACGCATGCCCGGACCGCTATGAGGCGGTGCTGATCGTGACTCCTCACAGCAGTCACAGTGAGCTGGCAGAAAAGGCCTTTGCCCTGGGAAAGCACGTATTCTGTGACAAACCGTCGGGGATGTCCGTCCGGGATGCTGAGAAAATGAACCAGGCGGCTGCCAGATGGAACAGAAAATTTGCCATGATGTTCCATCAGAGGCTGTATGCCAGGAACCGGAGGATCAAGGAGATTCTGGACAGCAAAGAGCTGGGGAAGATTTTGCGGGTTTCCATGAAGAGCACGGAGCCCTACCGGACTTCTGCCTACCACAGTTCCGGCGGCTGGCGCAGCAGCTGGAACGGGGAAGGCGGAGGCGCCCTGATCAATCAGGGGCAGCACCCGCTGGATCTGTGGCAGTGGTTTTTCGGGATGCCGCAGGAGGTCTATGGGGATGTCGCATTTGGCAAGTACAATGATTTTATGGTGGATGATGAGGCCAGGATCCTGATGAGATATGAGAGCGGCATGAGCGGAAGCTTCTTTTTGTCCACCGGGGAGGCCAGAAGCCAGGAGTCCCTGGAGATCGTAGGGAGCAGGGGAACCCTGTCCGTGGACCGGGACGCAGTCACTCTTTGCCGGTACTCTCAGGATTCCCTGGAATATGGAAGGGATTCCCGATATTCGACCAGAGAAGGTCTGCGCTTTGAGGAATCTGTGGAGGTTTGTCCCACGAAAAAGGACTATGAGCAGATGCTGGAGAATTTTGCCATGGCGGTTCTCCAGGGAACCCCTCTCATCGCGCCGGGGGAGGAGGGGTATAAAGCTCTGGAACTGGCCAACAGCGCGTATCTGTCTGCCTGGACCAGGCGGCCGATCGTTCTTCCGCTGGATGCCCGGATCTATGAAGAAGAGCTGAGAAAGCGGATGGAGGAGGAGCGGCAGGAGAGAGGAACCACATAAAATCGGAAATATAAAGAAGCTGCAGCACAGAGAAGCTGCCATGCAGAGAGTCCTCTCCACAGGCCGGGGCGTTTCCTGCCTTTGCCTGCAAAGAGGACTCCTTTCCATACCTTCGTTGTTCCCGGACTCCTCGTCGTTCAACGGCTTCCCCCCTCTTCGCGGAGAAGCCGTCAATCCGGCCCCAACTCCATGGAGCCGTCCCCGATTACCTGGCCCCGTCCATCCAGGAGCCATATGCCATGCTCTCGATGTAGGACAGAGGCAGACGACGGTATTCTTCCAGGGTATTGCACAGGCCCCGGTCATAGCAGACGCACAGCCTCACATTCCCGCCCTGGGGCAGAAAATAAGTATTCACACGGATCTTCTGGCGGGAATCATCGGGGCTTAAGTACACCAGGTAGGGTTTGCTGCCATAACCGGGTGATTCGGTTATGGATTCCTCTATGACATTGTCAGCGGGAATTTCTATAAAATCTCCCATAGTCTTCCTTCCTCTCCGTTCTGTCTCACAGCTCCAACTTCAGATCCCCCTCTTTTATCCATCCCATCTTCCGAAGCACCTCCCCGAAGGCCCAGGTGAGGACGGCGGGGAGCACGAAGCAGACCAGAAGGATCCCCATCCACATTGGGAATCCGCCTCCCATGGCGGTGTACACTCCGATGGGACCTACCAGGCCGCAGGTTCCCATGCCTGCGCCGGTGGGGATGTTCTCCATATGAAATACCATGGTGGCCACAGGGCCGGTGACCATGGAGGCCAGTGTGGGCGGGATCCAGATCCTCGGATTCTTCACGATGTTGCCCATCTGGAGCATGGAGGTGCCCAGGCCCTGGGCCAGAAGGCCGCCGATGCCGTTTTCCCGGAAGCTTAGGACGGCGAAACCGATCATCTGGGCACAGCAGCCGGCGGTGGCCGCGCCTCCTGCCAGGCCGTCAAGGCTGAGCATGATGCAGATGGCGGCGCTGCTGATGGGGAGAGTCAGGGCGATGCCTATGAGGGCGGACACCAGGATCCCCATGAAGAAGGGCTGCATCAGAGTGGTGGTCTTCACCAGGTCGCCGAAGGCGGTCATGAAGGCGGACACGCCGGGGCCTGCAAACTGGGCCGTGAACACGCCGGAGATGATGGTGACTCCGGGGGTTGCCAGGATGTCCACCCGGGTCTCCTTGGACACTGCCTTGCCCAGCTCCACGGCCACGACGGAGGCCACGAACGCACCTACGGGGCCGCCTAAGTCGTTGCCCGCGATGCCCACCGTGGCGGCGGACAGAAGCACCAGCTGAGGGGCTTTTAAGGCATAGGCGATGGACACGCCCAGGGCCGCGCCGGTGGCTCCCTTGGCGTACTGGGATATGGTGGTGAAGACCTGGATGCCGGATTTCTCCCCCAGGGTGGCGAAGATGGTGCCGATGAGCAGGGAGGCAAACAGGCCGAAGGCCATAGCTCCCATGGCGTCGATGAAATAAGCTTTGAGAGTGAAATTGATTTGTTTCCGTTTGAAAAATGCTTTGATGCCTGTTGATTCCATTGGAAAGTCTCCTTCTGTGTTCTCGTTAAATTTGATTGGGGCCCGGAGAATATCAGGCAGATTGGTATCTGCCGGATGCCCGTCACAGGCGACACACATTTGACTTCCCAAAGGTCAAAGCAGTTTAAAAGTTTAGGTGAAGGCCCCGGTCTGACCATGGAGCCGGCCTTGGGACATAGTGTACCACAGATCTGAAAAATTGCAAATGTATTGATAAAAAAATAACAATATAGAAGGAGGCGCCATTTCCCTGTCCTGTGAAAAGCAGAGGAGTATTAAAATCAGGTTGTGACCATGGCTTCGATCCTGGTTCGATACCGGTGTCATCATAATTTTGTGACAAAATGGAAAACCTGTGGTATAGTAGTCGTTATAGTTTATGGTTTTTGGCAGTGTGTTAAGGGTGCGGCTGTGGGTATCCTCTATGGGCAGGGGTGTGTCTCCTTGCCCATAAAGGCAGCAACGATATCGGGACAGGTTACAGCATGTCTGGACATGCATTCCTTCTATCTGCGCGCCCCGCTTGGGGGGATCGTCGGCCCTCATTGCGCAGTGCAGTTCACTGCGTCGCGTTCATTTGGGCTGGCTCTCCCACACACTGCGCCGCGTTCATTTGGAGTGGTTCTCTCACACACTGTGACGCACAGCTGTCAAAAAGCAATGTTCAGACACACTTTAGGAGAAATGAGGTGGCATATGGAGACGATTTATCCGGAGATGGAAGAGAAGATGAGGCAGGCGGTCAAAAGAGCCAGGCGGACGATCTTGTGGGGAGGCGGGATTGTGGCGGCGCTGGTGTTGGGGCTGGGGTCTTTCTATAACATCGAGGAACAGGAACAGGCGGTGCTGACTACCTTCGGGGTGGCGGCCAGTGTGACGGAGCCGGGGCTTCATTTTAAGATTCCGCTGATCCAGAGGGTTCAGAAGGTCAACACCACCATCCAGGGATTTGCCCTGGGATACAACCCTTCTGACAATGGGAGCGTGGTGGAGGACTCCCTGATGATCACCAGGGACTATAATTTTGTCAATGTGGATTTTTTTATCGAGTACAAGGTGTCAGACCCTGTGAAGGCGGTGTACGCTTCCCAGAACCCGGTGCAGATCCTGGAGAATATCAGCAAGAGCTGTGTCCGCACGGTGATCGGAAGTTATGACGTGGACGCGGTGCTGACTACAGGGAAGAATGAGATTCAGTCCAGGGTCCGGGACATGATCATCGCCAAGCTGGAGGAGCACGACGTGGGCCTTCAGGTGGTCAATGTGACCATTCAGGATTCGGAGCCTCCCACCATGGAGGTGATGGAGGCCTTTAAGGCGGTGGAGACTGCCAAACAGGGCAAGGAGACAGCCATCAACAATGCCAACAAGTACCGCAACGAGAAATTGCCCGGGGCGGAGGCGGAGATTGACAAGATCATGCAGGAGGCTCAGGCTCAGAAGACCAGGAGGGTCAATGAGGCTAACGCCGAGGTGGCCAGGTTCAACGCCATGTATGAGGAGTACGTGAAAAATCCCCAGGTGACCAAGCAGAGGATGTTCTACGAGGCCATGGAGGATGTGATGCCGGGTCTCAAGGTGATCATCGACGGTACGGACCAGACTCAGACCATATTGCCTTTGGACAGTTTCACCGTCTCATCGGGACAGGGGGAAAGTTCCGGGACAGGAAATCAGGCCTCCGGGACAAAAGGCGCAGGTCAGGAAGAGGAGGAGTAGGGATGAAAAAAACAGCAGGAAAGATATTGGGGACTCTGTCGGTGCTGGCGCTGATCGTGGCATTAGGCGGCGCTATGGTGGTGACCAGGGAGAATGAATACAAGCTGATTCGGGAGTTTGGCCGGGTCAGCCGGGTCATCGATCAGGCCGGTCTCAGCTTTAAGATTCCGTTTATTCAGACAGTGGACACTCTTCCCAGGCAGATTCTCCTCTACGATCTGGCGGCATCGGATGTGATCACCATGGACAAAAAGACCATGATGAGCGACAGCTATGTGCTGTGGCAGATCACGGATCCTTTAAAGTTTGCCCAGACGCTCAACTCCTCCATCTTGAATGCCGAGCGGAGGATAGACACCACGGTGTACAATTCCATCAAAAATGTGATCAGCAGCATGAGTCAGAACGATGTGATCAGCGGCAGGGACGGGGAGTTGTCAGAAGCCATTATGAACAACATCGGAGACAGCATGGAGCAGTACGGGATCAAGCTTTTGGCGGTGGAGACCAAGCAGTTGGATCTGCCGGCGGACAACAAAGCGGCGGTCTATGAGCGGATGATCTCCGAGAGAGACAAGATCGCGGCCACCTATCAGGCAGAGGGCCAGGCGGAGGCCAAGGTGATCCAGAACACCACGGACCGGGAGATCGCCATCAACATCTCCAATGCCCAGGCAGAAGCCGCAGCTATCACCGCGGAGGGGGAGGCGGAGTACATGAGGGTTCTGGCGGCCGCCTACAACACGTCGGAGCGGGCGGAATTTTACGGGTTTATCAGAGCCCTGGATGCGGCCAGAGCCTCCCTGACGGGGAAGGGGAACACGCTGATACTGCCGGCGGATTCTCCCATGGCAAGCATCTTTATGGGACAATAACGATGGGGCAGGGGGAGAACAAGATGAAGATCAGAGAGATCCTGGGGCAGGGAAAGCCTACCCTTTCTTTTGAGGTATTTCCGCCGAAGACGGAAGACAAGTATGAGACTGTGGAGAAGGCAGCCCGTGAGATCGCCGGGCTTTCTCCCGCATTTATGAGCGTCACTTACGGGGCAGGAGGGGGCACCAGCCGCTATACGGTGGACATCGCCGCCGCCCTGAACAATGAATACCATGTGCCGGCCCTGGCCCACTTGACATGTGTATCTTCCACCAGGGAGAAGGTCCGCAGCGTTTTGGAAGAATTAAAAGAGAGGGGCATCGAAAATGTGCTGGCCCTGAGGGGGGATATCCCTCGGGAAGGGCGTCTGGCCCATGACTATCGGTACGCGTCGGAGCTGATCAGGGAGATCAAACAGAGCGGGGATTTCTGCATCGGCGCCGCCTGTTATCCGGAAGGTCATGTAGAATCGGTCAACAAGACGGAGGACATCACCTATTTGAAGGAAAAGGTGGAGGCGGGCTGTGATTTCGTCACCACGCAGATGTTTTTTGACAATAATATTCTCTACAATTATCTGTATCGGATCCGGGAGAGAGGCATCACGGTGCCGGTGGTGGCGGGGATCATGCCTGTGACCAATGTGACCCAGATCAAGAGGATCTGTCAGATGTCAGGGACCTATCTGCCGGCCCGCTTTAAGGCCATCGTGGACCGATTCGGGGACAGGCCGGCAGCCATGAAGCAGGCCGGCATCGCCTATGCCACGGAGCAGATCATCGACCTGATCGCCAACGGGGTCAACGGGATCCATGTCTATTCCATGAACAAGCCGGATGTGGCGGAGCGGATTCAGGAGAGTCTGTCGGAGATTCTGGGACAATGAGGCGGGGAACCCCTGGTTTCCGGCCAAAAGCATATGGGGCGGAGGCTGTGGGATGAATGTGAAGGAGACTCTTCGGTACTTAGGATACAAAGGATGTCAGGCCGACAGGCAGACTCTGTCCCTGGTGGAGGATTGCTGGCAGAGGCTGGAGGAGACGGCGGTGAGAAGAAGCTGTTATCAGGAGTATCCCCTGACTTTCGGGGCGGATGGGACGCTGGATCTGGGGTGTTTTCGGACCGCAAGCAGGGACCTTAGGAAGAACCTGAAGGGCTGTGAGGCCGTGGTGCTGTTTGCGGCCACACTGGGAGCTGCGGTGGACAGCCTGATTCGCAGATACAGCCGTCTCGAGATGGCCAGGGCTGTGGTGCTCCAGGCAGCGGCGGCGGCTATGCTGGAGGACTACTGCGATGAGATCAACGGGGAGATCCGACGGGAATACGAGAGACAGGGACTTTTTCTGCGCCCCCGGTTCAGCCCGGGATACGGGGATTTTTCGCTGGAGTGTCAGCCGGCTCTCCTGGGCGGATTGGAGGCAGGCAAACGTGTGGGCATCGCGCTGACGGAGGGCTTTTTGATGGCTCCGTCCAAGTCTGTGACAGCGGTGATCGGGGTCGGTGCGGATAAGGGCTGTGCTGCTTCCGAAGGATGCGGAACATGCAAAAAGAGAGACTGTGCCTACAGAAGGGGAGAGATATGAACACAAATCTGTTAGATGAAATCAGCAAGAGGAAAGTATTTTTTGACGGAGGTATGGGCAGCCTTCTCCAGGCCAGGGGGCTCGCGCCGGGGGAGCTGCCGGAGACCTGGAATCTGCTTCACCCGGAGATATTAGAGGAGATTCACGGGGAATATCTGGCTGCCGGCTGTGACATCCTGACCACCAACACCTTCGGGGCCAATCGGCTCAAATATCCCGGGGAGAAAGCCTTCCTTCTGGAGGAGATCGTCCGGGCCGGAGTCGCCAATGCCAGGGCGGCGGTGGAGACGGCAGGGCGGGGGTATGTGGCTTTGGATCTGGGACCTACGGGAAAGCTGTTAAAGCCCCTGGGAGATCTGGATTTCGACCGTGCCTATGAGCTCTACAGGGAAGTGGTATGTGTGGGGGCCAAGGCCGGGGCGGATCTGATCCTGGTAGAGACCATGAGCGACGGCTATGAGGCCAAGGCCGCGGTTTTGGCGGCCAGGGAAAACAGTGATCTCCCGGTATTTGCCACCATGATCTTCGACCAGAAAGGAAAGCTTCTCACAGGAGGCAATGTGGAGTCCACGGTGGCTCTCCTGGAGGGGCTGGGGGTATCTGCTCTGGGGATCAACTGCGGCCTGGGGCCGGTGCAGATGAAAGGAATCTTGGAGGAGCTTCTCTCCTGTGTATCTGTGCCGGTGATCGTCAATCCCAACGCAGGCCTGCCCAAGGTAAAGGGGGGCCGGACGGTATACGACATCGACGAGGAAGAGTTTGGGGCCGTGATGGAGGAGATCGCGGACTTAGGAGCCAATGTGCTGGGAGGCTGCTGCGGCACCACCCCGGCTCATATCAGAAATCTGGCGGCAAGGTGCAGGGATAAGAGGCAGGTGCTTCCTGTGGAAAAGAACCGGACCGTGGTTTCCTCCTACACCCACGCCGTCGTCATAGACCGGGATCCGGTGATCATCGGGGAGCGGATCAATCCCACAGGCAAATCCCGATTCAAGCAGGCCCTAAAGGACCGGGATCTGGAGTATATCCTTCAGGAGGGAGTGACCCAGCAGGATCACGGAGCCCATGTGCTGGACGTGAATGTGGGACTTCCCCAGATCAATGAGCCGGAGATGATGGAGGCTGTGGTGAAGGAGCTGCAGAGCGTCATCGATCTGCCGCTTCAGATCGACACTTCGGATATCCGGGCTATGGAGAGGGCTATGCGAATCTACAACGGCAAGCCTCTGATCAACTCGGTCAACGGAAAGAGAGAGTCCATGGAAGCCGTATTTCCCTTGGTGAAGCGCTACGGAGGGGTGGTGGTGGCCCTGACCCTGGACGAGGGCGGGATTCCTGATACCGCCGAGGGCAGGATTGCCATTGCGAGGAAGATCTACGAGGAAGCCGCCAGGTATGGCATAAAGCCCAAGGACATCCTCATCGACGCGCTGTGTCTAACCGTCAGCTCCGACAGCAGAGGGGCTCTGACCACCCTGGAGACTTTAAAAAGAGTCCGGGAGGAGCTGAAGGGCAAAACCATCCTGGGAGTGTCCAACATCTCCTTTGGGCTTCCCTCCAGGGAGACCATCAACGCCGTATTTTTCTCCATGGCTCTGGAGAGCGGGTTGAATGCGGCCATCATCAATCCCAACTCCCCGGCTATGATGAAGGCCTACTACGGTTTTCGGGCGTTGTCCGACCTGGATGGCCAGTGCGGCGATTATATCCGCTTCTGTTCAAAACTGCCTGATGAAGGGGGGAGGAGTCGGATGACCGCAGGAGGCGGTGGGGCGCCTGGTCCTCATCAGCCGGAACGCGGCGGCCAGGCAGCGGAGAATGGCCGGTCGGAGATGAGTCTGGGAGACTGTATCAGAAGAGGGCTTAAAGAGCGGGCCTATGAAGCGGTGAGAAGGCTTCTTGAGACCGAAAAGGCTCTGGACCTCATCAACCGGGAGATGATCCCGGCCCTGGATCAGGTGGGCAGAGGATTTGAGAAAGGAACCGTGTTTCTCCCCCAGCTTCTCATGAGTGCGGAGGCGGCTAAGGCGGCTTTTGAGGTGATCAAGGAGGAGATGGCAGAGAAAGGGGAGAGCCGGAAGAAGAAAGGGTCCGTCATTTTAGCCACGGTGAAGGGAGACATCCATGATATCGGGAAAAATATCGTCAAGGTGCTTCTGGAAAATTACAGCTATGACGTGGTGGACCTTGGAAAGGACGTGGAGCCGGAGACGATCGTTCGGGAGACAGTGGAGCGGAGAGTGCCTTTGGTGGGCTTAAGTGCGCTGATGACCACCACGGTCCCCAGCATGGAGGAGACCATCTGTCAGTTGAGAGAGAAGGCTCCGTGGGTGAAGGTGATGGTAGGAGGAGCGGTTCTGACCGAAGAATATGCGAAAATTATCGGGGCTGACTGCTATTGCCGGGATGCCATGGCATCGGTCAACTACGCGGAATCGGTGATTTTGGAAGAGGGCAGGGGAGGAGAGGATCTGTGAGCTGGGAATTTGAGTTTCTTCACGGCCTGCAGGGTCTCCATACTCCGTGGCTGGACCAAGTGATGGTGTTTGTCACCAGACTGGCAGATCACGGGGAGGTGTGGCTGGGACTTGCATGTCTCTTTCTCTGCATAAAAAAGACCAGACCTCTGGGTCTGGCCATGTTGGTCTCCATCGCATTGGGGTATGTGACAGGCAATCTGATCTTAAAGAATCTGTTTGCCAGAAGCCGTCCCTGCTGGCTTGAACCTCAGATTCCCCTGCTGGTTTCTGTTCCTCGGGATTATTCCTTCCCGTCAGGGCATACGCTGGTGTCCTTCGAGGGAGCTGTGTCTATCTGGAATTATGACAGGAGATGGGGGCTGGCGGCCCTGGGAGCTGCGGTCCTGATCGCCTGTTCCCGGCTGTATCTCTTCGTCCATTTTCCCACGGATATCCTGGGGGGGATGGTCCTGGGAATCTTAAACGGCTGGCTGGGGCATAAGATCATCGGTGCAGTACATAGTTCATGACTTTGGCCCAGACGGATTTGTTCTGGTTCCACACCGACTCAAATTCGCTGACCGGCATGGGACAGGCGAGACTTCCCGTCTCCACGGTGACGCTGGGAGCTGTCTGACCGTTGGTTTGCAGGAAATCCTTGAAACCGCCTTTGCCCTTGCTGGGGTCCAGCCGGTATCCGGTATCCTGGGAGACAGCCTGTGCCAGGGCATAGGAGGAATCGGAGGCCTGATTGCCGTCGGTGTCCCAGTAGATGATGTTGCCCATGGAGTGGTAGCTGACTGTGGCCGCCCAGCTGTGCTGTCCGGACAGGGCCGCCAGAGCCTGACTTTCCGGCTCCGATAAAGGTGCCGTGCCCTTGTAGTTGGCGTAGGAGCCTGCGGTGGTGGGATTTTGGATCATTTCCCACCAGGCCGGGAAATTGTGATTTAGATCCACCCCTCTGGCGTTGCTCTTCCAGTAGGGAAGATATTGCTCCAGACTGAAATCCGTCTTTCCCGCCTCCACATCCCGGTGATAGCTGGCAATGATCTCCTGTCTCAGGGAATCGGACCGGATGGCCGAGAGTCCCGACTGGGAGACGGCGACTCCGTCCGGATTCACCATGGGGACGAAATGGAGGGCAGCCTGCCCGAACATGTCTGAGAGAGCCATGTGGTTATAGTGGCCTGTGTCATAGTTGGCCAGGGCCAGCTCCATCTGACTCATCATCAGGAGAGGGGTCATGTATTCTCTGCCGTGGATGGCTCCCTGGAAAAGGATGTGGTTGGGGGCCTCCGGGCTGCCGATGACGATCTCGTAGATGGCCCGGTTGTCGAGGGACTGGCCGATGACATTGACCGACAGCTTATCCCCATACCGCTCCTTGAGGGCAAAGATGTCCGCCTCCATCTGCTCGTGGGTGTACCGGTCCGTCACCTTTACGATGGGGTTGGCAATGGGATTATTTAAAAAGTCATTGGGGACCAGAACCACGGGAAGGAGGGTGGTTCCGCCGGCAGTCTCCTCGCCGACGCCGGGTCCGATCTCCCGCTTAGACACAGGGGAAGTGCCGACATTTCCGGAGGAGGAGAAGGGTCCGACACCGGGTCCGATCTCCTCGGCGGAAGGGACCTGGGATGGTTCGTCAGCCCAGGAGATCAAAGCAGTTGTATCGACGGATGTGACGGCGGCGCCCAAAAAGGCAGCGCCCAAGGCCGCATAAAAGGTTTTTTTCATATCAAGCCTCCTCAGATTTATGGTAATCACTGTACTATAAATCCATCAGAGGGTCAATGAAATATTTCTTACATTTCCTGAAAGAGTTCCCGCAGAATTCGGATTTCTTCCCCATAGCCAGACAGTTCATTGGGAGTCTCCAGATAGAAGGGGAGATCCTTAAGGGCCGGGTGCCGGATGATCCGTTTCATGGCATCGAGGCCGATATGGCCCTGACCGATTTTGGCGTGACGGTCCTTGTGAGCGCCCAGGGGATTCTGGCTGTCGTTGAGGTGAATGGCTCTCAGCCGCTCAAGGCCGATGACTCGGTCAAACCGGTCCAGCACCTCATCCAGGTGTCCTGCGATGTCATAGCCTCCGTCCCAGACATGACAGGTGTCCAGACAGACCCCCATGTGGTCCGACAGAGTCACCCGGTCCAGAATCTCCCGCAGCTCCTCGAAGTCTCTGCCGATCTCGCTGCCTTTTCCGGCCATGGTTTCCAGAAGAACCGTGGTGGTCTGTTCCGGTCTCAGGACCTCATTGAGCAGCCGGGCAATGTGGTCAATACCGGCCTTCGCTCCCTGCCCCACATGGCTTCCCGGATGAAAATTATAGCAGTTTCCGGGAGTGTACTCCAGACGCGCCAGATCGTCCGTGAAAGTGTTTTTGGCGAACTCCCGGATCTTTTCGTCTGCGGAGGCTGCGTTTAGGGTGTAGGGGGCATGGGCCAGAATCTTGTGAATGCCATGGTCTGCGGCATAGGCGAGGAAGGCGGAGATGTCTTTTGGGTCCAGGGCCTTGGCTTTGGCGCCTCTGGGATTTCTGGTAAAAAACTGAAAGGTGTTGGCATCGATTTTTACGGCATCCTTCCCCATGGCCAGATAGCCTTTGGAGGAGGAGAGGTGGCAGCCGATGGTTAACATAGTTTTTCTCCTTTAAAAACGGGGCTGCTGCAATCCATGCAGCAGCCCCGCTGGTGTGTTGGGACAGGGATAGACTCCTACTGTCCTACAGTGATATTGGTGTCCTTGGCCAAAGCCCAGGCTTTCTCGATGGCGCCCAGGATATCTCCGTGGGCATCCCGAAGGCTCATGGTGGCGCCGGAGATGCCGTCCAGTTCCTGCTTCTGCTCATCGGTGAGAGCCTCGAACTTCTTCATGTCCTCCTCTTTTTCCGAGGTTCCGTGGAGAGGCCGGCCGTTTAAGTCGGAGCAGGCTGCCTGATACCAGGCGCTGACTTCCTCTGTGGTCTTACCGGCGAAGAACTCCTCAAAGAGATTCATCTCGTCGGTCCAGGTACCGGAACCAAGCTTGTAGGTGTCACCCCGTTCTCTCTTGGTGGCCCATGCCTCGATCTCTGCCAGGAAGGTGTCGTCGGTCTGTTCCAGAATGGTGTCCACTTTCTCGTCGTGATCTGCGTCCGCGTTGTAGGCCTGTCCGGGGAAGCCGGTCAGGTGGGGCATGTGCTCCCCGTCATAATTGGGGGTGGCCACTTCCATGACATCGGTGAACAGGGCGATGATCTTGCCGTCGGCGTCAAAGCATGCGCCTGCTGCCTGGGTGTTGAAGCTGTATACTCCGGTCTCTTTGTCATCTTTGCCGGGGCCTAAGCGTCCGGTGTTGGTGATGCCAAGACCGATCTTTGCCACACTGTCTGCTTCTACAGGCCGTCTGTACTCATAGGCCTTCTCGATGGCGGCAATGAGATTGCCGTGGCCGTCATTTAAGGACATGGTAGCACCGGAGATGGCATCCAGAGCAGCCTTCTGGTCCTCGCTTAAGGCTTCATATTTCTTCACATCTTCTTCTTTCTCCGAGGTTCCGTGGAGAGGTCTGCCGTTTAAATCGGAGCAGCAATCAGCATACCACTGTTTTATTTCCTCCACTGTCATGCCGCGGAAGGTCTCCTCAAAGAGATCCATCTCATCGGTCCAGGTACCGGAGTTCAGCTTGTAGGTGTCACCCCGCTCCCTCTTGGTGGCCCAGGAGTCAATTTCTGCCAGGAAAGTGTCATCGGTCTGCTCCAGAACGGTGTCCACCTTCTCGTCGTGATTCTCATCGGCATTGTAGGCCTGTCCGGGGAAGCCGGTGAGGTGAGGCATATGCTCTCCGTCATAGTTGGGTGTAGCCACCTCCAGCTGATCCACTTCCAGATCCAGGATCGTCCCGTCATCGCCGAACAGCACGTAGGCGATCACTTCGTTCATGCTGTACACGCCCACCTCTTTGTCGTCTTTGCCGGGACCCAAACGTCCGCTGGATGCAAATCCGATGCCGTGGGACAGCCCGGTGGCCCCAACTTCCTTATGATCGGCTCCGGCGGATTCTTCCGGCTCTATGCCCATAGCAGAACGAACGGCGTCAAAGGCACCGTTGGAAGTCCAGGTAGCGCCGGCTACGGCATCCACACCGTCCAGTCCTCCATTCTCCACTATGGCGGCCTGAAGTGCCTCTAAGGCAGCGCCTCCGATGGCAGGGGTCTCCTGATCGCCGGTCAGCTTCAGATCCACGATCTTGTCCCCGTCCAGTGTCACTTCCGCGGTGATCGGGCCGCCGTATCCTTCAGCCTGTCCTTTTACCACCTCTGTCTTGGGAGCGGCCTGGGTGGTGGGAGCCTCGGTCGTGGTCTCCTGGGGGGCAGTGGTTGCGGCCTCTGTCGTCGGAGGCTGGGAGTTGTTCTGTGCGCATGCAGCGAGTCCTACGCCCATGGTCAGAAACGCTCCGGCAAGTACTTTTTTCTTCATAAAAGTTGTACCTCGCTCTATTGAATTTTTGGTATCCATATTGTATCATTCTTGTGAAATTCTGTCAATTGTGGTAAGGTATATTCGTTGTGTCGTGGACAAAGACGTGAAAAGGAGACAAAACTTATGTATGATAACTATAGATGCTGTATTTTTGATCTGGACGGAACACTGATTAACACGATCTATGCATTGAACAAGACCATCAATCTGATGCTGGGAGAACTGGGCTACGACGGGATCAGTGAAGCTCAGACCAAGATCTTCGTGGGGGACGGGTACAGAGCCTTTGTGGAGAGGGCGCTGATCTCAAAAGGCGATGAACGGCTTGCAGGACTTTCCCGGGCGCTGCCGCTGTACTGCCGGATTTTTGAGGAAAATTGTCTCTACCGAGTGGAAGCATATGACGGGATGAGAGAGCTTTTAGCCTATTTAAAAGAGCAGGGGCTAAAGATCGCGGTCCTCACCAACAAAGCAGAGGCCCAGGCAGTAGAAAACATCGAGACCGTGTACGGGAAAGGCTATTTCGATCTGATCACCGGAGAACGCCCGGGCCTAAAGAAAAAACCGGACCCCTGCGGTGCCCTTTACACGGCCAGAACCCTGCAGGCGGAGCCAAAAGAGTGTCTGTACATCGGAGACACCAATGTAGACATGAAGACCGGAGCTGCCGCCGGCATGGACACTGTAGGTGCCCTCTGGGGATTCCGCACCCGAGAAGAACTGGAATCCTGCCATCCCCAATACCTGGCCGCCGCCCCGACGGACATCATACAAATCGTCAAAAACAGCAAAAAACCCCACTAAAAAGCCCATCCCTCATATATTCTTTTCAAAACCAAGAAAATGTGGTACAATGTCCACGAAAGCAGAGAGCAGTGCGGAAAAGTACAGGCATGGATGAATCATCGTCATGCTTGCATGTAAGAGGATTCATCCATGCCTGTACTTTTCCATAGGGCGCGAGCCCGTGAGCGAGAAGGAGCAAAGCGGAATCGAGCGGAGCACTGCGGAGAACCCGCCGCCGCTCCCCATAGGGCGCGAGCCCGTGAGCGAGAAGGAGCAAAGCGGAATCGAGCGGAGCACTGCGTAGTACCCGCTGCTACCCCCAAGGGCGTGAGCCCTATAAACAAGCGAAGCGTCCCCCAGCGGACAGCAAAGCGCCGCGCAGCCGTCGTCCCCCTATCCCATGGGCCGAGGATGAGCCAAGCGAAACCAAGCCTGATCCATCCTCCAGCAAAGTTGCCATCAACAGCCCCTTCCCATCGCCCAAGCAGAGATACCAATGACAGAGGAGATGTTATGAAGACGAAACTAAGCCTGTTTTTAGTTTGCATAGTACTTGCAAGCGGATGCAAACGATACGAACGAATCCATGAACCGACCACTCCACCGGCTCCGGTGGTAGTAGTCAGAGATCGTGAGGAGTCAGAGGCGGAAGAGACACAAGAAGAGACATCAGAAGTAGAGATCTTTGTGACTACCCAGCAGGAGTCGAGAAAAAAGAGGAATGCTCCCATAAAAGTAAAAGGAGTCTATATTTCTGCATATGTAGCAGGGACTCAGGGTATGATGGACGATATTATCCGGCACATTGACGAAACAGAGATCAATGCCGTGGTAATCGACGTCAAAGACGACAACGGGAGAATCACATTTGCCATGGATACGCCCATGGTAAACGAGATCGGAGCCGTAAAAAAATTCATTCCAGATATCGAAGGACTGATGAAGAAATTAAAAGAGCATAATATCTATACCATCGCCCGGGTTGTAGCGTTTCGGGATCCCTATCTGCCGGAGCAGAGGCCGGAACTGGCCTTAAAGCTTCCGGACGGAAGCATCTACCGGGACAACAAAGGCCTGGCCTGGGTCAATCCCTATAAGCAGGAGATCTGGGACTATCTGGTGGAGGTGGGCATCGGGGCTCACAAAGCCGGATTTGACGAGGTACAGTTTGACTATATTCGTTTTTCCACAGAAAAAGGTGTGGGAAACGTGGTTTATGATGAGGCGGACACCAAGGGCCGCAGCAGGACGGATATCATCACAGAATTTATCGACTATGCCTATAAAAAACTGGACGAAGAGGGGATCTATGTGGCGGCGGACGTATTCGGAGCCATCATCGGCGGCGGTGTGGATTCGGACACTGTGGGACAGCGCTACGGAGACATGGCAGAACATCTGGACTATATCTGCCCCATGATCTATCCCTCTCACTACGGAGACGGATATTTCGGCATCGATCACCCGGACACAGAGCCCTACCGGACGATTTTGGCGGCGCTTCAGGGTTCCAAGGAAGCTCTGGGAGGGCATGAGAAAGCGGACGGACAGCAGATCGTGGTGCGGCCGTGGCTCCAGGATTTCACGGCCTCCTATTTAAGTCATCACATAGAATACGGCGACGAGCAGGTGAGAGAGCAGATCCAGGCAGTATACGACGCCGGATACGAGGAGTGGATTCTGTGGAGTGCTGCCTGCCGGTATCACTGGGGCGGTCTAAAAACAGCCGAGGAGGAGGCTGCGATCAGAGAATCCAGGATGATGAGTCCTCCAAGGTCAGAGACCTTCCCAGACAAAGCAGCATAGTTGGGCTGCGGTGTATTTCCGACAGAAAGGAGTTTATCCATGAATCAGATTCCAAAGCCAGGGGAGATATACCGGCATTTTAAAGGCCGCCTGTATCAGGTGGTCACGGTGGCAGAGCACACGGAGACCGGAGAGAAGCTGGTGATCTATCAGGCGCTTTACGGCAGATACGGAGTCTTTGCCAGGCCTCTCTCCATGTTCACGGAGGAGACAGACAGGGAGAAATACCCGGATGCGGACCAGAGATACCGATTCGAGCGGATCATCCCCGGCGAGGGGGAGACCGAATCCTCAGAGTCCCAAACTTCCGACGAGAATACAGCGAAACCGTCATCCCCCCAGGCTGCCGGCATAAAAGCCTCCCATCCGGAGACATCCGCCGCCGCGCCACAGGAACTGTCGTCTCCCAATGCTGCCGCGCCCTGGGAACCGTCGTCTCCCAACGCCGCCGCATCCCGGGAACCGTCATCCCCGAATACCGTCACCTCCTCGGAATGCTCCGGCATCAATCCCCTGCTGATGTCTTTCGTGGAGGCCAGGGATCTGGACGTGAAGCTGGAGATTCTGTCAGCCATGGAGGGGAAGGCGAGCCAGGGAGACATGGATCTCCTCTGTGAGGCCCTGGACCTTCCCGCAGGTTCGGGAGAGGTGGAAGAACAGATGGAGTCCATCAGAAAATATCTCCAGATGAGACGGAAATTTGACGGGGGACGCCTTCGATAGAGAGGAAGGAAACAGGCAGAATGGACCAGGAACCGGTGTTTGACATTGAAGAGGAATTAAAAAAACTCCCCCCACAGCCGGGGGTTTATATTATGCATGACGCCAAAGATGAGATCATCTATGTGGGCAAGGCAGTGAGCCTGAAAAACCGGGTTCGGCAGTATTTTCAGAGCAGCAGGGATAAGACGGCCAAGATCAAGCAGATGGTGTCAAAGATTGCCCGGTTCGAGTACATCATCACAGACTCGGAGATGGAGGCCCTGGTGTTGGAGTGCAACCTGATCAAGGAGCACAGACCCCGGTACAACACCATGCTCAAGGATGACAAGGCTTACCCCTATATCAAGGTGACCGTGGGGGAAGAATTCCCCAGAATCATGGTTTCCAGGACCATGAAAAAAGACAGAAATAAATATTTTGGCCCTTACACCAGCGCAGGCGCGGTCAATGATACGGTCGACCTGATCCACAAGCTGTACCGTCTGCGCACCTGCAGCCGAAATCTCCCCAAAGATATCGGGAAGGAGCGCCCCTGCTTAAACTACCATATCAAGCAGTGTGACGGACCCTGTCAGGGGTACATCGACAAGGAAGAATACGGCAGGTCCGTGGAGGAGGCCATGGAGTTTTTAAACGGCCGCTACGGCAAGCTTTTGAAACTTTTGGAACAAAAGATGACCGAGGCATCGGAGCGGATGGATTTTGAGAAGGCCATCGAGTATCGGGAGCTTTTAGGCAGCGTGAAGAAAGTAGCGCAGAAACAGAAGATCACCAGCAGCAGTATGGAGGACCGGGACATTATCGCCATGGCCAAGGATGAGACCGACGCGGTGGTCCAGGTGTTTTTTGTGCGTGAGGGTAAAATTATCGGGAGAGACCATTTCCATGTGACTGTGGGGGCGGAGGAGGACGAAAGACAGGTGCTCACCAGCTTTGTCAAACAGTTTTATTCAGGGACCCCTTTTGTGCCCAAGGAGCTATGGATGCAGGTGGAGCCGGATGACCGTGAGATCATTGTCCGGTGGCTTACCTCAAGGAGAGGCCAGAAGGTGCACATCGTGGTGCCTCAGAAGGGCCAGAAGGAGCGTTTGGTGGAACTGGCTCAGAAGAACGCGGCCCTGGTTTTGTCCCAGGACAAGGAGAAGATCAAGAGGGAAGAGCTTCGGACACTGGGAGCCATGAACCAGATCGGTGAGCTGATCGGCCTGTCTCATATCCGCAGGATCGAGGCATATGATATCTCCAACACCAGCGGTCTGGAGTCCGTGGGCTCTATGATCGTCTATGAGGACGGAAAGCCAAAGCGCAGCGACTACCGGAAATTTAAGATCCGGACCGTGAAGGGCCCCAACGACTATGCCTCCATGAAGGAGGTGCTGACGAGAAGATTTCTCCACGGTATGGAGGAACGAAAGCAGGAGGGGATGGACGAACGGCTGGGAAGTTTTACCAGATTTCCGGATCTTCTGATGATGGACGGAGGCAGGGGGCAGGTCAACATCGCCCTTGAAGTCTTAAAAGAGCTGGAACTTGACATCCCGGTGTGCGGCATGGTAAAAGATGACAGCCACAGAACCAGAGGATTGTATTATAATAACAGGGAGGTTCCCATCGACAAACATTCGGAAGGGTTTCGGCTGATCACGAGGATCCAGGACGAGGCTCACCGGTTTGCCATCGAATATCACCGGAGCCTCAGAGGAAAGGGGCAGGTAAAGTCTATTTTGGACGATATTCCGGGGATCGGGCCTGCCAGGCGGAAGGCTCTTATGAGGCAGTTTAAGTCATTGGAGGCAGTAAAGGAGGCCACGATGGAGGAGCTTTTGGAGACTCCGGGTATGAATCGAAACTCCGCCCAGAGCGTGTATGAATTTTTCAGATGAAAAGAGAGAATGGAAAGAGGGGAAGCGGAATATGTATGGAGTAACCATTGCAGAACTGATAGAGAAGATGAAGATGAAGAACTTAACCCCGGAGATCGATGTGGAGAATGCGGTGGTGAGCCATCCGGATGTGAATCGTCCGGCTCTGCAGCTGACCGGTTTCTTTGACCATTTTGACAAGGATCGGGTGCAGATCATCGGCTTCGTGGAACAGGAATATATCCGGCAGATGGAACCGGAGCGAAAAAGACAGGTGTTTGACAGGCTGCTGGCAGAGAAGATTCCCTGTCTGATCTACAGCCGGGGATTCATACCTGATGAGGATGTGCTGGCACTGTGCAGCCACTATGACGTGCCCTGTATGGTGTCGGAGCAGAGTACCTCCGATCTGATGGCCGAGGTGATCCGCTGGCTGAAGGTAAAGCTGGCCCCCTCCATCAGCATCCATGGGGTTCTGGTGGACGTGTTCGGTGAGGGTGTGCTGATCATGGGGGAGAGCGGCATCGGAAAAAGCGAGGCGGCCCTGGAGCTGATCAAGAGGGGACACCGTCTCGTCACCGACGATGTGGTTCAGATTCGGAAGGTCAGCGACGAGACCATCATCGGGTCTGCGCCGGACATCACCAAACATTTCATCGAGCTGAGAGGCATCGGCATCATCGACGTGAAGAGCCTGTACGGCGTGGAGAGCATCAAGGACACCCAGTCCATCGATATGGTGATCAAGCTGGAGGAGTGGGACCGGGATAAGGAGTATGACCGTCTGGGCATGGAAGACCAGTACACGGAGTTTCTGGGCAATCAGGTGGTGTGTCACGCCATCCCCATCCGCCCGGGCCGGAATCTGGCCATCATCGTGGAGACGGCAGCAATCAATTACCGTCAGAAGAAGATGGGATATAATGCGGCCAGGGAACTGTACAACCGTGTTCAGGCCAATTTAGGCAGAGGCAAGTCATAAAGAAAAGTCAGAGGAATCAAGATGGAGGATTTTTATCGGGATTTGAAGGAAATTCTGCCGGAGGCGGCCATAAGATGTCAGGAGCCCATGGCAAACCACACCACCTTCCGCATCGGCGGCCCGGCTGCATATTATGTGACGCCGCCGGGGGAAGAGGCTTTTGTGAGGACCGTGTCTCTGTGTCGGAGACGGAGGATTCCCTGGTACGTGGTGGGCAAGGGCAGCAACCTGCTGGTGAGGGACCGGGGGTATGCCGGAGTGATTCTGTCCACCGAAGGCCTGGCGGAGATCTCCGTCGAGGGGGAAGAGATGAGGGCTTCGGCAGGAGTTCTCCTCTCACGCCTGGCCAAGGCAGCCGCACAGAAGGCCCTCACCGGTCTGGAGTTTGCGGCAGGGATTCCGGGAACCTTGGGAGGCGCGGTGGTGATGAACGCCGGAGCATACGGTTCGGAGATGAGAGACAGACTCTGCTGGGCCAGGGTTTTGGACAGCCAAGGTCAGGTGAAAACTCTGGAGGCGGATGAACTGGAGCTGGGGTACCGCAGAAGCTGTGTCCAGGACAGAGGATATGTGGTTCTTAAGGCCGGGCTGAGGCTGTCTGCCGGCAGACGGGAGGACATCTTGGACAGAATGGAGGAACTGGCGGAAAAGAGGAGAGAGAAACAGCCCTTGGAGTACCCCAGTGCAGGAAGTACCTTTAAGAGGCCAGAGGGATATTTTGCGGGAAAACTGATCGACGATGCCGGGCTGAGAGGCTACCGGGTCGGAGATGCCCAGGTGTCGGAAAAGCACTGTGGGTTTGTGGTGAACCGGGGACATGCCACGGCAGCCCAGGTGGCTCTTCTGTGTGCTCAGGTGCAGCAGAAGGTGCGGGAGCAGTTCGGCGTGGAGCTGGAACTGGAAGTGAAGCAGCTGTGAGCGCTTAAAAGGAACAAAAGAAAGGCCGAGAGGCAAACGGAGGCTTAAGGTGCATGGAACTGGTGATTGTAACAGGGATGTCCGGGGCAGGCAAGACCGTCGCCCTGAAGATGATGGAGGATATGGGGTATTATTGTGTGGATAACCTGCCCATCCCCTTGATGGAGAAATTTGCACAACTGATTTTAAACAGTCATGGACAGCAGAACCGGGTGGCCCTGGGAATCGACATCCGCAGCGGGGAGGATCTGTCCGTCATGGGAGAGGTCCTGGATTCCTGGAAGAAAACCGGAGTTTCCTACCGGATCCTGTTTTTGGAGGCCGGTGACCAGACCTTGATCAAACGGTACAAGGAGACCAGAAGGAGTCATCCTCTCTCAGGCAGCGGACGGCTTGACCAGGGGATCGCAAGGGAGCGGGGGAAGCTGGAGTTTTTGAAACAGAAAGCGGACTTTATCATTGACACCAGTCAGCTGCTCACCAGGGAGCTGCGTCAGGAGCTGGACCAGATCTTCGAGAAGAACGGCAGTTTTTCCAACCTGTTTATCACGGTTTTGTCCTTTGGATTTAAATACGGGATTCCACCCGATGCGGATCTGGTGTTTGATGTGAGATTTCTTCCCAACCCCTACTATGAGGAGGAACTTCGGTTTCGGACAGGGGAGGAGAAGGAGGTCCAGGATTATGTGATGAAGGGCGGTACTGGGGAGGAATTCCTGAAAAAACTGACGGACATGCTGGAATTTCTGATCCCCAACTATGTGCTGGAGGGGAAAAATCAACTGGTGATCGCTGTGGGATGCACCGGGGGAAGACACCGCTCCGTGACCATCGCGGACAGCCTTTATCGCCGCTTGAGAGACGTCAGGGAAGTGGGACTAAGGATCGATCACCGCGATATCGACAAGGATAATAAGAGAAAGAAGTAGAGGTGGGATTTGTCATGTCCTTTTCTTCGGGAGTAAAGGAAGAATTATCCAGGCAGATAAGCCCGGCCCGGCATTGCCGGATTGCGGAAATTGCTGCGATCATCAGCCTCTGCGGAAAGGTCCAGATCGATGAGGAAGAGTGCTATCAGATCAAAATAAGCACGGAAAATGCGGCAGTTGCAAGAAAGTACTTTACATTATTGAAAAAAACCTTTAATATAAATACTGATATCCTAATTCGCCGGAATGCTTATCTGAAGAAAAACCCCACGTTTATGGCGGCGGTTTCGGAAAATGGCGATGCGAGAAAGATTCTTCTCGCCACGAAGCTTTTAGATGAGCATGGAGAAGTCGGCGAAAACTTGTCTGTAGTGGGGAATCTGGTCATCCAGAATCCATGCTGCAGAAGGGCATTTTTAAGAGGCGCATTTCTGGCAGCAGGATCCATCAGCGATCCGGAGAAATTTTACCACTATGAGATTGCCAGTACCGCCCGGGCCAAGGCAGAACAGCTTCAGAGTATTCTGGCAACCTTTGACGTAGAGGCCAGGATCGTGCAGCGAAAGAAGTATTTTGTCGTGTATGTGAAGGAGGGAAACCAGATTGTAAACCTTCTGAACATCATGGAGGCACCTGTGGCCCTGATGGAACTTGAGAATATCAGGATTCTTAAGGAGATGAGAGGCAGTGTCAACCGACAGGTGAACTGTGAAACTGCCAACATCAACAAGACGGTGTCCGCTGCGGTCAAACAGATCGAGGACATCCGTTACATTCGGGAGACCATAGGGTTGGAAAAGCTGCAGGAAAGCCTGTACGATATCGCGAAGCTGAGGCTGGAGAGGCCGGAGGCCACGCTTAAGGAACTGGGGGAAGCCCTGGACCCTCCTGTGGGGAAGTCCGGAGTGAACCATCGGCTTAAGAAGCTGAGTATCCTGGCAGATGAACTTCGGGAGAAAAGAGGAAGCGTATCGCAGCAGGCAGACCGCTTGGAGGAATGAGGAGGAGAATTATGATTAGAAGAACAATTACGATTGAACTGGAATCAGGTCTGGAAGCCAGGCCGGTGGCCATGTTGGTTCAGGTGGCCAGCCAGTATGACAGCAGCATCTATGTCGAGTGTGATTCCAGGAGAGTCAACGCCAAGAGCATCATGGGCATGATGACGCTGGGGCTTACGGCTGGAGAGCAGGTTGTGGTGACGGCCAACGGCGCTGACGAGGAGCGGGCTGTGGACGGAATCGCCAGGTATTTGACAGAAGGTTGACATAAAAATGATCTGAATATGGGCAGGGGCTGTCCCGGAATGGGGAGGACCCCTGCCTTTGTTGCATAAACGGAGGAGAACTATGGCGTTTACACATCTGCATGTCCATACGGAGTACAGTCTCCTGGACGGTTCCAGCAAGATCGAGGAGCTTGTGGCCAGAGCGAAAGAACTGGGGATGGACAGTATGGCCATCACGGACCACGGGGCCATGTATGGGGTGATTGATTTCTATCGGGCGGCCAAGGCGGTGGGGATAAAACCTGTCATCGGCTGTGAGGTCTATGTGGCGCCCGGGTCCCGATTTGACCGGGAGACCGTCAGCGGGGAGGACCGATATTACCATCTGGTGCTGCTGGCGGAGAACAACAAGGGGTATGAGAACCTGATGAAGATCGTGTCCAGAGGTTATGTGGACGGTTTTTACTATAAGCCCCGGGTGGACTATGAGGTCCTTCGGACCTTCCGCGAGGGGATCATCTGCCTCTCCGCCTGTCTGGCAGGAGAGGTTCAGAAATATCTGGAGAGAGGGCAGTATCAGCAGGGCAAAGAGGCGGCCCTGCGGTACCAGGACATCTTTGGAAAAGGGAATTTCTTTTTGGAGCTTCAGGACCATGGGATTCCGGCCCAGAAGACCGTGAATCAGGCCCTCCTGCGGCTGTCCAGGGAGTTGGATATAGACCTGGTGGCCACCAATGATATCCACTACACTTATGCGGAGGACGCCACGCCCCACGATATCCTTCTGTGTATCCAGACAGGGAAAAAGGTGGCTGACGAAAACCGGATGAGGTATGAAGGGGGGCAGTATTACTGCAAGTCCGAGGAGGAGATGCGCACCCTGTTTCCCTATGCCCGGGAAGCCTTGGACAACACCCACAAGATCGCCGAACGGTGCAATGTAGAGATCGAATTCGGGGTCACCAAGCTGCCCAAGTTTGAGGTGCCGGAGGGATACGACTCCTGGGGATACCTAAACAAACTCTGCGATGACGGGCTGAAGAAGCGCTACCCGGACGACGACGGGACGCTGAGGGAGCGGCTGACATACGAGTTGAATGTCATTCACACCATGGGATATGTGGATTATTTCCTCATCGTGTGGGATTTCATCCATTTTGCCAAATCTCACGACATCATGGTGGGGCCGGGGAGAGGGTCAGCGGCCGGCAGCATCGTGGCCTACTGCCTGGAGATCACCAACATCGACCCCATCCGCTACAATCTTCTGTTTGAGCGGTTTCTGAACCCGGAGCGGGTGTCCATGCCGGATATTGATATCGATTTCTGTTATGAGAGACGGCAGGAGGTCATCGACTATGTGGTGGAGAAGTACGGAAAAGACCAGGTGGTGCAGATCGTCACCTTCGGTACCCTGGCTGCCAAGGGCGTGGTGCGGGACGTGGGCAGGGTGCTGGACATGCCCTACGCCAGGTGCGATGCCATCGCCAAGATGATTCCCGGGGATCTGGGGATGACTCTTAAGAAAGCGCTGAAGACCAGCCCGGACTTAAAAAAGGCTTACAAGGAAGATTCCCAGGTAAAATATCTGATCGACATGTCCATGCGTCTGGAGGGGCTGCCCAGACACACCTCCATGCATGCGGCCGGGGTGGTTATCAGCCGGACTGCGGTGGACAACTATGTGCCTCTGTCCAAGGCTCAGGACGGGACCATCACCACCCAGTTTACCATGACTACGCTGGAGGAACTGGGGCTTCTCAAAATGGATTTTCTAGGGCTTCGGACGCTGACGGTGATTCAGAACGCGGTCAGACAGATCGAGAAGAATCAGGGGATTAGGATCGATATCGATCACATCGATTTCAATGACCGGCAGGTGTTGGAATCCATTGGAACCGGCCGGGATGACGGCGTGTTTCAGCTGGAGAGCAGCGGCATGAAGTCCTTTATGAAGGAACTAAAGCCCCAGAATCTGGAGGATATCATCGCGGGGATCTCCCTGTACCGGCCGGGTCCCATGGATTTTATCCCCAAGTATCTGAAGGGGAAGAATGACCAGGCTGCGGTGACTTATGACTGTCCCCAGCTGGAATCTATTCTGGAGCCCACCTACGGCTGTATCGTGTATCAGGAGCAGGTGATGCAGATCGTGCGGGAACTGGCGGGGTATACTCTGGGCCGCAGTGACTTGGTGCGGCGGGCCATGTCTAAAAAGAAGGCCTCTGTAATGGAAAAGGAGCGGCAGAACTTTGTATATGGCAGCGACGAGGAGGGAGTCCGGGGCTGTGTCCGCAGCGGAATCGAGGAGGCGGTTGCCAACAAGATCTTTGACGAGATGACGGATTTTGCCAGCTATGCATTTAATAAATCCCACGCGGCATGCTATGCGGTAGTGGCGTATCAGACCGCTTATCTGAAATATTACTATCCCAGGGAGTTTATGGCGGCTCTCATGACCTCGGTGATGGACAACAACACCAAGACCTCCGAGTATATTCTGACCTGCCGCCAGATGGGTATCAAGATCATGCCTCCGGATATCAATGAGGGGGAGAGCGGATTTACCGTGTCCGGGGACTCCATCCGCTATGGCCTGTCCGCCATAAAGAGTGTGGGCAGGAGCGTGGTGGATGCCATCGTGGAGGAGCGGGAGAAAAACGGGCCTTTTAGGACCATGGACGAGTTTGTGGAGCGGATGACCAACAAGGAGGTCAACCGGAGGACTCTGGAGAATTTTATCAAGTCCGGGGCCTTAGACTCTCTTCCGGGAAACCGCCGCCAGAAGATCATGACGGCGCCTCAGATGATCGAGCAGAAAAACAAAGAGAAGAAACAGGCGATGGAGGGACAGTTATCCCTGTTCGACTTTGTGTCGGAGGATGAGAAGAGAAATTTCCAGATCACGTTTCCCGATGTGGAGGAGTTTAAAAAAGAGGAACTTCTGGCTTTTGAGAAGGAGACTTTAGGAATCTATGTCAGCGGTCATCCCATGGAGGCATATGAGACTTTGTGGAGATCCAATGTGACGGCGGTTTCCTCGGACTTTCTCGTGGATGAGGAGACGGAGAAGGCCAGGGTGGAGGACAATCTGCGGGTGACCATCGGAGGGATGATCGCGGGAAAGGTGACAAAGATCACAAAGACCAACCAGATGATGGCGTTTATCACGGTGGAGGATCTGGTAGGCTCCGTGGAGGTTCTGGTCTTTCCCAGAGATTACGAGAAAAACAGGGATATCCTCATCGAGGAGTCCAAGGTGTTCGTGTCCGGCCGGGTGTCAATCGGAGACGATCCGGTGGGCAAGCTGGTGTGTGAGAAGATCACGCCCTTTGATTCCCTGCCTATGCAGCTGTGGCTGCAGTTCGAGGATAAAGGTGCTTACGACCGGTCGGCGGAGGCGGTGATGGAGTGTCTGAGGCATTCGGAAGGGGCGGATCAGGTGGTGATCTGGCTGGCCAAGGAGAGGGCCAGGAAGGTATTGCCCTCCAACTGGAACATCAATTGCAGAGGAGAAATTTTGGAAGAGCTTACAGCGATCCTTGGTGAAAAAAATGTCAGAGTCGTGCAAAAAGGGTTGAAAGTCTGAGAAAAATGAATTAGAATAAGCCTAGTACAAGGGGGATGTAAGTTTTGCAACTCTATCAATTCAGGAGGTTTTAAGAAGATGGCAAAGACAGTTAAGACAATAGGCGTTTTAACCAGCGGCGGAGATGCTCCGGGCATGAATGCGGCGATCCGCGCCGTGGTGCGCACCGGTATAGCGAAGGGTATGAATGTAAAAGGGATTATGAGGGGCTATGCAGGACTTCTCCAGGAAGAGATTGTTGACATGAAGACCACCAGTGTGTCCGAGATCATCAACCGGGGCGGTACGATTCTCTATACGGCCAGATGTGTGGAGTTTACCACGGCGGAAGGTCAGAAGCAGGGTGCCGACATCTGTAAGAAGCACGGCATCGACGGCATCGTGGTGATCGGAGGGGACGGTTCTTTTCGAGGCGCAGGCAAGCTGTCAGCCCTGGGGGTCAACACCATAGGACTTCCGGGAACCATCGATTTGGATATCGCATGTACCGATTATACTATTGGATTTGACACGGCAGTGAATACGGCTATGGAGGCCATCGACAAGGTCCGGGATACCTCCACCTCCCATGAGCGATGCAGTATCATCGAGGTAATGGGACGTCACGCCGGTTATATCGCCCTTTGGTGCGGCATGGCCAACGGGGCGGAGGACATCCTGCTCCCCGAGCGGTACGACGGCAATGAACAGATGCTGATCAACCGCATCATCGAGAACCGCAAGAGAGGCAAGAAGCACCACATCATCATCAATGCGGAGGGCTGCGGCCATTCCACTTCCATGGCCCGGAGGATCGAGGCGGCCACCGGCATCGAGACCAGAGCGACTATCCTGGGCCACATGCAGAGAGGCGGCACCCCCACCTGTAAGGACCGTGTCTACGCCTCCATCATGGGCGCCAAGGCGGTACAGCTTCTGGCCGAGGGGAAGAGCAACCGTGTGGTGGCCTACAAGAACGGAGAATATGTGGATTTTGATATCCAGGAGGCTTTGGCCATGACCAAGGACATCCCGGAGGATCAGTTCGAGATCAGCAAGCTGCTGACCAGATAAATGAAGAGTGAGGAACAAGAAAACGCGCGGAAGCCGCGTTTTTTTGTCTCATTATCCCCTTGCAGGGCTTCATGCAGGGGAAGCAGGAAGGAGAGCTGTGATGGAGCGTACCGCACCAGACGGAGTGAGAGACAGGGTTGTGCTCTGCGGGGCCAATTCCTATGAGCAGAAGTACTATTTTAATGAGAGATTTTCCGCCCTCCCCGAGGCGGTCCGACAGGAGCTCCAGATCATGTGTGTGCTCTACACAGAGGATGTAGGCGGAGTCCTGACTATGGAGTTTGACGGCAGCGGAAATCTGGAGTTTCAGGTGGCGGCGGATGAGGGGGACTATCTGTTTGACGAGATCGGAAGCGCCTTGAAGATCAAACAATACCAGTTGGAGAAACGTGAGCTTCTGGAGTCTCTGGAGCTTTTTTACCGGGTCTTCTTCCTGGGAGAGGAGATATCGGATTGAAGAGACTGAGAATAGGGGATGTGGAGCTTGCAAACCCGCTGATTCTGGCCCCCATGGCAGGGGTGACCGATGCGCCGTTTCGGTTTCTGTGTGCAGAGCAGGGCTGCGGGGCGGCTTACACGGAGATGGTCAGCGCCAAGGCTATCCTCCACAGAAACCGAAATACCGGTCCTCTGATGGAGGTATGGGAGAAGGAGGGGCCGGCCGTACTGCAGCTGTTCGGCTCAGACCCGGATATCGTAAGCGATATGGCTGCCATGGCGGAGGACGGGCCTTACGCGTGGATTGATCTGAATATGGGCTGCCCTGTGCCAAAGGTGGTGAACAATGGGGAGGGCTCGGCCCTGATGAAGGACCCAAAGCTGGTGGCCCGGATCCTCACCGCCATGGTGAAGAAGGTGAAAAAGCCGGTGACAGTCAAGATCCGCACAGGCTTTGATCCGTCTTCGGTCAACGGGGTGGAGATCGCCAGGATCGCGGAGGGGTGCGGTGTGTCCGCCGTGGCGATCCATGGGAGGACCAGGGAACAGTTCTATTCCGGCAAAGCCGACTGGGACATGATCCGCCGGGTCAAGGAGGCAGTGACCATCCCGGTGATCGGCAACGGAGATATCGTGAAGCCGGAGGATGCCGCCAGGATGATGGAGGAGACCGGCTGCGACGGGGTGATGATCGCCAGGGGAGCCAGAGGGAATCCGTGGATTTTTTCCCGAACCCTCCATTATCTGGAGACCGGAGAGCTGTCAGAGCCCCCTTCTCTCCCTCAGCTGAAGGAGGCGATCCTCCGCCATGTCAGGCTTCAGATGGAGTATAAAGGCGAGTATGTGGGACTGAGGGAGATGAGAGGGCATATCTCCTGGTATACCACAGGGCTGCCTCGGTCCTCGGCGCTGCGGGGCAGGATCAACCAGGCGGAGACCTATGAGCAGATCTGTGAGCTGATTCAGGGTATGGGCTGACAGGGAGGAAGATCACGGCCCCTGCCGGTTCTATTTTGAGGCTGCAGCACATAGAATGAACCGATTTTCCGGTTCTTGACAAGGCGTAAGGTTTAAGATATAATACTCTGAATGCAGCCAATACCAGGAACGCGAAAATATATGCAAGGAAGTAATGGGAGGTAATGTGTATTATGGCAGAGAAGAAAAACATCTTGACGTATGCGGGGTTAAAACAGTATGAGGATGAGCTTCAGAACCTGAAAGTGGTGAAAAGAAAAGAGGTTGCCCAGAAGATCAAGGAGGCAAGAGAGCAGGGAGACCTGTCAGAGAATGCGGAGTACGATGCTGCCAAGGACGAGCAGAGAGACATCGAACTTCGGATCGAGGAGCTGGAGAAACTTCTGAAGAATGCCGAAGTGGTGGTGGAAGAGGAGATCGACTTAGAGAAGATCAACATCGGCTGTAAGGTGAAAGTGTTTGAGATCGATGAGGACGAGGAGATGGAGTTCCGCATCGTAGGATCCACGGAGGCCAACAGCCTTCAGAATAAGATATCCAATGAATCTCCTGTGGGGCAGGCTCTGCTCGGCAAGAAGGTGGGAGACGTGGTGGATGTGGAGACCCAGGTGGGAGTGATCCAGTACAAGGTTTTGGAGATCCAGAGAGTATCATAGAGCAGAAGACCATGGGATGTGAGTTGTCCGTGGTTTTGGAGAACGGAAAATAGCAGATAAAGGAGTGGAGAACGTGGCAGAACAGCAGAGTCAGGGTCAGGCCCAGACACAGGAGGATGTAAACCAGCTGCTTAAGGTGCGGCGGGAGAAGCTGGCGCAGCTCAAGGAAGAGGGGAAGGACCCGTTTCAGATTACAAAATATCATGTGACGGTTCACAGCACGGATGTGAAAGAGGATTATGACCAGTGGGAAGGGAAGGAAGTGTCGCTGGCGGGGCGTATGATGTCCAAGCGGGTGATGGGCAAGGCCTCTTTCTGCAATGTCCAGGACTTAAAGGGCAACATCCAGTCCTATGTGGCCAGGGACAGCATCGGCGAGGAGTCCTACAAGGAGTTTAAGAAGCTGGATATCGGGGATCTCGTCGGGATCACCGGGACCGTGTTTACCACAAAGACAGGGGAGATCTCCATCCACGCATCCTCCGTGACCCTTCTCTCTAAGAGCCTCCAGGTTCTCCCGGAGAAATATCACGGGCTGACCAATACGGATATGAGATATCGTCAGCGCTACACGGATCTGATCATGAACGAGGATGTGAGAAAGACCTTTGTCATGCGGTCCAAGATCATCAGCTGCATCAGGCGCTATCTGGATGACCTGGGATTCCTGGAGGTAGAGACTCCTATGCTTGTGAGCAACGCCGGCGGAGCCGCAGCGAGACCGTTTGAGACCCACTACAACGCCTTGGACGAGGATGTGAAGCTTCGTATCTCTCTTGAGCTGTACTTAAAGAGACTGATCGTAGGGGGCATGGAGCGGGTCTATGAGATCGGCAGGGTGTTCCGCAACGAGGGGCTGGACACCAGGCACAACCCGGAGTTTACTCTTATGGAGCTTTACCAGGCATACACGGACTATCACGGTATGATGGACCTGACGGAGAACATGTTCCGCCATGTGGCTATGGAGGTGTGCGGCACCACTACCATCCCCTACGCGGAGGTGGAGATCGACCTTGGAAAGCCTTTTGAGCGCCTGACCATGATTGATGCCATTAAGAAGTACACGGGGATTGATTTTGATAAGATCAAGACCACGGAGGAGGCCAAGAAGCTGGCGGATCACAAGGGCGTCCACTATGAGGCCCGCCATGTCCGCGGCGACATCATCAACCTGTTTTTCGAGGAGTTTGTGGAGGAGCATCTGATTCAGCCTACCTTTATCATGGACCACCCGGTGGAGGTGTCTCCCCTGACCAAGAGAAAGCCGGATAAGCCGGAGCAGGTGGAGCGGTTCGAGCTGTTTATCTATGCCAGGGAGATGTGCAACGCTTACTCGGAGCTGAACGACCCCATCGACCAGAGGGAGCGGTTCAAGGCTCAGGAGGCGGCTCTGGCGGCAGGGGACGAGGAGGCCAACACGACGGATGAGGACTTCATGAACGCCCTGGAGCTCGGCATGCCGCCTACGGGAGGCATCGGGTACGGCATCGACAGGCTGGTGATGCTGCTGACCAACTCGCCGGCTATCAGAGATGTGCTTTTGTTCCCCACGATGAAGACACTAGGCACGGTTAAGAGTGAAGCAGACCACGGAACACAGACAGAGGATGCTCCGGCACAGGCCATAAAACCTGCAGAGAAAATCGATTTTTCCAACATAAAAATCGAGCCGCTATTTGAACAGATGGTCGACTTCGATACGTTCAGCAAATCTGACTTCAGAGCCGTAAAGGTAAAAGCATGTGAAGCCGTACCAAAGAGCAAAAAGCTTTTGAAGTTTGTCTTAGATGACGGTACAGGTGCGGAGCGTGTGATTTTAAGTGGTATCCACGAATATTATGAGCCGGAAGAGCTGGTTGGAAAGACTTGCATCGCAATCACAAACCTGCCTCCAAGACCGATGATGGGCATTGATTCCTGCGGTATGTTAATCTCCGCAGTCCATGAGGCAGATGGCCGCGAAGGACTGAATCTGCTGATGGTAGATGACAGGATTCCGGCAGGGGCAAAGCTGTACTGAGGGATGAAAGGCTGAGTACTTTTAAAGCCACAGACAGAAAAAATTGTACTTTGTAACTTTATATAACTTAGGATCATAAGGGGGTGACCATTGAGGTCAGCCCCTTGGCATTATGTGGAGTTTTTTTGCGAACAAATGCAGGATTGCGATTGCCTAGGAAGATGATGGGAAGGCTAACTATGCAAAATTCCAGAATCTTTTGCTGAAATAAGCAGTATTTTTATTCCGGCGAAAGAAACTCTTTCCCATAGCTATAATCTGAATGCTGCATCTGAGAAAAATAATGTTCGTTTTGATGATACTTATCTGGACATTATCAATGCAGCAAAGATTGATATCTCAGTTGGCAGAAACAGTAATTCTAAGAATGCCATGCTGAAAAGAATTCAGGAAATGACTCATGGCACTGTAGTGTATGACATCAAAAGGGACGAGTTCTATTTAAAAAGGAGTGTGAGAGTATATGTCTACCGTGTATATAGAAGAAAACAAGCAATACTCTTTGGATTGCTCGGCAGCGATTTGGTCAACAGATAAAATTCACAGTTATTATCAGGATTCCACGCATCAATATGGAGATATTGGATTTTTATGTGATGTGGATTTTGTCATAGAAAATGAAAAAAATATTTTGCTGGTGGAATATAAAAACGCCAGTATTCCGGGAGCAGCGAATCCGGCAGCGTTTCACCCAGAAGGTGAAAATAAGTTAGAAAATGTTGCAAAGAAATTTTACGATTCATTGCACTGGCTCTATTTAAAAGGAAAAGATAAGCCTAAAAAGTATATCTATATTTTAGCGTATCCAAATGGAAATTCTTCTTCCAGGCTACTGATTCGAAATAAACTGCAAAAGAAGCTTCCTTTTGATTTACAGACAAATATTGTATCCGCTGCAGCCGGTTTTTTCATCTGCTGCATAGCGGGGAAGATTTAAGATGATATGTTAATGTAGACTTTTGAGACTAACAGGATTGACGGATTCAGAGTTTATGAATATAATAGAGTCGGATTCAGAAGTTGAGAACCAAGACAACTTGTACCAATCATATCTCAAAGAGGAAGGGTGTTAACGATATAGTGAGAATACTTTTCCGGAAAAGCTGCATATATTGCAGACTTAAAGAACAAGATTATAAAACACGAAAAAGGGTGGGAACAACATGAAAAAGCAGAAAAAAAGATTAGGAACAAGGTGATGGCTGTGTTTATCTCGGCGGCGATCTCGATGAATCTCGCCTGCAGCACCGCTCCGGACGGTTATGTCCCCGAAGGCTATGTGCCTGAGGGATACGTGCCTGCCGGCTATGTGCCTGAGGGATACATTTCCATCGACGACGCGAAGGCGCTGTTTTCGACGATCACTCTGCCCGTGGGTTATCTGGACGGGACCAGCGAGGAGATCACCAAGGAAGTCGGATATGAGGTCAGCCAGGAAGTTCTCCAGATGGAAAAATCCTTTGTAGCTGCGGAATCCACCATGGTCAACTCCAGGGACTGGGGCATCTACACCAGTCAGATGGCTAAGGAAGGCCTGACCTTTGAGGAAGCGGCGTTCTACGACCGCCTTGATGAGATGTGCCGCAGATATATGGACAACGCTGCTCTTGACGGAGTCAGAAGTGGAAGCAGCGGTAGTCTTATAAGCGACGTGGTTCCCTTCGGAGATCTGAATCTGACAAAAGATCAGGCCGTCTCTCTTGCTTTTTGGTTTAAGTATAACAATCCTCAATACTATTTCATCATTTCACAGGTGGTCACAACTTCAGACCGGAGACTAGGATTCTGCATTTATGATTTTGCGGCAGACGGCGAAGAACGTGCAAAGATCACCAATGAGCTGTTTAACAAGCTGGACGGCTGGATCGAATCGGCCAACAACAGCGGGATGTCAACCTGGGACAAGGAGTATTCCGCCAACAATCTGCTGTGTAAAAACATTGTCTACAATGACGAGTATGTGGAAAATGAAGATCTCATGGGACAGACCCTCTATTCTGCCGTCATGCTGGAGGGGACCGTCTGTGCAGGCTATGCGGCTGCATTCTGTGCCATGATGAACGCCTCGGGTATCGATACGGCGGTTGCATTGAGTCCGACCCACGCCTGGAACGTCGTCCGATATGACGACGGAAATTATTACGCCGTGGACGTCACATGGAATGACAACGAAAATGATGACGACAATCCCAACAACGGATATTTCAATGTGGGCGAGACGACGCTGAAAGACACCGACGGCGGAGCCCATACATACAGCAACGAGTACGTCGTGTGGAGTCCGGAGATTTCCAAGATCGACTGTACGTTTCAGGAGACTTCCGTCGCCGTTACCTTGGGAGTGCCGCAGAATCTCCGTGTTGACGGAGACGAGGACGGCAAGCTCCATATTGCATGGGATCCTGTGGACGAAGCCGACGGGTACCGACTGGAAATATATAACGGGGATATGACCAACAAGCTGAACAGCGTTCTGCTGGATGGTTCTGCGGCGGCAATCACCTACCGTTCCAACGCGTCCATGGCAGTGAGAGTGCGCGCGGAAGGCGGTGCGGGAGACGCCAACAAAATGTCCGAATGGTCAGAGTTCCTTTGCACAGACACGGGAGCGGCTCAGGGTTCCGGGGCCAACAGCATCAAACTGGATAAGCCTGAGAATGTGAAAGTAGGAAAGGATGAGGCGCGGAGCACTTCCTTTTCCTGGGATCCTGTGGAGGGAGCGGATCAATATGAATTTGTATTGTTCAGAGACTCCGGATACAAGGAGACATGGTCCGGAAGTTTTGGAACAGAGCCGTCAAAGAGTTACAGAAAACTTCAGCCGGAGACCACCTACTATTACGGCGTGAGAGCCATGAAGACGGTTGACGGTCAGGACTACTATTCTGACTGGAATTACTTCTCCCATAAGACGCCTGCCGAAAGCGCCGTAAGCGCCGAACTTGAAAAACCCTCTGCTCCGGTGAATATCAAAACAATCTGCACCGGGGAAGACAAGTCGCAGACCACCTGGGATGCAGTGCCCGGGGCCACAGGATACCAGGTGCGTCTGTATAAGGACTCCACACAGAAGGAAGTGGCGAAAGAGTTTTCCAAGACAGCCCCCAAACTGTCATTGGCAAAGCTGAAAAAGGGCGCCACCTATTACTTTGCCGTGAGGGCGGTCAGGACTGCCGATGATCAGGAGGTCTGCTCCGACTGGGTTCCCTTCACTTACACGCACACAGGCGAGGAGGGATCCGATGAACTCTCCGCACCGAGCAACATCAAGACGGTCTCTACCGGGGAAGACACCGCGCAGATCACCTGGAACGAGGTGCCGGGAGCGACGGAGTATCAGATACGTTCGTATAAGGACTCTACTTATCAGGAAGTGAGAAAAGAGAATTCCAAGACAGACGTCAAACAGACGATTTCTAAGCTGAAAAAGGGCACCACCTATTACCTGGACATAAGGGCGGTCAGGACTGCCGGTGATCAGGAGGTCTGCTCCGACTGGGTCCGGTTCTCCTACACGCACACAGGCGAGGAGGGATCTGATAAACCCGCCGCACCGACTAACATCAAGACGGCCTGCACCGGGGAAGACGAGTCGCTGACCACCTGGGATGAGGTGCCGAAAGCGACAGAGTATCAGGTGCGTTTGTATAAGGACTCCACACAGAAGGAAGTGTGGAAGGAGTTTTCCAAAACTGCCCCC
>JAAWBS010000049.1 GCA_022792815.1 Hungatella sp.
CTATTTCTTCCGGTGTCACCGTGTCTTCGTCAAAATCAAACAATACTTCGTGGTCAATCTGGTAAATTCCGCATTTCTCTTCTTCCGGCATTTTATTCAGTCGAATACAACGGATGAAGTAGCACCCTTCATCCCACGTGAAAGGCAAATAGCCACATTTCACAAGGACAGGATTCCATGCGTCTCTCACTCCTTGAAAATGTTCAGCTACAGAATTACGTCCTATGGGATCATCAAAGCAGTGATGGGTAACAGTCAGAAATGCTTTTAAGGAAAGAGGCAGTTCAACCCCTATTTCTTTTTCTAATTCCTTGATTTCCCCATCTGAAATCATAGCCGGAACCAGCTTCCATTTTTTCCATTCATCATTAGGGTTCACATCATCGCTCCACATTTCCTTTTCCTCTTCCTTAAGAGGAAGTGTCACACGAATTTCTTCCTGTGAAAGCTTCTGATAATACTGTTCAAAAAATTTTTTCATGTATTCCTGATACTCGGAATAGGTCATTTCAGCGCCCTCCTTTGTATTCCGATTTGTTGATGACTCCATTGTACCGCAATTATTTTCCAGAGGGAATAGACTTTACAAAAAATTCATTTAACTGGATAAACATTATTCCTCATATAGACAGTGCCTGCTATTCTTGACTTTCGACACTTCGGGGAATGTCAGTGTTCCAGTTGCTTAGGCAATCTGAGTGGGGATTATCAAAAGGAAAAACAATTTTCTTGACTTTTAAATCTTACATTAGTAAAATTTATAAACAATGGAGATAAGAAAAAATAAATGGAGGTTCCTGAGAAAAGGAAAAGTAAGCGAAGAAGAATAAATAAAACCTTAAGGGTACTTATGACAGGTATGGGAATCAGTGCAATTACCATGTGTACAATAAAATTCAAGGATGAAATCGGGTTAAAGTCAGGGGCGATTGATCCCATTTGATTGTCAGTATGGTCGAGGATGTAAAGGAGAGAGGAGGAAGGGATTATGCTGTGGAAAAAGATAAAACAGTTCCGGAAAACTGGCCTCAAAGAAAACCTGAAGTATACCCGGATGCCGCTCGGCAGGAAAGGGGAAAAGGATAGAGCGTATCCTCTATTTGCAGCGATTGGCATGATAATGCTGATATTGACAGGGTGCAGCGATGAAACACAGGAGATATCGGACATTGGGATAACACAGGCAGATAATGAAGAGTATTCTTCTGATGAAAATGATTCTGCTGATGCACAACGCATAGAAGAGATTCTCAGTGATATTTATGATGAAGCGATCAGTACAAATACATTGGGAAGTTTGGATACTATGCGGAGCATGGTTGCCATACTTGGTGAAAACGGTTATGCAGCTGTTGACAGTGAAAATCCGATTGACATGACGCAGGCAGAGCAGGCGCTTTTATTTTGCAAAGCAGTAGATGAAAAAGAGGCTGCTGAATTGAGAATTATAGCGGTTATGGAGATGGGTATCCGTAAATTTGATTTCAAAACAGAGGACGGCAACGTAAATATTGTCAGGGGATATTACCAATATGATCAGAATGGATATCTGAAAAACAGAAGCACTGTAAGTTATCCTGCGGACTTCTGGCAGTATACAGAGGAAGGATATCTAATCTTTGAGGGGAGCTACTTTTCAGATGAAAGTTATATATTGACATTAAGTGACACACCGGAACATACGATGCTTCGGATTTTGCCGTTGGATGAAACGTGTAGGGAATATAACAGAAGGTATATCCTGCCAGTCGGTTATGCGCAAAATAACTTGTTTCTCTGTAATTGGAGTGAGGACGATTTTGGGGATTTGGATTTTTACGATTTATTTGACAGGTTCTATCCAATGATGCACAGCCAGCCAGTGCCTTATATGACGGATGAAAATTTAAGAGTTGGAGCTGTTTACCAGATACCGGGGGGATTATTTGAAAATGTGATTGGGGCATATTTCAACATGGATAGCGAAACGCTCCGTTCAAAGACAACATATATTTCAGAACTTGCCTCCTATGAGTACAGGCCAAGAGGTTTTTACGAGGCGGAATATCCGGATATTGCGTATCCGGAAGTAGTGGGTTATGCGGAGAACGAGGATGGGACAGTCACGCTTTATATCAATGCAGTATATCCCGATGGAAATATGTCTAAGGAGTTTTCCCACACAACCATAATCCGTCCATCAGGTGAGGACAGTTTTCAGTATGTATCCAATGAGATAATCTTACCAGAAGGAGATTATGATATTTGGTGGCATTCAAATCGGTTGACAGAGGAAGAATGGAAAGAGATTTATGGAGAAAGCTGATTACAATTTTCTGATAGAAGATTGGACTTTGGCGCAATGGAGTGGTGCTGCGCCGGGGATACATACGGGCAGATTTGAGGTGCGGTTATGAAGAAAAAGAGTATATTGCCAATTATCATGGTGATGAGCGGCATTTTGTTATGTGCCTGCAACAATAACGGGGAAAGTATGAAAACCGAATATGCCGACAAAACCGGAGAAAAGGAACATGGAGTGCCCTATGATAGTAAGGATCTTCCAATCGATGCCTGCCAAAGAGCACAAGCAGAAGAAGATTGCAATGAGATGATGGAGCTTATATCGGAGCTATACAAAAATGCAGATAAAGGCTGTGCGTCCAATGTTATTATTGCAGATGAAGTCATAGAGCAGATGGCAGAAAAACTGAAAAACGCCGGCTGTCCGGTTACAATCACAGAAATAGATTCTGATATGAAAAACTACAAGGAACTGGAAGAATTTTTAAATGCTTCCCTGGCAGGAAGAATCGGTTCTGTAATTGTTTATAAAGTACATTCGGATGGCGGCATCGGGAGATATCAATACTCTTATGACGGAAAGGATATGGATGTTTTATTCGCAAAAGCCGCATGGAACGATGAGGATAAGCCTGTGATCACATATATTTCCAATACCCGGATCAAGGAATGGAGATTTACGGAAAAAGGATATTTCTGCTATGAATTATGCGTACCGGAATACCCGGAAGTTACGGAAATAGTGAATGGGAGCTGCATGGTCAGGGTAAAGCCGCAGACAAAAGAACACAGGGAAATGTCGGAAAAATGTGTGCTTGGATTAGCTTATCAGGGAAACAATCTTTTATGTTCTGACTGGGATGCAGATCACATGGAACATTTGGATTATAATGGGATGTATGAGTATTTATATGCAATGAAATATCAGGAGCAGTTTCCTTCGGAGGATTATCCGGACGGGATACCAAAAGATGAGTTTGAGTGTCTGATTATGGAATATCTTCCGGTAACAGCGGAAGAGATACGGGATTATGCGGCATTTGACAGAGAAAAACAGACTTATGCATGGGTAAGACTTGGCTGTTTCAATTATGCTCCTACCTATTTTGGGACTTCATTTCCAGAGGTTACGGATATTCGGGAAAACGAAGATGGGACAGTTACTCTAACTGTGGATGCAGTGTGCAGCATGATTTTATGTGATGATGCGGTGATAACGCATGAGCTCACAGTGCGGTTTTCAGAAGATGGAGGTTTTCAGTATTTGGGAAACAAAATTCTGGATAATGGGATTTCAAATATACCAGAATATCAATACCGGATTGTCAGTGAGTAATTATGGGTATCGCTTACGTTGAAGGAAGAAGGGGGAGGGAGCAATGAGTTTCCATATACCTATATGGGATAGGACGGAGAGGGAGATGATTTCTGTTCCACGCTTCAAATCAAATTCTGCTTCCGAAATTTGCGGCAATTATAATGTGAAAATGAGGAAATGTCAATTTTCAGAAGTCTTGATCTGACATTGACATTTCTGTAAGAAAAACCAAAAAATTCATATTTTCTGCTTATCAAACCGGAATAATATGCCGACATTTTAATAAAAATGCCGTGTGAAAAGTAATGGTATAAAAACAACAATTATTTTTTGCAATCGGTAGCCAGAGTGCAATATTCAGACACACTCTGAAGGCAACAAAACATAAAAGGAGACCAGAGACATGATTAGCTACATACGAAATTTAAGAATCAGATTTAAACTTTATGTCCTCATAGGAGTTGCGCTGATTGGTATGCTTATAATCGGCGGCATGTCATTCTCTCTTATGGGCCGGATGAATGACATGACAAGTGATATTTCCACAAGCTGGCTTCCCAGTATTAATACGGCAAGAGACCTGACTGCTACCCTTTCAAACATCCGTCTGAATGAATTAGGGTATCTCACTGCGATTTCCGACGACGTAGAGGCCTCCAGCCTTCAATATCTCCAAAAGGAAAAAGAAGAAATGGATGCCCTCTTGGCCACATATGGGGGATTAATTGACGAAGAAGAGAGAAGTTTCTACGATAACGCAATGAATTTCTGGACTCAGTACAAGGAAGCCGATGAAGAGATGATGGCGTTGGCAAAACAGGGCCGCCCGGATGAGGCCCGCGCTGTCTTAGAAGGCGAATGTGTAGAGCTTTATAATTCTTTAAACAGCGCTTTCCATGATATTGTCGTCTACAATACAGAAGGCAGTGACGCTGCGACAGAGGAAAGCTTTTTCCTCTACAGAACCGCCACCTGCATCATGGCGGCACTTATCATTGCGATAATCCTTGTGGGAGTGTTTTTCTCCTTTGTGATTGTACGCCTGATTAAGACTCCGATTTCCGAAATCGAGAATGCCGCCATTCGGATGGCAGAGGGTGATTTGGATGTGGAGATTTCCTATACCTCCAAGGATGAACTGGGAGTTCTCGCCGCGCAGGTACGCAGATTGATCCATAAGCTTCAGGTTATCATTGACGATGAGAATAAATTCCTTGCTAAAATGGCTGCCGGAGATTTTACGGTGGATACCATCTGCGAAGAAGAATACACGGGAGGTTTCCGCCCGCTGCTTATTTCTTTCCGGGGCATTGCGGAAAAGCTCAACGACACGATGCTCCAGATCAGCCAAAGCTCCGCTCAGGTTGCAAGCGGATCAGAACAGGTATCCAACGGCGCCCAGGCTCTTTCCCAGGGTGCAACCGAGCAGGCGAGCTCTGTGCAGGAGCTGGCTGCCACCATTAATGAAATATCCGACAAGGTGAGGCAGAATGCCGAGAATGCACGGCAGGCCAATGCAAAGGCGGGAAGTGTCAGCACGGAAATGAATGTGAGCAACGAAAAGATGCATCAGATGATACAGGCCATGGGCGATATCAGCAACTGTTCCAACGAAATCGGTAAAATCATCAAGACAATTGAGGATATTGCTTTTCAAACCAACATCCTTGCCCTCAATGCGGCGGTAGAAGCCGCCCGCGCAGGCACTGCCGGAAAAGGGTTTGCCGTTGTAGCCGATGAAGTCCGCAATCTGGCAAGCAAAAGCGCAGAGGCCTCCAAGAACACCTCGGTTTTGATTGAAAATTCATTGAAGGCAGTAGAAAACGGAACTCAGATTGCCGATGAGACGGCTCAGTCTCTGTTTCAGGCAGTCAATGACGTAAGCGAGATGACAGGCATTATCGAACAGATCTCAGAGGCCAGCAGCCAGCAGGCTGATTCCATCTCTCAGATTACTATGGGAATTGACCAGATTTCCAGTGTTGTACAGACGAACTCGGCAACTGCCGAGGAAAGCGCGGCCTCAAGTGAAGAGCTGTCCAGCCAGTCACAGCTTATGAAAAGTCTTGTGGGAAGATTTAAGCTGAAGGGCGGTTCCGGGATATTTTAAAGGGAGAGATGGTATTTACAGAAACGGATTTATATAGCACAAGGGCTGCTGCATGGATGGTTAGAAAACCTTCCGTGCAGCAGCCTTTTTGGGAATAGCCTGAGTAATGGAAAGGACCTCCTATTTGCGGTGGGGACGAATACTGACCCCTCTGTTCATATCCCCCTTGGGATTTTCTCCAAAAGTATAATCGTTGCCCGGAAGGACTGCGTTCAGGAGGATACCCGCCAGGGCCGCGATGGCTAGGGCGGTCAATTTGACAGAGGTATCGCCGACAGTAAAAGTGAGTCCGTCGGAAAAGCCGAGACCGCATACAAGAATGACAGCGGCGATGATCAAATTTCTTGATTTCGTAAAGTCGACCTTATTTTCCACCACATTCCTGACGCCGATGGCGGAGATCATGCCGTATAAAATGAAGCTGACGCCTCCGATGATGGCAGAGGGCAGGGAGCCGATGACTGCGGCTATTTTGGGGATAAAGCTGAGTGCAATGGCATAGGCGGCAGCAAGGCGGATCACCTTCGGGTCATAGACACCGCTTAATTCCAGAACGCCGGTGTTCTCTCCGTAAGTGGTGTTGGCCGGGCCTCCCAACAGGGAGGAGAGGGAGGTGGCCAGTCCGTCACCGATCAGAGTGCGGTGAAGGCCCGGGTCCTCCAGATAATTCTCTCCTACCGTAGCGGAGATGGCAGAGATATCGCCGATATGCTCCATCATGGTGGCAAGGGCGATCGGAGCCATGACAAGGACAGCTGTCAGGTCGAACTTACACCATTGGAAGGGGGGGAGACCTACTGCCGAGGATGCGGCCACAGTGGAGAAATCGAGGATGGCACTTCCGTCTCCATTGGTAAAGCCCATGGCATTCATTATCAGGGCAGCTCCGTAAGAAATCACGACTCCCAGCAGGATGGGGATGATTTTCCACATGCCTTTGCCCCAGATGTTGAAGATGATAATGACAGACAGGGCGATCACGGCAAGGAACCAATTGGAGGAGGCGTTATTGACGGCGGAGGGCGCCAGACTGAGGCCGATACAGATGATGATGGGACCGGTTACCACAGGGGGAAGAAAACGCATGACCCGTTTGATCCCTGCAAGTTTTATCACCAGAGCCAGAATCAGGTACAGCAGACCGGCAACCACGATGCCGCCGCAGGCGTAGGGAAGCTTTTGGCCGTAGGTCATGCCGGCAAAGATGCCGGTATCCAACTCCGCCACCGTGGCAAAGCCGCCCAGAAAGGCGAAGGAGGAGCCAAGGAACGCAGGAACCTTTAATTTGGAACAGACATGAAAAAAGAGGGTTCCGATACCGGCGAAAAATAAAGTCACCTGAATGGATAAGCCCTCTCCGTGAAAATAGCTGTTGACTAAAATAGGAACAAGAATCGTCGCCCCGAACATCGCAAACATATGCTGTAAACCGAGGAGCAGCATCCTGGGTATGCCCAGAGTCCGGGCATCGCGGATGGCATCGAAATGGTTGCTCATATTATTTTACCTCCTAATTTGAAAATATCTTAAAGAGATTATAAATAGGAATGGGAGGTATGGCAAGCGGTTTTTGAAAAAAGTTTTGTAAGCAAATATTAAAAAAATCCCTCTTGCCATTCCATCGTCTTTGTGGTGAAATAATACAGAAAGAATATGATAGAAACAGAGACAAGGGGTGCAGGTGATGATGGTTAAGAAGGCAGCGGGATTATGGATGGCATTGGCAGTGATGGCCATGGCCGGCAGCACGGCCGCATACGGAGGGGAGACGGACACTTATGTGACCGGGACTTACATTAACGGAACAGATGTCAGCGGGCAGACCGTGGACGGTGCCAGGGCAGTCCTGGAGAACCCGGACAGCTACTGCCTGGAGGTGGTGGAAAAGAACGGGGACAAAGAGGTGATCAAGGGGAGTGAGATCGGATACCGGGCCACAGTTACAGGGGACTTGGCGGCTCTGCTGACACAGCAGAACGAGAGCGGCCGTGTGACCGGTCCGGCGGTGCAGCACCGATTTACGGTAGGGGTCACTACGGTTTACGATGAGGCGGCCCTTCAGGAGCGCATCGGCCGTCTGCCCTGTGTCAGCGGAGAGGGCGTGGTGAAGACAGAGGACGCCCGCATTTCCTCCTATGTGGAAGGAGAGGCATTTACCGTCATAAAAGAGGTGTACGGGGAGGACGTGGAGCCGGACAGAACCATGGAAGTCATCTTGGCGGCAGTGGCAGCGGGTCAGAACCGTGTGGATCTGAACAGCCAGGGCTGCTATCGGGGAGTGAATGTGACCTCTGAGGATCCCCGTCTGATCCAGCTGTGTGCTGCCATGAACCAGTGCCGGGATATGAAGATCACCTACCGGCTGGGGCAGGAGGAAGAGATCTTAGACGGCGGCCAGATCGCCTCCTGGATTACCGGGACGACAGACGGCCAGATCCAGGTGGACCAGGAGAAGGCAGGGGCTTATGTGAAGTACTTGGCGGACCGATATGACACGGCGGACAGACCGAGGATCTTCAAGACCGCCGCAGGCAATGAGGTGGAGCTGACAGGCCCATTCGGGTGGAAGATCGACCAGCCTTACGAGACGGCGGCGCTGATCTCCATGATTCAGACCACCCAGACCCAGGAGAGGACGCCTCAGTATACCCGGACTGCGGTGGCGGGAGAGACGGACTGGGGCAATACCTATGCGGAGGTAGACTTAAGCAATCAGCATGTATACATGATCCAGGAGGGGGCCGTGGTGTGGGATGCCCCCTGCGTCACCGGAGACGTGGCCAAAAACTATGTGACGCCTCCGGGAATCTACAGCCTGACCTACAAGGAAAAAGACCGGATTTTAAGAGGGAAAAAGAAAGCGGACGGAAGCTATGAGTATGAAAGCCATGTGGACTACTGGATGCCGTTTAACGGAGGCATCGGCTTTCATGATGCCAGCTGGAGACAGAAATTCGGAGGAACCATCTATCTCTATGCCGGCAGCCACGGCTGCATCAACCTTCCTCCGGAGAAGGCAAAGCTGCTGTATGACTATGTCTACCAGGGTATGCCGGTGATTTGTTACCAGTAGGACAAAATTCCAATCTCTTTGACTTTAGCCTGCATTAATGATATAGTAGTATCAAATGTAATGACAGGATTTTGGGTCAAAGGTGATTGGTAAAGATCATGAAAGAAAAAAAGAAATCAACGAGCACAAATAAGGCAGGAACCTTGATTCTATCCCTGATACTGGTGTTCGGTATCCTGGGGGCCATCGTTTTCTCTCTGGCCAGAAGCATCTCGTCGGAGATGTCAGCGTCAGCCATCTCAAACTTAAGCGAGAGTTTAAAGCTTTTGAAAGGTACCATAGAAGTCATCTTAAAGAATGAGGCGGAGTTTCAGAAGCTGATCGCTCAGGAACTGTCTCTGACAGAGGAGCCCGAACTGCTGGTGCAGGCTTACAGCACCAACGACACCATGGTGAAGCTGTCCCTTATACGGGAGGGAGAGACCGAAGGCATCTCCAATACAGGAGAGGTATTTACGGAAGAAGGGCTGGAGTTTCCGGAGGGCAAGACTGTGGAGGGCCTTGCTTTATCCAAATCTTATGTAAACGGCATGGGCACATGGGCTTACACCATGAAGTGTCCGGTGATCAAAGACGGAAAAGAAGTATCTGTCCTCTACATCGAATATGTGTATGATTCTTTTGATGAGGCACTTCCCAATCGATTTTATAACAGCAGCGCCACTCTCTATCTCATGGACAGGGAGACGGAGCGGTTTGTGCTGAGGCCTACAGGCGTGGGGGAACGTGTGGTAGGACATATGAACCTTACGGACTTTTACCACGCTAACCGGATCCTGGAGGAGGGATTGAAGGCAGAGATCGCAGACAGCATGAAAAACGGAGAAAATGTCATGTTCTATCATGACATCCAGAATAAGGAATCTCTGATCTATATGTGGGCGGTTAACGACGGCAGCATCTACCTCATCGGATATGTGCCCGTGGAGGCAATTCAGAGAGAGGGGCGTGCAGTCAATCAGAATATTGTTATCGTGGTAGTCGTTATGCTGACGGCCTTTCTGATCTGCTGCCTCTTGTTTGCATGGAATCAGAACGAGAAGGGGAAACTGAGAGAAGAGAGGGAAAAAGAGAGGGAGATCCACAACCGGCAGTTGGCAGAGGCTCTGCAGGCGGCTCAAGTTGCCAGCAATTCCAAGACCATGTTTCTCTCCAACATGTCTCATGACATCCGCACTCCCATGAATGCGATTTTGGGTTTTACCACCCTCCTTGGAAAGGATGCGGATAACCCGGAACGGGTCAGGGAGTATACAAAGAAGATTGCAGCATCAGGCAGCCATCTGCTGAGCCTGATCAACGATGTCCTGGATGTCTCAAAGATTGAAAGCGGAAAGGTGGTGCTTTCTGTCGGAGAATTTACCCTGAACAGCATGATCTCTTCTGTGGATGCCATCATTCGCCCTATGGCAAAAGCCAGAAAGCAGCAGTTCGAGGTGTCTGTCAACGGCGTGAAGCATGAGCGCCTGACCGGTGACGAGACCAGGCTGAACCAGGTCCTGATCAATCTTCTCTCCAATGCGGTTAAGTATACCCAGGAGGGCGGCAGGATCTGGCTGCGCATCATCGGGCTGGAGCAGCGTTCCAGCCAGTATGAGCATATACTGATAGAGGTGGAAGATAATGGCTATGGGATGAGCCAGGAGTATTTAAAGACCATCTTTGATGCCTTCACCAGAGCCGAGAACAGCACTACCAACAAGGTTCAGGGAACAGGGCTGGGTATGGCCATCACGAAGAACATCGTGGAGCTGATGGGAGGGACCATCAAGGTTGCCAGCCAGGAGGGAAAAGGGAGTATCTTCACGGTGGAGCTGGAGCTGCGTCTGCCGGGAGACAGGGAAGACGAACCATTTTGGCAGAATCATGGCATCTTTCAGATTCTGGCCGTCAGCGGGGAGGAGAGCTGCAATAACATTCAGATGGTTATGAGCCAGGACGGAGTGGCAGTGGATGTTGCCTTTGACGGAGAGTCAGGAATCGAGAGACTGCGCAGGACTTATGAGGACGGACAGGAGTACCAGGCGATCCTGCTGAATTGGAATCTGCCGGACATAAACGGAGTTGAGACAGCCAGGAGGATCCGGAACTTGATCTCGGACTATGTCCCAATCCTGTTTTTGGTTCCGTCTGACTGGGATGATACGGATAAGGGAGAAGAGATGGCTGTCTCCGGTATCTGCGGATTTTTGGATCAGCCGTTTTTGGTCTCTGCTTTCAAGGAAAAGATAGAGGAGATACTTACAGGGAAGGCCGGGGAGGAACGGAAGGAGACAGGGATAGAATGCAGTCTGCAGGGACTTCACTTCCTCGTCGCGGAAGATAATGAGATCAACGCGGAGATATTGACAGAACTGTTGGATATCGAGGGGGCGGTCTGTGAGATTGCGGAAAACGGCCAGAGAGCGGTGGAATCGTTTATGACCAAAGAGCCGGGAACATTTGATGCCATTCTGATGGATGTTCAGATGCCGGTGATGAACGGTTATGATGCGACCAGAGTCATCCGCTCCCTTGACAGAACCGATGCGGGGATGATACCGATCATCGCCATGACAGCCAATGCTTTTGCCGAGGATGTAAAGGACGCCGCAGATGCCGGGATGGATGCCCATGTGGCAAAACCCATTGACATGGCACTGTTGAAACGGACGGTGTATGAACTGATTCTTAGGAGGAAGCAACATGAAGAGGAATCTTAGAAGGTCAGCGGCTGCGGTGCTGGCAGGCGGTATGATTCTGAGTGCGGCAGCCTGCGTACCTAAGGTGCCAGCCAACAAAAACCTCATAAGCAGACAGGAGGAAAACGGAAGAGTCGTCACGATGTTCGGCCCTACGGATCGCTCCAACCCGGATGCGATGAACGCAGCCAGGACCGCCCAGGAACAGACCGTGATTATGGCGGAAAAGCAGCTGGAACTGACAGTGCAGTTTCGAACTTACACAGCGGAGGACTATAAGGATCGCACTTATGACGAGGTATGCCTGGATCGGGTGCGGAGCAATATGGACGATATGTACCTGCTGAACCCGGATGCGATCCAGGCACTGGGGGAAGAAGGGCAGCTGGCAGATCTGTCAGGACTGGACAGCGTAAAGAATCTGAGAGACGTGGTCAAGACAGCTAACATGGTGGACGGAAAGTTAGTGGCGATCCCTCAGGAGATCGTGGTGTACGGACTGTTTATCAACCAGGATATGTTTGACCGATATGGGTTGGAGGTGCCGGAGACACCTGAGGAGCTGCTGGATTGCTGCCGGGTGTTTCAGGAGAACGGCATCGAGACTCCTATCGGAGCAAACCGCTGGTGGCTGGAGAATTTTGTTCTGGCCATAGGCTATGCGGACCTGTATAACGGGGGAGACACAGACAGAAAGATCGCTGCCCTCAACAGCGGGGAGGAAAAGCTGAGTGATTATATGCGGCCGGGATTCGAGTATCTGCAGGAGATGATCGACAGGGGATATATCGATGCTGCCAAGGCCTATACCTATGAGGCCATCGACGGGGAGGGGCCTGATTTCCTGGCTCAGAAGACTCCCATCGTCATGGCATACTGGGGAGCAGCCAACGCGGAGACCGCTTACGGAAAACCGGAGTTTAACATGACGGTCATCGGTTTTCCCAGCAGCCGGGGACAGATGCCTGTGGTGTCCCTGTCCGGGTATGGGATCAGTGACAATGCTGAGCACATGGAAGATGCCATGGCCACGCTGAACCTTATGATTTCTGATGAGGCGCTGCGGGTGTATTCGGAGACCAACAAGGTGATCTCTCCGTCAAAGAATGTGGAGACGGAGTGTATCGATGCCCTGAAGCCCCTGAAAAACAAGATCAATGAAAATATCTATGTCCTGGGCTCCAACGCCAATATGAAGGTGGAGCAGTGGGGCAATATCTGTCTCATCGTCAGGGATCTTTTGAACGGCTCTTCCGTGGATGCGTGTATGGAGAAGTTTGATCGGCTTCAGGAGGAAATTCTGGCAAAATAGCAGACAGCTGAGAATGAGAAGGAGAGAATACAGCTATGGCATTGTATGACTATATAGGCGCCGTAAAGAGGGGGCGCAAACAATATCAGGAGTCTCTGTCAAAAGGGGAACACCCTTATCTTCCGGTACTGGATAACATCTTATCTTACACAAAAATCGTATCGGAAGTGAGCCTGGGGCTCATGGATATTCCTCTGAACAGGATTATCGGCACCAAGACAGAGGGTCGGACCAATGCGTTTGCAAGTAATTTTATGCCGCTTTTGCCGGAACAGTCCGAGTTTGGAGCCAAGTGGGCCAATCTTTACGACCATCAGATCGACGATGGGATCCGGGACCCGATCGTGGCCTACGAGTTTATGAACCGGTTTTATGTCCAGGAGGGAAACAAGCGGGTCAGCGTGATGAAGTATGTAGGCGCGTACAGCATCCCCGGCTATGTCACCCGCTTGATTCCCCAGAGGACAGAAGAGAAAGAGAATAAACTGTACTATGAATTTCTGGATTTTTATCAGGTGTCCTTCAACTGTGATGTCTGGTTCAGCAAGGAGGGAAGCTACAAGAAGCTTGTGGAACTGATGGGGAAGGAGCCGGGAGAGAGCTGGCCGGCAGAGGAGCGGGCGTTCTTTAAATCCGCCTACAGCAGATTTTCCAAGGTGTTCACTCATAGGGGAGGGGATAAGCTGAATCTGACCTGCTCCGACGCTTTTTTGATCTATGTGAAGATTTATGGGTATGATAAGACCAAGGGCCAAACCGAACTGGAGATGTCAAAGGGTCTGGAGCGAACCTGGAAGGAGATGGAACTGGCGGCAGAAGGCAGCCAGGTAGCGCTGGTGGAAGACCCGGTGGATGTGGAGAAGCCGGTTCATAAGCCGTCTCTGTTAAACTGGCTTAGGCCGGTGGAGACCATAGAGCCCGAGATGTTAAAAATCGCTTTTATCTACAATAAGACCACCAAGACCTCCGGCTGGACCTATGCCCACGAGCTGGGAAGGATGCATTTGGAGCAGGCCTTTGAAGGAAGGCTCAAGACCCTGGCCCTCGACAATGTGAGCACAGAACCGGAGGTGGAGGAGGCCATCGAGCTGGCCATCGCTTCGGGGTGCAATATGATCTTTACCACAGGTCCCCAGATGGCCAACCAGAGTGTGCGCTCCGCTGTAGTGCACCCGGAGGTGAAGCTCTACAACTGTTCCATCAAGATGTCCTATTCCTCCATCTGCACCTACTACGCCAGGATGTATGAGGCCAAATTCCTCCTGGGAGCTATCGCCGCAGCCATGACCAAGTCGGATAAGCTGGGCTATGTGGCAGACTATCCCATCTACGGGACCCTGGCCAACATCAATGCCTTTGCCATGGGAGCCCGTATGATCAATCCCTATGTGAAGGTTTACCTGGAGTGGTCCAGAACCAAGACGGCCGATGCGCTGCCCAGGCTGAAGGGAGAGGGGATCACCTACATCTCCGGTGAGGAGATGATCACCCCGGATAAACAGTCCAGAGAGTACGGTCTGTTTGTGAAGCGGGAGGACGGAACCCTGGAGAATCTGGCAGCTCCTATCTGGCACTGGGGAAAGTTCTACGAGAGGATCGTGAAATCTGTCTGCCGGGGAGGCGGGGAGATGCAGGAGATGAAGGGAAAGAAGGCGGTGAATTACTGGTGGGGGATGTCGGCAGAGGTGATCGATGTGATCTACTCTCAGAATCTGCCCCACGGGATCCACAGACTGGTGGACTTCTTGAAAAATTCCATCCGTGCAGGAAGTTTCCAGCCTTTTGACGGACTGATCTATTCCCAGAACGGGAAGGTTCAGTGCAGAGATGGGGAGAGCCTAAACGCCGAGGAGATCATCTCCATGGACTGGCTGGCAGAGAATGTGGTGGGAGAGATTCCGAGATACGAGGAACTGATACAGGAGGCTCAAACTCTGGTTCGTCTGCAGGGAGTGAAGGTGGACGAGATCGGCGGCAGGGAGGAGTAAGAAGATGAAGATTCTGGTACTTGCCGATCAAAGATCCAAAACATTGTACGATTATTATGAGCCCTGTAAGCTTGAGGGAATCGATCTGATTCTATCCTGCGGCGATTTGGAGCCCCACTATCTCAGCTTCTTTGCAACCCTGTGTCATGCCCCGGTGCTCTATGTCAGAGGCAATCACGACGGGATCTATGAGACTATGCCTCCGGAAGGCTGTATCTGCATCGAGGATGACATCTATATCCACAATGGGGTAAGGATCATGGGGCTGGGAGGTTCCATGGAGTACATTCCCAAAGCTGCCAACCAGTATTCGGAGAGAGCCATGAAACGCCGGATCCGGAAGATGGGATGGAAATTATGGCGCAACCGCGGATTTGACATTCTGGTGGCCCATGCCCCGGCCTTTGAAATAAATGATATGGAGGACAGGCCCCACCGCGGATTTGCCTGTTTCCGCACTCTGATGGAAAAGTACCGCCCGAAGATGTTTATTCATGGCCATGTCCATGCCAATTACGGCGGTTCTTTCAAACGGGAGGACCATTTTGAGGACACCCTTGTGATCAACGCCTTTGAATCCTATATTGTGGACTACCCGGGGACGGATCCGAAACAGGGGACAGGTCAGAAGGAAGGATGAGCCGGAGTGTTTTCGTCCGGTTACGAATATTTATGGAAAACCTGGAGGCAGAACAGAATGGGAAAAGACATGAAAGCTCTGGAGAAAAAGCTGGGCGGCACCATGAGCGAGTTCAAGAAATTTATCTTAAAGGGAAATATTATTGATATGGCAGTCGGTGTGATCATCGGCGGCGCTTTCAGCAAGATCGTCACTTCACTGGTCAATGATATCCTGATGCCGGCTTTGGGGGCAGTCACCGGAGGCGCTTCCTTCAATACGTTGAAGTGGGTGATTCACCCGGCGGTCATGGACGCTGCAGGCAATGAGGTATCGGCGGAGGCTGCCATTTTATACGGAAGCTTTCTGCAGAATATCCTGGATTTTTTGATCATCGGCTTCTGCATGTTTTTTATGGTGAAGGCCATGGCTGTGGTGACAGCCAGGTTTAAGCACGAGGAGGAGCAGAAAGCGCCGGCTCCGGCAGGTCCCACCGCGGAGGAGCTTCTGGCAGAGATCAGGGATCTTTTGAGGGAACAGAGCAGTTCCGAATAAGCAGACAATCTGTATCAGGGAGGGAGAAAGGCTATGGCATGGTATGACGAAGCGATATTTTATCACATTTACCCCTTGGGGCTGACGGGAGCGCCCAAGACCAATTCTTATGGGGAGCCGGAGCATCGGCTGAACACACTGCTTCCGTGGATTTCTCACATCAGAGAGATCGGCTGCAATGCCCTCTACATCGGGCCGCTGTTTGAATCCGTCGGCCACGGCTATGAGACCACGGATTACAAAAAGCTGGACAGCCGTCTGGGAACCAATGAGGACCTGACTGCTTTTGTAAAAGAGTGTCATAATCAGGGAATTCGGGTGATCCTAGACGGGGTATTTAATCACACGGGAAGAGATTTTTTTGCCTTTCAGGACATCAAAAAGAACAGGGAGAATTCCCCTTACAAGGATTGGTACTGCCGTGTGAATTTTTGGGGGAATAATGAGTACAACGACGGATTCTCCTATGAAAACTGGGGGGGATATGACCTTTTGGTGAAACTGAACCAGAATAATCCTGCGGTGAGGGATTATATCTGTGATGTGATTCGGTTCTGGGCAGAGGAGTTTCAGATCGACGGCATCCGGCTGGATGCTGCCGATGTGCTGGATTTCGGGTACATGCAGGCTCTGAGAAAGACGGCAGGGGAGATCGGGCCGGACTTCTGGCTTATGGGCGAGGTGATTCACGGGGATTATACCCGGTGGGTTAATGAGGGCACCCTTCATTCCGTCACCAACTATCACCTGCACAAGGCCCTCTATTCAGGCCACAATGATCACAACTACTTTGAGATCGCCCACACGGTAAAGAGACTCTACGGCATGGGAGGCAACCGGCCGGAAGGGCTGAAGCTCTATAATTTTGTGGACAATCATGATGTGGAGCGGATCTACACCAAGCTGACGGACAAGGCTCAGTTTGTACCGGTCCATATCCTTTTATATACGCTTCCCGGGGTACCCTCCATCTACTACGGTTCCGAGTTCGGGATCGAGGGAAAGAAAGAGAGGCACTCTGATGATTCTCTGAGACCGGCTCTGCGCCTGGAGGACTATCAAAAGGCTCTGGAAGAAAATGACTGCACCCGTCTGATCGGGGCCCTGGGGAAGGTGCGCCAGAACCTGAAAGCCCTCTCTTACGGGGATTACCAGGAACTGGTGCTGACCAACCGCCAGTATGGATTTGCCAGGAATTATGAAGGGGAGCGGGTCATGGCGGCGGTCAATAACGACGACCAGGAGGCGGTGATAAGCCTTCCCGCCGGCAATGGAACGCTGTACCGTGACATGCTGTCAGGACAGACGGTCCCGGTGACAGGCGGGTATATCCAGGTACATGTGCCGGCACACGGCGGCGGCATCTGGACGGCGGTCCGGGAAGAGGCCGGGGAGGCTGTGCTTGAGGGAGGATTCCGTCAGGGGGCAGAATCGGCAAAGGCCCAGAAACCGGAGGTCGCCGGGAGCCAAAAGGAATCGTTGGAGTCAGCCGGAAAGGGAGAGCCGGCGCAGGAGCTGGCCGGGGGCCATACAGAATCGTCGGAGGCGGCCGGCAGGGAGGAGTCGGCGCGGAAGTTAGCCGGGAGCCAGAAGGAATCATCGAAAGCGGCCGGAAAGGAAGAGCCGGCGCGGGAGGCAGCCGGGAGCCAGGAGGAATC
>JAAWBS010000050.1 GCA_022792815.1 Hungatella sp.
AGCGCTTCACAACTGGAATGGTTCCGACGACATGGCAGGAGCCGTGAAGCGGCGCGTGCCGATACCATACGAGGAGGAACACTTGTGAAGCAGCGCTTCACAACTGGAATGGTTCCGACGACATGGCAGGAACCGCAAAGCGGTGCGTGCCGATACCAGAAGGAGGAGAGACAGATGAAAGATTTCAGTGTCAAGTGCTGTGTGCTGGGCATGGTCAGCACCAACTGTTATATCGTATACAAGGAGGAGAAGGAGGGGGCGGACGGGCTGAAGCAGGGTGTCATCATCGATCCGGGAGACAATGCGCCCTACATCTTAAACCGCTGCCGGGAGCTGGAAGTCAGGCCTAAGGCCATTCTTCTGACCCACGGACATTTTGACCACATTCTGGCGGCGGAGGACATCAGGAGGACATTTCACATCCCGGTTATGGCCAGTGAGGAGGAGGTGACTCTGTTGGAGGAGCCGGATCTCAACCTGAGTGCCTCCTTCGGAGATGCCGTGTCGCTGACAGCGGACAGATGGCTGAAAGACGGAGAGACTCTGGACCTGATCGGCCGCAGATGGAGGGTTATCCACACGCCGGGCCACACGGCCGGATGCCTGTGCTTCTACATCCAGGAGGAGGGGATTCTGTTCTCAGGCGACACTCTGTTTCGGGAGTCAGTGGGGAGGACAGACCTGCCTACCGCCAGTCCGTCCGAGATCATCGACTCGGTGGTGGGAAAGCTGTGGGTGCTTCCGGAGGACACCAAGGTCTATCCGGGTCACGATGAACAGACCGACATTGGCCACGAGAAAAAATATAATGTGATAAGCCGTTATCGGCACTAGGAGAACCATGATTGAGATCTTATTAAACGACAGGGCCTATGAACAGGACATCCGGGAGCTTCTGATGGCATTTTATCCGGGGGAGACCTACGCCTATGAGCCGTCAGAGGGAGCGCTGTTTGCCGTGGAGGGCATGATCGATGAGGGGAGAAAGGAATTTTCCCTGAAGGTCATCGATCATCACAGACAGGAGGAGGCGGCAGTGTGGCCGTCAGAGGCCGGGGAGGAACTGGAGAAAGAGCTGGCCCACATCGAGGAACCGCTGGAGGTGGAATACGGGAACCGGACGGACACTAAGAGCCGGATCAAGCGCCGTCTCTACGTGCTTTTGGTGTTGCGTACCGGAAGACTGCTCCCATGGGGGACTCTGACCGGCATCCGTCCTACCAAGATCGTCATGACCCGCCTGGATGAGGGCATGTCTGCAGAGGAAGCGGCCTGCTATATGAAGCGTACCTATTTCACCGGTGATGATAAGATCGATCTGGCCATAAGGACCGCCTTGTATGAGAGGGAACTTCTAAAGACCATTGACTGTGACAGGGGGTATAGCCTTTATATCGGCATTCCATTCTGTCCCACCACCTGTCTGTACTGTTCTTTTACATCCTACCCTATCGGGCAGTGGAAGGGCCGAACCCATCTGTATCTGGATGCCCTCTTTCGGGAGATGGAGGCGGTGGCCTGCCAGATGAAGGGGAGAGTTCCGGACAGCGTGTATTTCGGCGGCGGGACTCCCACCTCCTTGGAGCCGGAGGACTTAGACCGGCTGCTGACGAAACTGGAGCGTACCTTTGACTTAAGCCGTATCCGGGAGCTGACGGTGGAGGCCGGCAGGCCGGACAGCATCACCAGGGAGAAACTAAAGGTCCTGCAAAGCCATAACGTCACCCGGATTTCCATCAACCCCCAGACCATGCAACAGAGGACCCTGGATCTCATCGGCCGCCGCCATACGGTGGAGATGGTGAAAGACTGTTTTTACATGGCCAGGGAGATGGGCTTCGACAATATCAACATGGACTTGATCGTGGGACTGCCGGAAGAGGGGCTTACAGATGTGAGGGATACGATGGAACAGATCCGTGCTCTGGATCCGGACAGCATCACCGTCCACTCCCTGGCTATCAAACGGGCCGCCAGATTAAACACCATGAAAGAAGTTTACAAGGATTTAAAGATCGTTGGAACTCAGGAGATGATCGACCTGACTGCACGGTATGCCGGGGATATGGGCATGGAGCCCTATTACCTCTACCGACAGAAGAATATGGCCGGGAATTTTGAAAATGTGGGCTACGCCAGGCCCGGCAAGGCATGTCTGTACAATATCCTGATCATGGAGGAACAGCAGACTATCATGGCCTGCGGTGCCGGTACAACGACGAAATGGCTGATTCGGGAAGAAAACCGGATCGAGCGGGCGGAGAATGTGAAGGACGTGGAGCAGTATATCGGGAGGATCGGGGAGATGATCGAGAGGAAGGATCGGATATTGTGAAAAAAGCTGCCATCCGGTCTTTAACGACCCCATCCCCTCACAGCTTCCTTCTCATCCCAATCCGCCTCACACAGATTCTCTCTCAGAAGAATCCTGGTCTTGATAAAGTGGTTCTTCGTCTTGGGCAGTGTATCAGAGGTCAGATATTCAAACAGGATTTTGACGGCATTGTAGCCCTGCTGCTGAGGACGCTGAATAATGGCCGCGGTGATATTGCGACTTTTGATCTCCTCGCCTACCTCTTTTGAGCAGTCGTAGCATAGGATCTTAGCCCTCTTGAAATATCCCAGCTCACGGATGGCCTGGAGGTTGCCGCGGCTGTAGGCACCGGGACAGACGAACAAGTCGGTATCGGGGTAATCAGCCAGAGCCTGTCTGGTAATCTGACAGTCTTGGATATCGTCTCCGGTCATCTCATAAATCTGCTGCAGCTGAATCTGAGGGTAACTGTCAATCAGCTGCTGCTCTAATGCCTTTGCACGCAGCACATGGCCGTACATCTGGAAGCCAGGGGAGAAGAGAAGCAGCTTTCCGCCCTGTGGACTTATGAGATTCAGAAGTCCGGCAGTGATCTGACCGGCAAGGCGGTAGTTACATCCCACGAAGCTTAGACAGTCAGTGTCCTCTATCATGTTGGTCAGAAATACTACAGGAAAATGTTTACTGCAGAGGCTGTTAACGCGGTCGCGGATCAGAGGGCTGTTGATGGGGACGATGGCAAGTGCGTTGGCTCCTTCCTCTATAGCTTCATCGATCAGGGCAAGCTGAGCCTGTGCGTTGAAATCAGGACACAGTTTCAGATCAACTGAGATTCCAAAATCTTTGATCTCGTCTTTACATCTTTGAATTCCTCGAATCACATCGTCAAAATAGATATTGCGGCTCTGAATGTGCAGGATAATAGCGATTTTCAAGTTCTTGTTTCGAATGGAAAGGCTCTTGGCTACAGAGTTAGGGTGGTAATTTAACTCTGCGGCGATCTGCTTAATGCGCTGGGCGACTGCCGGGTTCACGCGTCCCCGGTCATGAAGGGCACGATCTACTGTACCCATAGAGACTCCGGCCAGTTCGGCAATTTTTTTTATGGTGACAGCCATGAGAATACCTCCTTGCGTGCTCGATAACATATAGTAAATATAACAAAATAATAACAAAAAGTCAAGTTGATAAAAAATAGAATAATTGCATAAAAATGATGTTGCGTGTTTGGGTATAAACAACAAAATTTATAAAAAAAGAAGAAGAAACTTGACATTTTGTTCATCGGTTCTATAATTAAAACATAGCGTTAACGATAACGCAACAAAAGAAAAAGGAAACTGACATTATAAGGAAAAGGAGGAATGGAGGATGGCATATTTGTCAGGAAGCTGGAAATCAAGGGTTCTGCATCGGGATACACATTTTGAAGCCATTGTTCCATATGACGACAGACTTGACATAGGGCATACAGGAGATCCTAAACTTCTGATTCTGCTTCACGGTGCTGGGGGAGGGTCCCGTACATGGACGCGATTCTCGGCGGTGGAGCAGTATATCGAGAAAAAGAATGTAGTGGTGATCATGCCGGAGGGAGATCTGAGTTTTTATCTCAATATGAAATACGGGATGAATTTCGAGGACTATATTGTAAAGGAATTGCCTGACCTGGCACAGAAGTTTTTTCGCGTCTCTCTAAAAAGGGAGGATATAACCATCGCGGGGCTGTCCATGGGAGGCTTTGGGGCTCTTCATTCCGCGCTCAAGTTTCCGGAGGTCTTCGGGCAGTGCGGCGTTTTTTCCGCTCCTTGTTCCATCGCCGAATCAGGAAAACCCAAAGGCGGCCGAAGAGAACACCAGGATTTCTCATTAGATGATGACTTCTGGGATCGCACCCTTATGTGCCTGTCAGGGGATGGACGCGCTTTTCCGGAGGATACGGATCTATACCGCTTCAGTGAACGATGCTGTGGAGGAGAGATTCTGCCCAGAGTCTTTCATGTATGTGGAACAGAGGATGAACTGTTTGATATGAATCAGCGTTTGGCTCTTCAGTTGTCAGGATACAAGAATCTGGAGTATGAATTTGTGACTATGAAGGGGGCACACTATTTTGATGTATGGGATCCGGCGATCCGCATGATGATTGAACGATTTTACTAAGAGAGGGGGACAAAGGCATTGAGGGTTGTAACGATCATGTATGATTCGTTAAATAAGCGTTTTTTGAGTCCTTACTGCCAGAACACTTGGGTAAAGACTCCCAATTTTTGGAGGCTGGCAGAAAGGACGGCGGTTTTTGAGAATTTCTATGCCGGCAGCCTACCGTGTATGCCGGCCAGAAGGGAGCTTCACACAGGGCGGCTAAATTTTCTCCATCGCGGTTGGTCTCCCTGCGAGCCTTTTGATGAATCCATGCCAAGGATCTTGAAGCAGGCGGGAATTTATTCCCATCTGATCACTGACCACTGTCACTACTGGCATGACGGGGGAGCCAATTATCACAACTGTTTTTCTTCCTTTGAGTTTATTCGGGGGCAGGAGGGAGATTCCTGGATTCCCTCGGTAGACGCCGCAAAGGGCGGGATGAATCCGAGAGCAGCCGATGAGGCGAACCGGAAGTATATGAGGGAGGAGAAGGATCATTACCACGTCCGCTGTTTCGAGAAAGGAAGAGAGTTCCTTCTGACGAACCAGGACAAGGATGGCTGGTATCTGCAGCTGGAATATTTTGATCCTCACGAACCATTTTTTGTGCCGGAGCGGTTTAAGCGCCTCTACACGGATCATCCTACAGAAGTAGATTGGCCGGAATATCGACCGGTGGAATCAGGAGACGAGGAGAAGATACGTCAGTATCGGATCAACTACGCGGCATTGGTGACCATGTGTGATGAATATCTGGGGAAGATTCTGGATATTTTTGATGAGTATGACATGTGGAAGGACACGGTACTCATCGTTAACACTGACCACGGATATTTTTTGGGAGAAAAGGGGTTTGTAGGCAAAAATTATCCACCGGTCTACGATGAGATCGGGAATCTTCCGTTCTTTATCCACCTCCCGGATATGCCGGAGGCGGACGGATGTCAAAGAAAGGCATTGGCGCAGACGCCGGATATTCCGCTGACCATTCTGAAAGCTTTCGGAGTGGAGCCGGGGCAGCATATGCTGGGAGTACCGCTTCAGAGAGCAGTAAAGGAGGACGAGCCGATCCATGAGGCGATCTTGTATGGGTATCATGGGATGCATGTCAATATCACGGACGGGAAATATACCTACATGCGCGCGGCTCAGACGGAGGACAACGGGCCGCTGTACCAGTATACTCTGATGCCATGGCATATTATGAAACCTATGGAGAGTCAGGAGATCATCAATGGAGGAACCAGACTATATGACGGGTTTGCGTTTACGAATCATGTGCCTGTGCTGCGGATTCCCGTGGACGAGAGGTATGATAAAAAACGGTACTATCGCTACAGCGGACACAGAAAGTATGGAAGCCTGCTGTTTGACCGGGACAAGGACCCAAAGCAGGTCCGTCCCCTGTGGGATCCCTGTCAGGAGGAACGGATGAAAACGTTGATGCGCAGGCTTATGGAGGAGAATGAATGTCCCGAGGAGCAGTATGTACGACTAGGGTTAGATGGCGGAAATCGAGGGTGAGAGAATAGTCAGTTAAGTTTTGGGTTTCACAAATACCTAAGACAGATCGAAAAGAAAAGGAGAGAAGAATGAAAATAAATCGGGGAATGGGATTGGCATTAGCATTAACAGGCGCATTGGTATTTACAGGCTGCAGCGCGAAAGGAGAAGCCGCGAAAGGAGAGGGCGGGATACCAGATAAAAAAGTGACAGTCATCGTCCCGGCGGCAGCGGGGGCGGCGCTGGATGTTCGGGCAAGGGTGCTGATGAGTCAGTTTGTGGAGGGCAAGATCGGACAGAGTGTGGTGATCGATGATCAGGGAGCAGCAGGACCGACGGAGTTTGTCCTGCACAATGACAATGACTATACCTTGTATGTGGCCAGTACCAGCGCATTGACCAGCAATCTGCTGTTTACTCAGTCTAACTATACAGAGGAGGATATGATTCCGCTGGCGACCATTGATCGGGAGGAGTTCGGCCTGTTTGTCTGCCCGGACAGGACCGGCATCACGGAGATCGGGGATTTGAGAGAGCGGGGCGGGACGATAAAGTACGCTACAGGAAAGGTGGGGAGTCTGGGACATATCGCCTGTTTTACCGCCTTTGACCAGTTGGGGATTCCGGCGGAGCATGTGGTGACCACAGGCGCCTCCGTCAGTCTTACGGAATGTCTGGGAGGACATAATGATATCTGTTTCGCCGGGCTGGAACTGGCCCGCCAGTACGTGGAGGAGGGAAATCTGGTTCCGGTTCTTACCTTCAATGAGGAGGACTACCAGGGATACGAGGGGATCACAGTGCCGTCCCTAAAAACTCTGGGAGGAGATTACAGCGTGGCCAGCGTGGTGGCGGTCTTTGCCAGAAAAGATGTGCCAGAGGATACCCGTAGGTATCTTACAGATGTGATCCTTGAGACTCTGGAGGAGACGGAATGCCGGGAGGCGTTAAAACAGGCGGGGGTTGTGAATCTGTATCACATTTCCGGTGAGGAATTAGATGACTATATCGCGGAGGAAAAGGAAAATTATAAAGAAGTGGGTGTAAAGGCTGGTCTGACACTGGTCGGGCAGTAGGAAGGAGGCAGATTATGAAGAAGATTCCATCCAATCTGGTAGGCGGCCTGCTGAGCCTGGCGGTCGGCGCCGGGATCGTCCTGCTGACTCCGGGGCAGATCCAGGATATCTATTCCGATCAAACCGGAGTGACATCGGCCAGCGTCCCCTGTGCTATCGGCTATATCTTGGCGGTTCTGGGAGTCGGGCTGATGGTTATGAGTCTGGTGTTTCACAGGGAAGATGATGTGGTGATTCATCGGAGCGAGGAGATGATGGCTGCCGGAGTGTTTGGGGTGCTGCTTTACTATGTGTTTGCTATGGAATATATGGGATATCTTCTCAACAGCATCATTGCGGCTACGGCGATCCTCCTGCTGCAGAAAAATCGTAGCTGGAAGATTGCGGCCGCGACGCTGGGGACTGTCGCGGCGATCTATGTGATCTTTATCTATTTTTTCGGAGTACAGTTGCCTGCCGGCAGACTCTGGGTGTAAGGAGGGATAAGCTATGGGAACAATGTTGTTGGGATTGCGGGAGCTGCTCTCCGTGCAGGTGTTTCTGCTCATGAACCTTGGAGTTCTTATCGGGATCTTTTTCGGGGCGCTGCCCGGCCTGTCCGGTATGATGGGGATCATTCTGTTTCTGCCGCTGACCTACTCTCTGGAAGTCGTTCCGGCGCTTCTGTTCCTCACCGCCATCTTCGTGGGCAGTGAGTACGGGGGATCCATCACTGCGATTCTCATCGGCACTCCGGGGACCAATGCGGCGGCGGCTACGATGATGGACGGTCATCCCTTGGCCAGGTCCGGAAAGCCCAATACGGCTTTGAGGATGGCCCTCGTCGCTTCGACCTGTGGGGGAATCATCAGTTCCATGATTCTGCTGTTTGCGGCACCGCCCATTGCGGAGGTGACCATTGAGTGCGGGCCTGCCGAATTTTTTGCTATAGCGGTCTTCGGCCTGTCCATCATCGTCAGTTTAAGCGGAGAAAATGTAATGAAGGGAATGTGTGCCGGTTTTCTGGGAGTCTTTCTAGCTCTGGTGGGGGCCGATACGATCAACAGTGTAAATCGTTTTACATTTGGTAATGTTCATCTAATCCGGGGAATGTCCCTGATGACAGTGCTGGGCGGCGTGTTTATCATCCCCAGCATCGTCAGCAAGGTACAGGATGTGTTAAAGACAGGGAAAGAGCGGCAGGAAAAGATTGAATATGACAACAGGACAGACGATAGATTGACCCTTGTACAGGTGAAAGGTCAGATTAAAAATCTGATTCGATCCTCTCTAATCGGGACGATGATCGGAGCCATCCCAGGACCGGGGGACGGCCTGGCTTCCTTCATCAGCTACGATTCGGCCCAAAAGGCTTCGAAAGAGCCGGAACGGTTTGGAAAAGGCTCTCTTGACGGGATCTGTGCGTCGGAAGCCGCCAACAATGCGGTGGTGGCAGGCTGTCTGATCCCACTGTTTACTCTGGGGATCCCGGGAAGCCCCTCAGCTTCCATTCTGATTGGGGCATTTCAGATGAAAGGGATGCAGGTCGGGCCGGCGCTGTTTGATCATGAGGGCATCACCATGTATGCTATCATGCTGGGTGTCCTGGCAGCCAATATCTTTATGTACTTGCAGGGAAAATATCTGGGAAAGCTGTTCTCCGTGGTGACAAAGATCCCCAATACGGCTATGGCCCCCATTTTGATCTGCTTGGTCGTAGCGGGGGCCTATGCGGCAAACAAGTCCCTGTTTGATGTCCAATCCTTTGCGGTGCTGGCCGTTTTCTTCTATATCATGTACAAGCTGCATTTTCCTCAGATGCCTATATGCCTAGGATATATTCTGGGTTCCACGGCAGAATACCATTTCCGAAGAGCGCTGACTCTCAATGACGGGAACCCTTCCATATTTGTCACTCGCCCCATCAGTCTGGCCTTTCTTGTGCTGACTGTGGTCATGCTTTTCTATACGAGGCTGAGAGCCAAGAAAGGGAAGGTATGAGCCTATGAGAGCGATTATGCTGCTGTTTGACACATTAAATCGGAGGATGCTCAGCCCCTATGGCTGCAGCGAGACCATCACTCCCAATTTTATGCGCCTGGCTAAACATTCGGTCACCTTTGACAATTGCTATGCCGGCAGTCTGCCCTGTATGCCAGCTCGACGAGAGCTTCATACAGGGAGGTATAATTTTCTCCACCGGGGCTGGGGGCCGTTGGAGCCCTTCGATGATTCTATGCCGGAGATGCTGCGGGAGCACGGGGTCTACACTCATATGATCAGCGACCATCAGCATTACTGGGAGGACGGAGGAGCCACATACCATCAGCGATATGACAGTTGGGAGATTGTCCGGGGGCAAGAAGGGGATCATTGGAAGGGCCAGGTGAAGCCGCCGAAGCTCCCGGAGCATCTGGGGCGAAGCTGGCGTCAGGATGAGGTGAACCGCTGTTACATAGATTGTGAGGAAAAACATCCCCTTGCCCAAGTGTTTCGCCTGGGTCTGGAATTTCTGGAGAACAACAAGACGGAAGATCAATGGTTCCTCCACTGGGAATGCTTTGATCCCCATGAGCCCTTTTGGGCGGCAGAAAAGTATCAGAATATGTATCCTCACCTTTACTCTGGTCCACGGTTTGACTGGCCAGAATACGGGCCGGTGCGGGAGACACCGGAACAGGTGGAGCACTGCCGCATGCAATATGCGTCACTGCTTACCATGTGCGACGCGTATCTGGGCAGATTTATGGATTTTATGGATGAGAATGATATGTGGAAGGATACCATGGTCATTGTCAACACCGATCACGGGTTCCTCCTGGGGGAACACGATCTGTGGGCTAAAAGCGTCCATCCCTGGTATAACGAGACGGCTCATCTCCCTATGTTTATCTGGGATCCCCGCCATGGAATTTCCAATGAGAGGAGAAAGGCACTGGTCCAGAACATCGACGTGCCGATTACTCTTCTGAGGGCCTTCGGACTTGAACCGTCAAAAGATATGATGGGATATGATTTAGAACAGGTGATCGTGAAAGATCGGAAAGTGAGAGACTGTGCACTGTTTGGAATGTACGGGGCACAGGTGAATATTACGGATGGCAGGTATGTCTATATGAGAAGTCCTGTCACCAGGGAGGCTCCACTGTATCAATATACCCAGATGCCCACACACATGAGATGCCGTTTTTCGATGGAGGAGATGAGAACCCTAGAGCTGCATCCAGGCTTTTCCTTTACCAAAGGTACACCGGTGATGCGGATTCGCGGGATGGAAGACGGCTCTGGGGATACCTCCCTGAGGGAACATCCCCCGACAGTTTTGTTTGATCTCACAGAGGATCCCTGCCAGACGACCCCGATTAAAGATCAGATTACAGAGAGGCGCATGATTCGGCAGATGGCTAAACTGATGAAGGCCAATGATGCGCCGGCAGAGCAGTATGTGCGGCTGGGGTTGGAGACGTATGTGTGAGAAGAGATAGGGAAGATTCTTAAAGATGTCCTACGGAGGAGCCACTCTGGCATCTCGGAATGGGACGGTGGTCTCTTAGAGGATCAAGTCAGTCATTATGCTGGAGAGCAAACGGAGGATAGCCAAGCGGGCGGTGTTGGTCAAATTCAATGATTGTATCTTCCCGGACCATTCTACCACAGTCTATGAGATATGCGAGGAGATCCTGCACATGCCTCTGATGGTGATGAATCGGCTGCCTAAGGCAGCCAATATCAGGCTGGTGACATTAGGCGGCGATTTTGACATCGTCAGACAGGGATTTTTCAGGCCGGAGGCGGACAGACTGTAGACAAAGTCCCACACTCTAGAGCGGGATGAAAGCTGAGAAAACAAGAAAGAGCAGCACGACTGACCAGGAAAGCGGATGGTTCCGCAAAGGGGAACACAAGAAGGTATTTTCCTACGAAATAGAATCTGCCAGTGATAAGAATGGTTGGATCCCTGGCTATACAATAAATCCGGGGAATCAGCATGACAGCAGGACTTTTAAGGGACTGTACAATAAAATCAGGGATATCGGCATAGAAACACTGGCTACAGATGCAGGATATAAAACACCGGCAATTGCAAAGCTTTTGATAGATGATGGAATCAAACCTCTCTTCCCCTACAAAAGGCCAATGACCAAGGATGGATATTTCAGAAAATAAAAACAGTAACCTGTCATATATGGGAAGGATACATGGAAATTGGCGAAGATATCCGTCAGATATTGGGAATGAAGGTGGGGCTTACGTTTGCGTGTATGAATTTGAAGAAGTTAGCAAAGATCAAGGAAAAATGGCCCTGGGATGTAAAGCCCAGAGCCGCTTTGTCTACAATCTGAAGCCAGCGTCTTGAGACGCTGGCTTAACAGCAAAGGGTTATTCAAAACCCTGTCCTTTCCGAGTGTCCGGTTACCTGCCAGGATAGTTTTGGCACGCGCCCTCTCCATCGGTCCGGTATCCGTCAGGTGTAGTTCCGCTTACAAGGAGGGAACCCATGGGGCCGCCTGCGTTCTCACGGAAATAGTACCATTTCCCATCGATCAGATGCCAGCCTGTATACATGTATCCCTGGCTGCCGTCAGAAATATTATGAAGGAAATAACGGTTTCCGTCTGTATCCAGATACCAGCCGGTCATCATGTATCCGTCGGCGTTAAATCGATACCACTGATGTGTGCCATTCCATGTCAGCTGACTCCAGCAGTTTGCGGGCCATGTTCCATCGGCGTTTTTGAACCACCAGCCTGTGCTGTTTTGGATCCACTGAGAGACCGCGGTCTTGGAGGAGCCGGAGCTTGAACCGCCTCGGCTGGGCCACATCGAAGGTTTAGAGGCAGTGAACTCCAGAACAAAGGGGCTGAAGGAGCGGGTTGCTATGACCGTGTAGGTTACATCATCGTCTTTTGCAATGTCAGAATATGCCACATCGTCTTTGTGGGTGGTTTTCACATACTTTGCGGTGGGATCGATACCCTCGGCGGGCAGTACTACAGGGAAGCGGATGACTGTGAAGTTGTCGGATAATTCTACCCTTTTACCGCTCTCAGTGTCATACAGACCGATATCATATACCAGCTTTTTAATTAACACCACGGTTGTCACGGTCCCATCGTCGGCTACTGTCACCACAGCTTCCGACTGTACTTCGTCAATGGTCTGTTTCAGCTCCACGGTTGCCGGCAGGTTCTGTTCCTTTAATACATTCTCCAGGTTCTGGATTCTGTCTTTTACAAACTCTTTATTGCCGGCCGCTTCATTTAAGGCCTTTTCGATTTCATCTGTCTGCTGGGCAATCTGTCTCTCTGCCTCCTCTTTCTGTGCCGGGCTAAGGTCGTCTCTGTTGAGCTCCGGAACCGGCACAATGATCCAGGAATCGTCCGGTTTATCCGGGGTGTCGGGGAGGTCTGGTTTGTCGGGAGTATCCGGCTCATCCGGATTGTCAGGAGTGTCAGGTTTGTCGGGGGTATCCGGTTCATCCGGGTTGTCAGGAGTGTCAGGTTTGTCGGGAGTATCCGGTTCATCCGGGTTGTCGGGAGTGTCAGGTTCATCAGGCTCATCTGTCTCGGACAGATAGGCGCCGGCATTTGCTTCCCGGATCACGCTTCCGATTGCAGGCTTAAGGAAATCGCCGAACAGGATCGTTCCCTCCTCCCAGCGGAAGCACTGATCTTTGTCCAAGGTTACAAAGTCTTCTTCAGACACGGAATTTTCCTGCTCTATATAGAAGAAATTGTTCTCATTCACCCTGCTGGCTACCTTATCGTCATAGATCTTATCCAGGGTCAGGCTGTATTCGTCGGAACGATAGGATACGTTGTTCTCTACGATGCCGTCAGCGGTCAGTTCCCCATTTTCGTCTGTCTTATAAGGACTGGGCCTTAAAATGATATTGAATCGTTTGTTGTCATAGCTTGTGTTGTTTCGGATCAGCAGCTCCCCGGAGTTAAAGTTGTCGGTAATGCCGTCCAGCCCGTTGTTGTAGGCAACGGAATTGATTAATTCATGAGGAACCTCACGGCCCTCGCCGCCCAGCTTAAACCCATTGTTGCCGTTATTGTAGGCTACACAGTTCTTGATGATGGTCCGGCCGTTGGGGCCTGCGGCCAGGGTATTGTACAGATCCCATCCGTCGTCTGCATTGTCATGGGACACGCAGTTTTCAAATACGTTGTCGTCGCCGGATTGAGACTTGGAAGCAAATCCGTCTGCATTGATGCCGGATGCATCCCGGTTTTCATAAGACTCACAGTGGATCACCTTGTTGTAAGAAGGCCACAGGCTTCTGCTGCCTCTCTTCTTTGTGATGGTCAGTCCCGCGTCGCTGGACGTATTGTGGATCAGACAGGATTCGACGATGTTGTGGCTTCCGTGGATCATGAATCCTCTGGAACCCGCCACGTCTTTGCCGTCCACATCCAGTCCTTTTACGTACCAGTAATCAGAATCCAGGACAAACAGCTGTGAGCTTCCGCCGGTGACCACCACATTTCCCACAGCCACCAGAGATTTTCTGGCCTCCTCGTTGCCCGCAGCACTCATGGGAACCTGGAAGGGCTCATACTGGCCTTCCAGCATGTACACGGTCCCGCCGGGGACTACTTTGGTCAGGGCTGTAGAGATGTCCATAGGGCTTTCCTTGGTTCCTGGGGCCTCCGGCGTTCCATCCGGTGACACGTACAGGTCGTTTCCATAGGTCTCTTTCTTGACCGTTATGGTCGCTGATTTCACTTTCCCTGCTTCAGAGCCTTCGTCGGCCACATATTCCACTACAAACTGGGAGCTGTCACCCTCGATTTGCGTCGGGTAAGCGAACTGGCTGCCTCCGGCTACCGGCTGGCTGTCGATCAACTTGGTCCCGTCCTGGCTCACGGTGATGACGCCGTCCAGGCTTACCAGAGCTTGGAGCGTATAGCTGCTGCTGTTGGTGTAGGAAGAAGACGCGCTGACCAGCTCCGCCTTCTCCGTGTTCGGCGCTACATAGGCGGGGGTGGTATCCGGATTTTCCACATCCGACACATACATCTCGATGTTTTCCACCTTCATCCGGGCGTTTCTGGAGGCGAAGAATCCCACCCGCATGATCTCCTGATCCAGATGAGCCACGATATTGGAGGTCACATTCTTGTCTGTAAATGTATAGACCTTTTCAGTCCCGTCAGGGCCTGTGTAAGTTTCCGTATATCCCTGGTCTGTGCGCTCCAGGGTCAGCTTCATCTTGGCGTTATAAAAATTTGCCTCTGGATAAGGCGCGTCAGCCGGAGCCATGCTGTTGTCGGCTGAGGCTGCGTTCTTGACAAATACATTGCTTGGAGTGGGCGTGTTCAGATTCCCTGCCGGACTGTTGACCCCGTATCTGGCCATCGCCTTTATGTTCAGAGCAGCATTGACCGCCTTGGAGGCGGGAAGCACTTCCAGCATAACCATGTTGGAGGCAGCCGGGTATTCCTCATAGCCTTCTTCCAGAGGATCTTTTCTGGCCGCACCGTTTACATCCCGGACCATGAGTCCGGCGCCTTCCTGGGCATTGGGAGCCTTGCCGTTCTCCGGTCCCATATGTTCGATGGTTACATCTGCCGACAATTTAAAATTTTTGTCTGTGGGTACTTCTGTGTAATAGAATGTGAGCCCGTCGTGTCCTGTCTGGATCTTTCCGCCTCTGGATTCGATGATCACATCCTGGACAGGAGCCTCTTCCTCACTTGGCAGGGGCTGGTCGGAATTTAATGGCCACACATAATTGGTCCCCACTTTATCCTCCAGCACATTGGAACTGAAATTCAGATCTGTGGACTGGCCGAAGGCAATGGCCTTCCAAGGACCGTCCCATTGGTCTAAAGCAGACTGCGCCGCGAGTACGTTTTCCTTTGCCGCAGGTTTCGCGTCTCCCCCGGTGGCGGGATCGGCATCTCCGCTTGTAGCCACACGCACATCGTTTGCTTTCGCAGTTGATGAAACATCGGTGTTCAACTGTTTTGCAAACGTTTGCAAAGACGGCGCACTTACAACCATGGCTGCTGATAAAACAAGAGCCGCACGCCGTTTCAGCTGCATCATCTTTCTCATCTTCATACCTCCTGGCTTTTTCTATTTTTGTGATTTTATTATATCAATTATTTCTTATTTTGCAATGCAAACGTTGTCAAATTATTTTTTTTGTAAATAATTCACTATTTAGAATTTTAATTTTGTGCATTATCTACAATTGAAGACGACGGAGGATTCTGCTTTGAAATGGAGGACTCTGTGTCCCAACTTCTGGTAGAAATTAAAAAAGGAGTGTGATAGAATGATACCTAGAGAAAGCTAGAACATACAAATTGACAAATTCGGGGCAGGGGGGAAGGGCGACATTGATTTCTGCGGAGAGAAGAGAACGGATCAGGACCATATTATTGGAGAAGAAGAGTGTGACGGTGGCGGAGATCGCCGCGCTGTTTCAGGTGAGCACAGAGACGATCCGGAGGGATTTTGATGTGCTGAGCGACGAGGGATTTTTAAAGAAATCCTATGGAGGAGCCACGCTGGCTCCGCGGAAAGGGACAGTGATCTCCCGGCAGATCAAATCCGGTCTTATGCTGGAGAGCAAACGTCGGATGGCCAAGGGGGCGGCAGGGTTGGTCAAACCCAATGACTGTATCTTTCTGGATCACTCCACCACGGTCTACGAGATGTGTGAGGAGATTGCACACATGCCTCTGACAGTGATGACCAACTCCCTCCCGGTGATGAACCGGCTGTCTGAGGCGGCCAATATCCGGCTGGTGACTCTGGGCGGCAATTTCGACATCGTCAGCCAGGGTTTTTTCGGGTTGGAGGCGGTGAGAAGTTTAAAACGCTACCGTCTGGACAAGGCGTTTTTATCCTGCCGAACCTTGGATATCCGCCACGGCTTAAGCGACGCGGAGGAGATGGTGGCGGACATGCGCAGGAATATTGTGGATAGTTCCGAGTTTATCTGCCTTCTGGCCGACTATTCCAAGTTCGGCAGGTCCGTGTTCATCCAGACCTGCGGTTTCGAGGACATCAACTGCGTCATTACGGACCGGAAATTAGACGACGAGTGGAGGGCTTTCTTTCAGGGAGAACACATCGAATACATGGAGTGCGGGGAAGAGAGATAAAGCAGATGGATCGCGGATTCAGGCGGGAACGATCTTGGAACCGGGCCTCACAGCCGCGGGCAGAAGGACCGGTATAGACAGAATCACAGACATCATGATAGATAGAAATCAGAGAAAGGTCATGGCATAGGAAAAGCCATGGCCTTTTTTTGTAGGATTCAGGTTTCGGAATTTCTGCTTTGAAATCTGCCCGGATTTAGGGAGAAATCCTGTAAAGCAGGATCTTTTTTAATAAAAAGTTGTGGAAAATTATACAGGCAAGACTGGGAGAAAATTAAAAAAACAACAAAAATCAACAAAATACCAATTGAAAACCACATAAATATGTGCTATAATTCAAACAACCAACAAAAAACCAAAAAAATCAAGGGAGGTACATTTATGCGCAAGGTATTATCAATGTTACTGGCGGGAGCCA